>JAYWGW010000093.1:0-56892 GCA_043778045.1 Bacteroidota bacterium | reverse complement strand
GTTTTGATTATTAAAGATATTGTCGAAAAATGCGGTGGCAATCCTTACAAAGTAGATAATATTTTAAATTCAAGTTAAGGTTTCGAACACTTATGAATGCAATTCCGCACTATCGAACCGTTGACATATCCGCGCTATCGGGTTCATTTAGTTTCATCAACTCATTATAGAGGTTTTCAATTTTTTCGTAGCATTCCTCCAACATATTTCCGTTGCCTTTGGCTGGCTTGGTTATTTCAAAATAAGGCTTGAAAACTTGTTCTATTTCTGCAATATTTGGAAAATTTTTACTGAAGTTTCGAGGTTTAAAATCTATTAAATTCATTAAATTTTCACAAAATATTTTTAAGTCATCTAATATAGAAGTATGCAAGGCTTCAATGTAAATATTCGTAGATTTTAAAAGTTCATATATACATATCATCTTTTCTTGATTCTTTATAAATGCTGGTAAAGCATCAGTTTTTCGCATTGTTGCAAGTTCTTGGATTCTTGCAATCTGCTTTTCATCTGATGACTTAAGACGCCATTTAATCCAATTTTCAACTTCAGAAAAAGCATCAATCCGATATTGGTAACCCTGCTTTTCTTCAACAGATAAATTAGACTCAATCATTTTTTGAAAAGCTTCCTTAGTCTCAGTAATAAATCTTAATATTTCAATAGAATTAACCATCATATTTTTAATTAACAATTTCTAATACTATTACTCTAAAGGAATTGTTTGACAAAGGATCTAAAGGGTCTGGAATATTGAAATTGGGTTTAATTTCTTTTACCCTAAATTTCTGTCCTGATTTTAGCATAACTTCCATTTCGTTTGGAATACAAGATATACCACATACGTTACTCCCTTTTCCGCCTATAATTTCATAAACTACATTTTCTCCTTTATTGTAGCTAAATTCATATGCAGCAGTTTGCCGATTAATAGAACTTGATTTAAAATCCTTGAATGGAATATCATCTCCAACATTCCAAGTTTTGGCAATAGTTGCTTCTTGTCCGTGAACACCCCTAAAAACATTGCTATTATGTTGCGGTAGTTTGTTCAATCCATTATTCAAAAGTTCATTCAATCCCTTATTGTAATCGCTCAAATTCCCCGCTCTTAATTCTGTATTTAATGTTTGATAGATTTTACTTCCATTTCTCATTTGGTCGCTAGTGTAAACTTTAATTGCAGTAAGTTCATCAATGGTGAGATTTGGGAATTGTGCTGGCAAGTTTTGTGATATAACTTCTGCTCTTTTTTGTAGTGTGAATGCATCATCTAAAAAGGATTTCCAAAGACTCCCCGCCCCATTAAGCCTCAACGATTTAAAAGCAGCCTCTAACTCTTCAGCTGTAGCATTTGCATATTTAGTAGAAAGAACGTGGTTGCCACTTTGCAACTCAAGAATTATAAGTTCATTGCTGTTGTTTACAACTTGCACATAACCAATAGCTATTTGGTTCTGTTCAGCTTTTATAAACCCATTGCCAAAGGTACTTTCAACTATTAGATATTCTTTGTTTGAAGTGCTAATACTTCTATTAACATACTCAAGAACTACATCGTCAGCTAATTTGGTTTTGTTAACTAACCTACTAAATCTTGTTGCAAGATATAGCTTTTGTCCGAGAATTGTTACTTTTGCGCCAACTTGTGAAAAACTTTTTATCGTACCTGCTAATATAGGTCCTAATGCATATCCACCCAACATGATCATAGCCATGTCTGTTTGCCCCGTTGATGCGTAGTAGATTATCGTGCCAGTATCTGCAACTGCCATGGCGACTTCGCCAAAAGGAATTGCAACCACACTAACTATTAATACGGATGTTTCAATATAAAATTCTGTACAATTTTGATTTAAGGAAAACCGACATTTCAATAATTTTGGTGTTGCATCAGTAAATTCGAGCTCATCGGTCTGTATTTTTCGTGTTTTTTGTCCTATTCGCCAACGTGCTTTTTGAACGGCTATTTTTTTTGCAACATCCAAACTTAATTCAACAACATATTCTTCTTTTAGATCATTTTGGACATCTAATGCAAGTGTTTCTGACATACCAGTTGTTTCATCATATATCTTATATAATGGCTGTAATGCATTACCTTTCGCATTCGATATTTCGTTTAATTTAAATCTTAAATTTTTTGTTATTGGATCTTTTGTTAATACAGCATTGTCGTATTCAGCTTGAGATACTTTACTAATTGTATAGATATACTGCAATTGTTTTTTTGGAACTTCTCTGTAAAATTTGATGATTTTTTTTGCGTAATCATTAAAGTTAGCAGTTAAAGCTAATGTTAATGAGGCAGTTGCTTCGATTTTAATCGCATTGTCAATATCCGTTCCAAATGCAAAATAGGTTTTCCAATCATATAGCGTACCATTTGATTTTCTATTTCGGACAATCAAAACATATATGCCTTTTGTTTTTGAGATATTACTTTGGTCAAATATTCTTTTAGTAAATGCCTTTCCTTCAACATCATTAAAGCTACAACTTGTTTCAACAAATTTTATATATAGTTGAACACCCGAGCTTGCCTCTAAATACGCTAACTTGTTGTTAAGTTCTTTCAAACTTAAATCTTTGAAAATAGGATCATTATTTGCTTTTGCACCCACATTTATATAATCATATTTATCAGTAGGTATCGCATTTAAAGCATCATTAAATTTAACTTGCGCAGCATTCGTTTGTATATTCAAGTTCAGATGCCGAACTAATCTCTGACCATAAGTCTCTGTTTGAATCGAGAAATGTATTTTATCAAAATAATTAACGACGTTACAATCTGCAAGAAGTATAACATCATTATCTTGGCCTGTATTTGATGCACTTATAATAGGAATTCCACCTGTGTTACAAACATTTTGAGACGTCAAACCTTGCACATTTAAACTTGGGCTTGATAAATTAACTACTTTTCTTGCCGCTAGATAATACAAACAGCTATTTGTTGCTGCTTGAATAATGAGTTTAAATTCGTTGTTCCTTTCTGCGAGTTTATATTCATTTGCATATGGCTTGTTTGTTGCATCAGCATACTTTCCATTTGCATATGTATAATCTATATTGTTAATCGTAAAACCATATAAAGTTCCGTTGGGAATACCACCGTTGTTGATTTGGTTTACAAGATATTTATCAGTGTCTTTCTTGCCATCGGTTGCTTTCAAACGAAATGGCAAATAGTTTGGCATCAAAAAATTATATTCAGACAAGATTTGCTCCCCACTCTCATCCTTCTGAAATACATACAACCCAAACTTTGGGTGGCTAATTTTTTGCCAATGCATATAGGGCAGTTTAATGCCACCTTCGGTATCCATCTGCCAACCAGTGAGTTGCGAGCTTTTTGCGTATTGCTAATCTTCCCATGGATGTTCCAGTTCAAAAATGCCATGGCCAATTTCGTGGGCAATGGTGTTGGTGACGCTTCCTTTGTTCACTTCCTTTGCGTCTAAAATTGCAATTTGGTTCGGGAAAACAAAGCCCGTTTGGCGGTGCAAAGGCATAAACCCACGAATGGGTCTGCTGGGCGTGATGTTGTTCATCAAAAACACATAGTACTGGTTGGCTTCGGCGGGTTTCAAAGCAGTATAGGTGTTTATAAACGTCTTTTGCTCCGCGGTGTAGTTTGCCATAAAACCACTTGTGCCGCACTCGAGTGTGGTGATGGTGCTTGTGTAGTTTGGGGCAACGGCAACGGTAATGGTAACGCCAATGCCACCATAAATGTTTTGCAAATCCGCCTGAACATTCGCCGGGATTGTGGCACCGTTCACGGGAACGAGAGTGACGTTCACGATAGGCAGAATTTTTGTGGGTACAATCATGGCGGCACCAACCACCGTTCTTTTATCACTGGCAGACACGGCACCAACAATTGCCATCAACTCCAATTCTTTGACAGTTTCAAAAACTGGCACTTCGAGCGTGAGCGTAACTTTGTTGCCTACCGTTCGTGGTGTTCCAACAGGTTTTGCAGCAGCGCCCTTGATGTTGAATGAAATTTTATCAACGGTTAGCGCATTGTTAAAAATTTCTATTTCGGCATCTATAAACTCTGTGCTTCGGGTGGCTTTTCCGTTGTTTGCAGCGCCTTTGTAGTAGTAGTTATAGTCGCTTACCTTTTTGTATTTGGCAATGATTTTTGGGTTTACGCCAGTTGGCATTTCATCATCGGCAAATTTGCTGGCTGAACTTCTTTTAAATGTTACTTTGGCTTTGGTGTGGTTGAATGCCGTGACATTGCCACTGCTGTTAATGCCTGCTGTGTTGTTGCTGGTGATGAGTCCAATGCCAGGTTCTAAGCGAACGGCAACAGCGCCTGAGTTTGGTCCTATGCCATAAACTTCTCCAGTACTATCTCTAATGATTACGCTTTCGCCAAGGTCGCGGTCGATCGTTACAGGTGTTCCGTTCGCGCCTTGCACCACTATGCTGGTGTCTGTGACAGTTATGCCTGTGGCGCTTATGATGTCAAAATTTAGTTGGTAGCTATGCTCGTCGGTATCGGGAGAAAACAAGTCACCAAGATTTTCGGCTGCATCAAACACGCCTCCGACATTTACTATATTCGACCAATTGGGATCGTAAACGGCTTTTACAACGCCATCGACCAACGACATATTGGTGTTGATTTTGATATCTTTAAATTCGACTTCTATTTTTACTAATGAAAAATAGGGCAATTTTGTCCAGCCTTTGCCCGTGTAGGTGGTGGTGCCCGAAACTTCGGTTACTTGAATGGGAAAATCGCCAGCCATAAAAACTTGGTCTTGTGGCATGGCGGCGGTAAACAGCGTTTGGTTGGACAAATCTATTGTTGGTCTAAAACCGCAATTGATGGCAACTTCATCTTTCACGGGTTGCGTAAACTGATTAATTTCTGAATAGGTGGTTTGATCACCAGCGCAAAGTGCGGCCACACGAAACTCGTAGGTAGCAGATGGTTCTAAGGCAAAAAGTTTGGCTTCGTTGTTGAAATGTGCGGTTTCAAACCAGTTGGTGGTGTTCAATTTTCGATATTCGACTCTGTAGCCCAAATTGTCGGGGTTGGGTTGCCAACCTATATTGGATTGCGTTGCAGATAACGACATTGAACTTAATAATGTTGGTGCTACGCAATTTCCCGCATAAACAAAATCATAAATTTCTGAATAACCATTGTTGTTAAAAACTGCATCTTCGCCAAAGCCTGGTTGGTTTACGGCTTTTACGCGCCAAGCATATTTTCTGCCAAGAATAAGTTGCGGCTCCATTGGACCAAGTTGCAACATCGTGGTTGATGTTGTTGTTTTATGAAAGTGGGAAATGATTTCAAATAATTTTCTGAAATATGTAAGTAAGATTTTCCATATTAATATCTTTCAAAAAGCATCTCTTTGGCATAATTTGTGTAAATTTATTTTCTTTTTCAAAATTTATTTCCACTTGAACTACGATAAACTCAAAGACAAACTTGAAATTCTTGCCGACGCCGCCAAATATGATGTGTCGTGTTCGTCAAGTGGTGGCAATCGAACCAACAAGAATAAAGGACTTGGCGATTCATCTTCCACAGGAATTTGCCATACCTACACCGAAGATGGTCGATGCGTATCGTTACTCAAAATTTTATTGACCAATTTTTGCATTTATGATTGTGCCTATTGTGTGACTCGCAAAAGCAACGACATTACGCGCGCAGCTTTCACGGTTGACGAAGTTGTGGATTTGACCATAAATTTTTATCGTAGAAACTATATCGAAGGTTTATTTTTGAGTTCAGGGATTTTTAAAAACGCCGATTATACCATGGAACGCCTCGTTCGTGTGGCGAAAAAATTGCGATTGGAACATAATTTTAACGGTTACATTCACCTGAAAAGCATACCTGGCGCGTCAGACGAACTCATGCGCGAAGCCGGACTTTATGCCGACAGGTTGAGTATGAACTTAGAAATTCCGACCGAATCGGGTCTCAAATTATTGGCGCCAGATAAAGACCATCAGCAAATGATAAAGCCGATGACTTTTGTCAAAAACGAACTCATACAATATAAGGAAGAAAAGAAAAAATTCAAAAAAGTGCCTAAATTTGCTCCCGCAGGCCAAAGCACGCAAATGATTGTCGGCGCAACTTCAGAAAATGATTTTCAGATTATAAAAGTTGCCGATCATTTTTATGATAAATTCAACATGAAACGGGTTTATTATTCGGGATATGTTCCAGTTTCAAACGATGCGCGACTGCCAGCGATTGGATCTCAAGTGCCGCTCATTCGAGAAAACAGACTGTATCAAGCCGACTGGTTAATGCGTTTTTATGGTTTCAAGGCCGACGAAATTCTCGAGAAAAACAATCCTTTTCTTGATTTAGAAGTCGACCCGAAAATGGGTTGGGCGCTCAGACACATCACACAATTTCCGGTAATTATTCAGAATGCAACGCTTGAAATGATTTTGCGCGTGCCAGGAATTGGTGTCAAATCGGCACATAAAATTGTTCAAGCCAGACGTTTTACAAATCTGACGTTAGAACATCTCAAAAAAATTGGTGTTTCTGTAAATCGTGCCCGATACTTTATTTCTGTTAGCAATGAAAATGCACATCTTAAATTTTTGAATGCCTTGAATCTTAAAGAAATTATTTTATCCGACACCAAATCGAAATTCGAAAAACCTTTCGACAATCAAACCTCATTGCTCAATGACACTACTTTCCTACGATAGTACATTTGAGGGTTTTCTCACCACCGTTTTTGAGATTTATGAATTCAAATATACCAATCCAAAAATTATAAAAAACAGCGACGCGCAGCAAAATTTGTTTGTAGCATCTATTGAAATTATTACCGATATTTCAAAATCTGATCGTGTAATTAATAAACTACAATTGCAAATTGGTGCCGACGGCATTCGTAATACTATTTACTCTTTTTTATCAGAAACGGTTGGTGTTGAAGATTTATTGTTTCAAGTAATTGATTATTCTGTAAAAAATCCTACGGTTAATATCATGAAAGATTTTTCTAATCAATATGTTTTAGAAGCATCAAAACTATGCAAAAGTGTTGGTCGCGAGAAGCACAGAATGGAAGCTTTCATTAGGTTTGAACAACTAAAAGACGGCATTTATTTTGCTAAAATTGATCCTGATTTTGATGTTTTGACATTGATTATTCGACATTTCAAAAACCGATACCAAGACCAAAAATGGATAATTTATGATTTACGTCGGAAATATGGCGTTTATTATGATTTGAATGAAGCCGAAATTATATCAATGGATTTAGACATAAAATCGCTTGACGATAAAACCAATCAAGTCTTTTCTGATACCGAAATTCAGTATCAAAAACTGTGGTGGGAATATTTTGATCATACCAATATTAAGGAGCGAAAAAACATGAAGCTTCACGTGCAACACGTTCCAAAACGATATTGGAAATATTTGACAGAGAAAAAAAGTTTGTAATTCATAAATTTAATAACCGTTCCAATATTTGCAATTCGTACCAAACGTAGGTATATTTGCACTATAAATATTTTATTATGAATGCTAAACAAGATGTTATTGTAAGAAACCTTGCCATCATGAATGGTAAACCTACTATAAACGGAACAAGAATTACTGTTGAACTAATTCTGAAAAAATTATCGGAAGGCGCGTCCGTAGCCGACTTATTAAAAATATATCCACAAATTACAACAATACAAATATTTGCTGCATTGGATTATGCTGCAACAATAATTAGCAACGAGGAGCTTTTAGACGTCTAAATGTTAATCGCTGACGAAAATATTCCTTTGCCAATAATTGAAATGTTGTTTGAAAATAACATTGAAACCATTTCAATATTTGAAAATCACAGAGGAATTTCAGATATTGATATTATTAAAATGGCTCAAAATCCACCTAAAATTATATTAACAGAAGATAAAGATTTTGGAGATTTAATATTTGCATACAAGCAAAATCAAGTGAGTGTTATTTTTTTGAGTTATCATTATGTAGACATGAAAATTATAAGTGCTATTCTTTTAAAATTTCTTCAAAACCATACTATTGTTCAACATTCTTTCATCGTAATCACTACAAAAAATATTAGAATTAGAAGGTTGTAAATTGTGAATATTTCAAATCTAAAACTAATGGCATTATTCTTTCTTATCTTTGCATAAAAATATCCCACATTGATAAAAATCGGACCAAATATTACCCTTCCTGATTTTCCATTGCTTCTCGCGCCAATGGAAGACGTCAGCGATCCGCCATTTCGACGTTTATGCAAGCAGCATGGCGCCGATTTGATGTATTCTGAATTTATTTCCTCAGAAGGATTGATTCGTGATGCGATAAAAAGCCGACAAAAGCTCGATATTTTTGATTATGAACGACCCGTTGGTATTCAAATTTTTGGTGGCGATGAAGATGCCATGGCGTTGTCGGCAGAAATTGTCTCGACCGTAAATCCAGATTTGATTGATATCAATTTTGGTTGTCCTGTAAAAAAAGTGGTTTGCAAAGGCGCAGGCGCGGGTGTTTTGAAAGATATAGATTTGATGATTCGGTTGACAAAAGCAGTTATCCGAAGTACGCATTTGCCCGTAACCGTAAAAACGCGTTTGGGTTGGGACGAAAATTCCATAAACATCGATGAAGTTGCTGAACGTTTGCAAGATATTGGCGTTGCTGCGCTATCGATTCACGGGCGCACGCGAGCTCAAATGTATAAAGGTCATTCCGATTGGTCGCACATTGCACGTGTAAAAAACAATCAAAGAATTACGATGCCAATTTTTGGAAATGGCGACATTGACAGTCCAGAAAAAGCATTGCAATTCAAAAACGAATATGGCGTTGACGGCATCATGATTGGACGTGCCGCAATCGGATATCCATGGATTTTTGATGAAATAAAACATTTTTTTGCAACAGGAACGCATTTGCCACTTCCCACAATTTCAGACAGAGTTGAAGCCGCGCGTAATCATTTGCAGTGGGCAATGGATTGGAAAGGCGAAAAACTTGGCATTCTTGAAACGCGCAGACACTACACCAATTATTTTAAAGGCATTCCAAACTTCAAGGATTTGCGAATGAAAATGGTTTCAAGCGAAGAACCGCAATTTATTTTCGACACTTTTGACGAGGTGAATGAAAGATTTGCTGGATTGGAATTGGTATAATAAATAAGGTAGTAAGCTTTTTTTTTAATAATTATTTTCTGTGAAAAACAGATATGTTAATATCAAATTTTAATTAATTATTATATTATCAATTTGAATTCTGGTAGTAACTACTAAATCGGTTGGTACATTTGATCCTTCATATTCGAACACAAAAAAACCATTTTCTGTAACATTCGAAGGAATATTATAAATGCCCGCATTAATGAAACCTGCTGTTTCATTAGCTGGAAAATTAAAATTACTCGAAATGTCAATCAGGGTAGCGTTTGAGATTTTCGTTCCTGGAATATAATCTGTTGTTCTGTAAATTCTCAAACCCCTTCCGTTCGTGCCAAATGCAATGTTAATTTGGAATGTAAATGTGCTTGCAGTTGCCATGTTTACGGGAACCATAAAATAGCTTTTGCTTTTTTGAACGACGCCACCAAACGCAGACATTTCAAGGAATCTACCTGTTCTAACTTGCCAATCTTTTGTGCCTACCGCTGAAAAGTTCAAATAATTTGGAAAGATTTTTTGATTCGTTGCGAAACTTTCAAAACCCTCGTTTACAGACGATAAAAACGAATATGCTCGAGCATTTGTTAGTTTAAAGTCTTCAAGAGTTCGGATGTAAAATTGAAAACCCGTACCAAATTTGGTAAGCACTCCGCGTATTTTTCCGCGTCCTGAAGGCACTTGTGTTCGTGCAAATGTTGAAAAACTACTGGTTCTTAAAATACTGCTGGCTGCTGAATTTACATTAACAATCACGTGGTTTGTAGCACCGCCTAAATTAATAAAATCGTCTGTGTAAAGTGATCTAATTATTGCGTTGTCACCAAATTGCACATTCTCAATTTCTGTAAGAATATTTAAATTTGAATTATCGTTTAATAAAGCAACCGTTGTTGTGGTTATTAACTGACTTTCGGGAACAATTGTTGCTGACGGAAACAAAAATTTATTCCAATCTGGAGCTGATATCCTGCCAATGCCACCTTCGTAGAGCACACCAAGCTTTAACGCGCCATCTACTTGAGCATAATATAAACCCTTGAGTTTAATATACACTTTTCTGCCAGGCGTGAATCCGTGTCCGAAAGATTTAAAATCGGCAGAAACACTGAATCCCAAAGGTTTTGCGCCACCAACGGAAAGCGATTGAAAACAAATTGTTGTAAAAAAATTTCCAGTTTCGTCGCTTGAAGTAACATATGCTTCAATAATATCATCATTGATATAAGCAGTTGGCGTTGTTGTTGCTGACGATGATGTAATAATTTGTGCAACGGTTTTATTTGCAACAAGTTCGTATGTTTTTACGGCAATTCCTTCATCGGTATATTTATCATCGTTTACGCAAGAAAGCAACAACGACAATATTCCAGTGAAAATTATTGATTTCAAAATGTCTAATTTCATATTGTTTTTTTTTATTATTCTTGGACTTTATAAAACATCAATATATTATCCACTTGGTACGTGCCGCGCAACGTGGATTCTGTTCCTGAACCTTTTACTCTAAAAGCAAAATTTAATTTGCCTTTAAATTTTGATAAATCTATAATTCCAGAAGAAATAAATGTAAATCTTGGAGTTTCAGGAACGGGAATAGTAGCAGGTACTAAAACCCAATCAGCAGCGCTAACATTTGTTCCGTCAAAATTTGTAGAAACTAAAATTTCTAAAGAATTTGAACGTGAAATAAGAAAGCTTTGTGCGGCCTCAAAAGTCAATACCTCTCCTTCTTGCTTATCCATATCAATTTGTGGCGAAATCAACCACCCAATATTTACTAATTGCCCCGATCCAAAAGAGCTAAATTCCACATAGCGCGTGTCCCTAAATTGCTGTTCAGACCAAACCTTTGTGCCTGCTTGCGCAAAAGTGATCCAACCTGGAATGTTGAACGGAGTCGCTGGAATGTCTTCTTTGGCATCGTCAAATTTTTCGCTAAAAATAATTTTATTGTATGGTTGCAAAGTGGTTTCGCCATCTTTAGTGCAACCTAAAATCAAAGAAGCGAAAATTGTTAATAGGAATATATGTTTTTTCATAATTTTAAAAATTAAGATATAAATTTACAAAATAGGTGCGTCCAAAACCATAGAAATATCTTGGCGCAAATGGCGGCGTGCCACTTTCAAAATCGTTGTTCAACTGTCTGAAATTTGCATTTCTTGCCTGCTCAAAACCGCCTGTTTTATATTTGGTGTCCAAAACATTGTTTACCGAAGCAAAAAATCCAATTGTTTTTCCGCTAATGCGCCAAGATTTTCCTCCTATTAGGTTTAAAAGTGAGAAACTATTCAGTTTTTCTTGCTTCAAAAGCAGTCTGGCGCGTTCTGGAGTAGCCTCTGGAAATGGAATGCCGTTTCCTATATCAGTATTAACAAAGAAATTTGCAGTTCTTAATATGGGTGCAACATCAACATAGTTTGCGCCAAGATAATTTACATTTGCGCCAATCCACCAAAATTTTGGATCGCGATATTCAATTCCTAATGAAACGGCTTGTTGTGGCGTTCCACCTTGCTTATAGCCTTTCATGTTGGATGTTCCAAGATTTATGATTGGGTTTACTTTCGTTAACGTAGCTTGCGAATCTTGTGTGTATGAAGCATTTGGATTGCTATCAAAAGTAAACTCGCCGTAAGCAGCTGTTGCAATTGCTTTGATGGTAGAAGTAATTTGATATTCCAAACCGAGTTCTGCGCCAATGTTTTTTTTGTCTAAACCCGTGATGGTTTCAGCAAGGAAATCGCCTCCAGTATCGTCCGTAGTTGGGTCGTTGTCATCTATTCCGACACCATCTGCAAAAAAGAAAGTGGTTCGAGTTGCATTTCTAACTTTAGATGCATAAGCTGTTAAACGTCCTTTAAATCTTGGCGCATTTATTACGTAACTAATATCCGCACTACCCACATTTTCATTAGCAATGTCAATTGTTGCATTGTTGTTTATGCGCGCATTTGGAAAAACATTTCGCATTGCAGGGGACTTTGATTGGTATAAACCATTGGCTGAAATGAATTGGCGACCCGTAATTTTATAAGTCATTCCTCCTTTAAACCCAAAACCTTCAAAAGTTGATTTTGCACTTTTTCCGAAAGAATTGGTTGGATAATACCCATTTTTATATAATCCTTCCCTTTGATATTCAGAACGCGTGAAATTTTGAGCTAAATAAAAATCTACCTTACTATAGTTAAATTTAAATTGTGTGAAAACATCCAAAACGTTTGCATACAAATTATAGTTATACCCATATTTGTCGCCAACCACAACGTTTCTGCCAATGTTGTTTAGATCTGATTGTTGTTGGTTGAACGACGTTCCAAAGGGATCAATATCTCTATAAAATTGTCCGCCCAGCAAATCCTGCAAATTCTGAAAATTTGAAGATTCTAATTTTCTAAAAGAGCCACCGGCATGCATCAAAACATTGTCAGAAAGTTGTGTTGTTAATACCGAATTGGCAACCCAAAGCTTGTCATCAACGCGGTCTTCATATAAAACCACAAGACTATTTCCTGCAACAGATGCTTTATTTTGATTGTATAGAAGGTTCCAATCTATTTGCGGATTTGCAACAAATCGGTCTCGTGTGCCGTTAGCCAATGCAATGTTTGCTGGCAAATTTCCTTCAAACGCATTTGTGTCTTGATTATACAAAGATGTGAAATAGCTTGGTAGTTTTCTGTAGTATGTTGGATCTGGATTGTCCACACCTTGAAAATCTAAGCGGCTATTTCCAATTTGTCCAAGCTGATACATTACAGTTGTATTGATTTTGGTTCTATCGCTCAGTTTCCAAAAATGCTCTAACATAAACATCGGTTCTTCTAAATTTCGAACCCGAGAATTGCGCTTTCGTCCATCTTGTTCACCCCAATACGAGTTGTAATTCATGCCAACCAAATTAACTACCTCATCAGAATTTGGTGAGTTTTTTCCGCGTTTGTTTTGAGCATAAATTGAAGTAAAATTCAACGAATGATTGTCGTTTATTCTTTTTTCTACACTTGCAAAAAATGAATTAGCTGCATAATCCGTTCCGTCAAAATAACCTTCTTGCGCCCATCTGCGAGCTGCAGAAACCACAAAAGCCCAACCATCTTTGTTCATTCCAGAAACATGCGTTGCCATTGTTCGGAAATTATAATTTGTGTTTGTGCCTGAAAAAGAAATTCGCGATCCTTTGCGATAGAGTGATGCGCGTGTGTTTATTTCCTGCGTTCCAAGAATGCCTTCAAATATATAATCATTTGGTGATGATCCATTGGTGAATTCTTGATTTCGTGTGGCATCATTCAATCCGCCCCAATTTCCAAACTGTGGCCTTCCGTCAAGAATTTTGTTCATCGTAACGCCATTTATCAAAATATTGCCATATTCATTATCCAACCCTCGCATTCTAAATCGGGCTTGACCCCAATTGAATGCAGCCGATTGTTGAAAAGCATCGCGACTCGCTTGCAACATTCCAGAGGTATTTTCCGAACCAGAATTATCATCGCCTAAATCATTTTCAGTGATTGTGATAAGGCTTAGTTGCTGTTCTAACTCTTGCTGATTTTCCTCAAATGCAATGGTGCCAACTTCTGTTGTTTGACCATAAATAACTTCAACTGCAATAATCTGTTGCGTATAGCCAGTGCTTGTGATCTTTAATAACTGTGCCCCTTTTACAGCGTTCTCAATAGTAAAAATCCCACTTTCGTCCGTCAATACAGTAACATTTGCATTTTCAATAGAAATCACGACATTAACCAGCGGTTTTTGCGTTTTTGAATCCACAACCTTTCCTGAGATTTTTGAAACCTGCTGAGACCAACCCGTTACAAATTGCATAATAAGCAAAAGGCTAATAATAATTTTCTTCATGAATTGAAATTTATAATAATGGTTTTTACAGAATATTAAAGATAAATCACTTTTGATTTTGAATCATCCTAATGATTTAATAAATTTTGTTTAAACATAAAAAGCAAATTTTCGTACCTATAAATAAGAAACGAAAGTAGCATTATTGTTTATTCTTATTTATTTCTTAACGAGTGTAAATGTAATTGTTTAATTAATATTATTTACTTTTGCTCTTAAGTTTATGTTAAACTTCATAATTATTTAATATGTCTTGTATGCGAATTTTTAAATCCATTTTGCTTTTTATTAGTTTTTTATCAGTTTTTAGCGCAAACTCGCAAGCAAAAAAATTTATTGTTCATACTGTTGCGTTTTATAATATTGAGAATTTCTACGATACTATAAACGACCCTATTACGAGAGACGACGAATGGGTTTATTCAAAAAAATATTATCTAAAAAAAGTAAGCAATATTGCGAAAGTTATTGCACAGCTTGGATCAACAGAAAATCCAAATTCACCAACCGTCATTGGCTTATCTGAAATTGAAAACAGAAAAGTTTTGGAAGATTTGGTAAAGGATCCGCAAATTATTGCAAAAGATTATGGGATTATTCATTATGATTCGCCTGACAAACGCGGCATTGATTGTGCCTTTTTATATCAGAAAAAGCATTTTAAACCAACAAGTTCCATAAACATTCCCCTTTATATCTATGAAAGTGACACAAAAGTAACAAAAACCAACAAAGACGATGGAGACATGTCGCTGGACGATAAAATTGAGGTTGACAATGTGTCGAAACGCATACATACGCGAGACCAAATTTTACTTAGTGGTTTGCTTGATAACGAAGAGATGCATTTCATTGTAAACCACTGGCCATCAAGACGAGGCGGAGAAGCGATCAGTAGTCCACTCCGCGAAATTGCCGCAAAGTTGAACGTAAAAATTATTGATTCCCTGCAACGCATTAACAAAAACGCTAAAGTTATAACGATGGGCGACCTCAACGATGGGCCATTTAACAACAGTTTAAAGAAAATTCTGAAAACTAAAGGCGTGAAAAAAGATGTGCCTGTAATGGGAATGTTTAACCCGATGGAAGGCATGGCAAATAAGGGATTTGGAACGTTGGCATATCGTGATGCTTGGGATATTTTTGACCAAATGATTATGACCGAACCGCTTATTCGAGAAGATTATTCAACCTATCATTTTTGGAAAGCAGGCATTTACAATAAACCATTTATGATTCAACCTGACGGTCAATATAAAGGATATGGATTGCGAAACAACAGCGTGACACCCGGTTATAGTGATCATTTTCCTGTTTTTTGCTACTTGATAAAACAGGTTTTGTAATGAATAATCCGCAGCATTTTTTTTCAATGCGTGTTTGTTTATTCAATATATTTACTTTTAAATTAATAAAGCTGTTTGCGAAGAAAAATGTTTATTAATTTATAGACTAATCTACAGTAATATGATCCAAAAAAATAATTATTTTTGTAAGTCATGCACTAATTTAATTTGACATTAATTGCTTTAAAAATAAATTTCTATGTCCATTTCAAAACCATTTAATCTTTCCAAGTGGATTGAAAATAACAGACACTTGCTGAAACCACCCGTTGGAAACAAAAATCTTTATGTTGATTCTGGGGACTACATCGTTATGATTGTTGCGGGTCCAAACGCGCGAAAAGACTATCATTTCAACCAAACCGAAGAACTTTTTTATCAACTTGAAGGACATATTACTGTTTTTGTCCAAGAAGATGGCAACAAGGTTGAAATGAAACTTGAGCCAGGCGACATGTATTTGCACCCGGCTGGCGTGCCACATTCACCCGTAAGATCTGCTGGTTCCATTGGATTGGTGATCGAACGCAAGCGTGCTGGACAAAACTATACCGACGGACTACTTTGGTTTTGCGATAATTGCAACAACAAACTGCATGAAGTTTATTTTGAACTAAACAATATTGAAACTGATTTTTTACCACATTTCAAACATTTCTACAATTCAGAATCTTTGCGTTGCTGCGAAAAATGTGGCACCGTTATGGAATCAGACAGAAGATTTGTGGTTGAAGATTAAAATTTAAATTATTTTTTATACCTTAATATACACCACCAAAAATTTTGTTTAAAATAAATTGCGGTCATTCTTAATCCAATGAATTTTATTCTATTTTTGAACTTTTTAATAGGATGGTTTTTTTAAAAACACTGATGTATGAAAATTTTTTTTTACGCTATATTTCTACTTCTTATAAATATTATTTACGCACAACCATCTTCAGAAGAATTTCCGCGATTTGCGAACTGCAGCAACCAGTCAGGTAAACTTTTAGAAAATTGTTTCAACACACAACTGCAAACTTTGGTTTTTGAAAATTTCAAAGTAGGCGAGACAACTATAAAAAATAACTATAAAGGAACTGTTTTTGTACTTTTTGAAGTATCCGACAAAGGAAGTTTTCAAATTCAAAACATTGATGCCGTTTATCCTGAACTAATCGCAGAAACACAACGGGTTTTTGCGATGTTGCCAACAATAACACCAGCAACGCACAACGCAAAGCCTGTTTACACCAGATATAGTTTAAAAATTCTAATACCTCTTCAAAATCCAGAAAATTCGTTTGTTGACCAAGACAATAGTAGCAACAATTCTACCATAAAAACAACTGCGAAACTAAATGAATTGGACAGCATTGTTTATAAAAAATTTGATCATAGTATTTATAAAAGTCGACTAAACATTCCGTTTTCGCACAACAACTATTCTCGATTCGACGAAGCTACAAACCGTGTTGGAAGCAACAACCACACCGGTTCAAAACCTTACAACTATTCAGAAATATCCAGATATTATGATTTAAAAGCCGAAAATGACAAACTAAATCTTAGTAAAAAAGGCTGGTGGGGACGCAAATTTTTCAATGAGAATATGGTTGAAATTCAAGGCGAAGGATATTGGTTTACATTTAATCCTATAGCAGATTTGCAGATTGGAAGCAGTCAATCCAACAACCAATCAAACAACACGTGGCAAAACACGCGCGCCGTTCAAATTCAAGGCGGACTTGGCGAACAACTAAATTTTTCTACCACAATCTTTGAAAGTCAAGGCATTTTTGCTGACTATTTTAACCGATATGCACAATCTATAAAACCTGCGGGCGGCAATCCAGCAATTATTCCAGGAATTGGAATTGCAAAAGATTTTGGCACCACAAAATTCGATTTTCCATCCGCGGAAGCCAATTTGACTTACACGCCGAGCAGATTTATAAACCTTCAATTGGGATACGGTCGAAACTTTATCGGTGATGGTTATCGATCTTTGTTGCTTAGTGATGGTGCAAGTCCCTACCCTTTTGTCAAAATTAACACCACTTTTTGGAAAATTAAATACACCAACACCTATATGTGGCTGAAAGACGTTCGCCCCGAGGCTACATTGGAACGAACTTATTCTTCTAAATTCATGGCAAATCACTATCTGAGTTGGAACGCTACAAACCGTTTGAATATTGGCGTTTTTGAATCCGTGATTTGGACCAATACCAACAACCGAGGTTTTGATTTTAATTTTGTAAATCCAATAATTTTCTACCGAACTGTGGAATTCACTTCGTCAGCAAGAACAGGAAATGCGGTGCTTGGCGCAACGGCTAAATATAAAATCAACAATCAAATCAACATTTATTCTCAGTTTATTTTAGACGAATTTTCTGTTGCCGACATAACTGCAGGTGAGAAAAGTTGGAAGAACAAATTTGGATATCAGATCGGCGCAAAATATTACAATGCATTTAAAATCGACAATCTGACACTTCAATTAGAATATAATCGAGTGCGCCCATATGTGTATTCTCACTCAGATCCGCGCACTAATTATGGACATAATAACCAAAGCATCGGACACCAATGGGGCGCAAATTTTGAAGAATTTATCGCCATTGGCCGTTACAGAAAAGACAGGCTTTACGCCGATGCAAAAATCACTTATGGCAGTAGAGGATTTGATTTTAATGATACTGCAACGGGGCAAAATTATGGCGCTAACATCTACAAAAACTATAATGAAAACCGTTCATCAGACAAAAACGTATTGGTGGGTCAGGGCAACAAAACAAATATTTTCATTGCAGAACTGCAAGCTGGATACCTTTTAAATCCAACTACGAATTTGAAAATATTTGGACAGTTGCTTTACAGAGATTTCAAACCAACTTTGGACACTGCAACAACGATTGCTGACAATACCACCTGGTTTTCGTTAGGATTTAGAACCGATGTTTTTAATTTTTATTTAGATTATTAAAATATAATATGGGTCTATGCCTTTAATTTATAAAAATGAAAAAAGGTCAATATAATTTTTATAAAATTTGGCTATAGTCCAATTAATGTATTTGAAACCACATCGAACTACAGAAAAAAAGACGCTTTGCTCGATTTAAGAAAACATTAGTTGTCTATTTTTAAATAAGATGCCTATAAAATTATAATGTGTTTTAGGTTTGAAGCTGAATTTCTATGTGGTTTAAATTAAACACACTTTAAAGACCACAGCCTAAAATTTCAATTTTTAACTTGTTTAGAAAAATCAAAAAACATTAAAATTGAAACAAAACATTAACTATTGTTGCATCAAAAAAACTCGAATTTCTGATTCATAAAATGGCAATCTTATGCGTATCTTTGCAGAAAATTTCAAATAGTAGTTTTGATCAAAGCCATTCCTCAATCTTATGTTGGTCGAATTTTTTTCGATTTTAAGCAAATCACAAAAGCTGGTCTTGCAATAAGTGTTCTGTTTTCGTCCCTTGCAGGATATTTATTGGGTTTTAGCAATGAATTTCCGTTTAGTTTTCAAACGCTAACTTACCTTATTATTGGTGGATATTGTATGGTTGGTGCCTCAAACGCATTCAACCAAGTTATTGAAAAAGACCTTGACGCGTTGATGGATCGAACAAAAAATCGCCCTGTTCCTGCGGGCAGAATGTCTGAAAGTTGGGCGCTTGTTATTGCATTCTCACTTACATTCATTGGCATTGTTTTATTGTATCTTATTAACGAAAAAACAGCCATGTTCGGTGCAGTTTCAATTTTTTTATATGTTTGTTGCTATACGCCGATAAAAACCATAACGCCACTATCAGTTTTTGTTGGAGCCATTCCAGGAGCCATTCCGTTTATGCTCGGTTGGGTTGCCGCCACCGGAAATTTTGGAATTGAAGCTGGCACACTATTTTTAATCCAATTTTTTTGGCAATTTCCACATTTTTGGGCGATTGGTTGGTTTTTGTATGATGATTATCAAAAGGCTGGTTTTTTTATGCTTCCGACAGGCAAAAAAGACAATTCAACCGCACTGCAAACCATTTTATACACGGTTTGGCTTATTGCAACTTCTGTTTTGCCAGTTTTAGGTTATACAGGTCAACTATTTCTATCTCCAATTGCGGGTGTTTTGGTTTTTGTTTTAGGATTATGGATGCTATATTTTGCAGTAAAACTTTATAAATTGAAAACAACAGCTTCCGCCAAAAAACTTATGTTGGTAAGCGTTGGCTACATAACTTTTTTACAAATTATATTCATCGCAGATAAATTTATAAGACCATGATGACAATTCAAGAACAAAAAGATCGAAATATAAAAACCAAAAAAATGCTTTTATGGTTTGCCATGATGAGTTTTATTATGGTTTTTGCAGGCCTGACGAGTGCTTTTATCGTTAGTAAATCCAGACCAGACTGGAAACCAATTGCGCTTCCAATGGCATTTTGGATCAGCACAGCGGTGATTCTGATTAGTAGCCTTACATTTATGATGGCAAAAAAAGCCATAAAAACCGACAATCGTTCGCAAACTACAACCTATTTACTGCTTACACTTGCACTCGGAATTGCGTTTGTATTTTTCCAAGTTCAAGGGTTTGGAATTTTAATCAGTCAAGGGTTTTTTCCAACAGGACCAACGGCGAACGTCAACTCATCGTTTCTGTTTGTGCTCGTGTTTATGCACCTCTTGCACTTGTTTGGTGGACTTATTGCTTTGGTTGTTGTAATTTATAATCATTTCAAACAAAAATATAATTCTCAAGAATCTTTAGGTCTTGAATTAGGCGGTATATTTTGGCATTTCTTAGATTTTTTATGGTTGTATTTATTTTTATTTTTGTTTTTATTTAAATAAGAAAAAATTGTAAATTTGTACACTTTTAACGACAATACTTCTATGGAACAAACAATAAATAGTGAAGAAAATGCTTGGGGCGGTGGCTCAGCGGAACCTTTAGGGGCAAATTATGGCAAGTTGATGATGTGGTTTTTTATCTTGTCAGATGCCTTGACTTTCTCTGGTTTTTTAGCAGCCTACGGATTTTCGCGATTCAAATTCATAGAAACATGGCCGTTAGCAGACGAAGTTTTTACACACTTTCCGTTTTTTCATGGTGTTGAAGCACCGATGTACTATGTCGCCTTAATGACTTTTATTTTGATATTTTCATCCGTAACAATGGTTTTGGCCGTTGACGCTGGACATCAGTTGCAAAAACAAAAGGTTGCTTTCTATATGTTTCTCACTATTATTGGAGGAATGATATTTGTTGGATCGCAAGCTTGGGAATGGAAAAACTTCATCAAGGGAGAATATGGTGCTATCGAAACAAAAGGAGGCAGTTTGCTTCAATTTGTAGACAATAAAGGAGAACGGGTTAAAATGGAAGATTTCGTCAAAAAACTTCCAAGTGAACGAGAGCAACTTAATGCCAACGATGGCAAATGGTTTATGTCGGGTGATGCTTTAACAACATATTCGGTTGCGGATGTTCAAGCATCTTTCAAAGCAAATCCGAATCTTTTACTAAGAACAGAAGTGTTATATAAGGACAATGCGGACTCTAAAAAAGACAAAACAATCAATCACGAATTGAGTGAAAATAAAAAGAAAACCGTCTTAACACGAGCACATTCAGAAGAAATGTTAGCGAATGCCGCGTATGTTGTGGAGGGTGCAAACCTAAAACATAATGAATATGGTAGCAAACTTTTTGCCGATTTCTTTTTCTTTATTACAGGTTTCCACGGATTTCACGTGTTTTCGGGTGTAATCATAAACATTATCATATTTTTAAATGTTATAGTTGGGACATACGAAAAGCGTAGAAACTACGAAATGGTTGAAAAAGTAGGACTTTATTGGCACTTTGTAGATTTAGTTTGGGTTTTTGTTTTCACAGTTTTCTACTTAGTATAATTAAAAAATTTCATAAACGTATAAATTATGGCTCACGAACACGTTTCTAATACCAAAAGAATTTGGAATGTATTTATTTTATTATCGGTTGTAACAACGGTTGAAGTTGCACTTGGTATCGTTAAACCTCATTTTCTGATTGACAATACTTTTCTAAGCATGAACTTGCTGAACTGGATTTTCTATGCATTGACATTATATAAAGCCTACTATATCGTCTGGGCGTTTATGCACATGGAAGGCGAAAAACCAGCTTTGCGTTGGGCAGTAGTGATGCCCGTGATTTTTTTGGTGCTGTATCTATTATTTATCCTACTTTTAGAAGCAGATTATATCTTTGAAGTCTTTAAAAACTCCACTATAAAATGGAATTTTTAACAATATATTGATTAAAATTTAGGTGTGCATGGCGCACCTTTTTTTTATCTTTGTTTGAAAAATTTAAGAATAAATTAAATTTATTTCGCATAATTGGTCGTGAAATTCAGTGTCTTTTGATGTTTTATGCCTAAAATTTAAATAATGAAAAAAAATATAGTCCTCTTTGTGCTTTTTGTATTGCCAATTGTTGCCTATCTGTTTTTTGCGTCGGGCGTAAACAGTTTTACAAAAATTCCGACTCTAACAAAAAATATTGCTGAATTTGGCGCTTGGAAATCCTTGCGTGGCGATACGATTAAACTTCAAAATAAAATCACAATCCTTGGTTTTGGCGGAAGCGAATTTCAGAAAAATCGTGGCAACATCTATACGTTAAATATGAAAGTTTACAAACGATATCATGAATTTAACGATTTACAGTTTGTATACATTTGTCCGTTTGGAACTGAAAAAGACGCAGCCGCTTCTGTCGAAGCAATAGGCAAAATTGTTGATACAAAACAATGGAATTTTGTTTTTGCAGACACAGCAACAATCAAGAAATATTACAACAATTTAGGTTTAAAAAAAGACAAACTCAATGCTGATTTTGGTACGCCAAATGTATATCTTATTGACAAAGAACGAAATTTACGCGGTAGAAAAGTGACAAGTGAAAAAGAATATAATGAGGGCTACAACACCTTCCATCCGTCGGAACTTAGCAACGTTATGCTCGACGATTTCAAAATTTTGCTTTATGAATATCGTGCCGCACTCAAGAAAAACAAAAATGCAGAGCGCAGAATATAGAAGTCGAAAGTTTAAAAGTCAGAAAGTTTAAAAGTCTTTTGTTGGCTTAAATTATCTAAGGTCAATTATTTAAATTACTATAATAATTAGAAAAATATGACTTTACTTAATTAATGTAACTATATTAATTTTCAACATGAAAAACAAATCATACATTTGGATATCGTTTATTGTTTTGATATTTGGAATTTATGCCATTCCGAAAATCATCATGCGCATTAAAACTGGAACCGTAGTACAAAATGATGGAATTGGCAAGCCAATAAACCAAAATGACACCCAATCAGAACTTTACAAAGTTGCAAAAGTACCGTTATTCAGTCTTACCAATCAAAAAAACAATACAATCAACAACAATTCCTATCTTGGAAAAGTTTTTTTGGTTGAATTTTTTTTCAGCACCTGCCCTTCTATTTGTCCGATCATGAACAAAAACATGGTAGATCTTCAAAATCATTTTGAAAATGAACCCAATTTTGGCATCGCATCAATTTCCATTGATCCAAAAAACGACACGCCCGAAGTACTTCGTAAACATGCTGACATGCTGAACATTACCAATCCAAATTGGCATTTTCTAACTGGAGATCAAGACTATATTATGAATTTGTCTAACAAAGGATTTAATTTGTATGCAGCTATAAACCCAAAAATTGCCGAAGGATTTGAGCATTCAGGTCTTTTTGCTCTTGTGGACAAAAAAGGAAACATTAGGTGTCGCCGTGACGAATTTGGCAATCCAATCGCTTACTACGATGGACTTGAAACAAAAGGAATCTCAATGCTAAAAGAAGATATTGCTTTACTTTTAAAAGAAAAATAAATTACAAAATGAAAACCATTGAACAGACATATAACCCGTGGATCATAATTTTATCAATTGCAATTCCGCTGGTTATTGTGGTATTATTTAACATTAAGCTTTATGATTTGGGCTATGATGTAAAACCACTCACTTTTCTACCTCCAATTTATGCGTCCATCAATGGCCTGACAGCCATACTTTTAGTCAGTGCCGTCATTGCTATAAAAAACGGAAATCGAAAGTTGCATGAAAATCTTATGAAAACAGCAATTGCTTGTTCCGTTGCGTTCCTCGCTATGTATGTTGCCTATCACATGACGTCACTCTCAGTAAAATTTGGCGATAGCAACCATAATGATATTTTGGATGTATCCGAAAAAATAGCTGTTGGCAACATTCGCTTTGCTTATTACTTCATACTGCTAACGCACATCAGCCTATCGGTCGCAGTCATTCCACTCGTGCTCATCTCATACGTACGTGCGCTTGCCGAAAAATTCGATAAGCACAAACAAATCACGAAATATACGTTCCCAATTTGGTTGTATGTTGCCGTAACGGGCGTTATTGTTTACCTGATGATATCTCCATATTATGTATAAAAAAATTGTTTTTGCATTAATATTGTTTCTCACAAGCCAAGCATCGCAAGCGCAATGTGCCATGTGTCGCGCCGCACTTGAATCCGAAGAAGGAGGCGAAAAAGCAGCAGCCGTCAATGATGGAATTGTCTATTTGATGGCATTTCCTTATTTATTGATTGGAGTTTTAGGCTATTTTATATACAAATCTCGCAAGAAAAAAGTTATTTAAATTATTTGGACGTTCCCCAGATCCCGATAAAAATCGGGACGGAGTGTTTTCCGTTCCCAATCTTTTTGCAATGGTTTGCTTCGTTCCTCGCAATGACCACGGCAAAAAGGGCTTGTCCGCCGAAGGTTGATTCCACTGCAATCGCTCACGCGGGAACTTACTTAAATTTTAAAAAAGAAATACTTTATAAGATTTTGTAAAAATAAGACAGCTACAATGCCTAAATTTGAGTGCATTAACAAAAACTTACAACTTTTATGCTCACTATAGATCCAAAAAACATTTCCACCGCCGAGCTTCAGGGATATTTGCAAGGCGCAGTAGCTCCCAGACCTATTGCCTTTGCAAGCACAATCGACGAAAAAGGAAATCCCAACTTATCGCCTTTTAGTTTTTTTAATGTTTTTAGTGCCAATCCGCCAATTTTGGTTTTTTCGCCATCCAGACGTGTGCGCGACAACACCACAAAACACACACTTGAAAACGTCGAAAAAATTAAAGAAGTTGTAATTAATATCGTGAATTTTGACATGGTGCAACAGATGTCCTTGTCAAGCTGTGAATATCCAGAAGGCACAAATGAATTTGTAAAAGCGGGTTTCACACAATTACCATCTGAGAACGTAAAACCCTTTAGAGTGGCGGAAGCGCCAGTACAATTTGAATGCAGGGTAAACCAAATCATCAGTCTTGGAAATGAAGGTGGCGCAGGAAATTTAGTAATTTGCGAAGTTTTAAAAATACATATCAATGAAAATGTTTTAGACAAAAACGGAAACATTGACCAAAACAAAATAGATTTAGTGTCAAGAATGGGTGGCAATTGGTATTCTCGTGCCAAAGAAGGATTATTTGAAATTCCAAAACCCGTCTCTGAACTCGGCGTTGGCGTCGATGCGATTCCTAATTTTATTAAAAAAAGTAATATTTTCAATGGAAATGATCTTGGAGCGTTAGCCAATATTTCTGTTTTGCCAAATTCAGAAGAAATTATTACCTTTGTAAATCAAAACATAGATATAAAAGCAATTTTGAGCACAGCCGATGAAGTTCAAATTCATCAAAAAGCTAAAGATTACCTCAACAAAAACCTGGTTTTAGAAGCTTGGAAATTATTGTTAGCAGAACGAATTAAGTAGAGAATAGATTAAATAGATAACCCAAAAAATTACGTAAAATGGAAGTAGCAGGAAGAATCAAAGTCATCAACCCAGAGCAACAAGTAAGTGCAACTTTTCGCAAAAGAGAATTGGTTGTGAGCACCGAGGAGCAGTATCCACAACACATCTTGGTCAATTTTGTGCAAGACAAGTGTGATATTTTAAGTGCCTACAAAATTGGCGAGCAAGTGAAAGTCTCCATCAACATACGTGGTCGCGAATGGGTTTCACCAGCTGGCGAAACCAAATATTTTAATGACATTCAAGGTTGGAAAGTAGACAGAATGGCTTCTGAAGCAACAGCTTCGCAACAAGCACCAATGGCACCAGCTGCGCCAGTTTTTCCACCGGCACCAGATTTCAAAGAAGAAGAACACGACGATTTGCCTTTTTAGAGAAAGTTAAATTATCATTATTATAAAACCAATTATACATTTTTATAGTTGGTTTTTTTATTGGCGTCAAAATTTAGAAAGTTAAAGCCGTATTTTAAATTTCTTACAACATTAAAAGTAAAATTCTTGCACAAGTGAAGCGTTATGTCCCATCGAGCGCAGTCGAGATGCAATAATAGTTCTCGACTGCGCTCGAACGGACAAACATTAAAATACAAGTTTAAAAACATAAACCCTTACCTTTGCTATACAAAATTTAGAAAATGACACTGTCAGAAAAAGATAAACTTTACAATTGGCATCCATACACACAACATAAAACCGTTGGCTTGCTTCCTGCAATTGTGCGTGGCGAAGGCGCACTGCTTTGGGACGAAAATGGTAAGGAATATATTGACGCAATTGCCTCTTGGTGGGTCAACCCGTTTGGGCATGCTAATAAAACTATTGCCGATGCCATCTACAAACAACTTACCACTTTAGAACACGTGCTTTTTGGAGGATTCACCAATAAACCTGCTGTTTTGCTATCAGAAAAATTACTTTCGATTTTGCCTAATAATCAGAAAAAGATATTTTTTTCTGACAATGGTTCGACAGCTGTTGAAGTGGCTTTGAAAGCTGCATTGCAATATTTTTATAATAAAAAAGAAAAACGTACTCGAATTATAGCATTTGAAAATGCTTTTCATGGCGATACTTTTGGCGCAATGGCATCAAGTGGAATCACTTTTTTTGCCGAAGCTTTTCAAGGTTCGATGATTGATGTGGTGCGAATTCCTGTGCCAACAGACGAAAACGCAACGCAAGTTTTTGAGCAGTTAAAATCGTTGGTCGCAACCAATAATTTCGCCGCATTCATTTTCGAGCCATTGGTGCAAGGCGCGGCAGGAATGGTCATGTACAAAGCAACTTATTTGGATAAATTGATTGAAATTTGTAAAAATAATCAAGTTTTTACGATAGCCGACGAAGTAATGACGGGCTTTGGAAAAACAGGAAAAACGTTTGCTTGCGATTATCTTCAAGAGCAACCAGACATGATGTGCTTGTCAAAAGCCTTGACTGGAGGCACTATTCCATTGGCTGTTACTACATTCTCACAAGAAATTTTCGACGGTTTTTTAGATGATGATGTAAACAAAGCACTCTTTCACGGACACACTTTCACGGGAAATCCAACGGGTTGCGCAGCGGCATTATCGGCAATTTCAATTTTGGAAACACCTGAAATTCAAAATGCAATTATCCATATCAATAAAAAACATTTGGCGTTTCAACGCAAAATTTGTCATCATCCAAAAATTAAAACTACCAGAGTTTTGGGCGTTATTTTTGCCTTAGAAATAAAAACAAATACAGAAGAATCTTACTATGGAAATTTGAGAAATAAACTTTATCAATTTTTTATAGATAACGGCATCATTCTCAGACCTGTTGGAAATATTATTTATATTTTGCCCCCATATATTATAACTGACGAGCAACTTGACAGGGTTTATACCGCAGTCGAGCAAGTACTTGAAATCGTTTAGTTTGATTTCGGATAATTAAATAAAAAAGAAAGCAATTGTCCTAAACACGTAATTAAATTTTTAGGGTTGATGCCACAGACCGTGCCTGCCGGCAGGCAGGTTTAACAGATTAAAAAGGATTTAAAAATTATAAAATCTGTGCTAATCTGTGTAATTTGTGGCCAAAAAAATCAAATAAGATAAACTAAAGCCAAATATAACCATCATTAAAAATGACTCAAAAAATTGCCATAACCGCCATTTCTTCACTTTCATCATTGGGACAAAATGCTGATGAAATATGGCAAAATTATTTGAATGACCATCACTTTTTATCATTTGAAATTATAGGAAATAGACAAGTTTGGGTTTCAAAATTATCAGAAAAATCACAAAATGAAATTTATAAGTTAAGACAATCAGACCAAAAATATAAAAATTTAGACGACAGTGTTCTTTTTGCCATCGCCACAGCCCGACAAGCAATTTCAAAAGCAGGATGGCTCGGAACGGACAATTTTGGAATCAATATTGGATCGTCGCGTGGGGCAACGCAACTTTTTGAACAACATTACAAAGATTTTTTAAAAACAGGAAAAGCGCAAACTTTAGCATCACCAACCACAACATTGGGTAATATTTCCAGTTGGGTGGCGCACGATTTACAAACCAACGGCCCAGAAATATCGCATTCCATCACCTGTTCCACATCACTTCATGCACTCTTAAACGGTGTTGCATGGTTACAATCAGGCATGGTTAACAAATTTTTGGTTGGCGGTTCGGAAGCACCTTTGACGGATTTCACTATTGCGCAAATGCAAGCTTTGAAGATTTATTCTCGCGCCAACGCGTCTGAAAAAAATCCGTGTTTGGCAGGTGATATTTCAAAAAATCAAAACACAATGGTCTTGGGTGAAGGTGCTTCGATGTGTTGTTTGGAAGTTGGCACACTCGAAAATGCAATCGCCTATATTGTAGGAATTGGCTACGCGACAGAAAATTTAGAAAATAACACGTCGATTTCTACTGATGCCACATGTTTTCAAAAATCAATGACAATGGCACTGGGAAATTATTCTCCAAACGAAGTAGATGCGATTGTGATGCACACGCCAGGTACAATAAAAGGCGATTTGTCTGAATTAAATGCTATTGACGCTATCTTTAAAGACAAAAAACCACTGCTGACGTGCAACAAATGGAAACTCGGTCACGCTTTGGGAACATCGGGAATGTTGGGTGTTGAAATGGCAATTTTGATGCTTCAACATCAGACTTTTATTGGAATTTCATATTTGAATCAAAAAAATATTGAAATGAAATTAACTAAAATCATGGTGAATGCCGTTGGTTTTGGTGGCAATGCAGTAAGTGTTTTGATTGGTTTATAAGAAAATGAACTCAATATTTCTCTACATGAACCATTGGTAACAAAGTAAAATTAAAATTTTTTTCTATTTTTGAATAAAAAAATGAATAGTCAAAATGCATTTAAAATTTCACAAGATATAATTGCCAGCAAGCAAACTCGATTTACAAATTATGTAGTAGATTATCTGGTGCAAATATTGATTACCGGAATACTTGTTGTTTTGGTTGGGATATTTGCAGAATTTACCGATCAACCGAATTTGTTGTCTTGGATTGACGACATAAATAAAATTCAAGAATATATTTTTGGCGCAGTAATAAGCATTATTTATTATGCAATTTTTGAAAGCTTTACAGCGAGAAGTGCTGGAAAATATGTTACAAATACCATTGTCGTGCTTGAAGATGGGACAAAACCTCCTACAGAAACCTTGCTCCGGCGTGCTTTGTATCGCATTGTGCCGTTGAATGCACTTTGCTATTTGTGGGCGCCTGAAATTTGGCATGATAAATATACAGATACTTTTGTGGTTAGTAAAAGTGGTCTGAAATCCGAGATTCAAATGCATAACAATCTTGATGAAATTGGCACCTTGCAAGATTAAAAAATCAAAAACATGTCGTCGCAAACCAGATTAGATTCCGCCTACAAAACCGCCAAGCGCATCAGTTTCGATAGCAATTCTAAACTGATTTTGTTTAGTGATTGTCATCGAGGCGACGCAAGTTTTGCTGATGATTTTGCTAATAACAGAAATTTATATTTTCATGCACTGGGACATTATTATAAAAATAATTTTCAATACATCGAACTTGGAGATGGCGACGAACTGTGGGAAAATCTGTTTTTCAATTCAATTTTTGAAGCCAACAAAAACGTCTATTTATTGATGCAAAAATTCTTTGAACGTGACGGGTTACATCTTATTTACGGCAACCATGATTTGGTTTATAATAATAAAAATAATGTCGCAAAAAACCTGTCTGAATATTTTGATCCAAAAGAAGGCAAGAAACTGCCACTTTTTCCGAACATCATTGTAAACGAGGCTATCGTTTTAGTAAATTCAGAAACTAACCAAGAAATTTTTTTAACCCACGGGCATCAAGCCGATTTTATGAACAGTGTGGGATGGAAAATCAATCGTTTTTTGGTGCGTGTGCTTTGGAAACCTCTGCAAATTTGGGGAATTAAAGACCCGACAAGTCCCGCAAAAAATTATGTGGAACTCATAAAAGTAGAACGGCGTGTTAAACAATGGATTGTGAACAATGGAAATAAAATCACGATAACAGGGCACACCCATCGTCCCCGTTTCCCAAAACCTGGCGAAGATGCCATCAACTATTTTAACGACGGCAGTTGCGTATCGCCACGAAGCATTACAGGAATTGAAATTTCGGAAGGTCGCATCGCTCTTGTAAAATGGTTTATTGACACAACGGCGGAAGGATTTCTGCAAATCGTGAAAGAATATGTTGAGCAACCAGAACTTTTGACGGCTTATAAATAAAAATAAGTCTTAAAGTTGAAAGTCTTAAAGTCAAATGTTCAGTGGACCCCAAAAGTCGAAGGTCTTAATGTCTATAAAGTCACTTACTATTGACTTTATACTGTTTTTAACTTTCACCCCCTTGTGTATAAATTAAAATTACCGAATTGTAGTTACAGCAAGGACTTTTGACTTTATGATTTTACAACTTGCGATTTTTGAGAATTATCTAAAAGCAATACAATGTTAGTTTGACGCTTATACCATTTATGTATATAAAATAGCCCAATAGATTTTTTATTTTGTGCCAATCCTTCCTCAAAAAAATTTTCCGTAGCAAAGGCTATGCAATATTTTTTATCATTGTCTTGACAAAAAATAATTAAATTTCTCCAGACCATTTTATACACATAACTGGTATTATTTACTTTTTACATCTTTTGACATTTTGACTTTTGACTTTCGACTAACTTTAAAACAAACCAGTTTGTATATTCAATTTTACTTTCCCAAGATGATTGTAAGCCTTTTCGGTAACTTCACGTCCGCGAGGCGTTCTCATAATAAATCCTTGTTGAATAAGAAAAGGTTCGTAAACTTCTTCAATAGTTTCGCTACTTTCAGACACGGCAGTTGCCAATGTTGACAGTCCTACGGGTCCACCTTTAAATTTATCAATTAATGTCGTGAGGATTTTATTGTCCATTTCATCCAATCCAAAAGCGTCAACATTCAAAGCTTTCAAGGCATATTGCGCAATTTCAATATCAATGGTTCCATTGCCTTTTATTTGCGCAAAATCTCGCACGCGACGCAAAAGTGCATTCGCAATTCGAGGTGTTCCGCGACTTCGCCCTGCAATTTCGATGGCTGCATCCAAAGAAATTGGCATTTTTATGATTGAGGCACTTCGTTCTACAATGGATGTCAAAAGTTCAGTTGAATAATATTGCAATCGGCTTTGAATACCAAATCGGGCACGCATTGGCGCAGTCAAAAGTCCAGACCTGGTGGTGGCGCCTACGAGCGTAAATGGATTTAAATTGATTTGAACCGTTCGCGCATTCGGTCCAGATTCTATCATGATATCGATTTTGAAATCTTCCATGGCAGAATATAAATATTCTTCTACAATAGGACTCAATCGGTGAATTTCGTCTATAAAAAGGACATCGCGCTCGTCCAAACCCGTAAGCAAACCTGCCAAATCTCCTGGTTTATCAAGCACAGGACCGGATGTGATTTTTATTCCCACGCCAAGTTCGTTTGCTAAAATGTTTGCCAAAGTGGTTTTTCCTAATCCTGGTGGCCCGTGAAAAAGCGCGTGGTCAAGTGCTTCACCTCGCTGGTTGGCGGCCTGAACGAAAACTTTCAGGTTTTCCAACACTTGGTCTTGACCTGCAAAATCGTCGAATGACAGCGGACGCAGTTTTTTTTCGATGTCAAGCTCTTCGTTTGAATAGCCGTCGCTGTTGGGATTTAGGTTTTCATTCATGAATTGATAATTATTGCAAGACGTATTTGAGATTATTTACAAATATAACTAAATTACAATAAAATTACATTTTGCATTATTATGGAATTTTTTAGCTTTGTCACTTCTTGTATACATAATTTTTAGCACGGCAAAATCCGAATTAAACAACTCGTTGACCTTCGTATCTTCGTGAAATTCATTTTTTATTGCAATTCTTGAACAATATTTGTTTTGCAAATTAAAAGTACAATAATTCTTGGCAATAATAAAATCAAGCGAATTTAATTAGTATATAATCGGTTTACATTAGTTGCTTAAAATATAAAAATAATCACAATTTAGATACAACTTTGCACATTTATAATTATTTTAGTTGCCACAAATTTATTCGTAAAATAAAATAGCTTAATGCCAATTTAATATGCCTAATTTTTTTCAGAAAAAAATCATAATTCCAATCGTAGCTTCGGGACTTTTCTTTGGTGCAGTCAGTTTCAAAGACGATTTTTTTGAAATTGCCAAACAAGTCGAAATTTTTACGGAAGTTTTCAAAGCCGTGAACATGAATTATGTTGACCAAACCAATCCTGGTGATTTGATGAGTAAATCCATTCGTGCCATGCTTGCCGATTTGGATCCATACACCAACTATTTCAATGAAGCCGATGTTATAAAATTTAAAATTAATAATACGGGTGAATATACGGGCATTGGTGCGTACATTTCTCGAAAAGAAGGTCGCGTGATTATCAAAGAACCCTATAAAGGTTTTCCCGCGGACAAAGCTGGACTAAAGGCTGGCGACGAAATTACGCACATTGGCGACATCAGCATGGTGGATTATAAAGACGATGCCGGGCAATTATTGAAAGGTGCAAAAAACACCAAAATCGACATCAAATTTTTGCGTCAGGGGAAACCGCAAAGCACACAGATTGTGTTGGACGAAGTGGAAATAAAAGCTGTGCCGTTTTTTGGAAAAGTCGATGCGAAAACAGGCTACATCGTGCTGACAACTTTTTCGCAAAAGGCATCTCAACAAGTGAAAGAGGCCTTGGAACAACTCAAAAAAGAAGGTGCTGAACGCATTATTCTTGATTTGCGTGGCAATGGCGGTGGATTGCTAAATGAAGCCGTAAACATTTGCAACTTGTTTGTGCCGAAAAATGAAGTGATTGTCACAACAAAATCCAAAATAGAAAAACATAATAACATTTATAAAACCATGCGAGATCCCATAGATTTGGAAATTCCTGTAGTGGTTTTAGTTGATGGTCGCAGTGCTTCGGCATCAGAAATTGTGGCGGGCGCGTTGCAAGATTTGGATCGTGCGGTGGTGATCGGAAGCCGAAGTTTTGGAAAAGGCTTGGTGCAACGCCCGATAGATTTGACATATGGCACGCAGGTGAAAGTGACAATTTCTCGCTATTATACGCCTTCCGGCAGATGCATTCAGGCGCTTGACTATTCCAACAAAGACAAAGATGGAAAGGCCATTCGCACTGAGGCTTCAAATTATAATAATTTTAAAACCCGCGGTGGACGTGCCGTTCAAGATGGTGGCGGTGTGCTTCCGGACGTTCAATTGGAAGAAACCAAACAAAGTAATGTGGCAAAAGCACTGCAAAAAAACGATGGAATTTTTGATTATGTAACACAATATTATTATAAAAATCCATCGCTTGGCGAAAAAATCCCAACGTTGACCGACGCCGATTTTGCTGATTTCAAAACCTTTTTGAAAGTCAAAAAAATTAGTTTTGATACTGATACCGAACTCGCATTGAAAAAAACTTTGGAAACTGCCAAAAAAGAAAAACTGGACGAAAGCATTGTTACAGAATATAATGCGCTGTTGTCAGCCGTTCAACGAAGCGAAGAAAATCAACTAAACAAAAGTCAAAAAGAGATTAAAAATTTAATGTTAGATGAAATCATAAAAAGGTTTCAATATAAGGAAGGATTGTACAAATATTATATCAATAACAATTTTGAGGTTAAAAAAGCTGTTGAAATTTTAGCAAATGGGGCGGAATATAAAAAGATATTGAAGAAGTAATTTTTTTTTAATTAATTGACTTAGTCTCGTTGTCACCTAATTTTTTAAGCCGCAGATTCCACAGATTAGCACAGATTTATGTGAGTCGTAAGTCTCAAATCCTTTTAAATCCTTTAATCTGTGGCAAAACTCTAAAATTTTAGTTTAAGGTTTAGGTTTATAAACTCTTGATGTATTGTAGTAATTCACATATTAAATCGCAATAAAGATACAATGAAAATACTGTTGCATATAATTTTATTGTTCTGCTCAACAATGTTTTTTGGGCAAGAAGCGGTTGTGCAATCGGTTTATTTTCAGTTTGATAAATTTAATCTTGATGAAATTCAGGGCGTAAAAGTTGTAGATTTTATAAAAAAAACAGATTCTACACGCATTGAATCCATTCAAATTTTTGGCTATACTGACGATATTGGCAAAGATGCCTACAACTACAAACTCTCTAACAACCGAGCAAACACCATTCAATCGAGACTTGTAGCAAACGGCGTAAAAAATAAAATTATCGTTACAATTGAAGGCAAAGGTCGCATCTTGATTGATGATGATGTGGTGGAAAATTTGCCCGAAGTGAGATCAAAAAACCGCCGAGTTGATGTGGTTTTGAACATGAAGCCTCTGCCGAAAATTGAGATTCCTGGATTTTATACCACTATTCAAACCAAGCACATCGTGGGCGACCATATCTATTTGGAAAATTTGCTTTTCGATTCTGGTTACAGTAAACTGACCGTCAAATCTAAAAACGATTTGGACAAATTGGCAAAAATTTTGCAGAAATATAAAACCATAGAATTCGAAATTCAGGGCCACATTTGTTGCACGCCAACGTTTCAAAAAGAAGCCATTGACCGCGAAACTCGGAAGCGAACACTGAGTGTCAATCGCGCTGAGAACGTTTATAAATATTTAATTTCTAAAAAAATTAATCCAAGACGAATGACGTGGAAAGGTTACGGAAACACAGTTCCGCTGGGCAAAGGCGCTGATTATGATCGAAGAGTGGAATTGGTGATTACTAAAATTTAAGTAAGTCGAAAGTTTAAAAGTCATAAGGTTTAAAAGTCTGATAGAATCATAAAAAACTTACAATTATTTATTTACGTTGTTATAGATTTAAAAAAAACGACATTTATTAATTAGAATGATTTAGTTGAAGGTTAATCCTAAAATGATTTTTTAGCTACAGATTAGGCAGATTATCACAGATTTTTTTATTTTATATCTTATTGCGTTTTGGAGCAAATGATTCATTGTCCGTTCGAGCGCATTCGAGAAATTTTACAACACCTCGACTTCGCTTAACATGAACTTCTCGATATGACAAAATAACAATTACTACGTCTGTCCGTTCGAGCGCAGTCGAGAACTTTTACGGCACCTCGACTGTACATCGACTTCGCTCAGCATAAACTTCTCGGTGTGACAAAAAAAATATGAAAGACGCCATTCCAATCCCAAAAATTGATTTTTACTCAAATTATCATAAATTTGCAAAAAAATCAAAATCATGGCATTAAATACTGTAAATCCAACCACTACAAAATCTTGGCAAAAACTACAAGCTCATTTTCGGGAAATGAAAAGTGCGCAAATGAAAGATTTGTTCGTCAATGATACCATTCGTGCGGAAAACATGCACATCACCTGGAATGATTTTTTGGTGGATTATTCTAAAAATATCATCACAACCGAAACACTAACATTGTTGACAGATTTGGCGGTTGAAATGGATTTGAAATCAGCCATAGACCAATATTTTGCAGGTGAAATTATCAATCAAACCGAACACAGAGCGGTGCTTCACACGGCACTTCGCGCTAAAAAAACCGACACCTTATATATAGGAGAAAAAAATATCGTTGACGACGTGTATGATGTCAAAGAAAAAATGTCTTCATTTACATCCGAAATTATACACGGAAAGCGAAAAGGATTTACTGGAAAAACATTTACAGATATTGTAAACATTGGTATCGGTGGTTCGGATCTTGGCCCAGCCATGGTGGTTGATGCCTTGGCGGGATATAAAAATCATTTGAATATTCATTTTGTTTCCAACGTGGATGGCGATCATGTTTCGGAAATCATAAAGAATCTAAATCCCGAAACCACACTTTTTGTGGTAGTTTCAAAAACTTTTACTACGCAAGAAACGCTTTCAAATTCTGAAACCATCCGTGCTTGGTTTTTGCAAACAGCTTCGCAAGCTGATGTAGCCAAACATTTTGTTGCCGTTAGCACAAATCTCGAACGCGTTACGGCTTTTGGCATTCATCCTGACAATATTTTTCCTATGTGGGATTGGGTTGGTGGACGATTCTCGTTGTGGTCTGCCGTGGGTTTGACGATTGCTCTTTCTGTTGGTTTTGAAAATTTCGACAAACTTTTGAAAGGTGCCAACGAAATGGATATGCATTTCAAAGAAGAAAATTTCGACAAAAACATCCCTGTAGTCTTGGCTTTGATTTCCATTTGGTATAATAATTTTTTCGAGGCACAATCCGAAGCCATCATTCCATACACGCAATATCTTCAAAAACTTGCGCCCTATTTGCAACAAGGCATCATGGAAAGTAACGGAAAAAGCGTAGGTCGCGATGGCAAAACAGTAAACTATCAAACTGGAAATGTTGTTTGGGGCGAACCTGGAACCAACTCGCAACATGCGTTTTTTCAATTGATTCACCAAGGTACGAAACTGATTCCTGCTGATTTTATTGGTTTTATAACATCCGTTCACGGAAATGAAGACCATCATAACAAGCTAATGTCGAACTTTTTTGCACAGACTGAAGCGTTGCTTAACGGAAAAACTGAAAATCAAGTTCAAGCCGAGTTTGAAAAACAAAACCTATCGTTTGATGAGGCAAAATTTCTAAAACCTTTTAAAGTTTTTTCGGGAAACAAACCAACAAACACATTATTGATTAAAAAACTTACACCCGAAACCCTCGGAAGTTTAGTTGCGATGTATGAACACAAGATTTTTGTTCAAGGCATCATTTGGAATATATTCAGTTATGACCAATGGGGCGTGGAGCTCGGAAAACAATTAGCAAACACTATTTTAGAAGAAATTAACACAAAAACAACAAGATCACACGACAATTCTACTTTATTTTTATTGAACCATTATTTAGAATTTCGTAAATAGCATTGCACATTTTGGCACAACCTTAAACAATTCATATAAAAAACGACTAAATTCATTTTATTTTTAAATGATTAATGATTTAGAAACAATTAATACTTAACATTTGCTTAACATATAACACAAAATATAGTTTGACCTTTGTGTCGAAATATTAATAAACAAAAAATAATATGAAAAAAGTTATCTTACTTTTTATTTTTTTCTTGACTTTAGCAGGTAATGCTCAGGTTACAACTGCTGCCATGTCGGGCACAGTGAAATCTGATGGAGGCAAAGCCTTGGTTGGCGCAACTGTTGAAGTGAAACATTTACCGTCAGGCTCAAAATACTATGACACAACAGACGAAGGTGGTCGTTTTGGCATTCCAGCTGTACGTCCAGGTGGACCATATACGGTAAAAGTATCTTATGTCGGTTTTAAAACTACAGAGCTTACTGAAATTAATGCCGCTTTAGGAAGTAACATTAATTTAAAAATTGAAATGGCTTCAGAATCTAATGAATTACAAGAAGTTGTAGTGAAAGCTGCACCAAGAAGCAGCGCCTTCAATAAAGGACGCACTGGCGCTTCTCAACAATTTAGCAAAAGAGAAATTGCAGCCATTCCAGTTACAGGTTCAAGAAACATAAGCCAAGTAACGAAGTATAATGCAAATGCTGGTGCCAACAACACATTTGGTGGTCAAGACGCTCGTTTGAACAACTTTACTATTGATGGTGCAGGATTTAATGATGGTTTTGGACTTGGAAGTGGAGCAGCAGGTGGCCGTACTGGATCAACTGCTATTTCAATTGACGCGATTGAGCAGATTCAGCTTAACATTGCGCCATTCGACGTTCGTTTAACTGGATTTACAGGTTCTGGTATCAATGCAGTTACCAAAAGTGGAACAAATGAGTACGAAGGAACTGTTTTTGCGTCGACAAGAAGCAACCGAAAAGGCTTTGTAGGCCCAAAAGCTGGCGAAGTAGAAATTATTCCTGCAACATTTAACGAAAAACTTTATAGTGCAAGTTTTGGAGCACCGATTATCAAAGACAAATTATTTATATTTGGAAACTTTGAAACCGTTGAGCAATTAAGCCCAGCAACAACTTGGACATCTACAGGCTCGCCAAATCCAAGCGGACAAGTTTCTGATCCAACATTTGCACAAATGCAGGGTTTGTCAACGTTTTTACAAAACAACTTAAATTATACAACAGGTCCTTGGGAAAATTTTGATAACAAACTTGCTTCAACAAAATTCTTAGTAAAATTAGACTGGAACATTAATGATAACAACAAGTTTTCTGCTCGTTATTTACAACATGATTCTGAATCAGACGAATTAGTTTCCAACGCACCCGTAAATGGTTTTGGAACAAGAAGAACGAGTCAGTTTGCCATGGCATTCCAGAATGGTGGATACACTTTACAAGATAATACAAAATCTATCGTTTTACAATTAGATTCAAAATTGTCCTCAAGCTTGAACAACAACCTTATTGTAAGTTATAACTATCAGAATGAAGACAGAGGATTGATTGGTGGTGGAGCTTTTCCATTAATTGACATCCTAAATGGTGTTCCGCTTCCTGCTCCAGCTACTGGATTTTCAACAGGAAATCAAATATTGTTTTCAGCGGGCTTAGACCCCTTTACACCAAGCAATAGATTAGACTATAGCACATTCCAAGTTACTAATAACCTAACTAAAAGAATTAATAATCATACTTTGTTGCTTGGTGGAAACTACGAAAGATTTATATCAAATAACGTTTTCTTCCCTGTCTCAAATGGTGCTTATCAGTTTAATTCACTTGACCAGTTTTATGCTGCGGCAACAGAGTCAATTGCTTTAGGTGGTGCGCCATCTATAGTTAATATTCCTAATAGATTTTCATTAAGATTTTCTGCATTACCAGGAAACGCAGAGCCTTTACAAGTTTTAAAGTCAAATAAATTTGATGCCTATTTTCAAGATGATATAAAAATTAGCGACAAGTTGAAAGTTTCGCTTGGTTTAAGAGGAACCTACATCGTATTTGACCAAACGGCTCTTGAAAATCCTTTTATTGCCAATTTAACCTATGCAAATAACGAAAAATTTAACACCGCTACTTTACCAAAACCACAAATGTTATTTGAACCAAGAGTGGGTTTTAACTTGGACCTTAACGGTGACAATACAACAGTTGTACGAGGTGGAACAGGAATTTTCACTGGAAAACCGCCATACGTTTGGATTTCCAACTCCATCGGAAACAACGGTATTTTAACAGGTTTTATTGACAACAATAACACGAACGGGTTTACAGTAAATGCGCCACAAGCCTTTACACCAGCCAATCCAACTGCACCTACTTCCTTTGATTTGGCATTTTCTGATCCAGATTTTAAATTTCCACAAGCTTGGAAAACTACAATAGCCGTAGATCAAAAATTACCATTTGGCTTTAACGCGACGCTTGAAGGGATTTATAACAGAAACATCAATGAAGGCTTTGTTTATAATGCAAACTTAGCCAATCCTGTTGGAACATTGAATGTAGCAGGCGATAACAGACCATTGTTTGCGGGAAACAATAACGGTAATCGTGTTAATAACAATGTAACAAACGCAATTGTGTTAACAAATACTAACCAAGGATATTTCTATTCTACAACTTTCAAACTCGATTACCCATACAAAAATGGACTTTTTGGTTCAATTGCCTATACACATTCCGCAGCATTCGATTTAATGTCGCCTGGCTCAACAGCCGGTAATTCATTTAATTTTATTCGATCTATCAATGGAAATAATGATGTGCCATTGTCACAATCAAACAACATTACACCAAACAGAATTGTTGGTTTATTAGGATATAAATTGGAATATGGTCAGAAAGCAGGTTTCGCAACATCTTTTAACATTGGATATATTGGTGAAGAAGCTCGTCCGTTCACATATTCATATGGAGGCGATCTAAATGGGGATTTGCTTAGTGGCAATGACCTAATGTACATTCCATTAAAAGGAGATGTTGTTCGTTTTACAACCATTAATCAAAACCTTGGTGGATCGCAACAAGTGGTTTTCACCGAAGCGCAACAACAGGTGGCATTTGAAGCTTTTGTTGACCAAGATCCTTATCTTTCAACAATGAGAGGACAATATGTGGATAGAAATGCAAGCTTAATACCGATGCTGCACCGTTTCGATGTTTCTGTAACACAAGATTTTTTTGTTAGATTGTTTGGTAAAAAACATACTTTTCAGTTTAGAGCAGATATCTTAAACGCTGGAAACTTAATAAATCAAACTTGGGGTGTAACGCAGCGCTTCACAGTTCAAAACTTATTGTCTGTATCTCAAGGACCAAGTTTGGCAAACAACTTTACGCCATTTTACAATATGGCATTGCAAACCGACAATACAGGTAAAAGATTTTTGGCAAAAGACACTTACCAAAAAAATGCTTCCGTTTTAGATGTATGGCAAGCGCAGTTTTCATTAAGATATACTTTTGGAAAATAAATTTAAAAAAAAGAAAATAACAATATTAAATAATAAAATTATGAAATTTAGAAATCAAATCGCACGTTTTGCACTAATGATTACGGCTGTTGCCTTTATGTTCTCATGTACAGAAGATGACAAAAAAGAAGTAGCAAGACTTGACAGTGCAGGATCATATTTTGCTGCAAATGCTGGAAAATACAGTATTTTAACAGATGCTCTAAGAAAAACAGGATTGTTAGCAACATTAACGGGCGCTGGATCGTATACCATTTTTGCACCATCAAATGCAGCTTTTACTGCTGCAGGACTTTCAAGTGCTTCTATAAATGCGCTAAACCCACTTGTTCCTGCAGATTTAATTGAAATTGCCAACTTACGCGTTGTGCTTCAAAATCATGTTCTAACACCAGGGACAAGGGCGGCCGATTTGCTTGCAGGTGGATATTTTAAAACATTCGCTTTTTTTAGACCAAATGCACCACTTGCACCAACACCAGCAACAGCATTGTTGACCTCTGGTTCACAAATGAGTATATTTTTTAATCAAGTTGGACCAAATGTTTTAATCAACGGTGGCGCAACCAATCGTGGCGCAACTGTTACAAATGCTGATATTGACTTGGCAAATGGAATTTTACACGAAATTGATGCCGTATTGTTTTTGCCTACAATCGTAAACCACATTGCTGCAAACCCAAATCTTTCAACATTATTAACAGTTGCAACAAGTACAGGTGGAGCGTTTGGAGATCAAACGGCTGTACGTAACATATTAACAGGTGCAACAAATCTTTCAGCAAGAACACTTATTTGTCCAAATAATAAAGCATTTGAAAATGCTACAACTGGAACAGGATTTTTGACTGGAGCAGCAGTTACACCCGCAAATGTAACAAGAGTATTGCAATATCATCTGTTACCACCAGGAAACAGATTAGCGTCTTTCTTCAACACTGAAGGTTTTGCATCTTTTACCTCAATACCTGCACCATCTCAAAATTTCCTTGTATTTAGACTCGGATCTTTAGGTTTTAGAATTCAAGATAATGGAACTGCACCAAACAACATCAGCAAATTTTTGATTAATGATATTCAAGGCGTAAACGGCGTTCTTCACATTGTTGACAAAGTTTTACAACCAACGTTCTAAAACATTCTAAATACCAACAAAAAAAGCCCGACTCACATCGGGCTTTTTTTATTTATAGCATTATTAAAAATCAAACCTCAACTGCACCACAACACTTTTCTTTTCAGAATTATTTAAGTTGCTTACAGAAATTCCCAAAAGTCGAACAGAATTTTTCATGCGTTCTTGGAAAAGCAACTCGCGAACGGTTTCTAACAACAATGCTTTGTCAGATACAAAATAGGGCAAGGTTTTACTTCGTGTTTGTTGCGTAAAATCTGAATATTTAATTTTCAGCGCTATGGATTTTCCTGATAGTTTTTGTTTTTGAAGTCGCTTACTCAAAGTTTCAGAAATTTCTTCGAGGCGTTGCATCATATAAATTTCTGATGTAAGGTTTTCATTAAAAGTATGTTCTGCGGCCACAGATTTTGTAAGTCTATCGGACTTCACTTCGCTATTGTGGATGCCACGAACAACATCAAAATAAAATAATCCTGATTTACCGAAATGCTGTTCCAAAAAATCTTTTGGTTTTTGTTTTAAATCCAAACCTGTAAAAATGCCAAGTTGATACATTTTTTCAGTCGTCACTTTTCCCACGCCATAAAATTTACGAATGGGCAGATCTTCTAAAAACTTCTCTACTTCGTTTGGATTAACCGTTTTCTGACCGTTTGGCTTATTGAAATCGGACGCTACTTTTGCCACAAATTTGTTTACAGAAATTCCCGCAGATGCCGTCAGTCCAACTTCCGTAAAAATCCGACATCGGATTTCATATGCAATCAAACTCGCCGATGGGTTTCCTTTTTTGTTATTGGTCACATCCAGATAGGCTTCGTCCAAAGAAAGTGGTTCAACCAAATCGGAATAATCTAAAAAAATGGCTCGAATTTGTTTTGAAATTTCTTTATATCGATCAAATCTCGGTGGAACAAAAATCAATTCAGGACAATTTCGCTTTGCAACCAAGCCACTCATTGCTGATCGCACACCAAATTTTCTTGCCTCGTAACTTGCCGCACAAATGACACCTCGATTTTCATTTCCGCCAACAGCCAAACATTTCCCACGCAAAACAGGATTGTCCAATTGCTCCACAGATGCATAAAAGGCATCCATGTCGATATGAATTATTTTGCGAAGTGAATCTGACATCGTACAAATTTAGAAATTGTATTTAAAATTTATAGATAATTATAAAACTTTAAGACAATGATAATTTTTGAGATAAATCGTTTTGGAAATACAGTAAACGTGTTTGTAGCATCTTAAGGTTTTTGCCACAGATTATCAGGATTAAAAATTTATATAAATACAGAAATTGTGCTAATCTTTGAAATCAGCCTTTGAAAATTACTCAATTAGTAAGTCAATTGATACAACGGTTATTGCAGCTTGACATTTAAACTTTACGACTTTCAAACTTTCGACTTACTTATGACAAATGGTTATAAAAATGTTACAACCTATTGAAAAAATCAATTTATGACTTATCTTTGTATACATTTAGTAATTATAAAAATAAAATGATTAAAGTATCTGAATCTGCCAGTAAAAAAATTGTCGATATGATGAAAGACGACGGCTTTGATGCGTCTCATGATTTTGTGCGAGTAGGCGTTAAATCTGGCGGTTGCTCTGGCTTGTCCTATGATTTAACTTTCGATAAAGCAATTGGCGACAACGACAAAGTATTTGAAGATAATAACATAAAAATTGCAGTCGAAAAAAAATCGTTTCTGTACTTGGCAGGCACAATCCTTGAATTTTCAGGCGGCCTAAATGGAAAAGGTTTTGTTTTTAACAATCCGAATGCGAGCAGGACTTGTGGGTGTGGGGAATCGTTTTCTTTATAGTTATCATGTTAAAAAGTTATAATGTTTAAATGTTTGTAAATGGCAAAAATAAATTCATTTGAAGAGATATTATCCTGGAAAAAAGCACGAGAATTAAATAGCGCCTTTTACTTAATAACAATTACCAATATAGCATTTAGCAAAGATTTTGCGCTTCGAGACCAGATGCGACGGTCGAGTATTTCGATATCCTCAAATATTGCAGAAGGATTTGAACGTGAAACTACTAAGGAATTTATTAGATTTTTATATATTGCGAAAGCATCAGCTGGCGAGTTCAAGTCTCAACTATATTTAGCTTTAGATATTCATTACATTTCTAACGAAGATTTTAACGCGCTGTTTTTAGAAATTACAGACATTTCAAAATTAATAAGTGGTTTAATAAAGTATTTGCATTCAACTTTATAACTTTACAACTTTCAACTTACATGAAATATACCGAAGACGACCTTAAATTAGAACTCGAAACCAAGGAATATGAGTACGGATTTTATACTGATATAGAATCTGAAACATTTCCTGTTGGTTTAAACGAAAATATTGTTCGTGCCATTTCGGCAAAAAAAAACGAACCGCAATGGATGACCGACTGGCGCATTGAGGCATATCGTGCATGGGAACAAATGGTTGAGAAAGATTGGGCAAACGTCAAATATGAAAAGCCAGATTTTCAAGCCATTTCCTATTATTCTGCGCCAAAAGCAATTGACCCAAACAAATCTTTGGATGATGTTGACCCAGAGCTATTGGAAATGTACAAAAAACTTGGCATTTCTGTCGACGAGCAAAAAATGATGAATAATGTTGCAATGGACATTGTTGTTGATTCTGTTTCGGTAGCAACAACTTTCAAAAAAACATTAGGCGAAAAAGGCATTATTTTTTGTTCTATATCAGAAGCAATTCGTGAATATCCAGAATTGGTTCAAAAATATTTAGGTACAGTAATTGGGCAACGAGACAATTATTATGCTGCCTTAAATGCTGCTGTATTTTCTGATGGAAGTTTTTGTTATATTCCTAAGGGTGTGCGTTGCCCGATGGAACTTTCCACATATTTTAGAATCAATCAAGCTGGAACTGGACAATTCGAAAGAACTTTAGTTATTGCAGATGTTGGAAGCTATGTGTCTTATCTTGAAGGTTGTACGGCTCCAAGTCGCGATGAAAATCAATTGCATGCTGCTTGCGTGGAACTTATAGCGATGGAAGATGCAGAAATAAAATACTCAACGGTTCAAAATTGGTATCCTGGAAATAAAGAAGGAAAAGGTGGTGTTTATAATTTCGTTACCAAACGCGGTATTTGCGAGAAAAATGCCAAAATATCTTGGACGCAAGTTGAAACTGGTTCGGCAATTACTTGGAAATATCCATCGGTGGTTTTGAAAGGCGACAACTCTATTGGTGAATTTTATTCTATTGCGGTGACTAACAATTATCAGCAAGCAGACACGGGAACCAAAATGATTCATATTGGAAAAAACACCAAATCGACCATTATTTCGAAAGGAATTTCTGCTGGAAAATCACAAAATAGTTACAGAGGTTTGGTTAAAATTAATGCCAGCGCAGAAAATGCACGAAATTTTTCGCAGTGCGATTCGCTTTTGATGGGAAATAATTGTGGCGCACATACTTTTCCGTATATCGAAAGCAAAAACACCTCCGCAAAAATAGAACATGAAGCCACAACAAGCAAAATTGGTGAAGATCAAGTTTTCTATTGCAACCAACGTGGCATTCCAACAGAAAAAGCCATTGCGCTGATTGTTAATGGTTTCAGCAAAGAAGTATTGAATAAACTACCTATGGAATTTGCTGTTGAAGCTCAAAAATTATTGGAAATTAGTTTGGAAGGTTCAGTAGGTTAATAATTTGTTTCAAGTTTAAAGTTTCAAGTTGCTTTAGTAACTTGAAACCTGAAACTTGACACGAGCCTGTAGGGCGACTGGCGAAGCAAACCTGAAATAGTAAAAATATGGATATAGTTTTAAAAAATGTAAAAAGAAAAGATTTTCCTGTGTTAAAATCATTGTCAAAATCATTGGGTTTTGAAATTGAAAAGGAGGAGAAACCATACAATCCTGAATTTGTCAAAGAAATTTTAGAGGCTGCGCAAAGTATTCGTGATGGTCATGGAATTACGATGACGATGGAAGAAATACGGGCATTATGCAAGTAGTTTTTGCAAAAAAAGCAAGAAAGGATCTTGATTTTTTTGCAAAATCTGGAAACAAGAATGCATTGTCCAAAATAGCCGATTTAATCGAAGATATACAGCAACATCCTTTTGAAGGAATTGGAAAGCCGGAACCGTTAAAATATAATCTTTCTGGGAAATGGTCAAGAAGAATTAATCAGGAACATCGACTTGTATATCAAGTAACTGCTGATGATACAATCGAAATTTTAGATATACTGTCGTTAAAAGGTCATTATGAGTAATAGAACTAAAAATTTGTTTCATGTTTAACGTTTCAAGTTTATACGATAATTTAAAACTTTTTTAAACATGAAATAAAAAATATTATGACAAAACAAGAACATATAAAATGGTGGCTGGACGAGTCTGATAGAAATTGGCAAACCGCAATTTTTAACAGAGATGGCGGACAAAATGTATTTTCGTTATTTGCTTTTCGTCTTTGCGTTGAAAAATTGTTAAAAGCACTATGGATTAAAGAGAATGTTGATAATTTTCCCCCACGGACACATGATTTAGCAAAGTTATACAATGAAACTGATTTAAATTTAGAAAGTAACTGGTATGATTTTTTAGTAATTATAAACGAGTGGAATATTGAAGGTAGGTATCCCGATTATAAACTAAAAAAATATACAACCGTGCAACGAACGACTATGTTCTAAATAATTCAAAAAAAATAGAAGAATTGATAACTAATATTAAAGTTAACTTTTAAAATGTTTACAATAAAAAAGCTAAACGATCATATCGATACATTTTTATTGGAACTAAAAGAAAGTGGCTTTCATATTAGAAAAGCCATATTATATGGTTCTTATGTAAATGGAAATGTGCACGAAAATAGTGATATTGATCTTGCAATTTGGGCAGATGAATTTTATGAAGATAGGGACAATTCCCAAAAAATAGCGTCTATTGTTTCTAAATATTATCCCGTTCAAGCGAAATTATATCAAACAAACGAAAATAACGATCTATTTATAGAAATTATTGAAAAAACTGGTCGCCAGATTCACTTAAATTAAAGAGTAAAATATTAAAATGCTACAAATCAAAAATCTTCATGCCACAATTGGCGATAAAGAAATCCTAAAAGGAATCAATCTACACATAAAAGCTGGAGAAATTCATGCCATCATGGGTCCAAATGGCGCTGGAAAATCTACACTTGCGTCAATTGTTGCAGGAAATGAAAACTACGAAATTACGGCTGGCGAAATTCTTTTAGAAGGCGAAGACATCTCAGAATTGGCTCCCGAGGAACGTGCTCACAAAGGCGTTTTCTTGTCATTTCAATATCCGATTGAAATTCCTGGAGTTTCTGTTACCAATTTTATGCGTGCATCCATCAATGAAAGTCGGAAAGCGCAAGGTAAACCTGACATGCCTGCAAGCGACATGCTAAAATTAATTCGTGAAAAATCTGAGCTTTTAGAAATTGATCGCAAATTTTTGTCTCGTTCACTAAACGAAGGTTTTTCTGGCGGAGAGAAAAAACGCAACGAAATTTTTCAGATGGCGATGCTGGAACCAAAAATTGCAATTCTCGACGAAACCGATTCTGGTCTTGACATTGACGCGCTCAGAATTGTGGCAAATGGCGTCAATATTTTGAAAAACGAAAACAATGCCGTTTTAGTTATTACGCATTATCAAAGGTTATTGGACTATATTATTCCAGATTTTGTTCATGTTTTGATGGATGGGAAAATTGTGAAATCTGGCGGAAAAGAGTTGGCTTATGAATTGGAGGAAAAAGGATATGATTGGATCAAGGAGTTGGTTTGAATAAGTCGAAGGTCGAAAGTCAAAAGTTTAAAGTGAATAAAAATACTGATGGCAAAATTTAAATCATTTGAGGAAATTAATTCTTGGCAAAAATCACGAATTTTCAATAAGCGTATTTATCAAATTACAGAAAATGTAAATTTTAAAAAAGATTTTGATTTTGTTCGCCAAATACGAAGAGCTTCATTATCTATTTCATCAAATATTGCCGAAGGTTTTGAACGTAATACCGATAAAGAATTTATTTATTTTTTGTTTGTTGTGAAAGCATCTGCTGGAGAAGTTCGGTCGCAACTTTATTTAGCGATAGATTTAAATTATATTTCTTCTTTAGAATTTACGGAATTATTAGAATTGATAACCGAAATTGGCAAACTTTTGAGCGGATTTATTAAATATTTACAAACAAATGTGAAGTCGTAAGTCTTACTTTCTGATTTCAAAAAAAAATATAATTGTCATTTCGTTAGCCTTTTGACTTTCGACTTTCGACTTTAAGACTAAATAAAAATGCTTACAGAAAAACTTATATCGTCGTTTATGGTTCTTGAAAATCAAGTCAATACTTATACTGACCTTCATCAAACGAGAACAAAAGCGCTAAAAAACTTTGAAACCAAAGGATTTCCTACAAAAAAAGAGGAAGCTTGGAAGTATACGTCATTAAATAACATTCTGAAAAACGATTTTTCGGTGTTTCCAAAAACCGAAGCACACATTGAATTTGCTGACGTTAAAAAATATTTTTTACATGAAATAGACACCTACAAAGTTATTTTTGTGGATGGAATTTTCAGTTCTTTTTTATCTAAAACAACGCACGAAGGATTGGATGTTTGTCTTATGTCTTCAGCTTTGAATATGCCAAAATATAAGATTTACATCGACGAATATTTTAATAAAGTTGCCAGTCAAGACGAATCGCTCACGACCTTAAATACGGCTTTCGCAAAAGAAGGTGCCTATATCAATATTCCGAAAGGGAAAGTTGTTGAAAAACCAATTGAAATTATTTATTTTTCAACTGGTTCTGAAAACGCAATTTTATTGCAACCGCGAAACCTTGTTATCGTTGGCGAAAATGCGCACGTACAGATTATAGAACGCCACCAATCGCTGAACGAAAACGCTGTTCTGACCAATTCTGTAACAGAAATTTTTGCAAATAAACGCGCAATTGTTGATTATTCAAAAATTCAAAACGACATTCAAACTGCTAATTTGGTTGATAATACATACGTTTCTCAACAAGCGCAGAGTATAGTTTCAGTCAATACATTTTCTTTTGGCGGAAATTTAACCCGCAATAATTTGAACTTCTATCATCACGGCGAACATATCGTTAGTAACCTTAACGGAATTACCATAATTGGTGATTCGCAACATGTTGACCATTATACACTTGTGCATCATGCAACGCCAAATTGCGAAAGTCATCAAGATTATAAAGGAATTTTTGCAGACAACTCAATTGGTGTTTTCAATGGAAAGATTTTTGTGGAACGTGAAGCTCAAAAAACCAACGCTTTCCAAAAAAGTAATAATATTCTATTGAGCAATAAGGCAACAATAAACGCAAAACCTCAATTAGAAATTTTTGCCGATGACGTGAAATGTTCTCACGGATGCACCATTGGCCAATTAGATGAAACCGCAATGTTTTATATGCAACAGCGAGGAATTCCGAAAAAAGAAGCAAAGGCATTATTAATGTATGCCTTTTCAAATGCAGTTATTGAAAGCATTAAAATTCCAGAATTGAAGCAACGAATTACAAAAATTATAGCTACCAAACTTGGCGTTCAAATTGGATTTGAATTGTAAATTAAAAATTATATAAATCAGAAAAAGCCTTCATCTACGAAGGCTTTTTCTTTGATCTTAATTCAAAATATTAAAAACCGTAATTCACTCCAAGTCCAAAAACTTCACGAACTTGAACCGCTTTAACAGCGTTGTCGTCATAAATGGTTTGAAAGGCAAGGTTTGCAGAAATATATTTATTTACTTTCATAACCAAATTCATTTGATAGTTAACATCCACGTTTTGAGGTTTGTCTAAATAGTTAGAATAAAGATTCAAAATGTTTTCAAACGATATGTTTTCCATTAAGTTTGTTTTATAATAAGCGGCGACGCTTGCTCCAAATTCCACTCTTGAAGTTTTTCCTTTTTCGACGCCAAATGAAGTTCCAAATTGTGTGAATTGGCTATCAACATAAATTAATCTTGCTGTTGCTGGCGCGATATTCACATATAAATTATCACTTTTTTTCCATAGCATACCTGGACCAGCTTGCAAATATGCTGGCGAAAATGCGTGAGATGTTCGTACGCCATCTGCGTTAAATCCTGAATCGAACTGAGATTGAAAGTTTAAAAAACCAGAGTAATACCAAAGGCCTTTCGCTTTTTTACCTATTAAAGAGGTGAATTCCAAACGGTCATCAGACTTTACGGCTCGTGGCGCGCCATTGATTTTCGTCAATCCGTAAACTCCAAGAATTTTGTTGACCCAAACTAAGTCTTTTTTCTTGTAATTGAAACCATAGTTTACCGAAAGATTTCCTGCATAACTGCTTAATCCACCACCTTGCCATTCTTTGTTAAATGCCGATTGGTTGAATAGAAATGTAATTTGTCCTGTTTTTGCCCAACCGTCTGGCACAATTTTATCATCTTTGGTTTGGGCTGTCGAGATTGTTACCGTAAGTAGTATTAATACGGCAAAAGTTAAATTTTTCATTTTGTTTTTGGTTTAAATTTTGCGCAAAAATAAAAACTTAAGACAAAAAAACAATTTAAACCAAATAAATATCATTAATGCTCGATTAAATGCATAAAATCATCTTTAAAAAACAAAAAAGTAATCTGTAATACTATTTTTTAAACAGCGGAACGGCCGAACAAGCCTCTCCATACATAATGCTTTTGGCAAATGGTAATAATTTTTGAACGGCCAAAGTGTAAGCCTGCTCGGGAACTGGTTTTTTGGAACATCCTTTTAAAATGATTGGTTTGTTTTCAAAATCAGTAAAGTCGATTGTTGAAAGAATCTCTTGATATAGCGCAACTTCCAACTCGGCAACTGTTCCAGCAACTACTTTTTTTGCATATTTTGATGCGTGCACCGCAATCAAGACTGTTGCCCAAGCAGGCAGAATGGCATCGGTTGCACAATTTATGGCAACAAAACTATCAGCATATTGTGCCCAATTATGATTTTGAAGTGCCAATCTAAAAACTTTTTCACGCAACAAAAAACCATCTTCAAGCCACAGTGAAATGTCAATTTGAAAACGTTTGCCGTCTTGATAATAATCTTCTAAATCAAAAACCATCAAACTGCTGTTGGCAACTTTATTTATGATTTCTTGCATTTTTTTTTAGCTGTTAGCAATTAGCGATTAGCTGTTAGCTTTTTGTTCGTCCTGTATAAACTGCAACTATGGTACGCTGACAGCTAAGTGCTGACAGCTAAAAGCTCATCTAAAGCATACCCAATTCCAACTTTGCTTCTTCACTCATCAAATCTTTTGTCCACGGTGGATCAAATGTAATTTCAACTTCGCAGGAATTAATGTGTTCAATGCCTTTTACTTTGTCTTCCACTTCGCGTGGTAAACTTTCGGCAACTGGGCAATTTGGTGATGTAAGTGTCATCAAAATTTTCACATCGTTGGTCTCATTAATCATCACATCATAAATCAATCCGAGTTCGTATATGTCCACAGGAATCTCAGGATCGTATATCGATTTCAGTTTTTTAACCACATTGTCGCCAAGATTTATAGTATCGTCAAAAATTTCCATTGGATTTACTTTTATTGAGTTATAGGCAAGAATGACACCTATTTATTTAATGCAAAATTAACGATATTAAACGTTACTAAACGCTAATACTATCAGAAATTTTGGCGTTCATTTGGCGCACAACAATTGGCAAAACCGCAAAAGAAAACACACCTATAATAACAGTGATAAGCAACTGCGAAACCCAGATTATCCAACCGAAGGCAGTGCCAGCTTCAAGTGGAACACCATACAGAAAAAGAATTTTTGCAATCAAAACAGGAAAAAAACCAAAGCCACCATTTGTGAACGCAATCGTCAGACTTCCTATTACAAAGGCCACCAAAACCGTTCCAAGTGTGATGCTACTTGTGGCGTCAAGCGCAAATGTTGCACAAAAAAACATCAATACATACGACGTCCAAATGAGCAATGTGTAGGTTAAAAATTTCCACTGATGCGGAATTTTTGTCACACTGAATGCACCTTCTTTCAGGCCTTGAATTTTTGCCTTCAGATTTAAAACTATTGGGATTTTTGAATAAAAATAAAAATATAATCCAACGATCATCATCGCAAAACCAACAACTGCAATCCAAATCAGTTTATTAAGCGGAATATTTTCAATCAGAAAAGTTTGCAACGTATCAAATTCTAAAATTAATGCCAATCCGATAAATATAAATAAAATTAGAAAATCTACAATACGTTCGGCGATGATTGTCCCAAAAACCTTGTCGAAAGGTTGGTTTTGATATTTTTTAAGAATTAATGCACGAGAAACTTCACCTGCGCGTGGCACCGTCAGATTCACAAAATATCCTATTCCGACAGCCAAAAAATTGAGTTTAAAATTTGGTTTAACCTCTATTTGTTCCAGCGTATATTTCCACCTGTAGGCGCGCAAAACATATCCAGATGCAGCAAGAAGAAGTGACATAAACACATAATTATAATCCGCAAAAACAAAATAGTTTTTCATTTGTTGCTTTTGCGATTCAGAAAAAGAGCTGTAAAAATAGATGGTTAGTGCCAGTCCCAAAAGCAATGGAACAAAAACAGCAAGCAAATTAGATATTTTTTGTTTCACGATTTAAGTTAAAGAATTGTCATTTTCATTGGGAAAAACTAAGGATGGTTTGAACGTTTTTGCTTCTTCAAAATCCAAAATTCCGTATGCAATAATGATAATGATGTCGCCTTTTTGAACCTTCCGTGCGGCTGGCCCGTTGAGTGTGATTTCGCCACTTCCGCGATTTCCTTTGATGGCATAGGTTTCCAAGCGTTCTCCATTATTAATGTTTACAATGGCAACTTTTTCTCCTTCAAGAATGTTTGCTGCTTCCAGTAAATTTTCATCAATGGTAATACTTCCTATATAGTTTAGGTCTGCTCCTGTTACTTTAACCCTATGAATTTTAGATTTTACAACTTGTATTTGCATGCGTCAAAGGTATAAATTATATTGAATAAAAATGTTTTTCAATTTACGTGGATATTAAATTATAGTTGATTTTAAATTAACATAAAAACTACAATTGCATCGTATCTATAAGCCTTACGTCGCCTACATAAACGGCAATAAAAGCCCTATATTTTCTGTTATGAAATTTTTGTTCGCATGGTAAAAGCGTGTCTTCGTATGCGATTTCAAAATATTCTAACGTAAAATTTTCTACAGATTCAAATACTTTTTCAACATATTGTTGAACCACTATTGCAGCATTTGTGCCAAACATTACTTTTGCATTATTCAATGTTTCAAATATAATTTTCGCGTTCGATTTGTCATTTGCCGAAAGGCGTATGTTCCGACTGCTCATAGCCAATCCGTCGACTTCTCTGAAAATGGGGCATCCTACAACTTGAACTTTCAAATGATTTTTTTCGACCATTTTTTTTATGATTTGCAGTTGCTGAAAATCTTTTTCGCCAAAATAAGCATTTGTTGGGTATACGATTTCAAACAATTTTTTCACAATTGTTCCTACACCATCAAAATGTCCTGGTCGGTGCTTGCCTTCCATCTGATTTTCTAAACCATCAAAATCGAAGCTTCCTGATTCAATTTTGCGTTCGTATATGTCGTCAACAGTTGGTGCAAAAAGTATGATATCGTTTGATAAACTTTTTATTTTCTGACTGTCTTTTTCTAAATTCCGCGGATATTTTTCTAAATCGACAGGATTGTTAAACTGTGTTGGATTTACAAAAATACTAACAACCGTTATTGAATTATCCGACAACGACTGTTTCATCAACGCCAAGTGGCCATCGTGCAAAGCACCCATTGTCGGCACAAAACCGATAGAATTGTTGGATCCCAAGCTTTGTAAATGCAGTTTTAAATCGGCTTGTTTTGTGAAAATAAACATACTACTGATGGTCTAAAAATGTGCAAACTTACTATTTTAGTCCGTATGTCGCTAAAATTTTGTACTTTTGCACGTTATTTATTTTCAACAATCTACTATACTTTCAAAATGGAAGACAAAAGGATATTATTTGTATCGTCTGAGGTGGTACCTTACTTGGCAGAAAACGAAGTTTCGTTAATGTCATACGATGTGCCAAAAATGGTAAACGATCAGGGCGGACAAATAAGAATTTTTATGCCAAGATATGGCAATATAAACGAAAGAAGGCATCAGTTGCACGAAGTAATTCGCCTTTCGGGAATGAATTTAGTTGTGAATGATTTAGATATGCCGTTGATAATAAAGGTGGCATCAATTCCAAAGGAGCGTATTCAAGTATATTTTATCGACAATGATGAATATTTTAAGCGCAAAGCCACTTTCACTGACGAAGATGGCGTGATGTTTCCAGATAATGATGAACGCGCCATATTTTTTGCCAAAGGCGTAATCGAAACCGTTAAGAAACTTAATTGGGTGCCAGACATCATTCACGTGCACGGCTGGATGGCAAGTTTGCTACCAATTTATCTGAAACATTACTACAAAAATGAAGCATTGTTTGGCAATACGAAAATCGTCACATCGGTATATTCACAATCTTTTGACGATACTTTAAATGTTGAACTCATCAATAAAATAAAATTTGATGGCATTCCTAATGATGCTATTATAAACCTCGAATCGCCAAGTTACGAAAACATTTTAATGTCCGCAATTGATCATTCAGATGCCGTAATTGTTGGTTCAAATGCCCTTTCGGCAAGTTTAACAAAATATATAGAATCTTCAGGAAAACCTTTTTTACCTTTCGCCACCAAAGACGATTTTGCTGTTTTATACACCAATTTCTACAAAACGCAAGTCTTGAGTGAATAATTTTTTTTTACATTATATGAATATCAAATCCGCTTTCAGATCATTTTTATTGCTAAATATTTTGTTTTTAGCACTCATTTCTTGCGACAAAGATTTTAACACCATTGGTGCAGATGTTGTTCAAGATGAACATTTTGGTTTCAATCAATATACAGGAGCAAGCATCGTGGCATATAATAAATTTCATAAAGAAGTTCAAACCAACAATTTGCCAATAAATGCACTTGGCGTTGTTGAAAATTCTGTGTTTGGAAAAACGCGTGCCAATTTTGTTACACAATTGGAGTTGACAACAACTAATTTGACATACGACAAAAAGTTGCAAACCATTCAGAATGGACAAATAGTTTTAGATAGCGTAGTACTGACAATTCCATATTTTAGCACAAGGACAGCAGTTGCTGCAGATGGAAAAGGCACGTACGTTTTAGACTCTATTCAAGGAAATGCTCCAATAGATTTGAAGGTCTTCGAGAATGGTTTTTTTCTTAACGACTTGAATCCGAGTTCAAATTTTCAAGACGCCCAAAATTTCTATTCCAATCAAGATGATGCGATTAACAATACCTTTAACGATAACAAAGTAGGCAATCCATTAAACGATGCACCTTTGGCATCAGAAAATGTAGCTTTTTTACCAAATGCTAAAGAATATGTGATAAAAGGGAGAACAAACTTGTTGGCATTTGAACCAGCAACATCAACAACTGCAGTACAAGCAAGGGTTTCGCCAAGAATAAGCTTACACCTCAATAAAACATTTTTTCAAAATAAAATTACCAATTTAATTGGTGAGTCTACTGCGACCACTTCATCCAAATTGGCAAGTAATGTAGAATTTAAAAAACATTTTCGTGGCCTCTATTTTCAGGTTGCAAATGCACCAAATGGCAGTTTAATGAAGTTAAACTTTGCTGCTGGCGATATTACTTTGCATTGGCATGAATATACTGGTGTGGATGCTACGACAGGACTTCCAGTAAAATTTGACCATGATACAAACCCTGCAACAGCGGAATTAAATAAAGAAACTTTAAAAACCCTGACGCTAAATCTTCGTGGAAATGCAGTAAATCTTATTGAACATACTGACAGCCCACAATATAACATGGCTCGATTGGCAACAGCAAACACCACAACAGGCGATCAAAATCTATGGATAAAGGGTGGAGCAAATGGCAGTGTTGCATACATTGATTTATTTGGAAAAAAAGACGAGTTCCAAGCTGACGGAATAACTGCTGGTAAGAATGATATTCCAGATGAACTGGACCTTATTCGCAGAGAAAAATGGTTGATAAACGAGGCTAATCTTACCTTTTTTGTTGACAAAACCATAATGAACCAAAATGAAACATCATCAACAGATTTGTGGAAAAGAGAAAATCCATATCGTATCTATTTATATGATGCCACAAACAATGTTCCTATTGTCGATTATATTTTAGATGCTGGCACAACTGCTCAACCAAAATTTTCTAAATTTGTTTTTGGAGGTTTGGCACTTAACAAAGCAGATGGCACAAGAAATGACCGATATAAAATTAGAATAACAAATTATATGCGCGCGCTTGTGAATGGACCATCACCAAAAAACGTAAAATTAGGTTTGTCTGTAACAGAATTTATTGGCGTTGCGTCAAGCAGCTTATTGACAACAGGAAGTGGAAATCCATTTGCTTTCGATAAAATTCCAACTGCGTCGGTTCTTAGCCAAAAAGGAACAGTGCTTTATGGCACAAACCCAAATGTCACCGATGCCAATAGATTAAAATTAGAAATTTATTACAGTAAACCCAACTAAAATACCAAGAATATGTGCGGAATTGTAGGATATATAGGTTTTCGAGAAGCTTATCCAATTGTTTTAAAAGGATTAAAACGTCTTGAATATCGCGGATACGATAGTGCTGGTGTGATGATTTACAATGACGGCGAATTAACAATTTCAAAAACAAAGGGAAAAGTTATAGCTTTAGAAGAAAAATCTGAAGGTTTGAATATGGCTGGAACCATTGGAATGGGACACACTCGTTGGGCAACTCACGGCGTTCCAAACGATGTTAACTCTCATCCACATTTATCAAATTCTGGAAATCTTGCTATCATTCATAATGGAATTATAGAAAACTATGAACCACTAAAAAAAGAATTGATCAAACGTGGTTATGTTTTTAAATCGGACACCGACACGGAAGTTTTGGTGAATTTGATAGAAGAAGTTCAAAAGAAAGACAACCTTAAACTTGGAAAAGCTGTTCAAGTAGCTTTGAATCAAGTGGTTGGAGCATATGCAATTTGCGTTTTTGACCTCAAAAAACCTGACGAAATAGTGGTGGCACGATTGGGAAGTCCATTAGCAATAGGTGTTGGCGAAAATGAGTTTTTTATCGCATCGGATGCATCACCATTTATTGAGTATACATCAAACGCCATTTATTTGGAAGATGAAGAAATGGCCATCGTTAGGTTGACAAAACCCTTGAAAATTCGAAAAATAAAAGACGATTCACTCGTAAATCCCAACATTCAGGAATTGCAGATGAATTTAGAGCAAATCGAAAAAGGTGGTTATGACCATT
>JAYWGW010000092.1:0-14105 GCA_043778045.1 Bacteroidota bacterium | reverse complement strand
CCTTCGTCTGAACCAGCATCACGAACGCCAACACCACCAGTTCCTTGTGCTAATTTAATGTCGGCATAATCCCAAGAATTATAAGGCACATCGTAACCCGTTCCAAACAAACCTGAACTTAATGATTCATAAATGGTTGTTCCAGCAGCGATTTTTATTTTATAGTTTTCAGCAATTTTTGTTTGGTATTCAGCAAATAAATCTGCGGTATAGTTTAATTCATTTATAGAGCTTTGGGAAACGCTGCTTCGTGCAGTATTAAATACTTTATTTGATCCGTAATCAATAATTTTTGAGAATGATTTGCCTTTACTGCGGCTGTTATTAAAACCGATTCGAGACGTAAATTTGAATCCTTTAAAAGCATTAAAATCCAATTTGGCAGTTCCGCTAAGTGTTTTAAGGCTATAACTATTATAAGTATTGTCTATTTGTGCTAATGGATTGATAACTTCATTTCCAAATCCTTGTGTGGACGGTACCAAAGTATAATTGCCATTGCTGTCGTAAACGTTTTGCGTTGCAGGAACATTAATGGCATTAAACAATACTGAACCTAAACCACCTTCATTTAAGCTTCGTCGATTAAAATCTGTGTAAACTACATTAGTTTGCAATTTAAACTTTTCGGATAAATCTGCACCAATTCCCATTCGGATACTACTTCTATTAAAACCAGATTTATCGCCTCCAACAATACCATCTTGTTTTAAATTAGATGCACTGACATAATATGTAATTTTTTCGGAACCGCCTGAAACTGCAATATCATTATTATAAATTACTGCTTTGTTAAAAACTTCGTTTTGCCAATCAGTACCAACACCAAGTGCAGAAACATTTGGATAAGGAAGTGTGTTTCCAGCATTGGCATTTGCTTCATTAAGCAACAATCCATATTCAGTGGCGTTCAATAGTTTTAGTTTGCGAGTTGTTTCTTGCATGCCAGTATAGGAATTGAAAACTACTTTGGTTTTGGAATTTTTTCGACCTTGTTTTGTAGTTACTAATACCACACCATTTCCACCTATCGAGCCATAAACCGCTGCTTGTGCATCTTTAAGCACACTTATGGATTCGATATCGGCTGGATTTAATAATTCTAAAGCACTTTGAAATCCGTCAACAATTACCAACGGACCATTGTTACCGTTTCCAGCTACACCCCTAATCAAAATATTAAGTCCCGCACCAGGTGCTCCAGAAGATGCTGAAACATTTACTCCAGCAATTGTGCCTTGGAGCGCCTGTTCGGTTTTAATTGGTCGTAAATCTTCGAAAGTTTTCGTATTCAAAACAGCTACAGCACCCGTGACATCTTTTTTCTTTTTAGATGTATATCCAACTACAACAATTTCATCAAGATTTTTTTTGTCGTCTTGCAATTGAACTGTCATAAAATTATCGTTACCTACGTTAATTTCAGCAGACTTGTAGCCAACAAAACTAAAAACAAGTTTTGAGCCAATAGAAACATTGGGTATTTTGAAAACACCATCAAAATCTGATGACGTTCCTTGGTTCGTGTTTTTTTGGATGATATTGACACCCATTATTGGAGCGCCACTTGTTGCGTCAATAACCTTTCCTGCAACAACTACTTTTTGCGAAAATCCACAGAAACAAATTAGTAAAAAAGTTAATATAAATATTTTTGTCCTCATGTTCAAAATTTACGTTAGTTAGCACCAAATATATTACAGACATTAACATATTGTAAAAAAAACACCTCTACAAAAAACATACAAACGAAAAAATGAATAAAAATATCACACTGTAAAATATAAGTATCTGATAATATGCAAAATATAATATCAATAATTTTATGAAATATATTGAAATCACATCAAAATTCAAAAATTATAAAAAACAATGCTGTAGTGTTGTATGGGTAAAAATCATCTTGAAAAAGATTATATCGATAAAATATATTCAACCAGACCTTGTTCATGAGTCAATTCCATCTTTTTACGCAAACGATATCGTTTGATTTCTACACTGCGAACAGAAATGTTAAGTAAAGGCGCTATTTCTTTTGATGATAAATTTAATCGAAGATAGGCGCAAAGGCGCAGATCGTTTGGTGTGAGGCTTGAATGTGCAGATTTAGCTTTTTTTAGAAAATCTTTATCGGCATTGTCAAAAGCTTCCTTAAACACATTCCAAGTGTTATCCTCAGTAATGTTTCTTGTAATTGTTGATATGACTGACTTTATGCTTAATCCTGTTGTTTCGTCGGATGATTTTTTTAGGTCGTCTTTTATTAAAGTCAGCAATTCGTTTTTCTTTAAAAGCGTCATTGTTGAAACAGCCAATTCTCGGTTTTTTGAATCAACATCGTTTGTCAACTCTTCGTTACGAATCTTCATCAGTTGCTGTTCGTTTTCTAATTCTTTGAATTCTAACAATCGATTATTTTCGTCGATTAATTTTTGTTTTTGTTTTTGATAATATTTTTCGTACAATTTATTTACATAAAAAGCACCTATAATAAATGCAATTAGGTATATTATTTTTGCAAGAATACTTGAATACCACGGACAATCAATCGTAAAACTATACATTGCTACTTTTTTAGAAATGCTATTTGCAATTCTTGTACGTACTTTAAATGTATAGTTCCCAGCAGGCAGGTTTTTGAAAAACGAATTTGGTTTTGTGCTCCAATCGCTCCATTTTTTTTGAAAACCTTCCAAAATATATTGATATTCGGTGTTAATAAATTTGTTGAACTCTGGAACAGTGTAACTTACGTTCATGTTATTGGTTTTACTATTAAAATCGCCATCGGCAGATAGGTTTGCGACAACAGATTTTTCATTAATGTCAGAAAAAACAATTTCTGTAATGGAGACATCATAGGTTTTAAAATTCAACTCATTGGTGTTGATGGTATAAAAGCCGTCAGTTGTTCCGATCAGATACTCAGAATTTCCGATTTGATAAATATTTTCGTAACCAAGCATTGAATTTGTGAGTGATGCAGGAATTGGAATGGTTATTTTTTTTAGTGCTGTTGATAATTTATTTACGACCAAATATTGAATATAATCTTTTGAAAAAAGCCATAATTTATTGGAATTATCCACCACCATTTTTCCCGATGTATATTGATTTTCGTTAAAAATATCAGTTGTTTTTAAATTTTTTTCAAATTCATTTGTTTTATTATTCAATATAAATAGTCCGTCTTTGCAGGCATAAAAAAGGTCATTATTAAAAGATATTAAAGCAGCATTTTTTCCTTTTTTAGGATTTTTGTAGAGATATAAATTTGTCGCTTGCACATAGTTATCATCAATAGAAAAACGATAAATACCTTTGTATTCATGACTTACATAAATTTGATTTTTAATAATTTCAAAATATTTTGATGAGGTTTTAAAGCCTTGGATTTTATTTTTAAAAGCCCATTGCTTGCCTATTTTTTCTAAAATTGAAATGCCATAATAGTTGCCTTGAACAATTTTGTTGCCATCTGATGGGTGCACGGCAAGCTTCCAAGTTCCTGATTGAGAAAAAATATTTTTAGCGCTATCGTTATCAATAATAAATGTGCCCGAATCATGACCACAAAATAAAGTGTTTTGATGTTGATAAAGCGACCAAACTTGTCCTTTTGTGCCAGAAACAAATTCAAAATTGGTTATTTTATCTGTTGCAGCCATAAACAAACCTTGGTTGGTGCCAACATACAATTTATTCTGAAAAACTGTAGCACAATAGACAGTTCCTAAAACACCAGTTTCGTCGGAATAATTTTTGATTTTTGATTGTACATTTATGCAGTTTATTCCGTTGTCAAGACCAATCCACAGGTTTTCTTCTGCGTCTTCAAAAATTGACAGCACCGTGTTGTTGCACAAGCCCTTGCTTTGCGTAATATGATATTTTATCTCGCCGCTATCTGATAAAATAAAAATTCCATTTGAAACAGTTCCGATGGCAAAGGTTCCGTCTCGCAACTGAATAGCGCTGTAAACATTGTTATTGATCAAATTTTTGTCAATACCAACTTTGCTAAAAACACCATTTTTTATTGAATAAATACCATTAAATTGAGTTTGTAATATAAGGTCGGCATCATTTGCAAAAATGTTGATTATTTTATTTTGATTTATAATTTCATTGTTTGAAATGAGTTTTGCAGTTCCATTTTCAATTTCAAAAAGGCCATCGTTTTGTGTTTGAAAATAAATATTGTTTTTGGTTTCAAAAGATTTTATAATGTTGTTTTTTGGACATATAATTTTAAATGAATCTTCTTTGGAATCATATATAATCAATTTTGTCAATGATTGAAAAATCACCCAGCTATCATATTGCAGTATGTTCCAAAACTGCTCATCATTTTCAATATTATTTTTTATTTTTTGACTGAGAGATTTATATAAAAGTTGTCCATTGCCCTGTCGTGTCCAATAGCCGAATTCCATATAGCAACCGGTGTAAATTCTGTCATTGATCACTTTAACCGATCGAATAATTGTTTCGTTTGGCGATTTATATAATTTCCAATTAGCGCCATTATATTCAAGCAGCCCATCGTTGTTTGCAAAAAATACAAATTTATTTGCATCTTGCGTTATCATCCAGTTTTGGTTACCAGCACCATAAATCCGTGGTTGATATTTGATTATTGGAGGCAAAATTTGACCATAGAAAAAAACATTGCTTAGCAACAATATTAAAAATGCGGTTTTTGATAACAGTTTCATAGCAACGAAGGTAAAACAATAAATGTATATAAATTTTTAGCAATTTGCTTACTTTGTTGCAAAAAAAAACACGTTTCAACAGAAACGTGTCTTCTTACAAAAAGTAGATTGAGTTATTTTTTGATTATTTTTGATGAGTTAATGTTGCCACCAATGTTGGTCTTTACTACATATATTCCAGTATTAAAATTTGACATATCAACAGTAGCATCATTCGTTTTTGGAGCTAAACTTAATATTTTTTGACCAATGATGTTGTAAACGCTAACATTGTCAATTGCCTCCGTACTTTCTATCATAAATAAGCCGTTTGTTGGATTCGGATACATTTTTATGTTACCAATTGCAAAATTATTGTTTGATAACGCGGTATCAGCAAAATATACATTATCAACAAAAACGGTTCCACCACCAACGGGTTGTCCAGAAAAAATTAACTGCACAATTTTAGTTTTGTTAGTAAGTCCAGTAAAACTGCTTAGGGGAAGATCATAGCTATTCCATCCATTAAGTGCTGGTGTGAAAACTAATTCATGTTCTGTGGTTGCGTTTATTCCCGTGCCTGCACCCAAAACGCCGTCTGCTCCTGCATCGACTAATTTAATTCTAAATGTAGTCATGTTTGGTGTCCAAGCGTCAACATGAAAATAAGTCATAGCTGAAGCATTAATTGGCAAAATAACAGTTTCTACACCTACGAAATCTAAAGAAGTGTACTTCTTAGTGTCATTTCCTGCAATTTGAACATCTGCAAAATTAGCAGCAGACCAACTGGTTTTCCAAGTATCAACAGCAACATTTGTATAAGCATTACTAAACATTGATATAACATTTGCTGCAGGACGTGTTGGCGTAGGTGCAGCAGCCATTGGTGTATTTGGATCTACAACTGCCACGTTATGAAAATATAGATTATCCATATACATTGTAGATGTGCCAAATGGGGCACCTACCAAAATAATTTGAAAAATGGCTCCTCTACTGTTAAGTCCAGTAAAATTGGCAAAAGGAATATCATAGCTGTTCCAGCCGTTTTGTATTGGAGTATAAGATATTTCACTTTCTGATTGTGGTCCTGCTACATTTGCTGCATTTACAAGTTTAATTTTAAACGTTGTCATGTTTGGTGACCAAATATCAACATGAACAAAATTCATTGCTGATGCGTTTACAGGCGAAGTTGGTTCCGCACCAACAAAATCTAAACTTGTGTATTTTTTTGTGTCATTAGTTGCGATTTGAATATCTGATACCGTGCCTGACGACCAGCTTGTTTGCCATGTTGTCATTGCAATATTAGAATATGCATTACTATACAAAGACAAAACATTTGATGCTGGACGTGTTGGTGTTGGTGCCGCAACCACCGGAACGGCTAATGGTGGAGTTGTTTGAGCAGAAAAACGAATATTGTCTAAGTAACAAATGTTATCGGTCGTTCTGGCTTGAAAATCCATAAAAAATATAATTTGGTCAATTCCAGCAGATGTGGCTTGTCCAATTTTAGATGAAAAATCAAATGTTAACTCTTCCCACTGATTTATGAGCGTATTTGCAACCTTAATCTCAATAGTAGAAGCACCAGATGCTGTTGCAAACTTGATACCTACGTCACTAATCACAGATTTAAATACCAAAATTTTAATTGTACTATTTGCAGCAGTTAAATTAAAAGTTCCGATTCCTGCACCATGCGAAGACTCAAAACCAGCGAAGGGTTGCCCAGAAACTACTGGAACGTGTTTTAAAACCGTTGCAGATGTATTGAGACCAGTAATAGATGGATTAGCAACAACTGTTGGTGCAACCCCCGTTCCGTTTTCAAACTGAGTCCATGTCCATGAATTACCGAATGCGGTTGGTTCAAAGGTAATTGGTGCATTCTGAGAATATCCTAATGAAAAATACATTAGTGATAATAAAAGTGTAATTTTTTTCATAATTGTATATTTTTTATTTTTGTAAAAATACACAATGATATAACCACGTAATTTTTATGGTATCATACAAAAACTATACAAGTTAAAAATTTACGCAAACGTTTGAATTGATAACAATTGTGACGATTACCTGTTTAAAACTTTGTTTAAACTTAATATATTTACAAGTATATTGTTGTGGTAATGTAGAGGTCTTAGGTTTATTTTTTCATTACTTCGGCAAAATATTATTTTGTATTAAAGTTATAAATTTATAATAAGACCCTTATTTGTAGTTTCGCTTCAGAATTGGTATCTATTAAAAAAGAGCGACAAATTCGTCGCTCTTTTTCGAAATTAAAGTTTGTTTTTGTATTATAATTTAAAACCATAAGCTACTCTCAAAGCAACTTGATTTAAACCTTTACCAGCTATATTATTTTCAACAATTGGAAATTCTGGTAAATATTCATAACGAATACTGAAATCGAAATTCTTGGTCACATATCCAATACTTGGGCTTAGTAACAATGATTTCTGATTGTTTCTGTTTGTAACTGCAAATGCGCCACCAGCTTCGCCCATTAAATAAAACTGATCTTCAATAACAAATGCTTTAAAACCAACTTTTACTGGAATATATCCTAAATCTGCGGCGTTTTCAACAAAAAGATTATTGAAACCTGTTGTAAAAGTAATAGAGTATTTTTTAGACAAATCATATTGTAAACGTGCATCAGCACCCAAATTGAAATCATAAGGATTTTCAAATGGAAGTCCTCCGCTTATACCAACTCCCATGCGGAAACCTTGGTCATAGTTTTGTTTATCTTGTGCCGTGGCAAAAGAAATTGTAAAAAATAATGCAATTGATGCAAAAATGGTAATTGATTTTAACGTAATGTTCATTTTTAGGGTTTTAATTTTTGTTTTTAATTGTAAGTTTTTTATTTGTACATTTCAATAACTTTATAGCTCGTATTGTCTGAAGTTGACATTAGCTTAATAGTTTTTTGTGCACTTGCAAGCGAATTTGTATAACCACTCGCACGACCAGATAATGTTTTGATTTCCCAAAAAAATACTGGTTCATTGCTAATATTTGTTATTTGAATTCTGTTTGGTTCAGAAATTTTTGCTGGTTGCTTTTCTTCAAATGTATTTGCAACTGACAATAATGTTGATAATAACAAACTGGAAATGATAATTTTCTTCATAATAAAGGTGTTTTTAATTTTTGACAAATGTCCCACCTTTCTTGCTTAAAAAATTATATTTAAATTTATGAAATTTACATAATTCACAGGCGTTATAAAAATGACAATTCATCCAATATCAGAAGACAAATTACATTTTGAGTGATGATACTGCAAATTGCATCAAAATATTTTAGTTACTATATACGGTTTCATTAAAAAAAATGGGATAAAAAATTTTACTTTTTTATCCCAAATTCATTACTTCAAATCGTTGTACATTTTTTCGACATCTTCTTTTGTCGCTCCAACTTTTTGCTGGAGTTTGCCATACATTTCATCTTCTTTCCCTTCAACATATAACAAATCATCATCGGTCAAATCTGCATATTTTTGTTTTAAAGCTCCTTTGATTTCGTTCCATTTTCCTTTCAATTCAGTTGTGTTCATTTTTATTTATTTAGAGTTAATTTTTGTTAATTATAAAACTGTTTCATAATTCCCTTTACAAATTTAAAAATATCGTTTTATGGAAAGTTTTATAATTATTTTGGAAAATTGTATAATTTACAGAAGTCAATGTTTTTCTTATTCCAACCTTTATAATAATGTAACAATTGCTCAAAATTTAGTAATATTTAATTTTTCCATTATCAATAAATTTGTAATTATTAACATTAAAATAAAAAATCATGGTAAAATCTAAAGCAAAAGCTACTAAAAAAGAAATGGCAACTACAGCAAAACAAGGTGAATCAAAAAAAACTTCGGAGAAAGACAATAGTAAGTCAAATTTAAAATCTGCATCTAAAAAGGATGATAAAGACGATAAAAAGTCAGATTCAAAATCAACCAATAAAAAGGATGATAAAGACGATAAAAAATCAGATAGTAAATCATCTAAGAAAAAGGATGAAAAAGACGACAAAAAAAGTAAGTCCAAAAAATAACTAAAAAATTATATTATGAATACTGAAAGCAATTCTAATATCGACGACAAAAACGAAGATCAGCCTTTAAATAAAATGAATGATAATAGTGTTTCGCCCGCAAATTCTGATGGAACTCATGACAATCATATTGACCGTCAAAATGAAAATGATGGGATGATGAATAGTGAAAACAATAATTTTAACGACAAACAAAATCAGGAAAATCGCGAAATTAGGGAAAATGAATCTGTTCATATAGAGCCTGCAGAAGAACAACAATTTGAAAAAAATAATGAAAATCTTGCAGATGATCCAATTGACAACGACCTTGAAACTTATGACGATCAAGATTTATTGAATGATCAGAAAGCAGATAATTTTGAAGGTTTTACAAATGTAAATAATTTCAGGTTGTAAATCATTGCTATTTATATCAAAAAACCGCCGTTCTGGCGGTTTTTTTTATTTATAATTTCTATAAATATTAAAAACAAAAATAAGTTTTTATATTTGACAAAACTTACAAATCTATGTTCACCACAGAATTAATTTCGCAAATTCGACTCAAAAAATCTTTTCTCTGTATTGGACTTGATGTAGATTTAGATAAAATTCCAAAGCATTTGTTACAACTCGACGATCCAATTTTTGAATTTAACAAAGCCATCATTGACGCTACGCACGATTTGTGTGTTTCCTATAAACCAAATACTGCCTTTTATGAAGCGCAAGGCACAAAAGGTTGGATTGCCCTCCAGAAAACCATTGAATATATAAACCAAAATTATCCTGAAATTTTCACCATCGCAGATGCCAAACGAGGCGATATCGGCAACACATCCGCCATGTATGCCAAAGCTTTTCTGCAAGATTTAGATTTTGATTCCGTTACCGTCGCGCCTTACATGGGACGAGATTCTGTTGAGCCTTTCTTGGAAATTGAAAATAAACATACCATACTACTTGCTTTAACATCAAACGAAGGTGCATTTGATTTTGAAACATTAAACAGTGACGGAAAACCTTTGTATCAACGTGTTTTGGAAACATCTAAAACATACAAAAACGCGAAAAACTTAATGTACGTTGTTGGCGCAACAAAAGCTGAATATTTTAAAGAAATTCGCAAAATTATACCCGAAAGTTTTCTTCTCGTTCCGGGCGTTGGCGCACAAGGCGGAAGTCTGGAAGCTGTCTGTAAATATGGTTTAAATGAAAATGTGGGTTTGCTAATAAATTCTTCACGAGCTATTATTTACGCCAGCAATTCAGAAGATTTTGCAGAAAAGGCGAGGGCAGAAGCATTGAAATTGCAACAAGAAATGGCTTTTTTAGCTTTTGCCAGTTAGCTTTTAGCAATTAGCCGTCAGCATTTAGCAGGTAGCATCTAAAAAAACTAAAAATCAAAAATCAACTTTATTCATACGTTAATTAAAATAAATAAGCAAAATTTTGCTATACGCTCCCTAACTTTTGGGGTGGGTCGGGGTGGGGCTAATCTGCTTGAAACTTCGTTCGTTTGCTTCCTTCATACATTTCATATTTCACGAGTTTCGCTTCCAATCCAGCGTTAAAAAGTTTGATTTTTCGCGATGGTTTAAGTCCAACAAATTTCAAAGCTTCAAGATTTGCGGTAATAAACCACGCATTTGTGTTTGGATAACTTTTTTTTAAGGTATCGCCAATGTTTTTGTAAAAATCTTCCATGTCAATCGAAAGTCTTTCGTCATATGGTGGATTGAAAACCATTTGCAATTTGCCTTCAGCGGTTTTTTGAGTGTCAAAAAAGTTTTTTTCTTCTACCTTAATATATGCCTCAAGATTTGCGTTTTTGATATTTTCTCGAGCTTTTTCAACGGCACTTGGCGCTTTGTCCATGCCAATCATCGAATGGTGAAATTCGCGCACTTTTTTTAATAATGAATTTACAATATTGTCAAAAAGTTCGTTATCCCAATCGTTCCATTTCTCAAAAGCAAATTCTTTTCTGTTGATGTTAGCTGGAATTTGACATGCAATCATTGTCGCTTCCACAAGCAAAGTTCCTGAGCCACACATTGGATCTAAAAAATCTGTTTCGCCATTCCAGCCTGAAAGCATCAACATTCCAGCAGCTAAAACTTCGTTGATTGGTGCAATGTTTGTCGAAGCGCGATAGCCACGTTGGTTCAACGGATTTCCAGACGTATCCAACGCTACGGAAACCTGATCTTTGTCAATGTGAATATTGATTCTTAAATCTGGAAAGCGTTTTTCAATGCTCGGTCGTGAGCCTGTTCGTTCGCGAAATTGATCAACGATAGCATCTTTGCATTTTTGGGAAACAAATTCTGTATGGTTAAAAAAAGTGGAATGCACGGTTGCGTCAATCACAAAAGTTTGATTCGCGTTTAAATATTTTCCCCAATTTACCGACGCAATTCCCTTATATAAAGCTTGTTCAGAGTTGGCTTTGAAAGAATAAATTGGTTTTAAAATTTTCAGCGCAGTGCGCAAACCTACATTTGCTTTGTACATAAAACCTTTATCGCCTTTGAAACTAACCATTCTTACGCCAGTTTCAACTTCCTGCGCGCCCATATTTTCTAATTCCTTTGCCAATATGTCCTCAAAACCAAAAAAAGTTTTGGCAATCATTCTATAATTTTCCATAAATCTGTTTGTCTCAGTTGCTTTCGGATGTTGAAATAATACCAATTATGTGTATAAAATAGTCTAAAGAAATTTAATTATTTTTTGTCAAGACAAGGATAAAAAATATCGCATAACCTGCGCTTCGGTAGATTTTTTTGAAGAAGGATTGGCATAAAATAAAAAATTTATTGGGCTATTTTATATGCATAGTTGGTATAAGATTTCAATCGGTTCAAAAGCCTTGATTTTATGCAAAAATAGTCTAAATTTGCATTCCAAACGATTCAGAAAAGAAATAATGTCAGCCGAAATAAATTCTAATTCCGCAAAAGTTACGTCCAAACCTAATAATTGGTTTACATCTTGGTTTGATACGCCGTTTTATCATATTTTATATAAAGACAGGGACTATTCTGAGGCTCAGTTATTTATGGATAATATCACCCAATATTTAAACCTTCCCGAAGATGCTAAAATTTTAGATTTAGCATGCGGAAAAGGCCGACATTCCATCTATTTGAATAGTTTAGGATATGACGTAACGGGTGCAGATTTAAGTGAAAATAGTATCGCGGAAGCAAAAAAATCCGAAAACGAAACGTTGCGTTTTGAGGTGCACGATATGCGATTGCCATTTGATGAAAAGTTTGATGCAATTTTTAATCTATTTACGAGTTTTGGATATTTTGAAAACGATGCCGACAATTTAACTACGCTAAAAGCCATCAAAGAAAGCATTTCCGAATATGGTTTTGCAGTGATTGATTTTATGAATGTCCATCACGTGATAGAAAATTTGGTTGCCGAAGAAGTGAAAATTGTTGACGATATTGCATTTCATATCAAAAGACATCATACAGACGGGCATATATATAAAGAAATTGACTTTGAATTTGAGAACAAAAAATATCATTTCACAGAGAAAGTGCAAGCCTTGACGCTTTCCGATTTTGAAGCAATGATGGAAGAAGCAGGAATTTTTCTATTGGATATATTTGGCGATTATAAACTCAAAAAGTTTCATAAACTTGAAAGCGAACGACTGATAATGATTTTTAAATAATGATAAAATATCTTATTCCTTTTCTCGCGGTTATCATAGGTTTTGCGGTTGCATATTTTATAAAACCAAACAATAAAAATAACTTAAAATTGCTACTTGCTTTCAGTGGTTCTTTTTTGCTTTCGATGACCGTTGTTCACTTACTTCCAGAGGTATACACAGGCAACAACAATTTGGTTGGAATTTATATTATGTTCGGAATATTGTTTCAAATTGTGTTAGAATTTTTTTCAAAAGGAGCCGAGCACGGACATGTTCATGCGCACGGAACGATAAATCATATTCCATGGTTTTTGTTTGTATCCTTATGTATTCATGCTTTTTTAGAAGGTTTTCCTGTTGCGAATCATCAAGAATTAGCCATCGGAATTGCCGTTCATCATTTGCCAATTGCCATAATTTTGACCACGTTTTTACTACAATCAAAACTAAATCTTTTGTCTATTTTGTTTTTTATGATAACCTTTGGATTGATGACGCCACTTGGAACATTGTTTGCAAGCGAATTTGCATTCCTGAAAATTTATAAAAGCGAAATTACGGCAGTTGTAATTGGAATTTTATTTCATATTTCGTCAACTATAATTTTTGAAAGTAGCGAAGGACATAAATTTAATATTGCCAAAATTTCAATGATTATTTTAGGTTTTGCATTGGCTTTTTTTGTTTAAATTTGAAGTTAAATTTTAATAATACATTTTTTCATTTCACAACATACATTTCAATAAAACATGACCTTTATAAAAACCACCGAACAATCATCAAATTACCAGCATTTAGAACAAATGTCAGTTGCCGAATTGTTATTCAACATCAATAACGAAGACAAAACTGTTGCTATCGCAGTCGAAAAAACGTTGCCTGCAGTTGAAAAATTGATAGAAACGATTGTCAAAAAAATGAATCTTGGTGGCAGAATTTTTTATATTGGTGCTGGAACTTCGGGTCGACTTGGCATTTTGGACGCATCGGAATGTCCGCCCACATTTGGTGTTTCAGCCGAATTAGTGAACGGAATCATTGCAGGTGGAGATTTTGCCATCCGAAAAGCAGTTGAAAATGCCGAAGACAACGTTGACCAAGCTTGGTTGGATTTACAAGCATTTGATATCAATACAAACGATGTTGTGATTGGCATAGCCGCCTCGGGCACAACACCTTACGTGATTGGTGGTTTGGAAATATGTAACACGAACGGCATTATAACGGGAAGCATTTCATGTAATGCCAACAGTCCGCTTTCACGAACAGCTCAATTTCCAATTGATGTGGTTGTTGGGCCAGAATTTCTCACAGGAAGCTCGCGAATGAAGGCAGGAACGGCTCAAAAAATGATATTAAACATGATCACCACCGCTACCATGATTAGGTTAGGAAAAGTCAAGGGAAACAAAATGGTGGACATGCAACTCAGTAACGAAAAATTGGTCGATCGTGGTGTAAAAATGATCATGAGCGAAATACCAGTTGACTATGAACAAGGTGCAGAACTTTTGACCAAATATGGTAGCGTTCGCAAGGCAGTTGAAGAATTTGAAGGTAAGTAATCATTGTTGTCCGATAAAAAAGAAGCCAAATAAATGGCTTCTTTAGAAATATCGTAATTTTGTATTGCAAAAAACAAATAACGATGGCCAAAAATA
>JAYWGW010000091.1:0-14164 GCA_043778045.1 Bacteroidota bacterium | reverse complement strand
AGCGTTGCGTAAGCTTCATTTGTCAAAAGTTCGTTGAAATCTTCTACATTTGAAACTTTCACTTTCACCATCCAGCCTTCACCATATGGATCTGAATTTACTTTTTCTGGATCACTTTCCAAAGAATCATTAAATGCGATAATTTCACCAGCAAGTGGCAAAAACAAATCTGAAACGGTTTTTACGGCTTCCACAGTTCCAAAAACTTCGTCTTTTGCAAGGGTTTGATCAAGTGTTTCAACTTCTACATAGACAATATCGCCCAATTCTTTTTGCGCAAAATCTGTGATGCCAACAGTAGCAATATCGCCATCAAGGCTTACCCATTCGTGGTCTTTTGTATATTTTAAATGGCTTGGAATGTTCATTGTGTGAGATTTTAAATTTTTTACAAATATAGTTTTATGAAATGGTATAATATAATCCGTTGTTGATAAATTTTAGCTGGTAAATTTTTTAAAAAAATAAGCTATAAAAATAACCGTTAACATGTAAGTCAAATTTCCAAAAATGTATGCCACTATAGATTTTATATAGTTTACTATTTTTTTTTCGCCAAAAAATTGCCCAATTGCCCAAAATATATAACTAAAATAAACAAGCAAACCGCATGAAGCAATAAAAGAACTATTAAATAATTCAGCAGCAACTAAAAATGGAATTAATAGTAAAATAGTTGTACCCAATACATAGCATAATAGCACAAAAATTTCAAAGATATTATGACCATACTTTTTAAAAAATAATTTTGTCCAAAAACCGATAAAGAGACCCATGATTAGATTTGTATAGCCAATATGACTATCGCTCCATACGCCAATTTCTTTTGATCGAAGGTAACCTTTTAAAAATGGCATCTTATCAATATTGAAAAAACTAAATTTAATTTCGTAATAATTGGTCATTAATGTAAATAGAACAGAATTAAATATTACATAAATAATGGGTTTTACATATTTATTCCTGTCTTCATATAAAAATTCTCGAACTGCTTTACCAGGTCTAAAGAGCAATTGTTTTATCGTAAATATATAACCTTTTTCAAGATGAAATAGATGCTGCATTTCGTGCGAAACATACTGCGAATCTATTCTTGTAAGTCCTTTTTTCGGTTCAACTTCTTGAGGAATGTTTTGGTTTGGAGTGTTCAAAATAATATATAATTTTATTAAAAAAACATCATTACGGCATATTAACAAAATTTTGCTTTTAAAACATTCTTCTTGCGCGCAATCTGAAATACCTATTGTTGTTATAGTGCAATCAATGCTCCCGCACACGAGCTCTTTTAATATTTTAAATGACTTGAAATGTTCGTCATAGCTTTAAATTTTTTGCAAATATATTGTTTGTTTACGCATGTTTGAAATTTTTTAAATAATATAGTATAATCCACAAATCATCATGTAGCAGCACAATATTGTATAGTTTAAAATTATGATAACAACTTCTGTTATAGTAGTAAACCATTTACGTGCAGTGTTTTTTGTGCTTAAATTAAATATTGCAAATCATTTTTAAGCCTTTCCATTTACAACTTTTCAATTGACTTGCATAATTATAAAAGCATTTGAGCATTTGACACATTTTTTCTAAACATCCTACCTTAAAAAAATACATTTTATTGATAATTTATGATACATAGCCAATAACATTAAATAGATAGAACATTTTTGTTATATTTGGGCTTTAAATTTTTACGATGATTGCACATATTCAAGGAAAGTTAGTAGAAAAAAACCCAACAAATGTCGTTATAGATTGCGGAGGCGTTGGATACGACATCAACATTTCACTTCACACCTTTTCACTTTTGCCTGCAACGGACAATATTAAGCTTTTTACGCATGTTCAAATTAAAGAAGATGCGCATACGCTGTTTGGATTTGTAGAAAAATCTGAACGAGAAATCTTCAAAATGTTACTTTCTGTTTCAGGAATTGGCGCAAGCATCGCCCGAACAATGCTATCGTCCATTGCGCCACGCGAAATTATTCAAGCCATTGCAACAGCAGACTTGCCAAAAATTCAGTCCATTAAAGGCATTGGAAGCAAAACCGCGCAACGTGTGATTTTAGATTTAAAAGATAAAGTGTTAAAACTTTATGATATAGACGAAGTTTCTCTAACTCAAAACAATACTAATCGAGACGAAGCGTTATCTGCTTTGGAAGTTTTAGGTTTTATTCGCAGAACATCCGAAAGAGTGGTCGAAAAAATCATCAAAGAAAATCCAGAAGCTACTGTGGAAACCATCATCAAGCAGGCTTTAAAAAATTTATAGTATTTGAAAACTTTACAATCGATAAAATCATATAATCATACGAAAACCCTTGTCTTGACGATGGTTTTCTTGTTTGTATGGGGCGTTAAATCCCAAGACAAACCCAAAGATTCAACAGGTTATAACGTTGGTAAAGTAGAACTGAAAACACCACCAAGTATTTCTGAATTATATACCTATGATTCAGGCACCGACCGCTATATTTTCAATACAAAATTAGGCGAATTTCAAATCAAATATCCTGTTATTCTGACGCCAAAAGAATACGAGCAATTGGTTTCTCGTGAAAAAATTAGAAAATATTTCAAAGATAAATCTGACGCTATCGATGGAAAAAAAGCGGGTTCCGAAGAAAAAAGACGCGATTTGTTGCCTAAATTTTATATCAACAATAGCATTTTTGAAACCATTTTTGGAAGCAACACTATTGAAGTGAAACCCACAGGTTCCATTGAAATGGATTTGGGAATCCGATATACAAAGCAAGACAATCCAGCATTTTCGCCCAGAAATAGAGTCAATACTGCTTTTGATTTCAACCAAAGAATCAATTTGAGTTTGATGGGACAAGTAGGAACACGCCTAAAAGTCAATGCAAATTATGACACCCAATCGACATTTGCTTTTCAAAACCTTATTAAATTAGAATATTCGCCAAATTTTTCTGGCAATGATGACAATATTCTTCAAAAATTAGAAGTCGGAAACATCAATATGCCATTGAATAGTGCGCTTATCAAAGGTGCGCAAAGTTTGTTCGGCGTTAAAGCGCAGTTTCAATTTGGAAAAACCACCATCACAGGCGTTTTTTCAGAACAGAAGTCACAAACAAGAGCCATTACTGCGCAAGGTGGCGGAACAATTCAAGAATTTGACATTTTTGCATTAGATTATGATGCCGATAGACACTTTTTTTTATCGCAATATTTTAGAAATAAATATGATGCTTCGCTACGAAGCTACCCTCTTGTTGACAGCCGTGCGCAAATTACACGTATAGAAGTTTGGGTGACCAATCGCCAAAATCGAGTGAGCACCACGGAAAATAATCTTAGAAACGTTGTGGCATTGCAGGATTTGGGTGAAGCTCCGCAAATCAATGTTAATACGAACGAGATTGTTAATCTGAACAACACTACTAATTTCTTTTTAGAACCAGCTGGCACGCCAGCAGACAACAAAAATAACAAGTTTAATCCAGCGCTAATCACTTTAGGCGGTGGATATTTGAGTCCCGCAATTCGCGAAATCGTTACGACCAACAATAGTGCTTTTACGCTGCCACCAGCCACAACCGTGAGCGAGGGACAGGATTACTCTAAACTTGAAAATGCTCGAAAACTAACAGCAAATGAATATACCTATCATCCGCAATTAGGCTATATTTCTTTGCAACAACGGTTGGCAAATGACGAAGTTTTGGCAGTCGCCTATGAATATACCATCGGAGAAAAAATCTATCGTGTGGGTGAATTTGGAAACGGCGGTGTGGACAATACCGTTGTAACTGGGGGAAATACGCCAGCGCAACAAGTTGTGGTCACGCAAAGTTTGGTTTTGAAAATGCTAAAAAGTAGTTTGACGACCGTTACAAATCCGACTACGCAGTTGAGCACGCCTGTTTGGAATTTGATGATGAAAAACATCTATCAAATTGCGCCAGGTGGTCAGTTGGAACAAGAAGATTTTAGGTTTAATATTTTATATTCCGATCCATCACCTTTAAATTATATTAATCCAGCGAATGCCGCAACGCCTTTGCCTGCGGACGTGGACAAAACTGCTTTGCTTAAAGTTTTCAATGTTGACAAACTTAATTTCACTAACGATCCACAAGATGGAGGCGATGGTTTTTTTGATTTTATTCCAGGATTGACGGTTGATACGCAATTTGGACGCGTGATTTTCACAACGATCGAGCCTTTCGGAAAACACCTATTCAACAAATTAAAATCAAGCAATACTTTAGAAGACTACAACAGTCCATCTACATACAATGCCAATCAGAATAAATATGTTTTCCGTAATATGTATCGCAGCACGCAAGCTGGCGCCTTACAAAATAGTGAAAAAAACAAATTTGAATTGCGTGGAAAATATAAATCTGTTGGTGGCGATGGCATTGCCATTGGCGCATTCAACGTGCCACGAGGTTCAGTTGTTGTGACGGTTGGCGGACGTGTTCTTTTGGAAGGCGTTGATTATGCAGTCAATTATCAAGCGGGTCGTGTGCAAATTTTGGATCCGTCACTGAAAGCATCCAACCAGCCAATCCAAATTTCGGTTGAAAACAATGCCGTTTTTGGACAACAAACTCGACGATTTGTAGGTATAAACGTAGATCATAAAATTACCGATAAATTTTTGGTTGGCGCCACATTTTTGAAATTGACTGAAAGACCTTTTACTCAAAAATCTATTTATGGACAGGAATCTGTCAACAACACAATTTTTGGTTTCAACACAAATTATTCAAACGACATTCCTTTTTTGACCAGAATGGCAAATATGCTGCCAAATGTTGACACCGATGTTCCATCAACCTTATCATTCAGAGGCGAAGTAGCTTTCTTAAAACCCGATTCGCCAGACGCGGATAAATTTAATGGCGAAGCTACCATTTATGTTGATGATTTCGAAGGAAGTCAGACTTCAATTGATATGCGATCGGCAAATGCGTGGACATTGTCATCCGTTCCACTTTGGAAAGGCGGACAAAGTTATAACAGTTTTGGTCTGTCCGACGGAATAGATCCTGCACCATCTTTGAGTGATGGATTTAAAAGAGCAAAACTTTCTTGGCACACCATCGACCCAACTTTTTATACAAGTTCAAGACCAACGTCCATTACGGATGTGGACATGGCCGTTGACAATGTGCGTCGGGTTTTTATATCAGAGTTGTTTCCAAACACCGATATTGCTGCAGGTCAACCGACCGTAATCAATACGTTCGACATGAGTTTCTATCCCGGTGAACGTGGACCATATAATTTTAGCAATACCGCAACTGGAAACGCGTTGCAAAATCCAGTTCAAAATTTCGGAGGAATTGTAAGGTCAATTAATTCAACAAATTTTGAGCAAGCCAATGTAGAATATATTCAATTTTGGGTTTTAGATCCTTTTTATAACAATCAAATTCCGCAAACTAATGTTGGTAAAATCTATTTGAATTTAGGTCAGATTTCAGAGGATGTGCTTCGCGATGGACGCAAACAATATGAAAATGGTTTGCCAGAAGCGGGTTCCACACAAAATGCGTTTTCAAGCATTTGGGGACGAACGCCAGTTTCACAATCTTTGATTTATGCATTCGACACAAATAATGACAACAGAAATGTTCAAGACGTTGGTCTTGATGGCGTAAATAATAAAGAAGAAGCATCAAAATTCCCATCACAATTTGCAAGTTTGCCCGACCCTGCCGCAGATGATTACAGGTTTTATTTAGACGCCAGCGGATCTGTTTTGGAACGATATAAAAATTTCAATGGTTTAGAAAAAAATTCACCCGTAAACATTACCGATGCCAGTCGAGGAAACAACACTTTGCCAGATGTGGAAGACATCAACAGAGACAATACCATGAACACCATTAATGCCTATTATCAGTATGAGGTTGACATGAAACCAAACCAAGTTGTTGGGCAAAATTTCGTAACAGACATTCGAGTTTCTACCGCAACTAATCCAGCTGGTGGAACAGATTTAGCATCGCGATGGATTCAGTTTAAAATTCCAATTGACCAAGGTTCAAACACCGTAAAATTTGGAAATATCGAAGATTTCAGATCCATTCAATTCATGAGAATGTTTATGACCGGATTCTCTCAAGACATCACACTTCGATTCGGATCTTTGGATTTGGTTCGTGGCGAATGGCGCAGGTATGCAAACACCTTGGCACCAAGCATCATTCCACCTCCGACATCAAACACAGGATTTGATGTGCAATCCGTAAATATTTTAGAAAACTCAACACGCGTTCCAATTAGATATACCACGCCTCCTGGCGTTGTTCGTGAGCAGTTGGTAAATAATAATACCGTTATAAATCAAAATGAACAGTCGCTTTCGCTGAGGATTAATCAAGAAGGATTGGAGCCTGGAGATTCGCGTGCGGTTTTCAAAAATGTGAGTGTTGATATGCGTCAATTCAACACCTTAAAAATGTTTTTGCATGCCGAAGCTTTGGAAGACGATTTGGATATCACACGTTTGCGTGACAATGAAATGGGAGGTTTCATCCGTTTTGGAAATGACTTTACACAAAATTATTATCAAGTTGAACGTCCGCTAAAAACCACGCTATGGGGCGACTCATCATCCGCAGAAAAAGTTTGGCCAACGGATAATGATATGGAAATCAGAATGGATTTGTTGACAAAAATAAAAATTATTGCCAGCCAAAATCCTGCACTTTTGGATGCAGATGGCGTTTTGACAAGATTTGATTATGAACTTGATCCATCACTACCGCAAGGAAACAATAGTCTGAAAATTTCCGTTAAAGGAAACCCAAACTTTGGATTGGTGCGCACCTTGATGGTTGGTGTGCGAAACAACACTTTAACGGGCGTTGGTACTTCTGGGATTGCTTTGCGTCCACGTCGCATCAGAGGTGAAGTTTGGTTCAACGAACTTCGATTGGCAGGAATGGACAATAAAGGAGGCATGGCAGCAGTAGCTTCTTTGGACACAAACATTGCCGATTTGGCAACCATTTCCGCCACAGGACGATTGAGCACCACTGGTTTTGGCTCCATTGAAGACGGTCCAAACGAGCGCAGTAGAAAAGACGGCGTTCAATACAATATTGTAACAAATTTGAATGTTGGAAAACTTCTGCCAAAAAAATGGGGCATCAATTTGCCAATGAACTATGCTGTTGGCGAAGAAATTATCACGCCAGAGTATGATCCTTTTAATCAAGACATTAGATTGAATCAGCTTTTAGACGTAACCACATCCGAGGCCGAGCGTGACAACATCAGACGTCGGGCGCAAGAGTATACCAAAAACACCAGCATCAACTTTATTGGCGTTAGAAAAGAACGTGGCGCAGACCAAAAACCGCATGTATATGATCCTGAAAATTTAACGTTCTCTTATTCATTGAACGAAACCCAAAAACATGATTTTGAGATTGAAGATTTTGTGGATCAACGTCAACGAACATCTGTGGATTATGCCTATTCATTTTCATCAAAACCAATTGAGCCATTTAAGAAAACAAAATTGTTTAAAAAAAGCAACTATTGGAAAATGTTGAGTGATTTTAATTTCAACTATCTGCCCTCGAACATCAACTTTAGTACTACATTTTTGCGACAATACAACCGTCAGCAATTTAGAGAGGTGGAAGTGCAAGGCATCGGACTTGATCCATTGTTTCGCAGAAATTACCAGTTTAACTATCAATATGGTTTTAATTATAACCTCACCAAGTCTTTAAAAGTTAATTATACCGCAGCTTCAAACAATATTGTAAGAAGCTACATTGACGAAAATGGCAATATAGATAACGCACAAACCATTTGGTCAGATTATTGGAATATTGGTGAACCGAACCAGCACAACCAACAAATTACGGTCAATTATGATTTGCCGATAAACAAAATTCCGTTATTGGCTTTTATAAAGTCTACTTATACGTATCAATCTGACTATAATTGGCAACGATCATCCATAGCGCTGTCGCAATTTGAAGCTGAAAATGGAACAGTTTTTAATTTAGGAAATACTATACAAAACAATGCATCACATCGTTTGAACAATGCGTTTAATATGGATCAGTTTTACAAATATATTGGATTGGTAAAAAGTAGTAGTCGCGCGCCGAAGCAGCCAAAACCAAAACCACAAATCATACCAAAACCCGGACAAAAAATCCAAAACACTCGCGTTCAAGCACCAGCAGAAGGTAATGTTTTTGTAGATGGATTGATTGGCGTTTTGACAAGTGTAAAAAATGTGCAAGTTAACTACACGCAAACTGGCGGAACGGTTTTGCCAGGATATACGCCTGGTTTAGGCTTTTTTGGAAGCTCGCGGCCAACTCTTGGGTTTACATTTGGTAGTCAAGCTGATGTGCGACAATATGCAGCGGAAAACGGATGGCTGACGAACTATGACCAATTTAATCAAAATTATACGCAAGTATCAATAAAAAAACTTGAAATGACCGCAAATGTGGATTTGTTTCCAGATTTCAAAATAGATTTAACAGCAACCAGAAACCAGTCCAACAACTATTCGGAGCAATATGATGTCTTAAACGGACAATATAATTCGCGGTCGCCATATAGTTTTGGGAACTATAACACAACCACAATTCTATTAGGAACATCTTTTGGCGTAAGCGACGAAAACACATCGCAAGCTTTTGATAATCTACGAAACAACAGATTTATTATCGCCAATAGGCTTGCAAACGAGAGGGGTTTAGACCTTACAAATCCTGCAAACATTGGCGCAGATGGTTTTCCACGAGGTTATGGAAGAAACAGTCAGCAAGTGCTTTTACCGTCATTTTTAGCGGCATATCAAGGCGAAGCAGCGTCTGGGATTTCGTTGGGAGCGTTGCGCAATCTGCCGCTTCCGAACTGGCAGGTAAAATATGGTGGATTGATGCGATATAAGTTTTTTAAAGAAAATTTCAGAAGATTTTCTGTGCAGCATGCGTATCGTGCAACTTATACAATCAACTCCATTCGGTCTAATTTTGAGTATGACAATAATCCAAACGGACTGGACACAGGCGGAAACTATCACAGTCCAAATTTAATATCAAATATCAATTTAGTTGAGCAATTTAATCCGTTAGTAAAGCTGGATTTTCAGTTGCAAAATGCCTTTTCGTTTCTTGCAGAAATGAAAAAAGACCGCGCCCTTTCCATGAGTTTTGACAACAATTTGCTAACCGAAGTACAAGGACTGGATTACGTTGTCGGTTTGGGATATCGTATAAAAGATGTAACATTCAATTCTGTGATGGCCGACAATCCCAACGGAATTATCAAAAGTGACATCAATCTAATACTTGATTTTACTTATAGAAACGCGCAAACCATCGTCAGATATTTGGACTATGACAACAACCAATTGGCTGGCGGACAAAATCTTTGGAACTTAAGGTTTAATGCGGATTATACGTTTAGCAGAAATTTAACTGCAATTTTTTATTATGATCATTCGTTTACCAAAGCAGTTATTTCTACCGCATTTCCAATAACAAATTTACGAACAGGGTTTACGATAAGGTATAATTTTGGGAATTAAAGATTTAGTCAATTTTTTTATAAGAAAAAAACATTTTGGAATTATAGCGCGTAGTTTATAACGTAAATCATTGCTTGAAGCGCATATAATATTTTAATGATGATTGTTAGGTTTTGCTATGACATGATAAACTGTAATCGGTTTTTTAGACAAAAAACTGCTATAAATAATTTCAATATTTTAAAGGTTCTATTTTATCTAAAGATTTTCTCTGTTCAATTTTTTCCCAGTTTAAAAGTAACGCTGCTTTATATAAATCCATGCACTCAAAAACCTATTATCACATCTTGGAATTTAACCTTTTATTATTCCCGTTTCAATGTCAATAGTAGCCTAAAAATCTTGGGATTAGAAATGGAAATGTGATGAATTATGATCATTGAAAAACATTTAAATAACAATTCTAAAAAAACAATAAATTTCTATAGCAGATCATTAATAAAGTAGTGTAGTTACAAAATTTTGTAAAGAAAACTCCCTCTTAATCATTTGCATATTCGACTTCTTATCTCATTCCTACCGACGTGATTTTTACCCCAAAATTTCCGCCACCATTTTTTGGATGTCCTTTTGTGAATTATAAGTTTTTTAGTAGTAATTTTTGATTTAAGATAAAAATTGTATTCGAAAAGTATAAATTTATAAAACCTAAAAGTTGAAAAAATATATTTTACGTTATTTCTTTTTTATGTTCAAAATTGGGCTTAGTCAAGCGCAATTAAATGAAAATCAGAAACTTGCTACTACTTGAAAAGTTTGCAGAATATTGAAATATTATCATCCTAATGTAGCAGATGGAAGTAGAAATTGGAACGAAGATCTGTTAGCAGAAATTCATCTATTCAGAAAATAAGAAGTTATAATGTTTTAAAAGTGCACTGCCAGGAAAAGTCAAATAATAATAAAAGTTGATTTCTCCACCTACATATTCTTCACGACCTTCATAAGCTGCAAACTCACTTTTTTCTATCGGAGTTCGTTCACTTTTCTCTTCAAAGATTAAACCTAATGATATTAAGGGATGGAATTCTTCCAATGATACATCATTTCGACCTTCCTTTAAATAATTTATTAATTTTAAGTCAGGTAAGTATGCGTCTTTTATGATTTTACTTAATCTTAAATAATCTTCTGAATCAACCACATTTTTTGCCCTTAAAAAAGATAGCCGTCCAAATATCTCGCATTTTAAATATGAATCTAATTTGTCGATAGCTAATAAAATTTTTTCTGCTCCAGTAGAAAACTTATCCCCTAATTCTTCTAATAAATGTTTACGCTCTTCATCTGTTAACTCTTTTAATTCTAATAAAACTAACAAAGCTTTTTTAAGGAATATTCTATCAGATATAGAAGAGTAGATTTTCTTTACTGCTAATAGCGATTTTACAATTGGAACTTCTTTCAAAGCTTCATCTGTAATTTCACTGTCTAAAATACTTTCTAATAGGTCGACTGAAATATCTTTTAAGTCTTTTGATTTTACAATTTGGGTTAATTCTCCACTCATTTTTTTAAATTTCTGCCAACATCATACCTCTCGAAAAATACGTACAACTAAAATCGTTGCCTTACGGATTATGTTGCGTACATGGGCAGTCGCTAATACCTTGAAAAAAGTCTAATCCAATGGTTATCATGTGTGTGCCAGAATTAAAACCTACGAGCTCGTTTGTAGTTAATTGGTAGGAATAGGCAAAATATATGATGTTTTTCTTAAATCCAGCCATTGGTCCGATGTTCAGCGGTTTTCCTGGTTGGTCATTCAAAAAACGGTATGAAAATCCAGCCCAATAGTTATTGTCATAGTTATCTATTTTTCTGAATTTCAAATTAAGGTCCGTCATCGATCTTTTATCACTTTCAAAAAATTGAAAAAACACCGATGGTTCAATTTGAAAAGTATTGTCTTCATTTCCTTTGAACGTTTTTCCGCCAAATGCTTGATAGTTTCGCAACAATCTTGGCTCTAAACCTCTGAATTTATCTACAGATTTGTTCAGAATATTGTTTGCATTTAAACTTAGCCAATACGTGTTTTTACGATATAACAGGCCTAAATCAAAATTGTTATTAGCCGTATATCGATCATCTGTGATGCTTGGATCGAAAGGAATATTAAATTTTTCAATATCAATTTTAAAATTGTTTATGTTATAGGACAATCCTAACGAAAGATATTGACTTGTGTCATAATCCAAAATTAAATGATGCGCATAAGAAAGCTTAAGTCCCGCCTGACGTGTATTTCCGTTTTTATCGTTGTATAATGATAAGCCTACTCCGTCGTTGCTCGTGATGCGCATATCGGCATATAAAGACACGTTGTCTGGCGCGTTTTTGATGCCGACCCACTGCGTAAGTCCGTTGGCACGAATGCGCAAATTGTCGCCAATTCCTGCAAATGTTGGCGACACCACAAAGTTGTTATCTGCCAAATATTGTGTGAAAACAGGCAAATTTAGCTCTTGTCCAACAAAATTAGTTACCGTAAGTATTGCGATTGAAAAAATAAAATTTCTCATGATTTTTGATTTTAAAGATAGCATGTTTGGGGAGTTTTTAATGTTATCTATATAATGTTACGTTTCCAACAAACTCACGTCCGTTGCCCGATTCTCCATCAACTTTTATCACATACCAATAATCTCCAGATGGCAATTCGGCTCCATTATATGTTCCGTCCCACAGCTCACCTTCACGACCAGTTCTGATTTTTCTACCATATCTATCAAAGATATAATATACTAAATTTTTGTAGTTGAATGTGTTTTGTGGTGTCCAACCATCGTTGTTTCCATCGCCATTTGGTGTGAACACGTTTGGAATAAAAATATCAATAAATTCAATTGGGATTGTTGCTGATGTATCACAACCATTTGAATCGGTGACTGTTACAGTATATGTTGCAGTAGTATCAATGATGAAACTACCCGCTGTGTTGCTGTTGCCACCATTTATTGTGTATGTATAACCGCCGTATCCACCAGAGGTAATCGCTAAAATTTCGTTTAAACCACCTTGAACTAAATTCATGATTAATGGTGAAACCGCTGTGATATTAAACACAATATCAGGAGTTACACATCCGTTTGTATGACGAACGTTGATAATGTGCGTTCCAACACTAAGGTTTGTAAACACATTATTAGGTTGATATGGTGCGCCATCCAATCTATATTCAACTTGCCCAATCAGTGCTGAATTCACTGTTACTGTCACATCGTTTATAACCGAATCATCTGGACAATAATATTTTGGTATAGCAATTGCACGAATGTCAACCGATTCGCTCATCGCAACAATTAAATTCGACGGTGTGCATCCATTTGCATCTAAGACGTAAACAGTATGTGTTCCTCCAGTTTGTCCAACAATACTAAAAATAGTTTGATTGGCTGTTCCATTGACGAATGGACCTGTTGGCAAATCAACGCTATATCTGTATGGTAATGTTCCTCCAGTTACTTGTATTGTAAAAGCGCCAGTTCTGTCGTTAAAACAACGTTCTTGTTGGTCAATGCTTCGTAGTGCGCTTGTCAATGGATCTGGTTGCGTAATTTTAAACAGATAAGATTCTTTGCAACCGTTTGCATCTTGAATAATCATTTCATAATCACGAACTGCTAAATTACTATAAGTATTGCTTGTTGAAAATTGACTTAAATTAGGCGAAATAGCATATATATACGGACCTGTTCCGCCTGATGGAATAATCACTACTTTTCCGTCACCCGCTCCAAAACATGTTACATCCGTTTTAATTGGATTAAATGAAAGCGCAGTTGCTGGTTGTGTAATAATAATTTCATCAGTTGCCCTACTACAATCGTCGCTTGTAACCTGCACTACGTAAGTTCCCGCAGATAAACCATTAAATATTCCTGACGCTTGCGCTGGCAAATTGATGCCCGTTGTAATGTTTTGCAAAATATAACTGTAGTTTCCAAGGCCAACGCCACCGTTTGCTTTGGCAATGATTGAACCCGTAGCATCATTTGTACAGTTAACAGTAGTTACCGATGAAGAAATATCTACAGTAAGTGGCACAATATCTGGATTTATCGCATTATTCGATAATGAAACACATCCATTTGCATCTTTAATGTAATAGTTAAATACGCCACTTGGTACCGCAATTGTTGTAGATGTAGTGAATGTTACCGTACTAAAGTTGGTGCCATTTGTACTGTAAGTATATGGCGGTGTTCCACCAGATCCCGTCAATGTCAACACAGCTGGATTTTCGCATGTTTGCAACGATGATATTGACAAGTCTGCCTTGACTTTTGTTGGCTCTGTAATAGTTGCAGGTAATGTTGTTTCACATTTATATCCATCTCTAACCGTTACCGAATAATCGCCTGCACGTAAACCTGTAAACACATTTGATGCAACTGGACCAGATTTTCTTGTTGGCGTATAAGACAAATAGTTCAAAGTATAAAGGTATCCACTGCCTTGACCGCCAGCCGTATTGCTAACAGTTATTGAACCCGTCTCAGCACCAAAACATGCAACACTTGGCGCATTTGTTGATATTGACGCACTGATTGCTGTTGGAACTGAAAGCGTAATAGTGGTACTAACAGTGCA
>JAYWGW010000090.1:0-14185 GCA_043778045.1 Bacteroidota bacterium | reverse complement strand
TTAACAATAAAAGTGACCACGGTGGGATTTGAACCCACACGCCCTTGCGAGCACCAGCCCCTCAAGCTGGCAAGTCTACCGTTTCTCCACGTGGCCATAGACTAAAAAAAAAGGTTATTCGCCTCGACGAACAACCTTGTGACCCGACTGGGGCTCGAACCCAGGACCCCATCATTAAAAGTGATGTGCTCTACCAACTGAGCTATCGAGTCTTTTTTGCTTTTCATTGCGGGTGCAAATATAGTGCGTATTTATTTAACATTCAAAGCAAATTTTATATAAATTTATCTTTTTTTACGATTTAATCTTAACACCCTTATTTACGGGGTTTCACTATGATTCAGAAAATAGTTTTAGTCGGATATATGGGTTCTGGAAAGTCCACAATTGGTGTCTTATTGGCAGAAAAACAGCAGTTGCCGTTCATTGATTTAGATAATTATATTGAAACACAAGAAAACTTGACGATTGCAGAAATTTTTTCGCAAAAAGGAGAAATTTATTTTCGTAAAATTGAAAGCCAATATTTTCAAAGTTTTGTTGCAAATCAAAAATCATTTGTGCTTTCGCTCGGAGGTGGAACGCCTTGTTACGCAAACAATCATTTGCTTTTGCGGGCAGAAAATTGCCAATCATTTTATTTGCAAACATCAATCGCGTTATTGGTAGCAAGATTGCAATTCGCAAAACAAGAAAGACCACTAATTGCTGGTTTATCTAGTGATGAACTTTTAGATTTTGTTGCCAAACAAAGTTTTGAGCGCAGTTATTTTTATATGTTTTGCAAGCATGTTATAAAAACAGATTTACTTGCAGTAGATGAAATTATAGCAGAAATTAAACATAAACTGCTGTAAGATTGATATATAAAATCTAAAGTGCACCTCTACAAACTACATCTAACGTTAAGTTTAAAGTAAACCATTAAGAAGATTAAGGTTATTAAGTCATTACTTGCTTAATTTTCTTAATGTACTTAATGGTAAATTATTAAAAACGTAATTAAAAAGGTTTAAATTTATTTGCAGTTGAGTTTTTTAGGGGTGCACTATATCAATTCCTTTTCGAAAATCAATGCTAAACCATTATCAATCAATTTAGCAATCGAAGGTTTTTTTGTTTTTAAATTTATTAAATGTTGTTGCAATTTTTGCGAAATTTTGTGATTATTATCATCCAATATTTCAATAATTTCAACAGCAAGCAACCAATCTTTCGGGTGATTTTCTACTAAATTTCCTGCAATTTCATCTAATCTGTCAACGCCAATTGCGCTTTCGCGAATATTTCTCACTTGCTGGTACAGGTTTTCTAAAGCAGTTTTTTCACTATTTTTGTTTGCTTTTATAGTTTTAGATGTTGGAACGTGCGTTATTAAATTAAAACTGTTTACGTCCGCTGATCCAGAAAATGCCGACACCACTTTTTTCCCAACTGCCATGTCATACGTTCCCCATTCTGGCAAAAATAAAACAGTTTCGTGGTGCGTAACAGTGCAATTTTTAAAGCTTATAATGATAATTTCGCCCTGCAAATTTCGCGATCCTGTTATGATTTCACCTTTCACGATGATGTTTCCCTCAAATTCCAGTGTCACTTTTCCAGCCTCGTAAATATCATAAGCTTTCAAATCGCGCGGACTCATGTCTTCAATTGCTAAATTTATACCGATTAATTTCCCGATTGGACTTCCAAAGCCGCTTGGGTGCGTTTCACTGCTATGTCCAACCAATTCTTTTTCACGATACGAAAGTGCTGTTTTTCCCGTGGTTTGTATGTATATAGGTTTACCCTCGTATTCAATAACATTTGTGAAAACGCCTGAAATTTGCAAACCTGTGCTCATCTCAATTGTTCCGATGGCTTTGGATTGAATCAGTTTTCGGATTCCTGAAAGTCCGCCTGTGCGCAGTGCCATTGTGTTTGCAAATTCTTCTAAAACTTGACTCAAATATGCAAAATCTGGCGTAACAAAAAGTTGAGGTTGCGGTTTTGTGATGTCAAAAGATTGTTTGACGGCATCAAAATTATAGGGCAATTTCTGCACCTGATCGGTCATGCACCATGCGCTTTCGCCGATAGAAGATAGCAATCCTGCGCCGTATATCCGCGGGTTTTCTAAAGTACCAATCAAACCATATTCTACGGTCCACCAATGCAAATTTCGAATTTGTGCCATTTCGGACATTTCGCCCATATTGTTTTGAAGGTCTTCAACTGCGTTTTCTGCATTCAGAATAACTTCATTGTCAATACCTTCTGCTTCTTTTATTATAGATAAATATCGCACGGCTTCATATAATTCATAGTCCTTGCCAGATGAAATGGCTTTGCAACCAATTTCGCCAAAGCGACGCAAATACTCAGCATATTCTGGATTGGCAATTATAGGCGCATGACCTGCGCCTTCGTGTATGATGTCAGGCGCGGGGGTATATTCAATGTTTTCTAATTGACGAATGTCTGATGCAATTACCAACACATTATAAGCTTGAAATTCCATAAAAGCATTTGGCGGAATAAACCCGTCAACGGCAACTGCGGCCCAACCAATGGATTTTAAAATGCGATTCATTCCATACAAATTTGGAATATTGTCTATCTCCAAACCCGTTTTATCCAGACCTTCAAGATACGATTGATGCGCAACTTTTGATAAATAGCTTACATTTTTTCGCATCACATACCGCCAAACAGCTTGGTTTATAGGTGAATATTCGGCGTAGTCTTGCGGTTTTATAAATTGTTTCAAATGTTCTGGCAAACGATTTATAAGAGAATTTGATTCAAAAGTAGATTCCATGTGTTTAACTTGAAAAGTTTAGGTAAAGTTATTGTATTTTATATAAAATTGAATGTTAATTTTAGTATGATTAATTTTAAAATTGATGTGGCAGCACTAAAGATCAACCTGCAAAAAAATGACAACTATTTATCTTGAAATATGAGACATTAAACACAATACTTTATATTTGTACATTCAGATAATTTGATTAATGATTTATGAACAGAATAAAGGAAGTTTTGGATGCAGACAACAACCAAATATTAATTACAAATTTGTAAATTTCGAATTACGACACGAGCGAAAGCGATCTGACGCTGTAATTAAAAAAAAACATATAAATTAGATTGAAAGAAAATTTTAGAAGTTAAGAGTTTCAAAATTTGTAATTCGAAATTTTTAATTAAAATCAAAAATCTAACATAGAGGTATAAATGCAAGTAGCCATCGACATATTAGAAAATGAATTAATCGAGAAATATCCTGAAGTTCTCACAATTCTATTGCGCGACCAAACCACTCAAAAAAATATTTTTTGGGCGACTGACAATTACGAATACTTAGGAGATTCATATAAATTCAACTCTGAAATTTTACCTGAATTAATTTCGGGAGATAAAGGCAACGTTATCATGCCAAGAGTTCATAAGGATAAAATTTTACAAGTATCACGCGCCAAAGAAATGGCAGAAGTTTTCACGCCTTCATGGATATGCAATGCACAAAATAATTGTGTTGACAATTCTTGGTTTGGAAAAGATGGAATGTTCAACAATGAAATTTTGCTTAAGAATGGAAAAAAATCATGGGAGACAACAAAAGAAAAAATAGTTTTTCCAAAAGGCAAGAACTGGCAAGACTATGTTCGTGATACTCGAATGGAGATTACGTGTGGAGAAGCACCTTATTTAGTTAGTAGATACGACACGACAACCGGAGGATTTATTAAGATTGAGGACAGAATTGGGCTTTTAGACAGAAAATTAAGAATAGTAAATGAAAATGTAGATTCAAAAACTGAATGGTTGGAAGCGGTTGAAATTGCCTATAAAAATACTTACGGATTTGAATGGCAGGGCGATAGTTTGCTTTTGGCTCGTGAAGCGTTGCTGATGACATTTATTGAAAATTTTGCTCACAAATTTGAAAGGGAACCAACGCTTGAAACCATACAAAATATTGCACAAATTATTTCTTGGAATATCTGGCAAATGGATGGTTTAAAAGGTGTAATTCCGAACAGCTGTATAAATGAAATTGTAGAAATTTCAGATTTTTTTGAAACTAAAACAGAAATAAAAAAATGCAAAGGTTGTGATAAGCAAAATATTAAGTTGCACAATGGCATCTATTGCGATATTATGGATTGGGAAATACAAGAGCCAATTAAATTTATATCTCTTTTAGAAAAATAAGCTATGCCTCAAACAAATATTATAAATGTAGAAATACTTGACAATTTAATCATTGGAAGAGTAGAACCTCAAATCTATGCGTTTACGACGGAAACCATTCCGAATTATTTGAAAGTTGGCGATACCTATCGACCTATTGAAGTGCGGTTGAATGAATGGCGTAAATATTTTCCAAACCTTGAAAAAAAATTTGGAAACGTTGCAAAAGTTGATGATGAAACTTTTTTTAGAGATTATGCAGTTCATTTCTTTCTTGAAAACGAATTAAAAAGAAATCGACTAAAGCCAAATGTTTTAAAAGCAATTCCATATTATTCAAATGAGTTTTTTGAAAACGCAACAGAAAAAGACCTGCAAGAAGCCATAGAAGATATAAAAACGGGACATCTCAATAACGAATCCAAATATCAATATTATCGTTTTGACGAAAGTCGTATTTCCATCATTCATACCTATGCACGAACCGACGATTATCCACTACGACCCAATCAACAAAGGACAGTAGATAATTTTCGAGAAGCCATAAATAAAGGTCGAAAAAATTTGTTGATGTATGCAGTCATGCGTTTTGGCAAATCATTTACTTCGATGTGTTGTGCCGTTAAAATGCGCGCTAAACTGGTGGTTGTGGTTTCTGCAAAAGCTGATGTGAAAGGAGAATGGAAAAAAACGGTTCAAAGTCATATCGGATTTGATGGCTATTGTTTTTTAGAAAGTGACGATTTGATTCGCAATGAATTGATCATAGCAGAAAAGCAAAAGGCCAATGAAAAAATTGTTTTATTTCTGACTTTACAAGATTTGCAAGGTGATGATATCAAAACCAAACATGCAACAATATTTGAAAATCAAATTGACCTATTGCTTATTGACGAAACACATTTTGGAGCCAGAGCAACCGAATACGGAAAAGTTCTGAAAGATGAAAGTTTAAGTGCCAAAGAATTAAAAAGCGAATTAAAACTGAATGATAATACTTTAGACGATTTAGAAATCACCAATAAAGTTTTTAATGCAAAAATTCGCATGCATCTATCTGGTACGCCTTATCGTATTTTGATGAATAGCGAATTTACCAATGATGATATTATTGCATTCTATCAATTCACAAACATTGCAGAAGATCAAAAACAGTGGGATTTAGAAAACCTAAACAAAGACGAAATCAAAGAATGGGATAATCCGTATTATGGTTTTCCGCAAATGATTCGGTTTGCTTTTAATCCCAGTGAATCTTCACGAAAGAAAATGGAGGATCTGAAAAAGAAAGGCGTAACCTCTGCTTTTTCAGAACTTTTTAGACCACAATCTATCACTTTAGATAAGGAAAATAAACTACACAAAAAATTCAAATACAAGCAAGAAATTCTTGACTTGCTAAAAGTGATTGACGGTTCAGAAGATGATGCGAATGTGTTAAGTTTTTTAGATTACGATAAAATAAAAGAAGGCAAAATGTGTCGTCACATTGTTTGTGTTTTGCCGTACAGAGCATCTTGCGACGCATTGGAAGAATTGATCAACAACCAAGATTTCAAACACCTTAGCCAATACGAAATCATAAATATCTCTGGAGTTGAGAGCGAAAAAAACTTCAAAAACACACAATCTGTCCAAGACAAAATAAAAAAATGTGAAAGTGAGAATACAAAAACTATCACGCTAACAGTCAACAGAATGCTCACGGGTAGCACGGTTCCTGAATGGGATACGATGCTTTACCTTAAAGATACAGCCTCACCGCAAGAATATGACCAAGCCATTTTTCGTTTACAAAATCAATACGTCAAGGTTTTCGAAGCGCCAAACGGTGATGTGGTTAAATTCAATATGAAGCCACAAACACTATTAGTAGATTTCAATCCTAATAGAATGTTTGTGATGCAAGAGGAAAAAGCGCAGATATATAATGTAAATACAGAATCCAACGGAAACAGCAAGTTAGAAGAACGAATCCGTAAAGAACTTAAAATATCTCCAATCGTAGTTTTAAATAACAACAAAATTGTTCAAATACAACCAGCCGATATTTTGGATGCTGTGCGTAAATATTCGAGTAGCAGAAGCGTATTTGATGAAGCAACAACTATTAGTGTAGACTATGATTTGTTGGATATTGAAGCTATCAAGGCAGAAATTGAAAAGCAAGGAAAAATTGGTTCTCGAAAGGGTATGGAACTTCCACCAACAGTAGAACCAGGGGCTGACATACACATTCCAGACCCTCCAAAATCCGATGATGATGATGATATAATTACAACTTCAATTAAATCCAAAACCAAAGAAGATGAAGCCGTAGATGATTTCAAAGCTAAGTTTGCTATGTATTATGCAAGAATTTTGTTCTTTGCATTTTTGACAGATTCGAGGGTTAAATCCCTGCAAGAAATAATTTCTCACATTAAGGACAATGCTGACAATTTGCGTATTGCTTCAAATTTAAATTTAGAATTGGTTATATTAGCTTTACTTGAAAAACACATCAATCCATTTATTTTAAGTGAACTTGATTATAAAATTCAAAATATCAATTCATTGGCAAACGACACGGCAATTTCTCCAATAGAAAGAGCGAGTAATGCAATGAAAAAGTTTTCCCGTTTGTCTGAATCCGAAATTGTGACGCCTGAAATTGTTACTGACAAAATCATTAATGGTTTACCTGCCGATGCCATTAATAAGAACACGATACTTTTAGATATTGCCTCGAAACAAGGTGAGTTTGTTTATGCCATTTATAAAAAATTTGGCAAAGCAATAGCCAATAATTTTTACTCAATACCCACATCAAAAATTGCGTACGAGTTTACCACAAAGGTTTATAAACTATTGGATTTGGATGTAAAACTAATCGAAGCAGAATATACGTCGTATGATTTAATTAGTGAAAACAAATTCGTTGAAAAAGAAACCATTCAAATAAACAACAAGAAAATGAAATTAAATGTAATTGTAGGCAATCCGCCTTATCAAGATACTAGACAAAAAACAAGTGATGCGCCCATTTATCATTTGTTTATGAACATTGCATTTAGTTTAGCAGAAAAAGTGGCAGTAATAACACCAGCGCGGTATTTATTCAATGCTGGTAAAACTCCAAATGAATGGAATAAAAAAATGTTAACAGATAAACATTTCAAGGTTTTATGGTACAATAGCAAAAGTTCTGAAGTTTTTAGTGGAGTTGATTTAAAAGGTGGGGTATCTATAACTTACAGAGATAAAAGTAAAATTTTTGGCCAAATTGGTGCGTTTGTAGCTCAAGACGAGGCAAAGTCAATTTTGCAAAAAATAAATTTAACCAAATTTGATTCATTATCTAATTGGGTTTATTCGCCAGAAAGCTATAGGTTTAGTAGAAAAATTCATAGTGATAATCCTGATATTGAATCCAAATTAAGCAAAGGTCATTTATATGATTTAACTACTAATATTTTTATAAAATTACCAAATATTTTTCATCAAAATAAACCGAAAGATGATATAGATTATATTCAAATTTTAGGAAGAGAAAATAATAGACGAACTGTAAAATGGATTAAACGCAGTTATGTTGAAGCACATCAAAACATAGATTTTTTTAAAGTTTTTCTGCCTAAATCAAATGGAACTGGTGAGTTAGGAGAAAAGTTGTCAACTCCAATAATTGGCGAGCCTGGAATAGGACATAATCAGACATTCATAAGTATCGGTGCTTTAAATACGTACGAAGAAGCAAATAATTTATTGAAATACATTTCAACTAAATTCGTTAGAATGTTACTTGGAACTTTAAAAGTTACACAGGATAATAAAAAGGATGTTTGGAAGAATATTCCAATCCAAAACTTTTCAAATAAATCAAGAATAGATTGGAAAAAATCAATCGCTGAAATTGACAAACAATTATATGAAAAATATAAATTGACTAAAAATGAAATTGATTTTATTGAAAAAATGATAATACCAATGAACTAATTATGAAAGCTATTAAATACGAAAAAGATGCTGTTTTAATTCAAGATCGAAAAATCAAAGTGTGGATTGATATTTGGATTACGAATGACGATGTTAGTTGTGATTGGAATCAAAAAGATTTTATTATGACGGATCCGAATGATGTAGTTTTAAAAAAATGGCAAGATAATCTTGAACATTTTGAAGATGCTTCAACACTCGCAACTGAAACATTAGAAAAGCAAGGCATCATTTATCAAGACGATAGTAGCAAATGGCATCAAACCGATAAATTACATGCTATTTTAGGCTCAGTACTTATGTAAAAACTGTGAATTATATAACTTTCAAGCATTGTTGTGTAACTTAAAATAGCTTATTTTCAGCAACTTTGAAATTTGTATAAAAATATAGCACGTGAAATTATTTATTAAATACATGGTCAGTAATCGCTGTAAGATGGCGGTTCGCGATGAACTAAAAAAATTGGGATTAAATTTCGTAATGGTCGATTTAGGCGAAGTCGAAATTATGGAAAATCTAACGATGCAACAAAGAGAAATGCTGACAGCTGGACTTTTGACTTGCGGGTTGGAGCTCATGAATGACAAAAAATCCATTCTGATTGAAAAAATCAAAATTCAAATTGTTCAAATGATTCATCATTCGGACGAGGTAATGAAAGTAAATTTTTCAGATTATTTGTCAGAAAAATTAGATCACAATTACACCTATCTTGCCAATTTATTTAGTGAGGTGCAAGGCACAACCATTGAGCAATTTATCATTTCGCACAAAGTGGAGCGCATCAAAGAATTGATCATCTACGGCGAACTGAATATTACCGAAATTGCTTGGAAAATGAACTACAGTAGCGTGGCGCATTTGTCGAGCCAATTTAAAAAGATGACGGGACTTTCTCCGTCACATTTTAAAAAATTAAAAGACGTCCGAAGAAAACCACTTGAAGAATTATAATGTATGAGTATTACCGTAGAGAAAAGTATTAATTTTATTTCGATTATTGCCGTTGCAATTTTAAGTGTTTTGCTGGGTACTTATTTTTATAGTACTTATCAACTCAAAAATGCCGAAAAAGTCGTTCTTCACACGCGAGATGTCATGGCGAAAAGCAACGTTGTTTTGTTAAACGTGCTTGATCTTGAAACAGGCAGTCGCGGTTTTTTTCTTACTGGAAATGATTTTTTTTTAGAACCATACAAACTTGCGCTGCAAACAACAGAAAAAAATGTAAAAGCCTTAGAAGATTTAACTGTTGATAATAAGTCACAACGCAAAAACGTCGTTCAATTGCGAGAGCAAATTCAAAAAAAACTTGTCAGATGCAAAAGTTTAATCGATTTAAAGAGAGAGGCAAAAGCAAAAAATATTGAACTAAAAGTAGATTTTAATCAAGGAAAAGTCATATCAGACAGCATCCGAACATTAATATCTCAGATCAATGATGCTGAAATTGGATTGCTAAAACAACGCGATATCAACAACGGAAAATCTTCAAATGCTGCCGATTTGTTACTCGGAATTGTGTTTTTGTTTATTGCAATAACTTTAGTTCTGGGATTTTATATATTTAAAAGTCATAAACTAAGAATTTTTGAACTGGCTGGGTTTAACAATAGTTTAAATTTATCTTCAAAATATTCTTTAAGTTTAATAGAAGCTACCGTTGATCCACTATTTACGATAAATCCCGAAGGCATCATAACGGATACAAATCATGCAACTGCAAAGGCAATAGGTATTTCAAAAGATAAAATCATTGGTACAAATTTTTATGATTATTTTACTGATATCCAAAAAGCAAAAGAGGGATTTCAAAAAGTTTTTGACGAAGGACTAATCAAAAATTTATTTCTTACATTAAAAGATCACGAGCTGGTTAACGTGCTTATAAACGGATCTGTCTACAGGGATGCAAACGGCGTTATCCTTGGTGCCGTTGTGGTTGCCAGAGATATTACGGAGCAGAAAAAAGCCGAACAAAATTTAATGGAGTATAAGCGTTTGTTCGACGAAAATTTAGATTTTAAATGCATTGCAAATGATGTGGGTTATTTGGAAATTGTTAATAAAACGTTCATGAATGTTTTAGGCTATACCGAGGAAGAATTGCTTTCCAATCCATTTACGAATTTTGTTCATCCAGATGATGTTCAGGCAACAAAGGATATCGATGAAAAATTAAAAAATGGTATTCCTGCCGTAAGTTTTATCAATAGGTATATGAAAAAAAATGGATCGCATGTTTTTTTAGATTGGATGGCAAACTATAATGAGCAAACAAATAAAATCTATGCTACCGCCCGAGATATTACAGTCCAAAAAGAGCTTGAAAAAGAATTGATTGAAGCAAAAACACATGCAGAATCTGCAACTTCCGTAGCCCAAGAGGCAAAGGTGATTGCTGAACATGCGCAATCATCGGCAGAGGAAGCAATGGAATCTAAACAGCAATTTTTGTCAAACATGAGCCACGAGATTCGTACGCCAATGAATGCCATTATTGGATTTACAAAAGTGCTTTTGAAAACGGGTTTAACAGCCAAACAAAAAGAATATTTGACAGCAATCAAAATATCTGGTGATGCGCTCATATTGTTAATCAACGATATTTTAGATTTAGCAAAAGTAAATTCTGGAAAACTAAGTTTTGAAGCTACTGCTTTTCAATTGTCGCATTCGTTGAAAACGATGCTCCAATTATTTGAACCAAAAATTCAAGAAAAAAATTTAAAATTAGTTTCACTTTATGACAATACAATACCTGATGTTTTGATTGGTGATGCTGTTCGATTGAATCAAATATTGTTGAATTTGTTGAGTAATGCAGTGAAGTTTACATCAGAAGGAACCATTACAGTGTCTGTGTTGCTGCTTGAGCAAAGTGATGAAAAAGTAACTTTAAAATTTTCTGTAGCAGATACTGGAATCGGAATTGATGAAAACAAATTAGACGGTATTTTTGATAACTTTCAACAAGCTACCAGCACCACGTCTCGATTGTATGGTGGTACAGGATTGGGTCTTGCCATCGTAAAACAACTTGTGGAGGCGCAAGGCGGTACCATTGGAATTGAAAGTGAAATTGATAAAGGATCGATTTTTAGTTTTGTCTTAAATTTTGATAATACAGATGAAGAAGTGGCACATGAGCCAGAATTTTTGCAAGTAGATGTTGACGTGAAAAATATAAAAATATTAGTGGCCGAAGACATGGAGCTTAATCAGCTCTTAATGAAAACTTTGTTAGACGATTTTGGTTTTGAATGTGACATAGCTGCAAACGGAAAACTGGCTGTTGAAAAAATGCAAGAAAAAACTTATGATATTGTGTTGATGGATTTGCAAATGCCAGAAATGAACGGTTTTGAAGCAACACAATATATTCGAAATACACTAAAGTCCAACATTCCTATTATTGCGTTAACAGCAGACGTAACCACCGTTGATGTTCAAAAATGTAAGGCTGTTGGCATGAATGATTATGTGTCTAAACCCGTTGACGAAAGGTTGCTGTACAGCAAATTAATATCGTTCTACAAAAAACCCGTTATGGTTATTGAGAAGAAAATTGAAGGCATGAAAGTAACAGAAAAAGTGAAGTATGTGGACATGAGCTATCTCACAAAACTAACGAAATCCGATGCAAAATTGATGTCGCAGATGATCAATGTCTATTTGACGCAAACGCCACCACTGCTTGTCGCAATGAAGAAAAGTATTGTCGAAAAAGATTGGAAATCGTTGCAGGCTGCGGTTCATAAAATGATGCCATCTTTCTCCATCATGGGTTTAAATCCAAACGTACATGAAATGGCAAAACGAATTCAAGAATATGCCTATTCAATTGAAGTCTCTCAAGAAATTCTTTCCTTAGTTGATGAACTCGAAAGTGCCTGCACGCAATCTTTTGAAGAATTGCATATCGAACTAAACAATTTAAAAACATAATATTGTGCAAAACGAAAACATAACAAAAATATTTTTAGTTGATGACGATGCCCTTTTTCTAAAATCCTTGGAAATTGAGTTTTTGCATCATGGAGAATTTCAGATAGAAACTTTTGCTACTGGCGAGCTTTGTTTGAAACGAATTGATCAAAACCCAGACGTGGTGATTTTAGATTTCCATTTAGATGGAATTGAAAAAAATGTCATGAACGGTTTGCAAACGTTAGACAAAATCAAGGAAGCAAATCCAGAAATTCCCGTGATTATGCTTTCAAGCCAAGACAAAATTGATGTTGCCGTCAGTTGCATGCATCACAAAGCGTTTGACTATGTTGTGAAATCTGAAACGGCTTTTGTGCGTTTGCAGAAAGCAATTGTGAACATTTTCAAATATCAAAAAATGGAAAAACAACTGAATTGGTATAAAGACAGAATGTAATCTTGTATGATTCGAAAGTCAAAAAGTCAAAAAGTCGAAAGTTGAATGGTGAAAGTCGTCCCGTGGTTTGGTGTTCCGCAGTGGTGAAGAGAAATAATTAGCCAAATGTATCGAATAAAAAACCAGTAGTATTGGCGAGAATAAACCATTCGCCGCTGCGAATTGTTTAAAATTCAAATTGCGTCAAACCGCTTTTAGCTGTTGTGCCTTTATTTATTAATAGGTTTGTATTAATACATCAGTCGGAATTTTTAAACCGTTGTGTAATTGTCTAATCATTTCCAATGATAATTTTCTTTTGCGGTTTAATATTTCGCTTGCTCGACTTGGAAATCCTACAATTTTTGCTAAATCATTTTGGTTATAGCCCATTTGTTCCATTCGGAATTTTATCGCATCAATCGGATCTGGTAAATTAATTGGATACATTTCATTTTCGTACTTTTGAATTAATATTCCTAAAAGTTCTAATTCGTCACCGGCAACAGTTCCTTTTTTTGCGTCAAAAATTACTTCAAGTCTTTCCAAAGCTTGATTATAATCGCTTTCTGTTTTAATAAGATTTATATTCATAATTTAAATTTTATTTGCGTCAATTTTATCGTATTCCGCGTGTGTTCCAACAAAACGAATCCACACCATTCCATAATCGTAATTTATTTTGCTAACTAATCTGTAATTATTTCCTTTGAAGTTGAAAACTATTCTGTTATTCGCTAAAATACTTGCACTCGGATAAACTGCTTTAATTTTATTTGGATTTTCCCATTCAGCTTTTTCAGCTTCTCGAAACCATGCTTTTAATTGCTGTTCGCAATCGGCATGTTTTTCCCAAAAATCTCTCAATATTTTTTTTGCAATTACTCTCAATTGTTTTTTTACAAATATATAAATAATATACCGATTTGGGAATAATTTTGACTTTTTTAAGTAATCGGTTTTTCAGCGGATTTTTTATTTTGGCATAACAGCTAACGTTTCGTGGGTTGGCGTTATTTGGGGAATAGGTCAGCTAAATGTTTCGAATAAAAAACCATTCGACGCGGCTTATTGCCTCAAACCCCACCCGAGCCCGCAGGAGCGAACCGACGAAGTAATTGCGACAAACCGCTGTTGGTGGCGGTTTTTTTATTGTAGTGCTTCAATAAATTTTTTCATTTCGTGCATTTTACCAACTGTAATCCTTGTCCATTTACCTTGTTCTTCATACATTCTTCCTCCTTCAATATTATTGATTTCTAATTGTTTGAAATAGTCTTTGTTGAATTTAGCAAGTGAAAAATATATGAAATTTGTATTAGAAGAAATGCACTCACAATTTAATTTTTTGAGTTCATTGATAGTATATTGTCTTACGTTTTCATTTTGTAAGTAGCAATTTGAAACAAATTTATCATCTTTCAAGGAAGCAATAGCAGCCAGTTTTGATAAAACGCTAACGCTATTATTTGTATTGGATTGCGAATTTGCCAAATTATCAATTATTGTTTTGTTCGCAATTGCATATCCAATTCGTGCTCCAGCCAAACCGTAAATTTTGGAAAATGTTTTAGTGATAATAACATTTTTGTTTTCATTTACCATATTACTTAAAGATTGTTGTTTAGTAAATTCCAAATATGCCTCATCAATTAACAC
>JAYWGW010000089.1:0-3389 GCA_043778045.1 Bacteroidota bacterium | reverse complement strand
TTGAAATTAACGATATTAATACAAAGGGCGAAGCATTTTTGAAGTTAATGTGGGAAAACACGATGATCAAAATTCCAATTAAAAGTAAAGATGATGATCACATTATGGCGTTAATTAATCAGAATTTAATTATAGAAAATAAGAAAGAAGCTTCACTTTTCTTTCAAGCTGCAAACTATTACTATATCACAAAAAGAAATTTAAAACAAGCAATACTGTGGTTATTGGAGGCAGAAAAAATTGAATTAGATAATTTTAATTACCCTTTTTTAAGACAGAAAATTGCAAATGAAATGAACGATTATCCTGTTGCTATTGATGCTGCAAAAAAAGCGCTTAAAAATGCAGAAATTAATAAAATGAAAAATCAAGACGGACTAAAAAAGCAGATTGCCGACTGGGAAGTATTATTAAAAAAATAAAATTATGAATAACAAAATATTAATAATTATACTTTATTTAGTTTGTAATTATCATGCTACTTCGCAAAATTTAAATGGTGCAAATAGCCAAAAAAGATCAAATGTATCTGTCTCGCAACAAACATTTTACACGTGCGCGAAGCATCCGCAAATTCACGAAAGCAAACCTGGGAATTGTCCAATTTGCGGTATGGCTTTAGTGAAAGAAAAATCAAAAAATCCAAAAAAAGCTGTTGTAAAAAAAACAATTACAACCAAAAAAGTAATTTCTGAAACCAAGAAAGAAATTCCTCAAACTAAGGAAGAAATTACCGACTTACCAAAAAAAAAATCAGTTAATGAAACTAAAATAAAGCCCAAGACTATTTCTAAAACAGTACGTTACGATTTATATGTTCGAGATACTACTGTAACTATTGGCAACAAACCAAAACGCGCTATTTCTGTAAATGGACAAATTCCGATGCCAACATTAACCTTTACCGAAGGCGATATTGCAGAAATTTATGTCCATAATGAATTGAAAGAAAGTACTTCATTGCATTGGCACGGATTAATGTTGCCCAACAAAGAAGATGGCGTTCCGTACTTAACACAAATGCCTATTGAACCTGGCACAACGCACAAATATTCTTTTCCAATTATTCAAAACGGAACGCATTGGTACCATAGTCATTCGGGTTTGCAAGAGCAAATTGGAATGTATGGTTCTATGATTTTGAATAAAAAAGTTCCCTCTCCTTTGGAAAGGCCGGAGGGTGAGGATAAAAAATTTCGTGAAGGCATTGATGATTTGCCTACAATTCCTATAGTTCTCAGCGAATGGAGCAATGTTAATCCGAATAATATTCACAGAATGTTGCACAACGCCACTGATTGGTTTGCCATTCAAAAAGGCACTACACAAAGTTATTCGGAAGCGATTCGAGCTGGACATTTCAAAACCAAAGTTGCTAACGAATGGAAACGTATGAACGCTATGGATGTTAGTGATATTTATTACGATAAATTTTTAATTAACGGAAAAAACGAATCCTCTTTTGCTCCCACTTCTGGGGTTGGGGGGCAGGGCGATAAGGTACGTTTACGAATTTCAAATGGTGGCGCATCAAGTTATTTTTGGCTCACCTATGCTGGCGGAAAAATTACAGTTGTAGCCAGCGATGGCAACGATGTTGAACCCGTAGAAGTCGACAGATTGCTTATTGCAGTTTCTGAAACTTACGATGTAATTGTAGAAATTCCAGATGATAAAACGTCATATGAATTTTTGGCTACAGCGGAAGACAGAACTAAATCTACTTCATTATATATAGGAGATGGAATTAAACAATTGACTTCACCACTTCCAAAATTAAAATATTTTGAAGGAATGAAAATGATGAATGGCATGATGAAAATGAATGGCGATTTGGATGATATGGGAATGAAAATGTCTTATAATCAAATGGATATGAATGTGGTGATGTATCCAGAAATCACAGGAAGCCCCCTAACCCCCAAAGGGGGAATGAAAAAGAAAAAAATGGACGATATGAAAATGTCGGAAAGTGATTATAACAGCAATGAACTTTCAGATATTACAACACTAAATTATGCCATGTTGAAATCTCCTTTCAAAACTAATCTTCCAAAAGATGCACCAGTAAAGGAACTTAGATTTGAATTATCTGGAAATATGAATCGCTACGTTTGGAGTTTAGACAATAAAGTCGTTTCTGAAACAGATAAAATCTTAATCAAAAAAGGCGAAAATATTAGAATTACCTTATATAATGGTTCGATGATGCGCCATCCAATGCATCTGCACGGACACGATTTTCGTATTTTAAATGGTCAAGGAGATTATGCGCCACTCAAAAATATTATGGATATTATGCCAATGGAAACCAACGTAATTGAATTTAATGCAAATGTGGAAGGTGATTGGTTTTTTCACTGCCATGTTTTATATCACATGATGGCAGGAATGGGAAGAGTTTTCACGTATGAAAATCAAGCATCAAACCCGCTAATTCCAAATCCAAAATTAGCAAAAAGACAATTGTTTGCTGAGGATCGCAAGTTTCATTTTATGGCAGAAAACGATTTTGCCACCAATGGAAACGACGGAATGGCAATGTTAAGCAATACGCGTTGGAGCATCGGCACTGAATGGCGATTGGGATATAGCGACATGCACGGCTATGAAACAGAAACGCATATTGGACGATACATTGGTAAAATGCAGTGGTTGATGCCGTTTGTGGGTTTTGATTGGCGCTACAGAAAAATGGGAATGGACACGCAAGAAAAAAATATTTTCGGACAAGGAAGTACCAAAGATATTCGCGCGGTTTTTAGCGCAGGTTTAGAATATACAATGCCAATGCTTATCAAAGCACAAGCAGAAGTTTTTACCGATGGAAATTTCAGATTACAATTTGAACGAATGGATATTCCAGTTTCCAAACGCTTGCGAATGAACTTAATGTGGAATACCGACAAAGAATATATGGCAGGATTTCGATATATAATTGCAAGAAATTTTGGAATAACTACGCATTATGATAGCGATATGGGAATAGGCTTTGGGGTGAATTTAAATTACTGATTAGTAGGAATTTTACAAATTCTAATAATTATTCTGTAATAAATTTAGTAAACTTAGTTGCGATCTTTGATAAAAATGTAGTAGTTTTTTTAAAGAGACTGCCTTAAAGTTTTTATAGAATTTTTCAAATAAAATTATGAAGTTAATGTTAGTTTATTTCCAAAGAAGTAGCATAATATAAACCTCTTAAACTTTTTGAATATTAATATAAATTACTTTTCGGTGGTCTTTTTTCAGTAGTAGCAATTTATGTAACTAAGACCACTTCATTTTTCGTAATTCCATAAACCAAATCATTTTCGGTAGGAACTAAATAAAAATTTCCAGTAAATTCTCCAAAAGCTGGCAAAATCATTTGGTTGGGTTTTTGAAAA
>JAYWGW010000088.1:0-57872 GCA_043778045.1 Bacteroidota bacterium | reverse complement strand
TTTTCAGTTAATTCCATTCCGCATTTTGAACATTTGTCGCCTTTCATTCCCGTAACTTCTGGGTGCATTTCACAAGCATATTCTTTCATTTTGGTGTTGCCGTTCATCATTTCTTCCCCATCCTTCATCATGTGGGTGTCGGTTGTGCCTTGTTCTTTCACTTTCTGGTTGCATGAAAGCAATGTAAATGTTATTACTAATATTAATAAAATTAAATTTTTCATTTTTATTGATTTTTTAATTGTGAATTAATTTCCACATCTAAATTTACAATCTATTTATAATGAATATGTTACAAAATTAAATTTCAAGTTTGTTTTATTATAATCAAAACTTACTTAAATGCGTTGAAGAAATTATATTCCAAATTAAAATAAACCCCATTTGGCGCAGACCGAACCATTGAATTATACAATTGCTGGCGATAGCCGAGATCAATTCGCGCTTGACTGTTGATAATAAATTGCACCGAAGGCACCACATCAAGATAGGATTTTCCAATTTGATTGATGGTTTGACCCAAAAATTCCAACATCAAATTGACGTTGGTTTGCTTAAAACTGGTGTATTTTTTTGGATACATCAATTTTCCAATCGAAAGCGTATAGTTCGTAGCATTGTCGCCTTGATTTGATGGAAATATATAATCTGGCTTGTTGTCAAAAGCTTTTTCAAAACTTATCGACGAACTTATGGCTACCTTTTTGATAAGTTGTGTAGCAATAATTCCTGTTTCAAAACCAGTATTGTGTCCCATAATTTCAATTTCATCTTGGTGAATGTCGGCTTTGTTGAAACTATATCGTCCAAAAGTTGCCATGCGGAAATGGCTATTGACATCATCAGTTGAAAAAAAGCGGTATTTCGCATAGAAACTCGCACCTTCCGCAATGATACTATTGCTTCTGGTGCTGAGAAATACGGTACTTCTGACCATTAAATTTTTAGAAATTCCGTACGTGATTTCTGGCATTGCATGATAGTTGTAGCCTGTTTTGATTTGTTCTTTAAAAACAGATTGCATCACTCTCACGCTCAATGTGTTTGCTGGAATATTGCTGGCAGGATCTGTAACCATAAAAAGTTCTTGAGCTGTAAAATTTTGAGCTACAATAAACAATGAATACAAAGATATCCACTTCATTATTTTACGAATTTTATATGAAAATCATCCTCGCTATTTGCCTCGTATGATGCCATATTTTTGAAAGATTTTGCCAATTTTTTATATTCTTTGGCCGTTACATAACCTTTGTCTAAAATTTGAATTTTCGCTTCTGCACCAGTTACTTTACTACCGTTTACATTGATAAAATTATTATTATTAATGGCTTCTGCATCCATAGAAACGATTAAAGAACCAATAAAAAAACCTGCTTTTTCTACTTTGTCTTTAAAAATTTTTGGCGACAACGTATTGTCTTTTTTTAGTGTAACTGTAAAAGTATTGGTGTTCAAATCTGTGTCAACACTTGCTACTTCTGGCATACTTTTGAGTTGCTTGTTGATGGCATTTGAACACATGGAACACGTTAAACCCGTGGCACGAATTTCAGCTTTTGAAATTTGAGCATTTGCAGTTGATAAACCCAAGACTGCGATAATTGTAAGATATATATATTTTAAATTTTTCATTTTTTTTATTTTAAATAATTAATAATTTGTTCTTCGGTTGGATTGATGGCAAGTAAAATGCCTTTGTTATTAAATAGAAATTTCGCTGGCAATTCTTCTACTCCAAATTGAATGGCAGTTTTAGCGTCAAAACCTTTTGGATCTGTTAGTTGCATAAATGTAATTTTATCTTTTTCGATTGCTTTAATCCATTTTGATATATCAGTATCTAACGAAATTCCGACAATTACAAGTTTATTTTGTCAATAGATTGATGCAATTCCACTAATTTTCTGTTGCCCAATCTGCAAGGTGCGCACCACGATGCCCAAAAATCTATCAGAATAAATTTATTTTGAAAAGTGGTATTAGAAACTTTTTTATCACTTGAATCAAGCAGAGTAAAAGTTGGCATAATGTCACCAACTTTTATTTGTGCTTGCAAACTCAATGAAAAAAGCATCAATAAAACGATGATTTTTTTCATTTTGAAATTATTTAATAGTTTCTGTAACTTTACCACAACTCAACATCATCGACCCATAATAAGGATTTTTGACAACGTTTTCTTTGCTTAACCAAGTGGCACCTTTTCCATCATTTGCCATTGGACAAAATTGGTAGTAAGTTGGCGTTTCTTGTTTTGAGACTTTTATCAGGTCGTAGATATTTAGTGAAAGCGAATCGAAATGATCTCTTTGATGTTTTGGGTCTTTTGTGTCAGCAATATGTTCGGTATGCTCTTTTAATGGTGCGAGCACTTTCATCCAAACAATATGTTCTTCATTTCCTAAAGTTTCCATTTTCACAGCATTAACAGCTGATAACAAAATAGTTGCTTTGGCAGATGCAGTTTTTCCGTTTGTTTTTACTAAGGCGTCTTTCAATTCAAAATAATTATCGAAAATTGGTTTTAATTGATTTCCATCTTGTTTATCAGCATTCGGTTGATCTCGACTTACCGTTCCACCATGATTCGCATGATTTTGCATATTATCGGCAACAACTGCTTTTTTATTATCAGAAATTACAGCAACTTTTGCTTCTCGATCATATTTGCAACAGCCATGAAGTTTGTTATAAATATTGTCAGGTGCAAGAAATTTGTCGCTATCATAACCACTTAACGCAATTCGTTTCAATATTTCGTCTTGATTGGTTTTTTGAGCATCATAAGTTATTGATGCTATTTTTGTGTCTTCGTTCCAATCTACTTTTGCGATATTTTTCTTGTTTCCCGCTTTTTCAATAGTTTTTTCGCACATGCTACAGTTGCCATAAACTTTAATAGATTCTGTTTTTGCATTTTTAATTTGTGCGTTGCAAGCTGTGAATGATAACAATACTGTGATTGCTACCAAACTATTTGATATTAGTTTCATTATAATATTTTAAAGATTTTTTTGAATAAATAATTTTGAAAACATAAAAAATGCTTTCGTCAAGACAGATTTGTGGCTGTCAAAGTTTAAAATTATTTTATTTTAGGCGGAAGCCAAACGGAAGTAAAACCTGAAGAAATGAAGGTTTTTGTATAATAAAAATTAGATTTTTTCATAAAAAAATCTGTATTGATATTTTTAAATTCAATGTCAAAATAAGAAATTACGCTTGAATTTATTGATGATGTAGAAGTACAATTGGAATGCCCACATTTCCCGCCACAGCTATTATTTTCTTGATCGGAATCTTTTGTGCTATCGCAACAATTTTTTTCTTGAGGTTTAAACGAAACTTGTTTTTCACAACACGTTTTTTCAGTTTTTGAATCACAAGCATAATTATACATTGGCATCAAAAGGAAGCCAAAAATTATAATTAGTAATTGTAATCGTTTATTCATGATGCAAATTTATAAAAAATTTAAAAAGAAATGGATGTTTTAACAAATATTGCTTTTGATTTTAACAGAATTTTTTTGTTACGATATTTCACTGTTGCTTGTTGCATTCGTGAAATATTTTTTTGTAAACCAAAAAGCTACGTTTACTAACGCAATCAGTGCAGGAACTTCAACCAATGGGCCAATTACGCCAGCAAAAGCTTGTCCGCTATTAATGCCAAAAACGCCAATCGCAACTGCTATCGCCAATTCAAAATTATTTCCCGTTGCTGTAAAAGCAATTGCTGTAGATTTAGAATAATCGGCACCGAAATATTTACCTATAAAAAAACTGACAACAAACATTATTACAAAATAAATAAACAAAGGAATGGCGATGCGCACCACATCCATTGGAATTTCTACAATCAATTTTCCTTTTAAGCTGAACATGATTATGATTGTAAACAGCAATGAAATCAGTGTTATTGGCGAAATAAGTGGCACATATTTGGTTTCAAACCATTCAATGCCTTTTATGGCTATTAAACCATAGCGACTTATAATTCCGAGTGCAAAAGGAACTCCTAAATAAATGCCTACACTTTCAGCGATTTGAGCAATGCTAATATCGACTTCAAAGCCGTCGTAGCCAAAATATGGCGGTAAAATCGTTATAAAAAAATAGGCATAAACACTATACAAAAGCACTTGAAAAATGCTGTTAAGTGCAATTAAACCTGCGCCATATTCACGGTCGCCATCGGCTAAATCATTCCACACCAACACCATGGCGATGCATCGTGCCAAACCAATAAGAATTACACCAATCATATATTCTGGATATCCATTTAGAAAAAGTAAGGCTAAAGAAAACATCAAAATTGGACCAATAATCCAATTTAAAAATAAGGACGCTCCCAAAACTTTTGTGTTTTTGAACACCTCGCCCATTTGTTCGTATTTTACTTTGGCTAATGGCGGATACATCATTAAAATCAAACCAATTGCTAATGGAATATTTGTTGTCCCACTGGAAAAAGAATTTATAAAACCGCTACTTGACGGAACAAAATAGCCAATTGAAACACCAATTGCCATGGCAAGAAATATCCAAAGTGTCAAGAATCGATCTAAAAAACCTAATTTTTTTCGATTTACGGCTGGTGCACAATTGTTTGCTGACATCGTTATTTTTTAATTTGTGAGAAAACATAAAACATTTCGGTGGCAATTTGCAAACTACGTTCTTCGTATTTTTCGGCTTGTTGTGGCGTGTTGTCAAATGTTTTTGGATCTTCAAAAGTGATCGGCACACGACTCTCTGCACCTGCAATATACGGGCAACCGCCATCGGCTTGTGTGCAAGTCAAAATAGCGATAAAATTATTTTTAGGATTAAAATTATCATTATACGTTTTAGAAAATCCAATAATCGGATGTTCATTATCTGCATATTTAACGGCATAGATTGGATTCGCAACATCTGCAATAATTTTAATTTGAAAACCTTGCTTTGTTAATGTTTGCGCTACTGTTGGAAATATAGCCGTGGCTTCAGTTCCGCCTGAATAGCAAAAAACTTTATCGATAGTGAAATATGTTGACGCGGTTTGTGCCCAAATTTGCGACAAGTGACTTCGCCTTGAATTATGTGTACAAATAAAATTTAACCGAATTTCTAAATGATCATCAACTTTTGATTGTATAAATTTTATTAATGGTTCTAAAATAATTTTACGTTCATCAGAAATAGAATCATAATCAAAACTGTTGATTATTTTTTCGATTTCTGGAAAAATTAATGTTTTGTTGGAAATCATTTTTTAATAGATTTATATATTTTGTTAAACAATTATATGGTGTAAATAATTTATTGTGAAGCTATTATAAAACTAAAACCTTTAAACTTTACAACATTTAAATTTTTAACCTATTTAACAACAACCAGTTCCGGGCGAGCAACTATTGCTCACTTCAGATAATTTTACTTTCTGCTTCGCCGAAGGAATACCACACTGATCTAATGCCAAACAAGCCGTTTGTTTGTTCAGTAAAACGAAATCATTCCCATCGAAATCTAAATCAAATTTACCAATTGTAGTTTCTTGATATTCGACTTCAATTTCATAATCTTTAATTCCTAAAATCTTTTCTGACAAAGCAATGATGTCTAAAAGTCGTTTTGGTTTTAATCTGTGATCGAAATCGTTGGCATCCCAAAGTTGGAAGTTGACAACAGTTTCATTGCGAACTGTTCCGCCACAATCGATAAAATTTTTGGTAATCAGCCCAACTTCCGTAACATGAAAATGCGCTGGCACGGACGACCCGTCTGGCAAATTGAAATTTACGGCTTCAACGGTTTCCAAAATAGTTTTAATTTGCGATAATTTCATAATCTTTAAATTTAAATTTTTAACAACATTTTGTTCTTTTATTATCTAAAAAAGTGGCAATATTTTCAAAGAAAACTTTTATTTTTTCGAACCCAACTTCGTTAATACAATAGCAAATTGATGTTCCTTCAACGTTTCCTTTGATGATGCCGGCATTTTTTAATTCTTTTAAATGCTGAGAAACAGTGGGTTGTGCTAATGGCAATTCATTTACAATATCGCCACAAATGCAAGTATTTACTTTTAGCAGATATTCGATAATCGCAATACGCGCGGGATGTCCAAGCGCTTTTGCTAAGACTGCCAATTCGTTTTGATGGTCTGTAAAGTGATCGGTTTTTGTTGCTCCCATATAATATTTGTATATTGCAATATTACGATAAATATTTATATTTGATGATATTATTTTAATTTTTAAAGAATTTTTGTGGTTTTTTAATTAATCATTTTGCAATGTGTATGCGCAAATATAAATTAACATCAAAAAAATTATTCTTCAACATTTTTCATTTTCATTAAAAGTGTGTAAGCACCTTTTATAACAACGCTTTCTGTGTTCAAATCGTTTGACATTATCTCTGTAAATTCATTTTCTGAATTTCCAACAGTTACTTCTTTCATTTCAAATTGTTTATGTTGTTTTGCAATAAAAACATAATTTTTGTTTTCGAAATTCACAATTGCATCTGAAGGCAACACATTCGATTTTTGGCTTTTTACTTCAATTTCTGCATTCATATACATTCCTGGCAATAGATTTTTATCATATTTATTAAAATGGCAATGCATTTCAACACTTCGGTTTTCTGAGAAATCTTTACCAATTAATATTATTTTGCAAGGATATTTTTTGTCGGAGTTGGTGTTGGTGTAAGCAAAAAGCGATTGACCAATTGCCAGTTTATTGATGTCTTTTTCAAAAACTGTTAGTGCCAAATGAATATCTGTAGGATCAACAATTTCAAATAAAACATCGCTTGGGTTTACATATTTTCCAGTATTAACATTGACTTTAGAAACATAACCATTTATTGGCGAATAGACGTTAATGCTTTTTGAAATGTTTTTAGCAGTTACATTATTGGGATTTATGCCAGCAAATTTCAGTTTTTCACCATACGATTGCACCATTACAATTAGTGAATTGTATTCAGCTTGTGACTGTTGATAGACTTTATCGCTACTTGCTTTGCTTTGATTGAGTTCTTTTTGGCGATCAAATTCGGCTTTGGCATATCCAATTTTAGCTTTGGCTAAAAGATAATCTTCTTGCAACTGAATATATTGTTGGTCTTCGACAACGCACAAAACTTGTCCTTTGGTTACGTGCATTCCCTCTAACAATTTTGTACTTTTCAAATAACCTCCCATTGGCACACTAATAGAAACCAAATTTTGTGGTGGCACATCTATTTTTCCGCTTAATTTTAGTGTTGCAGAAATTTCTTTTTGCTCTACTTTTCCGGTTTCAATTCCTGCATTTTTTACTTGTGCATCGGTTAGTGTTGTTACATTTTCGATAGTTTTTGTATCGGTTGTTTCTTCTTCAGATATTTTTTTTCCACAAGATGTTAAAAGGCAAAAGGCAATGGCCAAAAGGCAAAGGACAGATGATTTTATATATTTAAAAGTTTGCGATTTGCCATTTGCCATTTGCAATTTGCCATTTGCTTCTTTATTTTTTGAAATTTTTATTATGTTTTTCATTTTGATGTTAGGTTCATTAAATTAATTATAGTTTCATTTCCTTTTCTAACTGCTTCGATATAATTGCTTTGAATTTCCGTGTTTTGATTGATAAGGATTACCCATTCCAAATAATTGATGTCGCCACCAATAAATTTTTTATTAGCAGTATTGGTTATTAAATCAACATTTTTCAGCGCTTTTGTTTCGTAATAATCAATGATCGTTTTATTTTTTTGAAATTCTTGTAATAAGTTCTGATACAGGTTTTGCAATTTCAATTTTTCAAAATCTAAATTATTTTGAGCAATTTGAGAATTAACTTCCAACGCTTTTTTTCTGTTATTTAACGAAGAATTGAATAAAGGTAATGCTACTCCAAATTGTCCGTAAATGCCATTGTAATTGTCCTGAAAGTTTGAACTAGCATTGAAAGTTTGCCAATATACACTTCCAATTAATTCGGGCAATTTTTTAGATTTTTCTAATGCTATTTCGCTTTTATTGATGTTTATTTCTTGCTCAATTAATTGAATTGTTGGATAATTTGTCACTGTATTATCGGCTAATTTTACATCAAAATCCATTTTGAATTCATTAGAAAAAGGCACAAAATCTGTATCAGAATTAAGCAACATTTTGAATTGTGATTGCACAATTTTATAATCACTTTCTACTTCTTGCAATTGTATATTAATTTGTCCCGATTGGTTTTCGGCAGTGGCTTTTTCTAAAACATTGCTTTCACCTTTGTCAAAACGAAGTATCGATTTTCTTAAAAATTCAGAATAAATACTATCACTTTTCAATAATAATTTTTCTTTCTCCTTTAAATAAATAAGTTCATAAAATACACTTGTAACTTGTTTGGTTAATTCCTTTTTTTGCAAAGCTTCGTTCCATTCGCCTGTTTTGGCTTGTTCTACTAAAAGTTGTTTTTGTCTTTTGTAAATTGTTGGAAATTTGATGTTTTGTGAAACCCCAATTTTCACATCATTAACATTACTGTTAAACTGACCATATTCGGAAATAATTCCTGTATTAGGAATATCGTATGCTGTTTTGGTTATTTGTTGCAAATAGTCAGAATTTAGTTTTTGATTTTTAACTTTCAAGTTGTTTTGCAACGCGGTTTCGATGGCTTTATCGATTGAAATTTTTTCTTGTGCATTTATTACTGCTGTAATTATGATAAATACTATTAATATAGATTTTTTCATTGTTTTATTTTTAGCTTCAGATTTTTTAGATTTACTTTTAGTCAATTACTAATCCTCGAAGTTATAGACACCATTTAAATTTTTAAAATCATCATCGATAGGATTGTACCTATTTACTTTTCTATTTATTGACTTTAAAATGTCATCAGTATTAAAATTGACTAAAATTCCCAATCGTAAATTCGTCAATCTTAAATAATTTAAAATTTGTTTATGATGCACTTTCGACAATTCTTCTACTGATTTAATTTCAATTATAACTTTATCTTCCACTAAAACATCAAGTATAAATCCAATATCAAGCAATTCATCATCATAATATACTGGAATTGACACTTGACTTTTTACTTCTAATCCATCCTTTTTTAATTGATAAACGAGGGCTTTTTCATAAACATTCTCGAATAATCCTGACCCTAATTCGTTGTAAACTTTAAAAATTGCTCCTCTAATTTTGTACGATATTTCGTTTTCTGTCATAATTTCTTTTTTTAAATTTTATATTTCTCTTATTTTTTATATTTAGATTTTTCAGATTTCCTCAGTTTTTTTTTACTTCTTCTTCAGAAATAAATTGATAAATCTGAAGGATTGATTTTGTTTTTTATTTGCCCTCAGATTTTCTCAGATTTTTTCTTACTACTTCTTCTTCAGAGATAATTTGATAAATCTGAGGGCTAATGTGCTACTTTTTATCTTTTTCTTCAAATAGCACATATAAAATTGGCAACACAAATAAGGTCAAGAATGTGGCAATTAACAGACCGCCAATTACAACAGTTGCCAAAGGTTTCTGTACTTCTGCACCTGAGCCACTGCTTAGTGCCATGGGTAAAAAACCTAATGAAGCGACAAAAGCGGTCATTAAAACCGGACGTAAACGTATTTTGGTGCCTTGCAGTACAATCTGTTTATAGTCATCATTGGCTAATGCACAATTTTCAATATGTAAATTTTGCACTTTGCTTTTTGCCTTTTGAAACTTCAATTTTATGCTGTTAAATTCTGCAATTAATACCAATCCATTCAAAACTGCTACACCAAATAAGGCAATAAAACCAACTCCGGCACTGATGCTAAAAGGCATACCGCGCATCGCTAAAAAGAAAATACCTCCAATTGCCGAAAGTGGAATAGCAGAATAAATCAATAATCCTTGTTTTACTGAATTGAATGCAAAATAGAGCAAAATAAATATTAATAGTAACGAAACTGGAACCGCAATCATCAAACGATTTTTGGCTTCGTTTAAGTTTTCAAAAGCACCTCCATAAGTTGCATAGTAACCTGCTGGAAATTTTATTTGAGCTTCGACTTTACCTTGCAATTCTTTTACAATACTTTGCACATCACGAACACGAACATTAAAACCAACTACAATTCTGCGTTTTGCATCTTCTCGTTGTATTTGATTTGGACCTTCCGTAATTTCAACTTTAGCTAATTGTGACAAAGGAATTTGCGCACCATTTGACAAAGGAATTAGTAAATTTTGGACATCTGTTAAATCCTGACGTCTTTCACCTGCTAAACGAACAACTAAATCAAATCTCTTTTCGCCTTCGTAAACAACACCTGTACTTTGTCCTGCAAATGCTGTATTTACCATTCGATTGATATCCTGAATATTCAATCCGTATTGTGCAATGGTTGCCCGATTATATTCAATTACAACTTGGGGCATTCCGGTAACGGTTTCAACATATAGGTCGGAAGTTCCCTCGACTTTATTTACAATTTTACCCAATTTATTAGCGTATAACGCCAATGTATCTAAATTTTCCCCAAATATTTTGCAGACCACATCTTGCCTTGCACCTGTCATTAATTCATTAAAACGCATTTGCACCGGATATTGAAAACCGTAGGAAACTCCGGGAACAGCTTCCAATTCTTTTGCCATTTTTTCTGATAGCTCGTCAAAAGTTTTGGCAGAAGTCCATTCGCTTTTGTTTTTTAAAATAATCATCATATCGCTTGCATCAATTGGCATTGGATCAGTTGGCACTTCGCTACTGCCTGTTTTACCTACAATTTTCTCGACTTCCGGAAATTTTTCTATCAGTATTTTTGCGCCTTGTGAAATGGCTGTCATTGAAGTTTGTAGATTACTTCCTGGTAAAACTCTTGTTTCTACTGCAAAATCACCTTCTTCTAATGACGGCATAAATTCGCCACCCATAAATGAAAGTGTAACAATGGCTAAAGCAAATAATGCTAATGTGGTTCCGATGATAACCTTTGGAATTGCTAATGCTTTTTCTAAAAGTGGTTGATAGAAATTTTCTAATTTTTCCATCATTCTATCTGAAAAAGTTTTTTTGTGAGATATTTTTTTATTTAAAAATAAAGCGGTCATCATTGGAACATAGGTCAATGATAATATAAAAGCACCAAATAATGCAAAGGCAATAGTTTGTGCCATGGGTAGAAACATTTTTCCTTCAATGCCACGCAAAGTAAAAATTGGAATGTAAACTATCAGTATGATCAATTCGCCAAAAACCGATACGTTTCGCATTTTTATGGATGTTATTAACACAGTACTATCCATTTCATTTTGCGAATATTTAATAGGCAAAGGGCAAAGGGCATGAGGCAAAATCTGTACGTCGTCATTTGCATTTTGTTTAGAGCCTAATAATTCTTGCCTTTTGCTATTCATTTCTGGCATTTTGTCAATCTCAATTTGCTGTTTGCCTTTTGCCAATTGATGTAAACACGCTTCAACAATAATAACGGCTCCATCTACAATCAATCCAAAATCTAATGCGCCTAAACTCATTAAATTTCCGCTCACGCCAAATATATTCATCAATATTACTGCGATTAGCATGGCCAACGGAATAACCGATGCCACAATCAATCCGGCTCTTAAATTTCCTAAAAAGAAGATTAAAACAAAAAGTACAATCAATGCGCCTTCCAATAAATTGGTTTCTACTGTTGAAATGGAATTGTTAACCATTTTGGTTCGGTCTAAAAACGGTTCTAAAATTACACCTTCAGGTAATGTTTTTTCAATCTGTGCAATTCGATCTTTGATATTTTTGATAACGACATTACTATTGGCACCTTTTAACATCATTACAACTGCGCCCGAAACCTCGCCTGATGCTACGCCTTTTTTGTGAAAAGTCATTGCACCATAACGAATAGCACTTCCAATGCGAACATCGGCAACATCACGAATAAATAAAGGGCTTCCACTATTGGTGTTTTTGATTGATATCTCTTTTATGTTAGCAATAGTGCTAATCAATCCTTCACTTCGGATGTATAACACTTTTGGTCCTTTTTCGATATAAGCACCGCCAGTATTCTGATTGTTTTTTTCTAATGCAGTGAAAACATCGGCAATAGTAATATTATAAGATTGTAGTTTATTTGGATCAATAGCAATTTCAAATTGTTTCAATTTACCACCGAAACTGCTTACTTCTGCAACGCCTTCCACACTCAATAATTGACGTCGAACAATCCAATCCTGAATAGTTCGCAACTCTGTAATGTCATATTTCTTTTCGTAACCAGGTTTTGTTCGAACAGCATATTGATAGATTTCGCCCAATCCTGTGGTAACTGGCGCAAGAAATGGATCGCCAATGCCTTTTGGAATTTGGTCTTTTACAGCACTTAATCTTTCGGTTACTTGTTGACGTGCCCAATACACATCAGTTGCATCATCAAAAACAATGGTAACTACTGATAAACCAAAACGAGAGAAACTTCTAATTTCTTTCAGTCCCGGAATGTTACTGTTGGCTTGTTCGATTGGAAAAGTAATGAGTCTTTCAATATCTGTTGCACCCAAAGATGGTGCCGACGTAATAACTTGCACCTGATTATCAGTTATATCAGGAACCGCATCTATAGGTAATTTGGTAAATTGATAACTACCATAACCAATAAGGGCAACAATAAATAAACCAACAATGAGTTTATTTTTTATGGAAAATTCTATGATTTTATTCAGCATAGTTTTATAATTAATGAAATTGATAAAAGTACCATTTGCTAAAAATTAAATAGCAAATAGCATTTTAGTTTTAATAGGCAATAGTATAAATATTACAGATTAATTATTATAAAAATCATTAAAATAATTTAGGCGGAAGCCAAATGCAAGCAAAAACATTGGAAGTATATAATTCTTCGTGGAAAGGAACAATATTTTTTAGAGAAATAGTAATTGATTTTCTTACTGAAAAAATAGGTTGATTTACAAACGCAAGAACAATATTTATATTTGTATTAAGCGTTTTGAAAGGTAAGTTTTGATGCTCATCGTGTTTATCAGAATCAGTATGCTTTTCCTTATTATTATAGTGGCTTATTACAAAATCAATAAATGAAATGCCACGTTCATTTTCGTGATTGTGATGCTCGGTAAAATGTATTATTAAGTTGGGTAATTTCAATAATTGTCCGATTTCTGTGTTGGCACACAAAAACATAAACAAAAATGATATGGCAACAATTTTTTTCAAGATTGTAAAAATAGAATATTTAATATAGAAAAAGAGTAATTACCAAAAAATTAAATTTTTCATGCATTGTAGTCTAAATATCATCCCATTAAATGCAAAACATAAATAACAAACAATAATTTAGGTTTTTTCATCAATTTTTTTAGATATTTCCTTCAATAATTGAAACTGTTTTTCTTGCGTTTCAAATAATGTTTTTATCTGTTCTTCGAGTAATAAGTCAATTTTTTGATTGAGACTTCTAATTTGCATTTCTGCTTTTAGATTGATTAAATAATCGTTTTCGCTACGTTTTCTGTCTTTTTCTTCCTGACGATTTTGGCTCATCATTATAATTGGCGCTTGCAGTGCCGCGATGCAAGACAAAATTAAATTCATTAAAATAAATGGATATGGATCAAATTTGTAAACGCCCATTGCCAATACGTTAAAGACAATCCAAACGGTCAAAACTATAAAAAACGAAATTATAAATTTCCAGCTACCGCCAAACGTAGCCACATTATCTGATAATCGATCACCAAAATTAAGTTCTTCTATTTTAGGTTGCAACAAATTGTGCATAATCAGTTCTTCGGCATCGATTGAATCTTTTACAATTTTATGCAATTTTTCGAGATGCTTTTTTTCATCTGAAAGCATTTTACTTATGGTATCGGTTTTCATAAAAAAAGTGATTTTAAAGTGGTTTATTTAAGAGAAGTCAGAAAATCAAAATTCTAAAACGGATATCCAATTGCCAAATTAAAAATTAAATTTTCATTGCGCCATGCACTATTTCCGAATGAAATTTTGTCCATAACCCAACGGCTTCCATCAGGTAAATATGGTTTTCTAAGCGGGAAAGCCAAATCTGTTCGCAAAACCAAGAAAGAAAAATCAAACCGTAAACCAACGCCTGTTCCAACGGCAATTTCATTCATAAAATCTTTAGTGAATTTTGAATTTGGTTTGTTGATATTTTCATTTAGCAACCAAATATTTCCTGCATCAACAAACACAGCGCCGTTTAAAAACTTATAAATATTGGCTCGATATTCGGTCGAAAATTCCAATTTTAAATCTCCCGATTGATCTGGTAGAAAAACATTTGTATTGTTGTCTTTAAAACTTCCTGGACCGATAGAACGGGCGCGAAAGGCTCGCAAACTATTTGTTCCTCCATTAAAAAATTGTTTTATAAACGGCAATTCGTCCGAGTTTCCATAAGCAAAACCCACGCCTGCAATGAATCTACTTGCAATTAAAGATTTTTCACCCAATTTCATGTAATGCTTAAATTCGTTTTCAACTTTTATAAACTGACTAAACGGAACGCCAAAAACCTTGGTTGTGTCGCCTTGTTTAATGTTGGAACCCGCAATTAATCCTGCAATATTTGCCGAAAATCCTGCGCTTGCTTTGTTGTAGATGGTATGTTTTTTGTTTTTCTGCATCATATTAGTATAAGTATACGAATACGTTGGCCCGAAAATCAATTGCCTTTCAATCACTTTTTCTAAGGCCTTATTATCGTCAATTTTCGATTGATACAGATCTGTAACATCAGACGGACTCGCAAAAGTAATTTCAGTAATATTTAGATCATGATCTTTGCGCTCGTTTTCTTTCCATAAATATCCAAAAGACGCTTTTAGTGTTTTCAAAGCATACAATTGCGTTCGGTTTTGATATTCATAACCCAAAGTCGCTTTGGTTCTTGGCACAAATCCACTTGAGGTCGTAAATTTAAATGGTGCAATAATTCTTGGCCAGAGCAAATTGGCTTCCGCTCCAAATCGATAAACATTAAAGCCGTTATTTTCTCCTGAAACTTGCACTTCATATCCGCCGAAAGCAGTGATTGTTAGCAACTCTGCACCACGAAATGTATTTCTGTTGCTCCAATTTACATTTAATTCCGTTCCTGTATAATTGGCAGAATTTGTTTTTCCAAGCAGTTCAACTCGAATGGATTTTCGGGTAAATGGGGTTAAAAAATAGTAAGCGTCCAAACTATTTTTTATGGAATCTGACACTTTAAATTGGTTTTTTACAAATTTAAACGTACCTAAATTTACCAATCGATTTAATGCCAAATTATGATTGGTTCGGTTGTATAAATCGCCTTTATTGAAGTATAATGCCCGATCAAAAATGCGTGGATTGAACGTATTTTCGCTGTCGTAGATTTCAAAATCTCGGTGTTTTTTGCTTTCAACTCGCAAACTATCCTGACCTAAAGTGAAATTTGGATAAATAACAATTCTATTAATCTTAAAAGAAGTTTTTGACTTTTCGGGCGTTTCCGACTTTATTTTTACAATCAAATCTACTTCTTTACGACCAACTGTAGAATCGACCTGAACTAAAATATAATCATCATTAAAAAAGAAAAAACCTTTTTCTTTTAGTTTTGAATCTATTCGGCTTCGCTCGTTTTTTATTCTGTCTAAACTGTAAAAATCACCAATTTTTAGCAAACTTTTGTCTTGTGTGTTTGCGACAGCTTTTGCAATTTCCGAACTGTCGTTTGGAAATTTTATAGCTTTAATTTTATATTGTTTGTTTGGATTTACAACATAATTTGCTTTAACTTTTTTACCATTTTGAGTAGAATCGGCTTTGCTTGTCGCATTAAAATAACCGTTGTTTTCGACATAATTTTGCAACACACTTTTGTTATAATTCAGATCGACTTTACTGAACAAAACCGGCGTTTCGCCAACCTTGAATTTCAGCCAATACCAAAATCCTTTTTCTTTGGTCACTTTTCCTGCCCAATTATAAATGGTTAGTTTTGGTCGCAAACCCAACAATTTTTTATTGGGAATTGGTCGTATTAATTTGTTTAATTCTGTTTGCAAATTTTTACGCGCTTTTTTTGACATGGAATCGTTTTCGACTTTTACTTTGCCACCAACGTAAAGCAATTCGCTTTCGGGCAAATATTTTGTGTTGCTACAAGATGTGGCAAAAAGTATTATTAATATATAAATTAAGTTTTTCATTTTTTTAATTAAATACTTTACATTTTACCATTAAGGAATTAAGATTCATTAAGTTGTAATTCATTATAATTTCTTGTGTAAATCTTAATTTCTTAATGGTTCAACCTTCAAAAAAATTTTTTTCGCTCTGTGAAACAATTCTCTAAATTTATTATAGTCAATTGTGATGATAAATCCGACGCCGGTTTCCACCACTTGCCCTTGCAACGCGACTTGAAATTTGTTTTTCCGATACGCTCGAAGCTTATATCGCCCATCTTTAGAGAGTTGATAATCAGCCGACAAATCGCCTGCAATCGTACTTTGATTTTCGTTTTCTTGCTTTGGACCTTCCAATCCAAAACTGCTACCAACGGTCACTTTCAGTCTATCGTTCAGCAAAGTTTTCGACAATCCGACATTCAAATCTGTGCGATTTTGCTTTTGCCCGGTTGTGTAATCTTCGGTTGAATCTAAATTAAAATCCAATTCCACACCTTTTATTAGGTCGCCAGCCAAATTATTGAGTTGTTGCGACAAAATTTTACTTGCACTTTCGCGAGCCAAACCTTGCGCGGTTGTGCCACCACTTTCGCTTGCAAAAGGGTTTTCGCCAATGAACCGATTTAATAATAAAAGTGCAAAAACTTGCTTATTCAGCTCGTCAGGTTCTTGGCGAAGTTGCGTCAGTTTGGCTTGCGTGGCATTGATAATTTCGGTCGAAACCGAATTGTTACCTTCGGGCAAAACGATATTGAAACTGATATTTGGCTTCATCAATTCGCCTTTCATTATCAGTTCTGTTTCAAACGGAATGCGTTGTTTGTACGTGTTTCGGGTTTCGACGCTCAAATTTCCAAGCTGATCATTCAGCAAATTTATGGGTGCCGTTTCAACTTTATAAACCGCCGTGATGCTTACATTTGCTGATGTTGGCTCGCCTGTCCACAGCAAATAACCGCCTTTTTTAATATCAAATTTGCGTTTTATAAGGTTGAAATTCATTTCATAACTTCCTTCATTCAAATCATATCGACCTGTCAAAGTGGTTTTTCCAGATTCATCAATACCTCCATTTAGTCGCGCTTCGCCTTTAAGTTTCAGAAAATCACCGTTGGACTTGTCGATAATCAAGGACAATTCGGCGTCTTTATCAACCTCAATATTTACCGATGCATTGATGCCTTTTATGTCTGATTGGCTAAGGCTTTTATCTAATTCAATTGTTGTGTCTAATTTTGGATTGTCTTGGTCGATAAATTCTACAATGCCTTCTCTATCAGCAATTGACGGATCGTTTTGTGGCAAAACAATGGTGAATTTTGTGTCTTTATTGATTTTTATATTTCCATCGACAAATGGACTCTTCATGGATCCTTTTATCTTCAAATGGTTGTCTAAAAACAAGTTTCCATAGTACAAATCATTGTCTTTTGCTACAGAATTTATTGCATTAAAATTGTCTGCATCGACGGATAAATTGAACCCTAAATTGCTAAAATCCGAACTGTTTATTTTTCCATCGATAACCAAATCGTTGTTTTTTTCGTCTTTGATTCTAAATTTGTTAAGCGAAATTTCATCTGTTGTGAAAACAATTTTATCATTCAAAGATTGAAATTTTGCATTCAGTTTTGTGACCTTAAAACCAACTTCGTTAAACTTCAAATCGCCAACGACATTTGGTTTTGAAGCCTTACCATTAATATTAAGAATGCCTGACAAAAAGCCAACACTTTCTTTCAAATTGCTATCTGAAAAACCTTCTAAGCTTCTTACATTGAGTTTGTTAACATTCAAAACCATATCTAAATTGCTTGTTTTGGTTTTATAGTTTCCAGCTAATAAAACATCATTTTCTTGACCTGATAAAATAATTTTTGCGTTATATGTGTTAGCAATATTGTTATCAACTTTAATGTTTAAATTTCCAACAGGTGCATTTTTAAAAACAAAATCATCAATATCCAAATTGGATGTAAAAAGTGGCGTTTGGAATATATTTTTAATAACTGCGTTTCCGTTAATTCTTCCGTCGATTTGCAATTCTTTTTTTTGTGCAATATTTAGAATAGTAGCAATCTGAAAATCTTTAAAGTCAATTGCTATCGGTGCATTTTTCTGTTGTGATTGCGATTGAATTTTGATTGAATTGCCCGTTTTTGACAATTCAAAATCGTTGACAAACAAATTATTTTTTCCAAATTGAATTTTGTTTGAAGGCGAAATAACCCACTGTTCATAATTAAGTAACAGTTTTTTCGGATCGAGAATAATTTCAGAAATGGCATTTGACGTTGTTAGTTTTCCTGCCACATAATATTTATCAACGTCTTTTATATCTTTTATTTGAAGGCTATAATCCAAAACATCGTCTTCTAATTTTCCAAATAAAGTAGTGTTTGGCAATTGAAATTGAGCGGTTTGAAAATCGTCAATAAAAAAATTATAAACTAATGAATTATCTAACTTGTCAATTTTTAAAATTGCATTGGTGATGTTGTTTGCGCCGTAAATCAATTTCGGAATCGTGCCGTTCACCACAATGGAATCATTTACTGAATTGTATTTTCCTGATAAAGTGATTGGTTCTAACGCTTTTAAATTCGGAATCAACTGATACAAAAGTGGACTTTCTTTGACTAAAATATTGAACGCAAAATTTTGATCTTCAAGTCTTAATTTTCTGCTCTTTGTATTCAAATTATAATAATTTGAAATAGAATTTTGAAGTGCATTTGCAACTTTGGACAATTTATAATCTCCCGTAATTTCAGCATTTGCGAATTGCGATTTCAGTTTCAGTAGCTTACTTTTAGATGTTGAAACCGCCAATACAGTTATAGAATCTAACATATACTGATCTTTGGCATTTGCCAACGTGACATCGTTTAAACTGATTTTTCCATTCAAAAAATCAATGTCGGCAGTTTGAATATCCGCCAAAAGTTTGCCTCGGATTTTCATTGGTTCGCCATAGACCTTGATTTTTTGCAAATCCGCAAAAGCAATATCTAAATTTATTTTTGCCTTTGGATATTTACCCTTAAAACTACCGTTTGAAATTAAATCAAATTTCAAATTTTTGTCTTTAGATTTTGCATTGATCGCAAATAAACCGTTGTTTATTTTTCCATTTAATTTCAGATTTTGAAAGGTATATTGGTTGTAATAAAATTTTGAAATTGTGCCATCAATGGTAGTTTTCGATGTTTTCGGATTAAAACCAACGCCGTTTACATTTGCTTTTAAAGTAATTTTTCCAAGTGACTTATTATTAATTAACTTACCCAAATCAAAATCAAAAAACTCAGTTTGCGCCACATATTTTTCGCTGTTTTTTCTTTGATTATTGAATCTTGCGTTGACAATATTCACATTTCCGAAACTTGAAACTAATTTTAAATTGGTTTTAAAATCGTCTGTCTTGCCGATAAAATTTCCACGAACAACAATATTTTTTGGTACAGAAATGTTTTTAGGAATGGTGTTTTTGGGCACAATCGCATAAATATCTTGTGAAGTTGTTTGCAATTTATTTATCCGTAAATCAAAAAAAGATTTTTTAGCATCGGGCAAACCAACAATTTTTCCCGACACATCAACAACAGTATTTCCAATTCCTGAAAGCTCAAAATTGGGAATGGATAGACTTTTTATTTGACCTGAAATTTTGGTGTTGATTTTAATTGTGGCATCTAAATTATCAGCAAAAAGTTTATTGTTTCGCAATGCAGGAACGAACAATAAAATGTCTTTTACACCAACAGTACTGTTTTCAAAATTGGCATTTACATTTAAATCTGCTACATTTTTAGACAAATCTGATAGTGAATTATAGCCAATTACAATTTCGTCTTTCAAGGAAGTTTGTGGCGTTTTCAGTGATAAATTTTTAAGATATGATTCTTTTTGACCGTATAAAAAATATGTTGTAAAAGAATCAATCTGCAAACCACATTTTTCATTTACGGCAAATGAATTTATTTTTCCTGAAATTGTTTCAGAATTGTAATCAAGATTTTGAGCATTAAGATTTAGATTTTTAACATTCAAATGACGGTAATCGATTCCGTTTTTGGTTGCAACAATATTATCATCATTATAAACAAAATTGATGTTTTTCAAATTTGCATCTTCGATTTTCAATTTCCATTTGTTGGCAATTGCTTTTTTAATTGCTTCAACTTTAATTTTAACATTTTTGTCTAAAACGAATGAAATAGAAGTTTTATCTAAATTTATATTCTTGATTTCGATCAACTGTTTATTCAAATCGAAAGTTTTGATTTTCGCATCAAAATGATTTAAATTAACAGCAAGTTTGGTTTTAGAAGTTTTGTCATCAAAATTGAATTTTATCAAATCTAAATTGACTCTATCAATCGAAAATTCCATCGGTGTCGATTCACTTTTTGGCTTTTGTGGCGATTCAAACGCTTTTATAATGTAGTTAAAATTGAAAACGCCATCTTTGTCTTTGTATAAATTGACCGCTACGCCATTTAGATCAATTGAATTAATTTCAATTTTGTTGTCGATAAGCTTGAACAGACTAATATCGACTTTCAGTTTTTTGGCAGACAGCAACACATTTTTTGATTGATCTTCAAAATAAACACCTTCGAGAATTACGAATTTTGGCAGTCCAAGTTCAACCCTATCGATGCTAACTTCGGTTCCAATTTTACTTTCTAAATAGGCAACAGCTTTGTTTTTAGCAAAATTTTGAACTTTTGGAATTTGTAATGATAAAGTTAATAGCAGCAAAATCCCAAGAATAAATAGCAGGAAATAACCACAAAATTTTAATATTTTGACAAAGTATTTTTTCACTTAAAACCGTTTAGACATATCACTTAATTCACTTAAATATTTGAGCGCATTTTAAAATCAAATTATGGCATCTCGACTGCGCTTGATGTGACAAAGTGTAAATAGATTTTTCTAAAAACACTTTCATTACTTTTTTGGAATCGTATCTGCAAGTGAATCTTTTACAGCTTTTGCTTTTTTGGCAGCTGCTTTTTTCTTCTTTTTAAAATAGCCTTTTAATAAGAAATTATTTTGCGCTGCTTTTACTGTTTCATTCAAATTTGTTACCGCTGAATCTACTGTTTTTCCAAGCTTTTCATCCGATGTTAATTTTGATAAAGCACTGTTTTTATTATTCATCTTTTTTGTAAAAGTCGAAAAATTGCCACTGCTATTCTCCAAATTGGTCAATGTATTGGTCAATGAATTTGAAAATTTTTCGTCCGTCATTAGCTTTGCCAACAGACCATTGTTGCTGTTCATTTTTCCGCTAAACACAGCCAATTCGCCAGTGATCACGCCTGCATTGTCGACACTTGTTTTTAAACCTTTCATAAGGTCTTCCATTTCTACGGCAACCGTAGATTTGATAGTAGCATTGTCAGTCACCATTTTGTTTGACGCAATTCCAGGCGAAATTGTCAGCACTTTGTCGCCCATCAAACCATCCGAACCGATGCTAACATTGGCATCCGTTTTAATGAATTTTTGAACTTCTTGTTTCACAACAAAATTTACAACCACAGCAGAATCTGACACAAATTCAATGCTTTTTATAGTCCCGACATCAATGCCTGAAAAGCGCACATTGTTGCCCTCTTTCAATCCGCTAACATTTTTAAATTTTGCGTTTAATGCTACGGTAGAACCAAATAGATTTTTGGTTTTGCCGATGAAATATACAGTTACTATAAAAATGGCGAGTCCAAAAACTACAAACATTCCTAATTTATACTTATAATTTGAATTTTGACTCATAATATTTATTTTTTAAGATTATATAAAAAAAGATCGCACCCATTCGTCGGTGCTTTCTTCTAATTCGGCGTACGTTCCTTCCGCATTGATTTTTCCGTCTTTTAAAATCATAATTCGATTTGCAGTTGCTTTTGCGCAAGGCATATCGTGTGTGATAATAATTGACGTGGTTTTGTATTTTTCTTGTACACACAGCATCAACTCACTGATTTCCCGCGAAGTGATGGTGTCTAAACCCGAAGTTGGCTCGTCATAGAGCATGATTTCAGGATTGATAATGAGTGTTCTTGCCATCGCAATTCGCTTGCGCATGCCTCCAGACAAATCTGCGGGCATTTTGTCAATTGCGTCTTTTAATCCAACATTTTCTAATGCTTCCACAATGCGCTTTTCAATTTCTTGATCATCTAAATCTTTTGTATGATGTTTTAGTGTAAATGCCATATTTTGACGAACGGACATTGAATCGTACAACGCGCCATTCTGAAACATGAAGCCAATTTTTACACGAATATCATTTAATTCCTGATTATTAAGTTTCGTGATATCGGTTCCAAAAACTTCTATCTGACCTTTATCCGCAGGAACCAAACCAACCAAACACTTGATTGTGACCGATTTTCCAGAACCCGAACGACCCAAAACAACCAAGCTTTCACCCTTTTTAACGGTAAGGTTTACATCTTTTAAAACTTCGTTTTTACCAAATGTTTTAGACAGATTTTTGATTGTTATCAAAGTATTGTTTTCCATAATTTTAAAAGAATAAATCTGTTATTTGAACGGCCAACATATCTATTATAAAAATAGAAAGTGATGCAGCAACAACAGCTTCATTGGCTGCAATGCCGACACTTGCCGTTCCGTTGCTTGCATTGAATCCTTTGTAGCAACCAATCAATCCAATGAAAAATCCAAAGAAAAAGGTTTTAACAACTGCGGGAATTAAATCCAAAAATTCAAGATGTTCAAAAACTTCGGAAAAATAGCGAACCAAACTGATGCTTCCGCGCACATTAAAACCAACATACCCGCCAAAAATCCCAACCAAATCAGCAAAAAACACCAAAATTGGAATCATCAGCGTGCAAGCCAAAATTCGGGTAACCACCAAATATTTATACGGATTGATTGCCGAAACTTCCATCGCATCAATTTGTTCAGTCACTTTCATAGAACCCAACTCGGCTCCTATCCCCGACCCTATCTTTCCAGCGCAAATAAGTGCCGTTATCACTGGCGCAATTTCACGAATTAGCGAGAGCGACACCATGCTTGGCAACCAACTTTCCGCTCCAAATTTGATCAGAGTTGGTCGAGATTGAATGGTTAAAACCACTCCCATTATAAAACCCGTAATCACAACCAATGGCAAAGATTTAACACCAATTGCATAGCATTGACGAAAAAACTCGTTGATTTGAAAAGGCGGTTTAAAGACTTCTTTGAAGAATTTTCCTGTGAAAATGGCTACATTTCCAGCATCTTCAAATGTGTTTTGAAAATATTTTTGCACTACTTATTTATTTAAAATCCACAAATTATAATTTAATATTGCTGCAAAGCAAACCCACGAAATATATGGAACCAATAGCCAAGCAGCAGTTCTTGAAATTTCTGCAAACTTAAAAATGGTTATCAATATTAAAATTATCATAAGCAAAATTTCAGCGAAAGCCAATTCGGGTGCTTGAAATTTAAAAAAAATGATTGTCCACCAAAAGTTCAGAAAAAGTTGTGCGGCAAAAACCAATTCTGCATTTAGCTTTTTATGCTCGGGAGCATTGCTTTTCCAAATTATCCATAATGAAATTCCCATTAAAAGATACAGAATCGTCCACACGGGACCAAACAAATATCCGGGTGGATTCCAAGATGGTTTCACAATATTGTCATACCAAACGTTATTTTGAGTGTTGGTTAAATAGCCCGCTGAAAGTCCAACAGCTTGACAAATGATAATACAAATCAGCAATTTCCAACTGTTCGAAATGACATTTGTGTTGCTATTTTGCAGTGTAATGTTTGAATTCATATATAAATATTTTTAAAATTAAAAAAAACCTGCAAAATTTTTAAATCTTGCAGGTTATAAAAAATCAATGTAATTTGTTAGGACCAAAATCTATATTTTGGTGAAAACTTCTTCTCTTGACCAAATTCCATTGATAACAACTCGAGGATTTTTGCTTACTCAAAAACAATAAATTGAGTTTTTTATGAATTACTTTCTGCTTTATAATCTACAATAGCATCTCTTAATTGAACAATTTTAGCATAATCTGTTGAAATTAATGCATGATGTCTATTCAACATATCTTGCTGATTATCATTTGTGTTTTGATGATCTTCGATAAGTGTCTTTTTGTATGCATCTAATGCAACTTGCTCACCATATACACACGAATCCAAAATCGCTTTTCTATCATCACCTGTAAACGCAGCTTTAACATCCATCCACAGTCGATATATTTTACCTGACAATTTTGTACCATCATCTGGCGTGCCACCAAGACGCGTAACTTCCGCACTTAACTCCCTGTTATTTTGCAAGCTTGTCAGCATTACATCTGAAAAAAGCATTTTCAAATCCGTTTCTTTCGCTTCTGCTTCGGCAGTTTTGTATCCTTCGATTCTGTCGTTATTTATAACGATTAATGAATTTAACGCGTCAATAGTTTTCTCGTTGTCCATTTTTTTTTGATTTAATATTAGTGTTTATTACTGATGTAAAATTCTAAATATTACAGGTAAAAATTATTATATAAATACAATTAAAATTTACAAAATTCCTACATATATTGTATTTATACTCTTTAATTATAGCATTTGAAAAGTATAAATAACTGCTAATCATTATCATCCACATTGAATATACAATTTTATAACTTTTACATTACAAAAGTGCTTACTAATCTTTTTTTCTAAATACCAACATCGGAGTTTTGGTATCAAAAGCCAATTCTGCAGATAAACTTGACAATATTAGTCTCTTGAACCAATTGCGATTTTGTTTCGTAAACATCACAACTATTGATGGTTTTGCATTCGCAATATCTTTTTCTAAATGCGACAAAAGGGACTTATTATCATCCAACTTTCTGTAGAAAAATTTAATGTTCTCAGATTTGTTGTTTTTGGATATCCTTTCAAATTTGCTTACGCTAACGTCCAAAAACAGTTGATAATCATAGTGATACACTTCTGTTCTTGCAGTTGTCGGCTCTGAAAATTTTTGAATTTGTTGCAATTCATCAGTGAAATTTTTGAAATCTGAGGCGTAAAATATTTTATTGATTTGTGTTTTTCTATAATTTTTCGGTATAATAATTACAGGAATCGGCGAAAAAGAAATCAGTTCAGACGCTGTTGTTCCAAACATTTTAACAAATTTTCCAGCTCCTGTTGTGCTTGCGCAAATATAATCTGCATTGATTTTTACAGCATAATCAATGGCTTCGTTGCTGGCACTCACTCCCACTTCACATACGCATGAATAGTTTAAACCTATAATATTGTTTTTTTCGATGATGGTCTCAATAAACAATTCTAAAGTTCGCTGACTTCTTGATACTTCGTCGGTTTCAAATTGTCCGTAATACACATTATCCCAAATGGTTGGTCGAAAAATTTGAACTACGTTGTAAAAAATCAGTTCGCAACCCGTTTGTTCGGCCAATTGCATCGAAAACAAAATTCCTTTTTTAGAATTTGCAGAAAAATCTGTAGTAACAACTATTTTTTTCATAATGTTCTATTTATAAAAATATTAATCTTTGAAAATTTCTTTGGCAAGTTGTTCGTCTAAATCATAGATATCATTTCGGAAATTTAGATTTCCTTTACTGTCAACCCAAGCGGTAAAATAGGCAATATAAACTGGTATTTTTGGACTAATCTCGATTTCAGTTTCTGTGTTGGTTTTTAAAATCTTGTCAATATTTTGTTCATTCCAAGATTTGTTGTTTTGCAAAAGATGCATGGCAAGTTTTTTTGGATTTTCGACCCTAATGCAACCATGACTAAAATCTCTTTTAGAACGATCGAACAATTCTTTTGCTGGCGTGTCATGCAAATAAATACTGTAACTGTTTGGAAAAAGAAACTTCATTTTGCCTAAAGAATTTTCTGCGTTTGGCTTTTGTCGGATTTTGTAGGGAATGTTTGAACCAAATTTGTTCCAATTTATATTTGATGAATTTAGAACTTTTCCATCGGCAAGCGCTTCCATATTATTTTGAACCAAATAGTTGCGGTTGCGTTTCAATTTTGGCAAAATCTCTTCATTTGCAATGCTTTTTGGCACATTCCAATACGGATTTAAAACAATTTTAGAAATGCTTCCTTTGAAAATAGTAGTTTGTTTGGCTTCTTTTCCAACGACTATATTGGCTTCCCAAATCAGTTTTTTATTTTGAAAAACATGCAATTTATATTCTGGAATATTGACCAACAAATAGTCATTTTCAATTTCGACTGGAACCCAACGCAAACGTTCTAAGTTTACCAACATTTGTTTGATACGAAAATCAACAGTTTTGTTAAGTTCGGCAATGGTCTTAAAATTTAGTTGTCCATTCTCTGGCAAGCCCACACGTTGCTGAAAATTTGAAATTGCATCGGCAAGCGTTTTTGTGTACATTATATTGGTCTCTTCTACTTTCAAATCACCTGTAAGAAACAAACGTTTTTTTACAGCAATCAAAACGCAATCGGTCTCAATTTTTGCCAAAAACTCTTCTTTAAGATCAATTTTTGGAAAACCGCCTTTTTTCTGAATGTCGCGATATAGTGTAAGTTTTTCTTTTAATTTTGAATAATAGACATTAACAGGTTCATAGGTTTTGTCGTTTTTATCGGTGAGCACTAAAGAATCCAACATCACTTGATAGTTCTTTTTGTCGCGAGGAATAAACCAATCCAGTTTGCGAGCGTTTTTGTTGATACCCGAAAAAGCTTTTTGCGAATATTTAAAAAAAGTTGTGGTCAGTAACAATTCCAAATTTTGTTGTTGCGCTGTGCTAATTTCTTGCTGGTTTTTATTGGTTTTCAAAACAGTAATCAGTGTGTCTAACTGTGCAATATTGAGTGTATTATCATCAAAATCAGAGCTGTAGTTTTGTAATTGATTTTGAAAATTTGGCACAGCTTGCGTCATTCCATATTTGGTGAACCATGCAAATTGCATCGCTCTATTGCGGTAAAATAATTTTACTTCACTTATGATATTTTTGTTTTCTGGATTTTCTATAAAATAGGAATCAATAACAGCATCTTGCAGAAAAATTGCTGAAGAACTTTTAGATGATTCAACAACTTTTGCCTCTTTTTTGCAACTCGCAATAAATAGAAATACGAATAATATTTTAAAAATTGTTTTCATAAAAGCTATTGTTTAAGCGATGCGTCAATGCATTGAAAAAATTCTGCAAGAAACTTTTTTGCACGTTCATCAGTTTCAATTCTGTTTGTTGACATTCCCATATCATTAAATTTTTCTTGCACTTTTGCCACTGGAAAATTACCTGTGAAAGTCCACGCACGAACTTTCCAAAAAATAAATTGCAAATGCGTTAAGGCTTGCAAACCAGCAAAATCACCCGACGAAACTGTTGAAAAAGCAATAGGCTTGCGGTGCCATTCGTCATATAAAACATCAATTACGTTTTTGAGACTTGCAGGAATGCTACCATTATATTCTGGTGCAACAATCAATACGCCATCAGATGCGACGATGCTTTTTTGAAAAGATAGCAATTGCGTAGACGGATTTGATTGTTTGCTCAAGCGTTCGTCAAAAATCGGAAAATCAAAAGTGGCTAAATCCAAAATCTCAACTGTTGCCAGCTTGTTATCCGTTAGATATTTTTGAAGGTAAAGCACCACATTATGGCTTTTTCTGCCCGTTCGAACACTTGAAGAAATGATTGAAATATGATACATTTTACGATATAGTTATAATTTAAAACCATACAAATGTGATTATCTACAACCGATTATTTGTTATATAAAAATACTGTAAAGTTCTATAATTCATAGGTTTGAGTTTTAAATCGTCAATTAGATTTATCTTTATTGAAACAAAATATAAAATGTCAATACTTATTTTGGTGCGACACGGACAATCGATTTATAATTTAGAAAATCGATTTACGGGCAATTTAGACATTGACTTAACAAAATTTGGCGAACATGAAGCGCATGAAGCTGGACAGAAATTGGCGAATTATAAATTTGATTTTGCCTTCACATCAACGTTAAAAAGAGCACAAGAAAGTTTAAGAATAATTTTGGAAGAAATTGACCAAATAGACGTAACAACTATCATAAACAGTGAACTTAATGAACGTGATTATGGAAGTTTACAAGGCTTAAACAAAGCAGAAACTGCAAAAAAATTTGGTGCGGAACAAGTCGAAATATGGCGAAGAAGCTATGATGTTAGCCCGCCCAACGGCGAAAGTTTAGAAGACACTTTCAACAGAGTCATTCCGTTTTATGAACAAAATATTGAACCACATTTAAAAGATGACAAAAATATTTTAATTGTCGCTCACGGCAATAGTTTGCGCGCTTTGGTGATGTATTTAGAAAAAATTAGCAAAACAGATGTTTGCAATTTGAATATTCCGACTGGCATTCCAAGAAAATATATATTGGATGATAATCTGAAAATTTTGGATGTTAAAGATTTATGAAAGTTGTTTATGAAACAAATGTATAATATAAAAAAAATCCCCAAATAGCATGTCACTATTTGGGAACTTTATAAATATATTGACAATCTATCGCATATATAATGCAAATAAATTCTTTTTATAAAAATTATTTCATTTCTAATTTTACACTAACGCGTGTATCATCATGAAATAGATTTAGAGCAACTGGTTTTGTTCCTGCAGGCAATTTAAAAATGCAATCTTTAGAAGTTTTTGTGGACTCAGCATCAGTTCCGACAGAGTCATAATCATCGTGAGATAATTTTGTTCCGTTGTCCAATTCAAGTCTAAATTTGGTTGGATCAATGTCTATATAACCACCGCCGATTGGGTTTCTATTAGTTAATTCAATTTGGTAGGAAAGTTGTATACCAAGAGATTTTCCATCAGGATCGGACAAATCAATTGCTTTTAAATTTTTGATTTTGATGCTTGCTTCTTTGTTTTTTCCTAATAAAATGGTCTCGGGTGTTCCCGCTGCAATTGAAATTACATACGATTTTGGCTCAACACTTGTTGCAACTTCGGCGGGTGGCATCGCTGTTTCAGTTGAAACTGGCGATTCCACGGTTGTTTCCTCGGTTTTTTCTTTTCCTTTGCATGAATTTAATAAAATAATTCCTGAAAGTACAGCAATTGACATAAAAATTTTTTTCATTTTGGATTTGTTTTAAGTTTTGATTAGTAAAATTACTGAAATTTACTTCACTAAATGTAAAACTATCATTATTTTATGCATCCAATTTGAATATTAAAGGTAAAAAATCTACCTATCAGCCAATTGCCACATCCACATTGCATTTTTTTTATTCCTGCTTTTAAGATGCATCATCACTAAATTAAGTCCTTTTTTGCTGATTTGCCAGTCAATATTTATAACATTTTTATCAATATTGAAAATGTATACTTTTTTAAAATGAAATCGACTGTCAACTTCCATTAAATCACAAATTTCAATTGCACGTAGCATGGTTTCGTAAATTTCGTCGCTATTTATATTATGAAATACCTGCAAATCAAAAAGGGAATAAGGCAAACTTTTTTCCACAAATGATTGTTGCATGGCAATCAAAAAATCTAAATAATCTTTAGAACTATATGGAATAATTTCGTGATTTTTCATTATACAATAGTTTATGAAATGGCTTTTAATTCTTCAAATAAGATTTTCTGTTTGTCCGATAAATTTTCGGGAATTTGAACATTTATTAGCGCATAAAAATCACCAAAAAAACCAATTTTATCATAAACAGGCATTCCTTTTCCTTTTAATCTAACTGTTTTTCCGTTTTGTGTCCCCGCAATGATTTTAATTTTTATTTTGCCCGCTAAGGTTTCTATAATTATATCATTTCCTAAAACAGCATCATACAAACTGATGGTTATTGTTTGATGCAAATCATCGCCTTTGCGGATAAATTTTGGATGGTTTGCGACACGAATCCTAACAAACAAATCACCACGATTTGACTCGGAATTGCCATTTGCACCTTTGTTTTTTATGCGTAAATTTTGGTCTGTGTAAGCTCCAGGCTTGGTCGTAACACGAAGTTTTTCGTTTTCTAATTGGATAATTCTGCTGGTTCCTGAAAAGGCCTCTTCCAGCGAAATTTCCATTTCTGTTTCATAATCTCCGCCACGTTGCGGTCTGTTTTGTTGCGCATTTCCCCCACGTTGTTGCGCAAAAAACTGCTCAAAAAAATCAGAAAAATCACCTTCATTGCCTCCACCAAAACCTTGATTTGATTGTTGATATTGTTGGTTTGCACCTCGCTGTTGACTTTGCGTTTGTTGGTTTTGTTGCCAATTGTCGCCCAAATCATCATATTGTTTGCGCTTTTCGGCATTGCCCAAAACTTCGTTTGCTTCGTTGACTAATTTAAAACGTTCTTCGGCTTTTTTATCATTCAAATTTTTGTCTGGATGATTTTTTTTCGCCAAAGTTCGATATGCCTTTTTCACCTCAGCTGGTGTGGCTTTTTTATCGATTTCTAAAATTTTATAATAGTCTTTATAATCCAAAATTTATTTTGTTTTTAAAAGCTCCAATAATTCTTTAGCAACCGCCTCCGAAGATTGCGGATTTTGACCCGTAATCAGCAGTCCATCCCTTATAACATGACTTGTCCAATCGTCTTTTTTCGAATAAATTCCACCTAATTTTTTCAGTTCATCTTCGAGCATAAACGGTACAATATCTTCCAATTTAACGGCTTTTTCTTCACTGTTAGAAAATCCCGTTACGTTTTTGCCTTTTACTAAATAATTGCCATGTTCGTCTTTGACATGCAACAAAACTGCTGGCGCATGGCAAACTGTTGCAATTGGTTTACCTTCGTCCCAAAAATTTTCAATCAATTCAATTGAGTTTGCATCTGTTGTCAAATCCCATAAAGGCCCATGCCCACCAGGATAGAAAACAGCATCAAAATCAGCGGATGAAACGTCTTCTAATTTTGCTGTATTTGCCATGAGTGCTAACAAATCTTCATCATTTTTGTATCGCACTGTTGCCTCCGTCTGGTTTTCTGGCGCATCGCTTTTTGGGTCGATTGGTGGCTGTCCGCCTTTCGGTGATGCTAAAGTAATGATTGCGCCAGCATTTTTAAAAAGATAATATGGCGAAGCAAATTCTTCTATCCAGAAACCTGTTTTGCCTTCAGAATTGCCCAATTGTGTTTGCCCTAATTGACTATGTGATGTTAGTATGATAAGTATTTTCATGATATTTATAATTTAATTGTGCCTTCTTTTGCATCTACATAATCATTTCCTGTGACAACCGACGCCACCATTTTCAAAAAATTGACCATTTTTCCACCTTCATTATCCCAATATTTGGCATCGCTGACGCTGAATTTAATTAGAGAGATGTTGGGGTCTTCCACTCCATTTTTAAACCAAACTTTCAACAATGGATTCCACAATTTTTCCATTTTAGCTTTGTCTAAAACTATCGATGCATCGCCATTTGCCATCAGAAAAGTATTGTTTCCGATGTCTGAAAAAAACAATTGCACTTTTGAATTGTTGTGAATTTCAGCATTTCTTTCGCTATCCAAACCACTGAAAAACCACACATTTCCTTCATTATCAACTTCTTGAGCCGTCATTATGGTGGCAGTTGAACTGATTGCATTATCTAAGTTGGTGCAAAAAAAGCAGGTTTGAATGCCTTCTGCTAAATGCTTTAATTTTTCAATTCCTTTTTCTGTATTTAAATTTTCAATATTTGACATGATAATTTTTTTTATAAATTATTTAAAAAAATAAAGTTCTGAATAATCATTTGTAAAAGATGATTAACGACTATCTAACTCGCGTACCATTTCGTTGGTCACCGGCGGAAAGTTGGAAAACTCCAGGTGTTTTAGATGTAATTGCGCCAACTTGACAAATCAACTTTTCATGATTAGACAGAACTTATCTTATTTATATTTTAAAATGTGCTTCGGACGTAATTGGAATACTCAATGATTTTGAAATCACGCAATTCTGCTCCGCATCTTTTGTGATTGTTGCAAAATCCTCAGCATTTATGCCTGGAATCGAACCTGTTATGTTCAGATGAATACCAGTGATTGTTAATCCTTCCATTGTTAAAGTAGCCTCCGTGTCAAGTTTATTCGCAGTAAATCCTTTTGCATTTAACATTGACGAAACTGCCATCGTAAAACAACCAGCATGTGCTGCCGCTAACAATTCTTCTGGATTTGTGCCTTGCGCTCCATCTTCAAAACGAGTTTTAAAACTATAGTTTGTGTTATCCAGAACTCCACTTTGCGTAGATAATGTTCCATTTCCATCTTTTAGATTTCCTTCCCAATGTGCGGTTGCGGTGCGTATCATATTTTCTTAGTTTAAAAGTTGTATAGTTGAAAGTTGTAATGTATGTTGCATATAATCTTAATTTTATCAACTTGCAAATGGTTATTTTACTTCGTTCTTCAATTCCAAATTATCTTCAAAATCAGAGAAATTTTTGATGGTGGTTTTTGTGATTTCAACCAAAGCTTCCTGCGTATAAAATGCCTGATGTGGCGTTATCAAAACATTGTTAAATGAATTTAGCCTTTGAAACATATCATCTTGAAGCACTGTTTGCGACAAATCTTTAAAAAATAAGTCAGCTTCATGTTCATAAACATCAATTCCTAAATACCCAATTTGCTGATTTTTTAAAGCTTCAATTGCATCCTGTGAGTTTATGATGCCACCACGACTTGTGTTTATCAGCGTCATTCCTTTTTTTAGTTTATTGAAGGTCGCCGTGTTGAAAAGATGCTCGGTTGCGGTGTTCAAAGGACAATGAATTGAAATGATATCCGATATTGACAGCAACTCGTCCAACGATTTATAAATTACACCTTTTTGTTTTAAACCCTCATTTTCTTTGACATCATAAGCTATAACTTGACATCCGAAACCGAGCATGATGTTGCAAAAGGCACGACCAATTTTTCCAGTTCCAACAACACCAACCGTTTTTTCAAACAGATTAAAACCCATCAACTTCTGCAGAGAAAAATTTCCCTCTCGCAACTGATTGTATGCTTTGTGCGTTTTCCGGTTCAAGGTCATGATCAGTGCGACGGCATGTTCGGCAACAGCTTGCGGCGAATAAGCAGGAACGCGCAACACTTTCATATTATTCGCTCTGGCAGTTTCTAAATCCACGTTGTTGAAACCGGCACTTCGCAAAACAATCAATTTTATGCCAATTTTACTTAATGCCTCAATGCAAGCTTTGTCTAATTTATCGGTTACAAAAACGCAAACTGCAACAAAACCTTTTGCCAAATCAGTGGTTTTTTCGTTGAGATTTTCATCAAAAAAAACCAATTCGTGCTTGTTTTCATCGTTATATTTTTTAAAATAGTCACGCTCATAAAACTGCGTTCCAAAAATGGCTACCTTCATTATTTGCTGTCGGTTTTAAAATCAAAACGCGTGAAATAATCAGAGACAAATTTGTGCTGTTCGCCATCGGTCATTTTGTCGGCACTTTTTACTTCAATTTTTATGTCATTAAACTGATGGTTTTCTTTCAGAAAATTATGCAATTCGTTTTTGGCATTTGTAGGTCCAAAAAGTATTACCTCATCAAAATCTTTAATAATTTTAGATAGATTTTTGTAATAGGTTTCTTGTTTCTGTTGCTCCTTGTTGTGCATTGCGTTTTCGCTACGCTGTAAAGTTTCAGTTCTGTCATTGGATGTAAAATCAGAGTTTATAATTTTTGTTTGTTGATCGCCTGTGGCAAATTCAATGATGTTTGCTCTTGAATTATCGAGCCAAATGCCTAATTGTTTTATATTTTTCATTTTTAGTTTTCTTCGTCTAAATTGTGATGATTGTCGCCACCAATACTGTAGGCATTGTTTTCTTCGTCTTCACTACCTATGTTTTCTTGCTCGTCGTCAAGTTCTGAACCTGGAATATCAAGATCTTCGCCCGACCTGTCTTGCTCGAAATTTTTCTCGTTCCACATTGGTGTTTTATCAATTTCGATAATTTCCTTATTTTTGGAAATATTCTCAGGATCGATGTCAAATTCTTTATTGAATTTGTTGTAGATATCTTCACTATCGGGATATGTTGGGTATCCGTCTTTTTCCAGTTGCTCGTTAGAGGATTTTGGAAATTTTTCTTTATCATTCATTTTTTGTAAGTTTAAGTGCTTTGTTTATATGGTTATCATTTATCACGAATTTTTGTAAAAATTGAATTTTAAGAGAATTTCACGAATCTTGATTATTAAAAAGTTGGTGTAACTTATTTATAATTGTATTTGTGTAATTCGTCTAGTTCATGGTCAAAATGACTTTTAATTATTTCTAACATGGATTTTTATAAAAATTAAATTTTTAAAGAATTGCGCAAATTTTGATTGTTAAAAGTTGGTGTAATTTATTTATAATTCTATTTGTGTAATTCGTATAATTCGTGATTAAATTCCTTTTATTTGTTTCTACCACGAATTTTAATAAAATTAATTTTAAAAGAATTGCACGAATCATAAAGCTAAATCAGATTCATAAATCATTAGCTATTATTTTTTAAATTCTTCTTCTAAAATTTTTTTCTTGTCATAGTATTCAGCTTCGGATATTTTTCCATCAGCATAACGTTTTTGTAAAATGTCAAAAGCGGTGTCGGGTCTGCGTCTTTGTCCCGGAATTCGATATGGAAGTGCAAAAATCCAAAACATCAAAATGATCCAAATCACCCACCAGATGGTGTTCATACCGTAATAATAGTTTTCGTAATACATGGTTTAAGATTTAAATTAGATATTGATTTTTATAAAAATTATTTAATATTTTATCAGATTACGCGAGGGATCAGCCATCGGCGGACAAGCGGAAGTGGAACTCTTTTTTGAGCGATTTTTCTTCGCTTGCGATTGCATCGAACCTCGCAAAACCAAAGTTGGAACGGACTGCCCGACCGTTTTTCACGGTCACGCCCAAACTAACTCAAATATCGTCGCAAAGTCCAAGCGGTGGTTTCGTGTTCTTGCAAAATTTTGGTAAGCAGATCGGCTGTTCCCGCATCATGGTTGTCATCTGTGCACACATCAATGTCTTTGCGAAGTTCGGCAATCACCATTTCGTGATCGTTAAGCAGTTCAAGCAACATGGCTTTTTGTACCGGATATTTGTTTGGATGTTCCACAATTCTGGACAAAAGCGTAAATTCATTCATTGTTCCAACAGCTTTTCCACCAAGTTTTCCGATTCGTTCTGCAACTTCGTCAATGACTTTTTCTAATGCAGTGTATTGTTTTTCAAAAAGTTTGTGCATTTCCATAAAGCTTTCACCAGCTACATTCCAGTGGAATTTTCGCGTTTTGATGTACAATGTCATTTCGTCGGACAGGACAACGGACAATAAATCGATGCTTCGTTGTAAATTAATTTCAGATAATCCAATTTTTGGTATCATGGTTTATGATTTTTTTGATTCTTTTATAGACTTAAAAAATGTTTCTAACCTCAGCAAATGTTCTTGCGTGAACTTCAAATGCGCCGTCAAACCTTCTGCAATTTCTGGTGTTTTGGCTTCCACAATCATTCTGGGCAAAGTCAGATTTAGCTTTTTTTCAGATTTATAAATTGACTTTAATTCTTCTAAAAAAAGATTACATCCTACCGTTGATTCATGATTTTTGATATGTTCTAAAATATTTTCTTTAACTTCCATCATTTAGATTGTTAGATTGTTAGATCGTTAGATTTTTAGACTTTTCGCTTTTATTTAGTTATCAAATCTGTTGGCAAAATCCACATGCCGATAAAAACTAAAATCCCGATAATGACGCATAAGAATATCAACCAACTGAAAAACTGACTAAAGCCATATTGAAACTCTAAATATTTGGCTGGGTACGCGATATAGTCAATAATGACAGCACTCAATTCGCGTTGGACGCCTTTTCCTTTCTTCAAAACATTGTCGGCTTCGGTATGATGGTTGTCAATTGCACTGCCAATATCATCGTTGTTGGCAAGGATTATGACCTTTGTTTTATCATTTATATTTTTTATGAAATTGACAATTTTGTTGCCTTCATCTCCAAAATAATCATAATCTAAAATAATGATGCTTGTGTGTTTGTCTACTTTTGTTAGTGCTTGAACGGCGTTTTCAAATGTGAAAATACTATAGATTGTTCCGAAACGGCTTTGCAAAAATTTGTGTAGTTTGACAGCTGCTTCGGCATTGTCTTCAACAATAAAAAGATTTTGATCTTGATTTTTCATAAATGGGATTTTGCTTTAAAAGGAGTCGGTATCGCCAAACTCGTTCAATTTCTTGCGAATTTTTACAGTTGGTTTAGCAGATTTTGTGTCAGAATCTACTTGATTTATATTTTTTTTTGCATCACTTTTTTTTGGCGCAATGACATGCTGTTTTTTCGTTTTCATTTTTTTAAATTATATGGATATGACATCAACATGATTGTTTTTTTCAACATATTTCGTTTTTAAAGACTTTGTTTGTTCTTTATCGCTAAAATATTTCTCCATGGTAAGCCTTGCCATCAGATAACTTACGGTCGATTCTGCACCTTGATTCAAATTGATATAGGTATCTTCCAATCCGTCGTAGCAACCGCCAGTACAAGGATTATAGATGATTTGATTCAAATGATTTTTACCTAAAAACCAATCAAAAGCGATTTTCATTTTTTCCAAATAGATTTCATCTTTATAAGCATCGTAAAATTTACTAAGTGCTAAAATTGTGTAAGTCACGTCAATTGGTTGCTCGCCTCCAACTTGTTTTGGTGCTAATTCATCATAACTTTGCAACCAACCTTTATTGGAAACTACATGAATTTCATCGTTTATGAAAATTTTTGAAAGTAGAAAATCAAAAGAATTGTGCGCAATATTTCCATAAACTTCTGCATCTGTGGACAAATAGGCACACAACATGGCTTCGGGCAAAATGCTATTTCCATAGGTCAAATAGCTTTCAAACCAACGCCAATTCTCTTTGTTTTCATGACGATACATCTGCACCAATTTATCTGCAAAATGTTTCAAGATTGTAATGTTATTTTCGGAATGTGTGTGAATGTTGCTATAATAAATTCCTTTAATAATAAAAGCCATTGCGCGTGGCGAATGAATATTATTTATATTTTTTATTGAAGCCTGAAACGTTTCCTTCGCATCTATCAACAACTCAACAGGCAACAGATGTCCAATCGAAATTAAATATCCTAATGCCCAAATTGCTCTGCCGTTGGCGTCTGCAAGATTTTCGGAATTTTGTTTTGTAAAATTTTTATTTACATCAACATAATTTAGAAAATAGCCTTCGGGTTGCAGACAAAATTTTATAAATTGAAAATATTTTTCAATATAATGTAAATCATCTTCTCCATTTTTCAATTCAAAATGATGGCACATGGCAACCAATGCGCGCGCATTATCATCAAGTGTATATCCAGTTTTTATGTCGGGCTGATTGATCACAGAAAATTGAATCATTGCCAAATCTGTGGTTAGTTGCTTTATATGATTTAAATTTATTGCTGGAATTTTATATTGTAAATCCATTTTTTCGGTTGTGATTTTATCGAATAACAAGGCATGTGATATTGCTGAATTTTCCCATGCGGTTGGCGCAAGCTTATGAATTCCTTTCGAAGAAATTTTCATGCGAAGTTGTTCGTCATCAAATAAATTATTGACAGCAGCTGAAAGTTGTTTTGGATTTTCAAAATCAATTATAATTCCATTTCCGTTTTGCAAAACCTCAACAGCATGCGGAATTGGCGTTGAAATTATTGGGCAACCGCAACTAATAGCATACGAAAATGTACCTGAAACAGCCTGATTTCTATCGTTTGATGTAAACAAATAGATGTCGGTCATTTGCAAATATTCCAACAACGTGTCCAATGGCAAATATTGATTGACGAAGCAAACATTTTTTTGCAAATTCATTGCGTAAACTCTTGCTTCAAGACTTAAACGATATTTTTCGCCTTCGTTTTTGATGACCGTTGGATGCGTTTTGCCGATAACTAAAAACAAAACTTCTGGATGTTTTCTGATAATTTCACGCAAGGCGTTTATTGAAGTTTCGATGCATTTTCCTGAACTAAGCAAACCAAATGTGGCTATTATTTTTCGTCCTTCAAATTCATATTTTTCTTTTAACGTCTGTTTGTTTGAATGCTTGACCAAATGCGTACCGTGAGGAATCACTTCAATTTTATCTGCATCAATGCCATAATTTTCGGCTAAAATTTTTGCTGAAGATTTGGTCATCACAATAATAGAAGCTGCAACTTTGTTTATGTCTTGAACATTATTTTTTAATCCATCGTTTGGATTAGGCAAAACAGTGTGGAAAGCAAAAACAATTGGTTTGTTCAACGCATTTATAAAATCGATGAAATCCGCTTCATTTGATCGAAATAAACCAAACTCATGTTGGATCAAAACCATCGACAAATTGCCGTTTTCATTTATATCTTTTGCTAATTGTGCATAAGAATTTTGATTGTCGGTTTCCAAAACATAATCAACTGTATTTGGAAAAATATGATTGTCATTTTGGTTTTCTAAAGCACAAATTTTAATTTCAAAAGATTTATGAAATTTGTTGCTAAGCGCAAAAATCAAGTCTTGAGAATATGTTGCCAAACCGCACTCTCGCGGTGGAAATGACGTGATAAAAAGAATTTCTGGAACGGTTGTTGGCTTATTTGCAAAAGATGATTTTGAAAAAACAATCACTTTTTTGTTTTTTCTTTTTGTAGCCGTGTTTTTGGATTTAGTTGCTAATTTCATTCTCATTTTACTTGATATTAAGCATTAATTCAGATAACAAATCATTCAAATTCATAGAAACGCATGCAATTCTTTCGTCTGCAGCACCATAATAAATATATAATAAATCGTGTTCGACAATGGCTCCAGTTGGAAAACACACATTGTTCACTTCACCTTTCAGTTCCCAATCGTGTTCAGGTTTAAAAAGTGGATATGGCAGTCGAGATAACTCAATTTGCGGATTTTCTAAATCTAATAAAGCAGCACAAGCGCAATAGACATATCCTTTAACCGTATCATACACACCATGATATATAATGAGCCAACCGTTTTTGGTTTCTATCGGAGGGCAACCGCCACCCAAATAACTTATCTCGTGCTTCAAGCGCGGATACATAACCACATAGTCTTTAAAATGCAATAAATAGTTTTGCCAAAATTCAGGCGTCAGTTCACTTAATTCGTGTACGCAAGCAATTTGGATATCTGGTTTTATACGGTGTAAAAAGTGCAATTTTCCATCGATTCTACGCGGAAAAAAAATAACATTTTTGTCCCAAACCAACACTTTCTTGCCGTTTCTTTCTCTAATTCCTTCGTGTTCATTATAACGTAGATACTTTTCATTCAACGCTTTTTTTGTCCCCGCCAAACGCTTAAATTCATCAAATGCCAATTCTGGTACAATCACTCCGTGCTTTGTCCAAGTTATTAAATCCGGCGAAGTTGCCACGGCACCGCGTGCATTTACGCCATCATAACCGCAATAGGACAGATAAAAAAGTTGGTCAATTCTAACAATTCTGGCGTCTTCAACACCATGTTCTTCATAATCAAATTGTGGAAAAAGAATGGGAACATCTGACCTTTCAACAACTTCTGTTGGTGTTTTGAATTTCGCATAGCCAACAGTAGAATAGTTTCCTTTTCCTACCGCACGATAAAACATATGGATAAAATCTCCGTAGTGAATAACGGCTGGATTTAGCACACCTTCCACTTCAAATCCAAGATTTGATTTGCTCAAAACAACCCCTAATTTATTTACTTCTAACATCTCTATTGGTTTTTAGATTGCCACATTTTAAAAGATTCAATTTCTAAATTTTGGTTTTTTACAATGTTTTTAGATAAAGCTTTCAAACCATCATTTGTTCCAAATTCAATTTGTTTATTTGCCATTTCTATGGCACTTTCGTGATGTGGAATCATCATGGCAACATAGTCTTTATCAAAATTATTTGACATTTGCATTGATTTCATCTTTTCCATCATTGCTCTCATTTCGGTATTGAGTTTTTCGCTTTCAGCAACTTGCAAATTTGTTTTTGAAACCTCATTACTTTGCGTGAAAAGTTGCATTTCGGCAATTTCTGTTTCTTGAACAGCAACAATGCCTTTTGCAATTTTTCTTATTTGTAAATCGTCACCATTTGCAAGCACATCTTGGCTCATATCAACAGCCATTTGGTGATGTAAAATCATAGTTTTTGCAAAATCAATATCAAAATCACCAGTCATTTTGATATTTTTCATACCCGCAGATGCAATTTTTTTTGACAACATCAAAGCGTTTTTTTGTAGTGTATCGGCCGTCATTCCATGATCCATATTGTTTTCAATGGAATTGCTGTTTTTACATGAAACGATTGAAAAACAGATAAAAGCAAATAAAATTGAAGACGATTTCATCACTAAAAAATTAAAAAATTAGTTTTGTAAAGGTTGAGATTTTATTAAAAAATTTAGTTTCATAACATTTTATAAATGTTGTGAAATTCATATATCAATTTATTTAGAGGCGTAAATAAATGTTATTTTCAATTATAGCGACACATAAATTGTACAATCATACGTTTTATGATTTTCTTAAAATTCAAGATTGTTTAATATTATGATTCCTTATAATATACTACGTAAACAAATGGAGAAAACAGATCTTCCACAGTCGACAATTTTTAACTTATTGTTTAATTTCTTAAGCTTTATGACTTTATGTACCATGCATTAAAAGGTCAATCAATTTTATTTATCAAAATAATTAGCAAGAACTGATATAGTTTCAATTTATCATTTATATAAAATATTGCTTCTATATTGTATTAAAATTATTATATTCATAAAATAATAAATATTTACTAAAATATTGTTAATTTATTTAAAAGGCATTGCACATAATTATGTAAAAAAACAGTTAAATTTCATAACTTTTGGAGCTATTTTTTAGACCTTATTTACATGGTGAAAACAAATTCACTTTTAAAACTCAAATTATGAAAACAAAAATTCTTTTTATGTCAATTGTGATGTACATTGCATTACTATTTAATGGCTGTGCCAAAGACGATTTTCAGGAAACGGACAGTTTATGTCCTGAAGTTGTTAGTACAAGTCCTGCGAATGCCGAGACAGGCGTGTCGCGTAACAGAGTGATCTCAGTTACTTTCAACGAAGAAATGAATCCGGCAACTATCACGCCGACCACTTTTACATTAGTTTTAAATAATGTACCCGTTGCAGGAACGATATCTTTTTCGGGAAAAACAGCAAGATTTACACCTACTGCAAGTTTGGCTGCGAACCAAACATATGTGGGTAGAATGACAACGTTTGCAAAAGATCTCAAAGGAAATGCACTACAATCAGATTTCATTTGGTCTTTCAGCACAGGAGCAAATTTGTTACCGCTTGTTGTTGACACAGATCCTGCAAACAGTGCAACAGGAGTTGTTTTAAACAAAATTGTTTCTGGCACTTTCAACACACCAATGGATGCGACAACAATAAATGCAACAACATTTACGGTATCGCAAGGCACAACGGCTGTTGCTGGAACCGTTTCATATTCAGGAAATGTTGCAGTGTTTACGCCAACTTTGCCATTCGCACCAAACACAATTTACACTGGAACCATTACAAATGGAGCTAAGAATGTTGCTGGAGAATCTTTGGCAAGTAACTATGTGTGGAGTTTTACCACAGGAACAGTTGTTGCGCCATCTGTGACGGCAACTGATCCAACAAATGCCGCATTTGGTGTACCGTTAAACAAAATCGTTAGTGCAACGTTCAGCACTCCAATGGATCCGTTAACTATAAATGGAACAACGTTTACATTAAGACAAGGTACTATTGCCATTGCTGGAGCGATCACTTATTCTGGAAATATAGCTGTCTTTACACCAACCTTACCATTTGCACCGAATACAGTTTATACAGGAACCATAACAACTGGAGCCAAAAATCTTGCAGGTGTGGCATTGGCTAATAATTTTGTTTGGAGTTTTACAACTGGAACTGCTGTTGCACCTTTTGTAACAGCTACAAGTCCAGCAAATAACGATACAGGTGTTGCGTTGAATAAAACGATAACGGCTACTTTCAATGCTGCGATGGATCCGGTAACAATTTCAACAACAACATTTACGTTAAGAGCTGGTACTGTGGCAATTTCTGGAACCGTTTCTTACAGTGGTTTGATTGCGACATTTACGCCTTCAAGCAATCTATCGCCAAATACAATTTACATTGCGACAATAACAACTGGGGCAAGAAATTTAGCTGGAACTCCATTGGCAAATAATTTTGTATGGAATTTTACTACTGCTCCACCAGTACTTATTGCAGGAGCGCCATTTGTAAATTTAAATTCTGTAGAAAGATTTGGAATTATAGCAGGTGTGGGCGTTAGCAACAATGCAGGGTTTAGCCAAATTAGAAATATGGATGTTGGGATCAGTCCTGGTGTTCGTACATCAGTTACTGGATTTCCACCAGCAGTAATTTTGCTTGGTGCCATTTATGCATCTGATGACATACTTCCAGCAGGAACTGCGGCAATGTTGGTTCAAGCAAAACAAGATTTGACAAATGCGTACTTATTTGCAGAAGGGGCAACTTCACCCGCACCAGCTTTAGTTGCTGGAGACCAAGGTGGACTTACACTTACGCCAGGTATCTATAAATCTACATCAACTTTGCTTATTCAAAACGGGAATTTAACGCTGGATGCGCAAGGCAATCCAAATGCGGTTTGGATTTTTCAAATTGCATCTGATTTTACAACTGTTGGTGGTGCTGGAGGAAGCATCATTTTAAGTGGAGGCGCAAAAGCAAGTAATATATTTTGGCAAGTTGGAAGCTCGGCAACCCTCGGAAACAATACTATTTTCAAAGGAAACATATTGGCTTTGACTTCTATAACCATGAATGCAAATGCTGTTGCAGAAGGAAGAATGTTGGCCAGAAATGGTTCAGTAGTGATGACAAGTACAAACATAATAGACAGACCTTAATTTTATATAATTATGAAAACATTTCAAAAATCAATAAAAGAATTGCGCCAAGCGTCGTTCTCAAATAAGCATATTGCAAAAAGTATTATGCTGGTTGCTTTAGTATGGTTTACCATGCAAACAACTGTCCATTCTCAAGACATACAGTATGCAAAACCATCGTGGTGGTTTGGCGCGGCCTCTGGTTCTAATATCAATTTTTTTCGAGGTTCAACGCAAATGCTAAACAACGATTTTACATCGCCAAAAGCATTTCATAATGGAATTGGAGTTGGATTATACCTTGCGCCACTTGTGGAATATTATCGCCCAAATACATATTGGGGTTTTATGTTTCAGGCGGGATATGACAATCGCTCGGGGAAATTTAACACCGTAACCACGGCTTGTAATTGTCCAGCAGATTTATCTACAAAATTGAGTTATTTCACAATCGAGCCAAGTTTAAGATTGGCTCCATTCAAAAATAATTTTTATATGTATGCAGGACCTCGTTTTGCCTTTAACAATGTGAAATCTTTTGAATATCAATTGGGCGTAAATCCAAATGTGCCTGGACAAGCAGCGTCGCCTGCGGTAAATGGCGATTTTAGTAATATGCGAAACACCTTAGTTTCTATGCAAATTGGAATGGGTTATGATATTCCGATTAGCTCTCAAACTTCGAAAACACAATGGCTACTTTCTCCGTTTGTTGCTTTTCAACCCTATTTTGGACAAAATCCACGTGACACAGAAACATGGAACAATACGACCATTAGAGCGGGTTTTGCTCTGAAATTTGGACAAGGAAGAAGCATTGAAACTGCAAGTATTATTGATTCTGATGTTGCTTTTTCAATTGAGGCTCCAAAAAACATAACGGTTGCAAATCGCAGTCGCGAGGCTTTTCCGCTTCGTAATTACATCTTTTTTAATGTAGGTTCAACAGAAATTCCATCAAGATATGAACTTTTGAATAAAAATGATGTAAAAGACTTTAAAGAAGACCAAGTTCAATTTGCTTCGCCAAAAACAAATGCGGGACGCTCAGACAGACAAATGTTGGTTTACTATAATATCATCAATATCCTTGGTGATCGTATGCAAAAAAACCCTACATCAAGCGTAAAATTAGTTGGTTCATCTGAAAAAGGTGCAGATGATGGTCGCGCTATGGCAGAAAGCGTAAAAAAATATTTAGTTGATATTTTTGGCATTGCACCATCAAGAATTGCGATTGAAGGACGGGTCAAACCAGCAATTCCATCTGAGAAGCCAGGCGGAAAACTTGAATTAGAACTTCTGCGCGAAGGCGACCAAAGGGTGACTATTGAAACATATTCTCCTGAACTTCTACTGGAATTTCAAAGTGGAAATGCGCCATTAAAATCTGTAGAAATTCTATCTATTGAACAAAAAGATAATTTTGACGACATTACATTTAACGTTGCTGGACAAAAAGAGGCATTTAATTCATGGACATTAGAATTAAAAGATGCAAACGGAAAAGTTAAAAATTTCGGTCCATACACGCAAGATAAAGCCATTTTGTCAAGAGAAGCGATTCTAAGAAACCAGCAACAAGGTAACTTTAACGTAGCGATGATCGGTCAAACAAAAAGCGGTAAAACTGTTCGAAAAGAGGCAAATGTTGAAATTTTACCTTTTGTAGCGCCCCAAATTCAAGAAAGTCAGCGATACAGTGTTATCTATGAATTTGATGAGTCAAAAACAATTGCGCTCTACGAAAAATATTTGACTGAAATTGTTACTCCAAAAATACCAACTGGCGCAACAGTCTCAATTCACGGACATACTGATATTATTGGCGATGAAACCTACAATCAGAACTTGTCGCTTGAAAGAGCAAACGATGTGAAAAGCATTTTAGAAAAAAGCTTAGCAAAAGCGGGACGAACAGATGTGAAATTTAATATTGTTGGCAATGGCGAAGATGCAAATGCTGCTCCATTTGAAAATAAATATCCTGAGGAACGCTTCTATAATCGTACGGTTATTATTGATATTATTCCTGCAAAATAATTTTTAAAGGAAAATAATAAGTAAAATTAATTAATTATAAAAAGTAGATTAAAAGAAAATCGCCAATGAAAGTTGGCGATTTTTTTGTGTGAAAAAATGAATGAAAATTTTAAGAATGATAAACAATTACTTATACAGATACAAAGCATAAGTGAAAGATTCAATACTAAAAAAATCGTTCAAATAATATAAGGCACCTCTAAAAACTCAATTGCAAATAAATTTAAATTTTTTTTTATATTTTTAGTAAATTATCAATAAGTTTATTAAGAAAATTAAGCAAGCAACGACTTAATGAAATTAACCTTCTTTATGGTTTATTTTGAAGTCACAGTTTGATGTAGTTTAGAGATGCCCAATAGTGTTTTATTTTGAGTTTGCTGATGTATTTAACGATGTAAATTAACTTACGACAGTAGATGTAATGTATATAACGGTTATGCTTTAGCAATTTAACTTCAGCTTGCAAACCACAACGTCCTTTCATATTTAAAAGTTAATTTAAGTTGGTTAAATCCACTTATGAACGAAGAATAATATCATTTAAATATCTAAATATAGGAGTAACTGTCTATATTGTTTCTTGTATCAAGATGACAAGCGCTATTTTGTTATTGCATAGCCTACTAAAACTTTGCCGATAAAAGGTTCAACGTAGCAATTATATTCAAAAAAGAAAGGACTGTCAATTAAGACAGCCCTTTCAACCAAAACCAAATCCCTATCTTAAATACTTTAATAATTTGTTTTTAATTCTACTCGACGATTTTTTGCTTTGCCAAGTTTAGTTCCGTTATTTGCAACTGGTTTGGTTTCGCCCATTCCCGTAGCAGTCAATTTAGCATCTGAAATCCCTTTTCCGATTAGATATTGTCTAACAGACTCTGCACGTTTTTGAGATAATGTCATATTGAAATCATCTGCACCAACATTATCAGTGTGGCCTTCGATTGTAAGATTTGCACCTTCGTATCGAAGCAAGATTTTTGCTAATTCATCCAATTGAGATAATGAAGCTACTTTCAATTTATCTGAATTATTTTCAAAGAAAATTTTGCTTCCTATGTATGTAATTCTAACAAGTTCTGCTTTCGTGATTTCTGGACAACCTTTGTTTTCAGCGGTTCCTTTTGCAGATGGACATTTGTCGTCAATATCTGCAACGCCATCTCCGTCGGTATCAGCGCAACCTTTTAGTGCTACAATTCCAGCAACATCTGGACAACGATCTAAATCATCCGTTACACCATCTTTGTCAGAATCCATTGGACAACCCGAAGCATCAACTTTCGTTCCTTCTTTTGTATTGGCACACTTATCATCCATATCTGCAACACCATCTCTGTCCGCATCTGGACAACCCATTAGTTGCATTGTTCCAGCCATGTCTGGACAACGGTCTTTATCATCAGCAACACCATCATTGTCTCTATCTGGGCAGCCGTTTAGCGCACGAGTACCTGAAACTTCTGGACAATTGTCTTGGTAATCTGCAACACCATCTCTGTCTCGGTCTAATGGACAACCTAATCTGTCAACTGCAACACCGGCAGGCGTTTCTGGACAATTGTCTCTTTTATCAGAAACTCCATCTTGATCAGTATCTTTCGAATTTCCCATGTTGAAAGTCAATCCAGCCATTGTTTGCAAGAACGCATCTTTAGTTTTAAATTCTGAAGCATTATTATCAACTCCGTCTCGACCATCTCTGTTGGTAAACATAAACGATTGCTGCAAATTAAACATTATAGTCGGCGTCAATCTAATATTTAAACCTGCGCCTACATTTGGTAAAACATAGTCAATTTTATTTTTATCAAAATCAACTTGGTTATCAAACATGATAGCACTGACACCTGCAATAACATAAGGTCTAATAATGTACTCTGGAGCAACAATATTAAAACGTAAATTCAAAGTAGCGGCATTAAAATCAGATCTAAATCCCAATGGCGAACCACTGTTGAAACCTAACGTTCCTTTTGATAACATTAAATTTGCATCAAAAAGTTTTCCTAAATATCTGCTTACAGATAAACCACCAAAACCATACATGGTATTGTCAGTTTTGTACCAATCACGACCCAAGTCGCCATTGTATTGAGTTACACCTCCGTGCAATCCAATGTTCCATTTTTTTTCTTCAGTTTGAGCGTTTGATGTAAATGCATATCCGATACACATACATATTAGAAACAATTTTTTCATCTTTATTTGTATTTATAATTGATGATGCAAAGTTGAGGTGCTCATCAAAGTTTTCTGTTATACAACTATTACTGAAAGTTATAATATTCACAGAAACATCATTTACTGATTATTTTTCCATCTTCCATTTCAATAATGCGGTGCGTTCGCTTGGCAAAATCATTGTCATGCGTTACAATTAGTAAGGATTGCTTGTAAACTTCGGCGAGTTCTTTGAAAACTCCAAACACAATTTCGGAGTTTTTTTTGTCTAAATTTCCGGTTGGTTCGTCGCCCATAATAATAAGTGGATCATTGATCAAGGCTCGCGCAATCGCAACGCGCTGTTTTTCGCCACCCGAAAGTTGGTTTGGTTTGTTCAAAGCCTTATCTTGAATGCCAAGTACTTTCAGCTTTTCATAGGCTTTTGCTTCCACTTCTTTGGCAGATAGTTTTGCGAGTTTCAATCCGGGAAGCATTACATTTTGCAAAACAGAAAATTCATTCAACAAATAATGAAATTGAAACACAAACCCAATTTTTTCGTTGCGAACAATGGCCAAATCAGCATCAGGCTTGTCTTTCATAGAATCGGAATCAATCATCAAATCTCCATCAAAAGCGGTGTCCATTGTCGATAATATATACAATAAAGTAGATTTTCCGCAACCCGATTTTCCGATTATAGATGCAAATTCGCCTTTGTTTATAGAGAAATTAATGTCCGATAAAACTTTTACATCAATTGTTTCATGAAAAGTTTTCGAGATGTTTATGGCTTCGAGAATCTTGTTTTCCATTCTTAATTTATTTGAACTATTGAGAAATACAAATTTGTTAAGTGTTATAAATCTGAAATCAAACATCTTTATTTTAATTTAAACCATTAAAATATTAAGGTTCATTAAGATTTAATTTTTGGTTAAAAAAACTTAATTTTCTTAATAACTTAATGGTAAACAGCTAAAAATTATTAAATCGTCCAGTAAATCTGAAATCTGAAATCAAAAATCTGCAATCTTCACTTGCCTCTAATAATCTCAACAGGATCAACTTTGCTCGCTTTCAAAGCTGGGAAAAGTCCTGCAATGGTGGTAGTGAACAATGCAAAAACCATACTGAACACATAGTAAATAATATCAAAATTTATTGGATAGGTTTTTATGGTGGGCAAAGACGGGGTTTGAAAAGGAACAATACTTATAATCGATGAAAAAATATATCCAAACATCAAACCGAACATTCCGCCAGCGATACCTATTATTAAGGACAATGAAATAAAAATCCATTTCACGTCGTTGCCAGAAAATCCTGTTGCTTTTAAAATGGCGATCGTATCCATTTTTTCATAAATCATCATGTTTAGGATATTGTAAATTCCAAAACCTGCAACCAATAACAATACAAAACCCACGGCGTAAGAAATAATACTTCGCACGGAACTGCCAGTTTCAAATTGCGCATTAGCAGTTTGATAGTCAATTGCATCAACCTTATATTTTTCAAAAAATTCTTTTGCCACGGCGGGCGCAGTCTTCATATCAAACAGTTTCATTTGAATATCCGTGATGTAATTTGTGGGCTGATTCAACAATTTTTGAGCTGTTTCAAGCGAGGTGTAACTAAATGTATTGTCAATTTCGGCAATGCCGACTTGCGAAATTCCGACTATTTTTAGCATCGTTAGATTGCCTCGCGACGATGTGATGTTGATGTTATCGCCAGTAGAAAGCAACATTTTTTCTGCCAGCCCTTTTCCGATAATGATGCTGTTTTGTTGCGCCAAATCTGAAAAGTTTCCTTCAACGATATTGTCCGAAATTTTAAACAATTTTTCTTCTCGGTCAATTTCAATTCCGTTAATAAGTCCCGCAATTTCAATTGTTCCAGAGTTAAAAAAAACGGGCGTATTGATTTTGGCAGCGACATCAATAACACGATTGTCGCGTTTCAAATCTTCAATGATTTTTTTACTTTCGTAGATAGATTTTCCGCGGTCTTTTGGTTTTATAGAATTTATAAAATTGACATTATTTTTATATTTATCCGACAATAAAATAGGCTGATTTTGCGATGGTTTGACTTCGTTATACAGTCGAACATGTGGTGTTTTATTAAGCATTAATCCGTCTAACAAATCGTTTAGACCATTCATAAAACTTGCTAACGCAATAAACATCGCAATACTAAATGTGACACCAACCGCCGCAACAATGGTTTGTTTAAGTCGCGCTCGAAGCAAATGAATGGCAATGTTCAGAATCAGTTTATAGTTCATTCTTTGGGTTTAAAAATGATTTCATCGGCTTTTAAACCTTCCAAAATTTCTACTTTTTGATAATCCGACAAGCCAATTTTTACTTTGCGTTTTTCTTTTTTATTAATTTGAATAGAATCGCCTTTTAGCAAAAAATTTCTTGGAATTGTGATTGCATTTTTTTTGATTTGTATAATAATATTGGCTTCGGCAGAAAGATTCGGATATAATTTTTTGGGAAGATTTGCAAAACGCGCTTCGATTTTAAAAGTTCTTGACAGCTGATTCATAATCGGATAAATTTTATCGACTGTGGCATCAAAAACTTGGTTTTTATAACTGTCCAATGTGACCAAAATTGGTTGACCAATTTTGATGCGCGCCATATCATTTTCATCGACTTCAAGTTCAATTAAAAAAGCATTTTTTTGCCCGATAATTGCCATCGGAATTTGTGGTGAAATCAGCGTGCCATCTTTTACCAGTATATCAAAAAGTTGACCCGACAGCGCACTTTTGATTTGATAGTCATTTTCGGTTTTTTCCCCGATTTTCAGTAAAATGTTGTTTTTCTTTTGATCAAAATTCAATTGAGATTTTAGTTGCGATAACTGTTTTTGCGAAGTTTGCAGATTCAGTTGCGACGATTTGTATGCCAATGCCACTTTTTCAAAGTCAACTTCCGAAATAATATTGTACTGTTTAATGCGTTTGTTTCTATCATACAAAGATTTGTCAACCAACAGTTTATCTCGAGCTAATTGGACTTTTATCTCCAGTTCCGCGATTTTATCTTGACTGTATCGGTTGTCGTTTTGACTTAATTGGTATGCCAATCTTGCGTTTTCAGTATTGAGTTCGGCCTTGTCATCTTCCAATTCAAAAAGTAATTGATTGTTTGAAACAGTTTGTCCGACAACTACATCAATTTTTTTTAGAATGCCACTCACGGTCGAAAAAACGGTATATTGGTTTTCTGCTTTTATAATGCCTGACGCATAAACACTTTCGGTAACATCGCCAACGGTAGGTTTGGTTTGCTCGAGTTTGTCTTTGCAGGAAATGAAAAATAGTACAGTTAAAACAAGAATTTTTTTCATTTGTAAATTGATAAAAATTTACTATCAAATTAAAATTAGAAATTATCAAATCATTTCAGAATATTCTAAATAAATTGTAAAATTCTGCTTTAAAAAGTGGGCATCATTAGATTTTACATGTCCTACAATACAAAAACTATTATCTCGCATTACACCTTTTAAACGTTACGACTTTACAACTTTTGACTTACAAACTAACGTCCTCTCGTCATTTCAACCGTAAAATAGTATATGGCAAAGCCAATAAAACCAATGATAATTGCCCAAAACCACGCTGGAGTTGACTGTGGCGTTTCGCTTCCTTCAATCAGAAATTGTTTCTGATCGCCTTTGCCATAAGCATTTATCATGATTGGAATTAAGCCGTCCACCGTATCGTTTTCTGATATGCCTTCAACAGAAATTGACGGTCCATTTCTGACAAAAAATGGAATTTTGCGAATGCCTTCTTTGCCATGTGGATCTTTACTTACAATTTTCAAAACGTGTTCGCCATCAACTAATTTTGTAGTGTCTAATTCAAAGTTAATGGGAACGGAAAATTCGCCAAAAGGTTGCAATTCGTCATCTAAAAACACCAAAACGGAACTATTGTTTTTCATCTGTATATATTATTTGATTTTATTGGGAGATGGAACACTTAAAAAGTTAATGTTCATTGCACAAAATTTGAGTGTTGCGCGTTTCATTTTACTTTATTTAAAGATGGAATATTTGATATGATTTTGATTGTTTTCATTTGGTTTTATTAACCATTTTATGGAATAAATTAAGGCAAAAACCGCAATAATCCCAGTGATAACAATGCTTACATAGTCCCAATTGCTGTCAGGCCCAGAGCCATGAACAATACCACGAAGAATTTTCGGTTGGTTGCGCTCGCATACGGGACAGGCGAATGCAACGATTTGAAATAGCAATAGGAATAAAAATGTGATTGACTTTTTCATATTATTTGATTTTTTATCGGCTACACCCGTCAGGTTTTGAAAACCTGACGGGTATTAAAAACCTGACAGGTTTAATAATTTATTGCTCTGCCGAAACTTTAATTTTTATTAAGTCCATAATCTTTTTAATTTCTTCGGGTGTGACTTCTCTGCCTTTGTTTCCCCACGAACTTCGTTCATAGTTGATGATGGCGGCAACGTCAAATTCGGTAAAATTCATGTTGGTTCCCACGGCGGCCATCACGCCATAATCGGCACGGGCATCGTAGCCATTCATGATGATGTCTACATACAATTCGAGGTTGTCACTTTCGACCACGGCACTTCCTTTGAGCGGTGGAAATGCGCCTTTGAGTCCTTCGCCGTTGGCTTGGTGACAAGCGGCACAATTGATGTCGTAAAGTGCCTTTCCGTCAACAGATTTGTCGCCAGTTTTTGAACTTGGAATGTCGCCAACTGCTTTTTTATACAGAAATTCTTGTGGAACGGTGCCAGTTGGCAATGGTGTTTGCTTCAGCGATAAAATATATGCCACGAGTTGCAAAGCTTCTTTTTTGGCAACTAATTTTCCGGGTTTTCCATTAAGAAATTCTGCAGGCATGCTAACCACCACATCGCTTTTTGAAGGATTTAGTTTCATTTCAAAAAGCCATTTATACGATGGCATGATGGATTGTTTGACCACGCTTCGAGGTTGGTAAAGGTGCATTAAATTCCAATCTTTACTTGATTGGCGGTTGCCAACATCAGTCAAATCAGGACCTGTTCGCTCGGTTCCCATGAGTGTGGCAGTATTTTGCCAAATGCTGGTGCGTCCGATATTGGCATAATCGGATGCCATTCCAGGGCGTGAACCAAACATTTTATCCATTTCCACATTCCGAACTTGTTGCGAATGGCAACCGACACAACCTTCGGCAATGTAGCGCAGTTTTCCCGCTTTGGCATCGCCAGAAAGTGGTTTTGTTCCCGGCAAAGGCTTGTTTGTATATTGGTTTTGAAACGCGGGCATGACCACTGTGAAATACGTCAGCAAGGCAAATAAAATTCCCGCTGTAACGTATAATCTGATATGATTGTTGAAAATGTTCATCGCTATTTGGTGTTTATTTTATTTTCTAAAATTCGGAATGCTTCTTCTTTTACATCAATTTCTTCGACTTCTTTTGCAGTCATTCGATAGAAATTATAAGCGAAAATCAAATGCGATATAAACATCAAACTACCACCGATGGCGCGCCAAACCCAAAAGTCAAACATCAAAACCACACTATCAATAAATGGTTTTCCGTCCATCCACATGAGTCCGCGCAAAGTGGCACCAACAGAAAGTGGCACAGAATAGAACAACAACCCGATAAAAGCCAACCAAAAATGAACGCCGACCAAATGCTGTGGTGGCTCTTTTCCCGTTAGTCTTGGCATGACGACATAAATGCCTCCCCAAAGTGTGAACGTAATAATTCCATAAAAACCTAAATGCGCATGCGCTACAGTAAAATCTGTAAAGTGCCACAATAAATTAGTGAATTTAAACGCTTCGGCCGTTCCTTGAATCGACACCAAAAAATAATAAATTACTGCCAAAAGAAAAAAAGGCAACGTGTAACTTGAGGCTACTTTATGCCAATTTCCTTTGAAAGTTGCCACAAAATTGATGGTTCCAGCTACAACGGGTATAATCATTCCAGCGCTTCCGACAATGGCAACGGTTTGCAACCACCACGCAATGGGCGCAAAAATAAAATGGTGCGTTCCTATTATAGTATAAAAAATAATTTGTGTCCAAAAGGCTAAAATTCCCAGACTATACGCATAAATAGGTTTGTTGATTTGTTGCGGAATAAAATAATATAATAAACCTAAAGTATACAGCGTAAACCACATACCTACACCTGAGTGCATAAAATATCCTTGCACGATGGTTTCAGAAACGCCATCTTGCCAAAAAGGTAAATATGCCGTTAGCGCAACAATGATGGTGAAAATGATAGCTGAAACAATGTACCAATTAGAAATATAAATTTCTTTTGTCGTTCGGTTGGCTACTGTCATTAGAAAGTTGGCTAAAGTCAAAATCAAAGCCACTGCGAAAAATGCCATGACGGGCCAAATATATTCGCGGAATTCGCCGCCACCATTATTGATACCTGCCATAAGGCAAATTGTTCCTAAAATGACCATTATGTTGGTCAAAATCAGCGCAATCCAACCCAATTTGGTACTAAAAATTTTAGTGTTGCTGACAATTGGAACTACATAATATCCCAAACCAATCATTCCGAGCGATGCCCAACCCCAAAAAACAATGTTGGTGTGAACGGGACGCAACCTGCCAAAACTCAACCAACTGCTGTGATCAATATCTGGCGCAACAAATTTGATTCCAAGATATTCGCCAATTCCTGTGCCTACAACGAGCCAAAAAGTGGCACAGCCAAAATACCAAATAATTAGTTTTGCAATATCAGGCTCCAGACTTGGTTTGCGAACGGCTTTCTTTTTCAACGATATAAAATGCGTTTCGTGCTTCTCGCGAACATTGGTTAGAATTCCTGTTTTGTCATCGACCTTTTCCGTTCCTGAAAGTTCATTATTTGATAAATTAAAATCTAATGCATGTTCTCTTTTAATTAAATTTTCTTCAATTTCAAGGTCGTTGAGCGATTCTATGTGTTGCGCAAAATCTTGTGCTTCAACTGCTTTTCCTTTATTGAGATAGGTCTTTAGCGCATTATTTGCTTTTAGCATCGCAAAAGTTACGGCTAACAAAATCGGAATTAAAACAATAATGACGGTGATTATAATTCCTGGTTGGCTAAAAAAATTTTCTTTTGGATTAGCAGGGTTTTGTGCGAAAAGTGTTGTAGAAAAGAACAGAAATATTAATGTTTTTACAGTATTAGATTTGTTTGATTTTTTCAAATTGATGAATCTTTGAATCTGATATTTGCTCAAATTCTTAATATGATCTGCGAAGTGCGTTTCGTTATTTAGCTTTTTCCACTCTTCGTTTTCTTTAACTTGATCTTTGAATTTCAAATATAAAACACCAATAAAAACAATTGCAGGTACAAGAATTATGAGCAATAATAGCCAAAGCGCCATTAAATTGTTTTTGTCTGTAATTAAATTATTGTCGTTTTGCGCGAAGGTGGAAATCGACATTAAAATTGACATTAAAAAAGTAATAATTAATTTTTTATTATGTTTCATAATTGATTATTTGATAAGTTGATCTTTAATCATTTGTTTATAAACAGCTTGCACCACATCTTGTGTCAATTTATTAACATTTTTCGGATCTGAAGTTTCACTCAAAGCACTCCAAATTATTTTATTTTCGATAATGGAATAGACGTTCGTTTCAATAATGTATGTTTTAGTAGTACTGAAATTGTCTGCATTACTGTATGCACTTACATTGTCATAGTAATAATTATTGAAGTTGCGTTTGTTTATCGGAAAGCCATATCGAGCATTCTTTTGATAAATGGTTTCTTTGTCAACATCAATTAATCGCATGGTCACCGCACCATCAAAACCATCTTTTTTAATTTTACTTTGTATGGCATTCACGTTATCTTTATCAAAATTTTTATTCAAATAATTATAAGATGGAATTCCTTTACCATTTAGGAAATCGATCATTTGATCTTCGGCTTTCCTGTTGCTTGTTTCATCTTTAAACATGGCTATAATCAGAATTTTTTTAAGTTTGCTGATGGTAATTTCTTTATTTGGCTCTTTCCAACTTTCAACAATTTTTGTTGAAGCACAAGAGGATAGTAAATAAAAAACAAATAAAAATAAAATGTAAAATGTATATTTCATGAGATAAATTTTGATTGAAAAAGAAAATTCTTATTCAATCAAAGTTTAGTTTTATAAAATGATAAAGAGTTGTTAAACTATTTTCAAGAATTACAAGATTCATAGGTTTTTGACTACGCTATTAGGTCGAAGCTTTTTATTTAATGCAATGACTTTGAATTTTAAATTATCGAATATTAAACCAAATATCAGTGTGAATCCTGCAATATAAAGTACGTTTAATTCTATTTTTTGATAAATTAATCCACAAAAAACACCACCTAAAAAAAAGAAGAAAATTATTGTTAATCGCAATTTTATTGAGGAAATTAGACTTGCTCTCGGTTCCAATTGTTTGTAGAAAAATAACTGCGACAATTCGATTCCTAAATCCGTAAAAAGGCCAGTTAAATGTGTTGTTCTGACAATAGAATTTGAAATTTTGGTAACCAAAGCATTTTGCAAACCCATTGTAAAAAGCAAAACATAAGCAATCATATTAGGATATTCGGCTTTTAACTCGCTTCCAAAAAAAGCTACAAAAAACAAAAGTAAAACTTCGATAGAAATTGGGAAAATGTAACTATTTGTTTCAATTTTAGAAACCCTGCTTTCGAGTATAAAACCAGACACAAATGCACCAAAAAGAAAGCAAAAAATATAGAGAAAAAATACAATACTTTTCAGAAAATTAAATTGAAAAATTTCGTCAACAAAAAAAGCAAAATGTCCTGTTACATTGGTTGTCAATTGTTTAACAGATAAAAAACCAGCAACGTTTACTATGCCAGCCACAAATGACAAGACCGATGCAATTTGCAAATTGTGTTTTGCGGTTCTGGTCTTGCCTTGGTGTCGGAACATTTTTATTAGTCTAATTCTTTCAATAAATCTTCTAAATCCAATGCCGCAGAATACATCACAATTGTTCCATCTTTGTTGTAAAGCCATTCCTCTTTTGGTTTATCCCAATACAATTCAACGCCATTATTATCTGGATCATTTAGGTACAATGCATGCGAAACACAATGATCCGCGGCTCCAGAAAACGGATAATCGGCTTTTAGAATTCGGTCGTAAATGGTTGCCAAATCCTTACGTGTTGGATATAAAATTGCGGTGTGAAACAAGCCAACACCTTTTTCTCGTGCCATTGGAAAATTTTTGCTGTACCAAGTATTTAAACCAATATGATGATGGTAACCGCCAGCCGAAATAAAAGCTGCCTCGGTGCCAGCCATTGTGGTAATTTCAAAACCCAATAAATCACAATAAAAGTCCAGTGAACGTTGTAAATTGGAAACTTTCAAATGCACGTGACCAATGCGAGTTTGGGTTGGAATTTTATATTCAGTTTTCATTTTTTATAAATTTTTCTATTTTGTGGTAATAATGCACTTATAATCATCGGAATAGCGTACAACATATAAAATGTTTGCAACCAACCAACACCTTTTATGAAAATGGTTTCTACTTGAATCCAAATAATTAATGCAAAAGCGATGTAAATACTAAAAGTCCAAGCCCAATGCATATCTGAAAATAAATTTAAACGATCTGCAAATGTGGAATTTGTCTTTTTTATTAGAGCATAAACTATGAATATTGGAAAAACTCCTAATACAAAAAATAATATAAATCCTGGAATAAAAAAATCATCAAATGGCGAATCTTTTAAAATTGAAAGTGGTAAATCACCAAGTAATTTTCCTGATGGAGAAATAATTAATGTTCCACCGCCACCTAAGGCACTCAATCCTAAAAATGAAAGTAAAAATATATGAATGTTTTTTGCAGATGTTGATTTCATAAAACTAAACGTTCAATTTGAATGTTGAATAATTATTTGTTCCAAATCTTTTGCAGAAACAACGCCTGATTGACGCCATTTTATTTCTTTTTTTTTGAAAAATATAAGTGTTGGAACCCCTTTAATTTTATAGACATTTGCTAATTCTTGATTTTTTTCAATGTCTATTTTAATGATTTTAACTTTGTCGCCTATATTTGCTTTAAGTTCTTTTAAAATAGGTTGCATAGTTTTGCAAGGTCCACACCATTCGGCATAAAAATCGACTAAAGTTGGTGTTTCGCTATTGATGATTTCTATAAATTTTGCTTTCATTTTTTAAATGTTTAAGGTTATGTTTTAGAATATTGTGGATTTAATAATATTTCATATAAATCTTCTATTTCTTTATATTTAAATTGTGCTTTTTTGTTTCTAATTATAAT
>JAYWGW010000087.1:0-14425 GCA_043778045.1 Bacteroidota bacterium | reverse complement strand
ATCGGATTCTAAACAACATAGCAAAAAACAAGCTAAAACAAAAAAAACACCGCTAAAACACCATTATATATAGTAAACTCTGTAATTTAAAATGTTTTGTCGGACAACAATGATAATAAATAAAGAACAAAAATGGGGCGTAATGGTACGTAGGGGTTTTCAAACGACAAAAAATTAGACAAATGAGAAATTCTATATATTATAAAAAGTTTAGCATTTTCATGATCATATTCTTCATTTGCAATCAAAATATTGCGCAAAAAATAAATGTGGATAGTCTTTTGACCGTGATTACTAATGACATGAAATTCGAAAAAAATTATGCAAAAAATATCGAACGAGGATTATTAGGAAAAAAAATCGCACCAACTTATTTAGATTATTATTTGATATTAGGAAGGAACTACGAAATGTTGCAACAAAAAGACAGCGCAACATATTATTATAAGTACGTAATTGATAGAAACTCAAAATATGAAGACGCGCATTTATATCTTATTAATCTTCAATTAGCAAATCAAGATTATGCAAATGCAGAAACTTCGATAGATAAAGCCATTGCAACTTATCCTAATATAAAATATTATGAGTTGAAAAAAGCTGAATTATTTGAACTTCAAAAAGAAGAGAAAAAAGAATATGAGTATATAAAAGTTCTACAAAAAAAATATCCCGATGAAGATTCGCTCAAGCAACGAATGCTATATTTGGAATCTAAATTTCACTCCGATAGAATTGGAATTATTTATGCCTATACGGTCTTCAATCGTGACAATGTTGGACCGTGGCATTTGGGCAGTTTAGAATATATTCGGCAACGGTCTTGGGGTTCTTTGATAGGTCGAATTAGTTATGCCGATAGACTTAGTGCAGGAATCAGCATTGCAAATGGAACGCAATATGAAGCAGAATCTTTCTTTTTTACGGGTAAAAAAAGCTATTCCAACGTAATTTTTGCGTACAGCGAAGTACCTGTTTTTCCCAAACTCAGATTGGGATATTCCTATTTTCAAAACTTCAAAGGTTGGGAAGCCGAACTTGGTTTTCGATATATAAAAGCTGCAAATGTAGATTTTGAGACCGCCGTTTTGGGTGTCGTAAAATATCTTGGTTCGTATTGGATTAATTTAAGAACGTTCATTCAGCGAGAAAATGGCGACTATTATCCAGCATTTACGTTAACAACGCGCTACTATTTTGATAGCCGTTTTGATTTTCTTCAAGCCATTGCCGGATATGGAACCTCGCCTGATGAACGCCCAACTTTGGGACAATTCGAGCAACGGATTGCACTTGATTCCTACCGTTTAGGTTTAGGATATTTCAAAATGTTTAATAATCGATACATTACTGGTTTTCAAACATCGTTTAACAATCAAGAATATGCACCAAACAAAAAACAAAATGAACTCGAATTTTCGCTGATGTTGCAGTATAAATTTTAAAACTTATGTTTAGATCTAATTGTTTTTCACTTCTGTTACTGATTTGTTTAATTTTATTTAGATGTAATTCAATGGCGCAATCTGATATTAAATTTTCGACAAAAGGAGGCGATAAGTGTACAATCACTGCATCATCTGAAAACGCAATGCCATCTGCGAACATTTTAAAACGTCATTTAGACAAGAGTTTTGGAAGTGCAATTGAAATCAATGTTGAAAGCAAAGTAGAAATTATAGGTTCAAAAATTGTTTTAAAAATTGAAAGGAATATTGCGAAAAGCATTGCAAATGAATTTACAATAAAAAGCGACGAAACAGCTTTATATCTGATTGGTTCAGACGAAAAAACGCTGCGATTTGCGGTTTACACCTTATTAGAAAGTTGGGGATTTCGAAAATATACTGCAACTTATACTTATATTCCGAAGGTAAAATCTTTAGAATTTCCAAAAAACAGCATTCAAAATCATAAACCATCATTTGAATATCGGGCTTTGTTATATCCAGATTGTTATGATGAAGCCTTTAGAGATTGGCACAAACTTGATTGGCATGTGGATGATTTTGCGATTTGGGGACATAGTTTTGACAAGCTTGTACCGCCACAACAATTTTTTAAATCCAATCCAAAACTTTTCGCTTTATATGAAGGTAGTCGAAGAGAAGAATCATTGTGTATGAGCAATGATACGGTTGTTTCAATTGTTGTTGATAAAATGCAAGCCATAATCAAAGAAAAACCACAGGCAGAATTTTATTCTGTAAGCCAAAATGATGATGTGATTTATTGCGAGTGCGACCAATGTACATCTCTAAATTCCAAACATGGCGGACCGCAAGGGTCTCTGTATTTTTTTTTAAATAAAATTGCCAAACGTTTTCCGAAAACCAAAATCACAACGTTAGCATATTTGCATACGTACAAACCACCAATTAATTTACAAATTAAACCAACTATCCACACCATTTTTTGCCCAATAGACTTGAATCGCGGGAAAACAATTCGAGTAGATAATGGGAACAACACATTTAGAAATACACTTGCAAAGTGGGCGGAAACAAATCCAAATTTATATTTATGGGATTATACGGTTCAGTTTTCTAACTATTTTTCGCCATTTCCAAACAGCCACACTTTCGGAGAAAACTATAAATTTTTTCATGAATCCAAAGTAAAAGGAATTTTCGCACAAGGTTATGCAGACATTTTAGGAGATTTTTCTGAATTACGACAATATCTTTTAGCAAAACTATTGTGGGACGCAAACGCAGACACAGAAGCAATCACCAATGATTTTTTGCGAGGATTTTATGGAAAAGCTTCGACCGATGTAAAAAATTATCTGGACGATTTGAAACAAAACCAAGAAAAAGCGAACACTTTTTTAGACATATATTCTGGACCAGTTCAAAGCCGAGCGACATTTCTTACGGTTGAAAACATGGACAAATACGATCAATTTCTTGAAGATGCATTAAATAAGGTTAAAGACGACAGCACTTTGACGGAGCGCGTTCAGAAACTACGATTGTCTTTGGAGTATGCCTATTTTGAACAATCTAAGTTTTATGGAGCGGACAAACATGGTATGTTCATTATCAATAAAGACAATCAAAAAGAGGTTCGCGCTGGATTATTTGAGCGCGTTAAAAAGTTTGTAGAATCGTGCAATACATTTCATATTTATGAACTTTCCGAAGGTGGATTGTCACCAAATGATTATTTTGTCGATTGGCAATATATCGCTAAAAACAGCGCGGTCAGTCACATGGGCGAAAAAATGAAAGTAAGTTTTTTGACTGAATCTTCGACTGATTACACAGGAAAAGGCCCGAGAGGGTTAGTCGATGGCGTTCGAGGATATAAAGATTTTAACATCAACTGGATTGGATGGTATGAAAACAACGCCGAAATCGAAATTTCAACGGATTATGCGGATTTCAACCAAATAAAAATCAATTTTCTTGAAGACCAAAGACATTGGATTTTTCAGCCCAGGAAAGTGTCAGTTTATGGTTTTGTTGATGGTAAATATGAATTATTGGTAGAAAAAAATGGCAAGAGTTTGTACGAAAATTATGAAGTTGAAATCGCAACTTGGGAATTAAATTATGCTGATTTCAGAAAACATGAAAAATTGAAAATTATAGTCGAAAACCAATCGGATTGCCCACCGTGGAGAATGCGTAAGTTCAAAAAACCTATGATTATGTTAGATGAAATTGAAATTTATAACAAATAAAAATAAAAATATGAACACTGGAAAAAAAATACTTATTGTTGAAGATGATGATTTGATGGTTAAAATTCTTGAATTTATAATCACAAAAGAAGGCTATCTTTTATTTATTGCAAAAGATGGAATTGAAGCCATAAAAATGCTTGAAGAACACAAACCAGACATGTTGATTACAGACATAATGTTGCCGTATAAGTCAGGTTTAGAGATTATTAATTATACAAAACAAAATTCACCAAACGTTCGCATTATTGTAATTTCAGCGTTGGGTGGCGAGGAACGCACCGTCGCCGAAGCTTTTGAGCTTGGCGTTGATGATTTTATTTCAAAACCATTTAATCCATACGAATTGATTCTTCGTGTGCGAAGGTTGTTTGTATGATTTGAGCAAAACAATTAATCCAATAATCTGATAATCTATTAATCTAACAATCTAACAATCTAACAATCTAATAATCTAATAATCTAATAATCTAATAATCTAATAATCTAATAATCTAATAATCTAATAATCTAATAATGTAATGATCTGTTAAGCGATGGCGTGTGGACATCCGATTGGTATACGATGCAAACGTTCCAAAATAATCAAGAATTTCATCTTCAAAATTCAAAATAATTTCTTTTTTATCTCTAAATTCACTCTAAATTTCTTCGCTTCTTCGTGCAAAAAACTTTTTTTTAATTTCTTCAACAAATGTTAATAACTTCAATCCTTATATATAGGTAGGATTTTCTTTTTCAATATTAAAAGTTTATATTTGCGTGTTACATAAAAATCACACAGAATTACAATATAATGAGCGACGAGATAAAGAAAGATAGTTATTCAGCAGATAGTATTCAGGCACTCGAGGGAATGGAACATGTGCGCATGCGTCCATCGATGTATATTGGAGATGTGGGCGTTCGTGGGTTGCATCACTTGGTCTATGAGGTTGTAGACAACTCGATTGATGAGGCGATGGGCGGACATTGCGACACCATCACTGTTGATATAAACGAAGATGGATCCGTTACTGTTGAAGACAACGGTCGTGGAATCCCGGTTGGCATTCACAAAAAAGAGGGCGTTTCGGCGCTTGAAGTCGTTATGACCAAAATTGGAGCAGGAGGGAAGTTTGACAAAGATTCATACAAAGTTTCAGGCGGACTTCACGGAGTTGGTGTTTCGGTTGTGAATGCACTTTCAAATCATTTACGAGCCACGGTTCACAGTAGCGATGGCAAAATTTATGAACAAGAATATGAAAAAGGAAAAGCACTTTATCCAGTAAAACCTATCGGTGAAACCACCAAACGTGGAACAATTGTTACGTTTTATCCAGATGATTCCATTTTCACGCAAACTATAGAATTTAGCTACGATACGCTTTCTGCGCGTATGCGTGAATTGTCTTTTTTAAACAAAGGAATCACAATTACGTTTACAGACAAAAGAGAAACTGACAAAGATGGCAATTTCGTTTCAGAAGTTTTCCATTCTACCGAAGGTTTGAAAGAATATATTCGTTATTTAGACAAAAACCGCGATCCGATTATTGCCCACGTAATTTCAATGGATTCTGACAAAGGCGAAATTCCAGTTGAGGTTGCTCTGATTTATAACACAAGTTACACCGAGAATATTTTTTCTTACGTAAACAATATTAACACACATGAAGGTGGAACGCACCTGCAAGGTTTCAGAACGGGATTGACGCGTTCGTTGAAAAAATATGCCGATTCATCGGGAATGCTCGACAAACTGAAATTTGAAATTTCAGGAGACGATTTCCGTGAAGGCCTAACTGCAATTATATCTGTAAAAGTAGCCGAACCGCAATTTGAAGGCCAAACGAAAACCAAACTTGGTAATCGTGAAGTTGTTTCGCCAGTTTCGCAAGCCGTTGCCGACATGATTGAAATCTATTTGGAGGAAAATCCAAATGATGCGCGCATTATTGTTCAAAAAGTAATTCTTGCGGCACAAGCGCGCCATGCTGCCAAAAAAGCGCGTGAAATGGTGCAACGCAAAACCGTTCTTGGCGGTGGCGGATTGCCAGGAAAATTGTCTGATTGTTCCGAACAAGATCCAGCAAAATGCGAAGTATATCTTGTGGAGGGAGATTCGGCAGGCGGAACAGCCAAGCAAGGACGAGACAGAACTTTTCAAGCTATTATGCCTCTACGAGGAAAAATTCTAAACGTTGAAAAAGCCATGCACCACAAGGTTTTTGAAAACGAAGAAATCCGAAATATTTTCACCGCACTTGGTGTAACTATCGGAACTGCTGAGGATAGTAAGGCATTGAATATAGAAAAATTGCGCTACCATAAAGTGATTATTATGTGTGATGCCGACGTTGACGGAAGCCACATTTCTACGCTAATTCTGACTTTCTTTTTCAGATTTATGCGTGAACTAATTGAGGGCGGACACATCTATATTGCTGCGCCACCTTTATATTTAGTCAAAAAAGGAAATAAAAAAGAATATGCTTGGAACGACAAAGAACGAGATGCTATCAACGAAAAGTTGGGCGGAAGCGCTGCCATTCAACGCTATAAAGGTCTTGGAGAAATGAATGCGGAGCAACTTTGGGAAACCACAATGGATCCGAGTTTCAGAACTTTGCGTCAAATCACAATCGATAGTTTGGCGGAAGCCGATCAAACTTTCTCAATGTTGATGGGTGATGAAGTGCCGCCACGCAGAGACTTTATTGAAAAAAATGCTGTTTACGCCAATATTGATGCTTAAAAACTGTTTTAAATGTTGAATTCTAAATTTTAAATTGTTGAATTCACATTTATAATTTAAAATTTTAAATTTAAAATAACTTATAAATGAAAGTAACCATCGTAGGCGCCGGAAATGTAGGTGCAACCTGTGCAGACGCAATTGCATACAGACGCATTGCAAGCGAAATCGTATTATTAGACATCCGCGAGGGATTTGCCGAAGGCAAGGCTTTGGATATTATGCAAACCCAAACCACACTCGGTTTCAATACCAAAGTTTCTGGAAGCACCAATGATTACAGCAAAACTGCCAATTCAGACGTGGTCGTTATCACATCAGGTATTCCAAGAAAACCAGGCATGACCCGCGAAGAACTCATCGGAATAAATGCTGGAATCGTAAAGACCGTAGTCGAAAACGTGTTGCAGCATTCTCCGAACTGCATCGTCGTAATCGTGTCCAACCCAATGGACACCATGACATATCTTGCTATAAAATCCACAGGAATTCCAAAAAATCGCATCATTGGAATGGGCGGTGCCTTAGATAGTTCACGTTTCAAAACCTATTTGTCACAAGCACTCAATAAACCCGCAAACGATATTTCGGCAATGGTAATTGGTGGTCACGGCGACACCACCATGATTCCTCTCACACGATTGGCATCGTATAATGGCATTCCAGTTTCTGAATTTCTGTCTCAAGCGCAACTTGACAAAGTTGCGGCCGACACCATGGTTGGAGGCGCAACACTCACGGCACTTTTGGGCACATCGGCTTGGTATGCACCAGGCGCATCTGTAGCCTATTTGGTGGATAGCATCCTCAACAACCAACACAAAATGATCGCTTGCTCAGTTATGCTCGATGGCGAATACGGACAATCCGACATTTGTATCGGTGTACCTTGCATCATCGGTAAAAACGGAATCGAATCCATTGTTGACATTAAATTAAATGATCACGAAAAAGAACTTTTCGCAAAAAGTGCAACCGCCGTTCGCAGCATGAATGACGCTCTCGGTGCCTTATAACAATAAAAATAACTATATTAAAAAGCCATCATTTTCCATAATTTGATGGCTTTTTTTTTAATATTTATTTCCTTTAAACATTCAAAATTCAACATTTAGCGTTCAACATTTGCGCTTTGACTTTCAACTTTGAAACATTTCAACTTTCCAACTTTCGACTTATTTATGGGCGTGCCTGCCAATCAAAAAAGCCGCCCTCGAAGAGTTTGCTTCGTGCCTCGCAAAAACGGGGCGATTTTTTCGCTTGGCAGTCGGGCTGTCCACTGTATCTTTTTTTATTTTTTGTCATCCCGAGGGCAGTCGAGGGACAAAAAATAAAAAAAGGATGCCGGTTCCATCCCTCACGCGGCCAAGTTTAGCTATCACGAATTAGTAAATAGCTATCAGCAGTTAGCGGTAAGCAATTAGCTATTACTAGTATGTAATCAGGTTTTAACAATTTAAAAAATTATCAGTTAAAAAGCACCGCAAAACAATCTGCAATCGTTAATCGTTAATCCAAAAAATCAAAAATTATCTATTAGCCATCAGCAATTAGCAAACATCATAATAAGATCAAAAATCTACAACCAAACTTGCATAGTAAAATATTTTGCAATAGTTAATCGTTAATCAACAATCGTTAATCCAAAAAATCAAAAATCAAAAATCAAAATCCACAATCAAAAATAATTCTTAAATTTTATACATCACATCTTGACTCTTGATTCTTGTCTCTCAAATTTTTAAATCTTTCAATCCTTCAATCCTTCAATCTTTCAATCAAATAAAAATCAAAAATCCCCAATCAAAAATCTTTCCTTATCTTTACAAAAAAATCTCACTAAATCTATGGAAAGCGTTTTAGATGCGGCAGCACCCGTGACAACCCGAAGCGAACCCAAGCCAAAATGGCTCAAAGTAAAACTTCCAATCGGGCAAAAATATACCGAGCTTCGCTCGTTGGTTGATAAATATGAATTAAATACAATCTGCACATCAGGCAGTTGCCCAAATATGGGCGAATGTTGGTCCGAAGGCACTGCAACTTTTATGATTCTTGGCAACATTTGTACACGTTCTTGCGGTTTTTGTGGCGTAAAAACAGGACGCCCCGAAACTGTAGATTGGGATGAACCCGAAAAAGTAGCGCGGTCAATTAAGTTAATGAACATCAAACATGCCGTCGTAACAAGTGTTGACAGAGACGATTTGAAAGATGGCGGTTCTATCATTTGGGCAGAAACCATCAAGGCAATTCGTCGCATGAATCCCAATACAACTCTTGAAACTTTGATTGGTGATTTCATGGGTGTAGAGCGAAATATCGACAGAGTAATAGAAGCCAACCCAGAAGTAGTATCGCACAATATGGAAACTGTTCGTCGTCTCACGCGCGAAGTGCGCATTCAAGCCAAATATGACCGAAGCCTTGAGGTTTTGCGCTACTTGAAAGAAAAAGGTATCAAGCGAACTAAGTCGGGTATTATGCTTGGACTTGGCGAAACCGAAGAAGAAGTCATTCAGCTTTTGCACGATCTTCGAGCCGTAAACGTTGATGTTGTGACCATCGGACAATATTTGCAACCGAGCAAAAAACATTTGCCCGTAAAAGAGTATATTTTCCCAGAACAATTTGCCAAATACGAAAAACTTGGACTTGAACTTGGTTTTCGTCATGTTGAAAGCGGTGCTTTGGTGCGGTCATCGTATAAAGCGGCAAAACATATACTATAAAAAAGTTTTAAGTTTCAGGTTTCAAGTTTAAAAAGTTTCAGGTTTCAGGCTTAAAAGTTCTAAGTTTGAAATTAAGTTGTTCAGTTATTAATTTCATAATCTCAAACAAAAAAACTTGAAACCTGAAACCTTCTACAAAAAAACTTGAAACTTGAAACAAAAAAACCTTGAAACAAAAAAACCTTGAAACTTCCCCTCCGAATTGCCATAAATGGTTTTGGTCGCATTGGCAGAAACTTATTCCGTCTCCTTATAAATCATCCAAATATTGAAGTTCTTGCCATCAACGACATTGCCGATAATCGCACGATGGCACATCTTATAAAATACGACAGCATACACGGCGTTTTGCCTTATGATTGCACTTTCGACGACGAAAACATCATCGTAAATCAAATAAAATATCGCTTTTTGCACGAAAAAAACATTCAAAACCTCGATTGGAAATCCTTCAACATTGATTTCGTAATTGAATGTACAGGTAAATTTAAAATCTTTGAAGACCTCAATCAGCACATTATTCAAGGTGCAAAAAAAGTAATTCTTTCCGCACCATCTGAAGTTGATGAAATAAAAACAGTTGTTCTTGGCGTAAACGATTCTATTCTCGATGGAACTGAAACCATTGTTTCCAATGCGAGTTGCACTACCAACAACGCTGCCCCGATGATAAAAATCATGCAAGAACTTTGTGGCGTGGAGCAAGCATATATAACGACAGTGCATTCTTACACAACCGATCAAAGTCTGCACGACCAACCTCATAAGGATTTACGCAGAAGCCGTGGCGCAAGCCAATCCATCGTTCCAACGACGACGGGCGCAGCAAAAGCCCTGACAAAAATTTTCCCTGATTTAGACGGAAAAATTGGAGGTTGTGGTATTCGTGTACCGGTTCCTGATGGCTCGTTGACCGACATTACGCTCAATATCAAAAGACAAGTGTCGATTGACGAAATTAATTTAGCTTTCAAAACAGCATCACAAACAAATTTGAAAGGCATTTTAGATTACACCGAAGATCCCATCGTTTCGGTTGATATAATAGGTAACAAACATTCGTGTGTGTTTGATGCGCAACTCACTTCGGTTATCGACAAAATGGTAAAAATTGTCGGTTGGTATGATAATGAAATTGGATATTCGTCAAGATTGATTGACTTGATTTTGCTGATGTCGGTAAAATCTAAGATGTAAACTTATCGATAAAATTTAAAATTTTATCTTTAAAAAGTATTTCTTTTTCTATAAAAGAACTCTTAATCGCCAAATAAAATAACTTTCCCGTCAAAAAAGTATCCTGCAACCGAACATAATCTTTTTCAGTTGTTATAATAATTTTATTTTCAGATTTTCTATCAATTTCATTCAAATCTTTTTCGGTAAAAGGATGATGATCAGGGAAAATTAAAACTTCATCTTCATTATTTTTTATAAAATTTACAAAAGGTGTTGGTTTTGCAATTCCCGCCACAATTACTTTTTCTTTAGCTCGAAGTTCCTCAACTTTTACAATTTTATTTTGAGAGATGGCATGATCATCATAATCGATGAAACTAAAGAACAACGACTGACGAAGTTGTAGCTTTAATTTATCTTTTATTAAACCTTGTTCGTTTGTAGATAAATTCTTTGGGCATTTTGTAACTATAATAAGGTCTGCACGCTTTGCGCCGAACTTACTTTCGCGTAAGTTTCCCGCAGGTAAAATACAATCATCACAATATAAATCGTTGTATGTTGTGAGTAAAATATACAATCCTGCTTTCACTTTTCGGTGTTGAAAGGCATCATCGAGTAGCATAATTTCAGGCGCATTGGGCAAAGCCAACATTTGCTCAATTCCGTTTTTGCGATTGGCATCGACCGCAACTTGAATTTTCTTGAACTTTTGGAAATACTGAAAAGGTTCATCGCCAATGGTTGTTGCAGTTGCAGTTGCATCTGCTAAAACAAAACCTTTTGACTGTCTTTTGTAGCCACGACTTAACACGGCAATTTTATAATTTTCAGATAATAATCGGATTAAATATTCAATTTGGGGTGTTTTTCCAGTGCCGCCAACGCTTAAATTACCTACAGCAATTATCGGAATATCGAATGAATATGATTTTAAAAAACCAATATCAAAGAGCCAATTTCTAATCCATACAACAAACCCGTATATTAGGGAGAAAGGAAATAGTAATTTTCGAATCATTTTCATCATACGAAAATATAAATTTTTATCTTTGAAAACCATCTGCTGACCTCTAAATATTTTTAACAATGAAAATCTTTGAAATTTTTCCATTACTTGACGAAATTGCACCTTTAGAATATGCCGAAGATTGGGATAATGTTGGGCTGTTGGTTGGCGATAAAAATCAAGAATTGATAAATGTTTTGGTTTGCCATGATGCTTTGGAAGAAGTGATTGATGAAGCAATCGCTAAAAATTGTAATCTTGTTGTCTGTTTTCATCCTATTTTGTTCGCAGGAATCAAGAAGATTACAGGGCAAAATTATGTGGAACGCGCCATCGTGAAAGCCATTCGAAATGATATTGCCATTTATGCGATGCACACGGCTTTGGACAATCATCCGCTTGGCGTTAATAAAATTTTCTGTAATTCGTTGGGTTTGATAAATACAAAAATCCTTATTCCGAAGAAAGATTTTATCAGAAAATTAGTCACTTTTGCGCCAAATAATGAAGCCGAAAATGTCAGAAATGCGCTTTTGATTGCAGGTGCAGGTCGAATTGGTAATTATGAAAATTGTAGTTTCACGTCAGCGGGAATCGGAACTTATCAAGGAAATGAAAATAGTAATCCCGTGGTAGGCGAAAGATTTAAATTGATGTCGTCTGAAGAAACAAAAATTGAAGTGACGTTTGAAAAACACTTAGAATCTAAAATTTTGAAAGCACTTTTTCAATCACACATCTACGAAGAAGTTGCTTACGAAATTACGGAATTGCAAAACCAACATCAAAATATTGGACTCGGCATGATTGGCGAGCTTGAAATTGAAATGGACGAACAAGAATTTTTGCAATTCGTAAAACATAAAATGCAAGCCGATGGCATTCGACATTCACAATTTTTGAATAAGAAAATCAAAAAAGTTGCGGTGCTTGGTGGCGCAGGGAGTTTTGCGATTTCAAATGCAATTATTGCTGGTGCGGATGTGTTTTTAACATCAGATTTGAAATATCATCAGTTTTATGAAGCTGACAGCAAATTACTTTTGGCAGACATTGGACATTTTGAATCTGAGCGCAATACAAAAGATTATATTGTTGATTGTCTTTCAAAAAAAATGATTACTTTTGCAAACAATTTGCCTAAAAGCAATATTGTTTTATCTGAAATAAATACAAATCCTGTTAAGTACTTATAAAATATGGCGACTATAAAAGAATTGAGCGTTGAAGACAAGTTAAGAGCAATCTACGATTTACAACTTATTGACTCAAGAATCGACGAAATTCGTAACGTTCGTGGTGAATTGCCTTTAGAAGTAGAAGATTTAGAAGACGAAGTTGCGGGTCTTTCTGCGCGTTCAGAAAAAATGAACAACGATTTATTGTCTATGGGCGAACAAATCAAGACCAAAAATGTAGCGATTGAAGAGCACAAAGATTCAATCAAAAAATACACAAAACAGCAAGATGCAGTTCGTAACAACCGCGAATTCAATTCTTTAACAAAAGAAGTTGAGTTTCAAGAACTTGAAATTCAATTAGCCGAAAAGCAAATTAAAGAAATGCGAGCTTCTGTAGAACATAAAAAACAAGTTGTGGAAACTTCTGCTGAGAAGTTAGCGCAAAAAACGGAGCATTTAAGTCACAAAAAATCTGAATTGGACGCCATAATGGAAGAAACATCCAAAGAGGAAGGTTTTTTAACGGAAAAATCTGCTGAATATAGAGCATTGACTGAAGAAAGACTCTTAGCAGCTTACGATAGAATTCGTAAAAGCGTTCGCAACGGTTTGGCAGTGGTTTCGATCGAACGTGGCGCATCTGCGGGATCGTTTTTCACCATTCCACCACAAACACAAGTTGAAATTGCGGCTCGTAAAAAAATTATCACTGACGAACATTCAGGTCGTATATTGGTCGATTCGGTTTTGGCCGAAGAGCAAAGAGAAAAAATGAACAAAATGTTTGCTAAATTCTAAATATCAAAAAGACCTCTAATTGCAGAGGTTTTTTTTTGGATATATATTAAGGTATAAAAAGTTATGTCAAAAAATCTAAAATATCTGTTGCTAACCAAATCTGTTGGCTGTGCTTTAAATATTTTAGGATTGATATTGCCTAAAAAAGCAGCTGAACTTGGTTACAGGCTTCACAGCGAACCTCGAGTTGGTAAATTGCGGACAGAGCAGTTGCCTGATATTTTAGAGAATTCAATTAAAAGTAGTTTTGAGTTGGAAGGCGTACTATATCAAAGTTACAAATGGCAAGGCAATTCAGAAATAATATTATTGGTTCACGGTTGGGAAAGCAATTCGTCGCGTTGGGAATTGTTGTTGCCATTTTTGATCAAAACAGGAAAAACAATTGTTGCCATTGATGCGCCCGCTCACGGTTTATCGGGCGGAAAGTCTTTTTCAGTGCCGAAATATGCTAAAATAATTGATGACATTTGTCAGAAAATAAACCCTAATTATTTAATTGGACATTCAATTGGTGGCGCAGCTTGTGTTTTTTACCAATATAAACATCAGAATGCAAATCTAAAAAAAATGGTTATCCTCGGGGCGCCATCAGATTTGCAGGTATTAATCAATAATTTTTGTATACTTTTAGGATTAAATGTGAAAGTCAAAAAATATTTGACGGTAGAATTTGCAAAGCAGGTAGATTTTCCAGTTGAAAATTTTTCGGCAATCAATTTTGGCAAAGAAATCAAAATACCCGCGATGGTGGTTCATGATACGTCGGATGGCGTCGTAGCTTTTGAAGAAAGTCAAAAAATCATAAAACATTTAGAAAATGTGACCTTTCTACAAACGGAAAATCTCGGACATAGTTTGCATGATGATAAGTTATACCAACAAATTGCTGATTTCATATTATCTAAAAATCTGTAAATAAGGTAATTAAAAATTTTTAAAAAAATTTATAATTTATAATTTAAAATTCAAAATAAAGATATACTTTTGCAAACTAATCATTAAAGAAAGGAGGTCCCAAAAATGTTAATCATACCAATAAAAGACGGAGAAAACATCGATCGTGCGCTGAAGCGTTATAAACGAAAATTCGATAAA
>JAYWGW010000086.1:0-14892 GCA_043778045.1 Bacteroidota bacterium | reverse complement strand
GTGCCTTATAATTCTTGGGATTATGCCGACATTAAATTAGCACAAGGAACTGGTGGTGTTGGCGTTCGTGATGCTGGTTCAGACGAAGGTATAAATCGACGATTGTCTTATTTTGCAACATTAGATTATGATTATAAAGGACGTTATTTACTTTCAGGCATCATACGCCGTGATGGAACTTTGAAATTTGGACCAGAGAATAAAGTAGCAATTTTTCCATCTGTTTTAGCAGGATGGATTGCCTCTGATGAATCATTTTTAAAAGACAACAAGTACATTAATTTTCTCAAATTTAGAAGTAGTTATGGACTTTTGGGCAATGACCAAATTGGCGATTTTTTATACAGAAGTTTGCTCACTGGTGAAGCAACTTATGTCTTCAATAATGCTCTATCTAATGGAACAGCAGTAGGTACAGTTCCAAATCCATTTGTGAAATGGGAAGCCGACACGAAATTTGATGTTGGCTTAGATATGAAAATATTCAACAATAAAATCGACATCACAACAGACTTTTTTCAAAATACACGAAATGACTTGCTGATTCCGGGAATTCCTGTATCGGGCATAACAGGATATAACGCTCCAGGTTCGGGCGCACCAACTGTAAACGCGGGAACAGTGCGAAACACAGGTTTCGAGTTTGACATTAAATATAAAGAATCACTTTCCGACGACTTTCATTTTGGGCTTGGTTTTAACTTTGCAACGATCAAAAACGAAGTGCTGCGCGTGGATAATAGCACAGGATTTCTCGAACGTGGTGAGTTTGGTGTTGGTCAATCTTTGCGCCCAACCAGAATGGAAGTTGGACAACCAATTGGTGTTTTTTATGGCTATCAAACCGACGGAATTTTTCAGAACCAAGCCGAGGTCAATGTGCATCCATCACAGTTAGCACTCGGAGCTAATGCAGTTCCTGGTGATCTACGTTTCAAAGATGTAAATGGAGATGGCAAAATAAATACCGATGACAGAACATATATAGGAAAACCTAATGCAGATACAAACATCGGATTTAACATCAATATTGATTACAAAAATTTTGATTTCATAGCTTATTCTTATGCTTCAATTGGTAACGATATGATTAGAAATTACGAAAGAACCGAAGCAAACTTAAATAAATTGAACTATGTCTTGGGTCGTTGGACTGGTGAAGGCACCTCAAATACAATTCCGCGTGTAACCACAGGCGCATCGACTAATAATGTTTTTTCTGACTATTTTGTCGAAGATGCCTCTTTCCTTAGGATTCAAAATATTCAACTTGGCTATTCTTTTAAAGGATCTTTGATAGAAAAAGCTGGAATTTCAAAATTACGATTATATAGTTCTGTAAACAATGTGTACACTTTTACTAAATATCGAGGTTTTGATCCAGTAGCGAACAGTGGAGAACCAATTGGTGGTACAATTGATAGAGGTTTTTATCCCACGCCACGTATTTATATGATTGGTTTAAATGTAAATTTTTAATATAATAGCAATGAAAAAATATATCCTATTTTCAATAATTATAACAATATTTTTTAGTTTTACACTATCTTCATGTTCAGACGAGTTTGTAGAAGAAGATCCCATTTATGCCTTGGACGCTGAAAATTACTTCAACTCAAAAACCGATTACGAAAACGCTTTAATTGCATCTTATGATATGTTGCATTCTAGCTATGTTAACGTTTTGATGGGTGAAATCGCATCCGACAATACACGTTCTGGTGGCGAAGCTGCAACTGACGTTCCTGGTTTTCAACAAGTTGACGAAATGACGCATACTGCAGTAAATGCAAATCTAAAAAACCTTTGGGATTGGATGTTTGCTGGCATTCAACGATGCAACTATATTATGGAATTTAAAGATAAAACCGATTTTCAAGGTAAAAATCAATTGATTGCTGAAACTCGTTTTTTGCGTGCTTACTATCATTTTGAATTAGTGAAATGGTTTGGTGGTATTCCGTTAAACGGTGACAAAAGATTTAAATTGGACGACGAGAAAAAGATTCCACGTGCTTCAACCGCAGAAGTTTATGCAAGCATCGAAGCGGATTTGCAATATGCAATCAGCAACTTAAATGCTACACCAGCCCAAACAGGTAGAGTAACCAAGGGTGCTGCACAGGCATTATTAGGGAAAGCTCTTTTGTATCAAAACAAATTTGCTGCTTCTGCAGTTGTTTTGGAGCAAGTGATCACAAATGGTGGCTATTCATTAGTATCGGACTATAATAAAATATTTGAAAACGATACCGAAAATAATGTAGAATCTGTTTTTGAAATTCAATATTCAGATGCGCAAGGAGCCGATTTTGGCTGTTTGCAGTGCAGCGAAGGCAATGTGGCTGTGGGTTTTAACGGTATCAGAAATTACAGCGGTGCATTTTTTGACGGTGGATACAGTTTTAATGTTCCAACACAAGCCAGTGTCGATGCTTTTGAAGCTGGTGATAGTCGCAAGAATGTTGCAATTTTAGATATTGTGGCTTGGGCAGCAGCCAATAACGCGACTTATGGAACGGGTTACAAACATACTGGATATTTCAACCGTAAGTATCTTGCTCGAAAAGGCGATAGCAATATTGGAGATCCAAACCTTACCAATCCTAATAATTATCGTTCTATTCGATATGCCGATGTGCTACTTATGGCAGCCGAAGCATTTAATAGAAGTGGCAATGATGTAAAAGCAAGAACATATCTTAATTTAGTTCGTCGTCGTGCTTTCGCAGATTTAAATCATGACATTTCCGCATCTAATGCAGCACTTACAGACTTTATTTGGGCAGAACGCCGTACAGAACTTCTTGGCGAAGGACACCGATTTTTTGATTTGGTTCGCACCGGAAAAGCTGCTGCAAACATTACAGGCTTTAAAACAGCCAAGAACGAACTTTTTCCAATTCCATTCGAAGAAATTCAGTTTTCTGCAGGAAATTGGGGTCAAAATCCAGGATATTAAATTTTTTTTAAATCAAAATATATGAAAAATATCAAAATAATTTTTAGTTTTTTTATCCTCGGATTATTAATAAATTGTACCGATGATAAAAAAGAATTGGATATAGATAACATTGCTGCACCAAGTAATATAAACGCATTGATGGCAATAAAAGCAGACAATTCTGGCAAAGTAACCATTAGTCCAGTTGGCGAAGGCATTATACAATTCGAAGTTTTTTTTGGAGATACAACCAATGCACCAGCAGTTGTTAGTGCAGGAAATTCTGTTGAACACACGTATTTGGAAGGAAATTTTCAAGTAAAAATTGTTGGAATTACTTTGGATGGAAAACGTACAGAAAAAATAATTCCGCTTGCGGTTACATTTTTTTCCCCAACAGATTTAGTGGCAACGATTGCACCAATACCAAACAATTCACTTGGAATAACTGTCAAAGCCGAAGCAAAATTTGAAACTGGATTTAAGGTATATTTTGGCGAAAGCCCAACCGAAACACCAGTTAGTTTTTTAGAAGGCGTAACTATTTCGCATATTTATACCAATCCTGGAACTTACACGGTTAAAGTCGTTGCAATTACAGGTGGTGTTGCCAAAACAGAATACACACAAGTTGTAATCGTTACAATTCCAGTTTTAATTGCATTGCCATTAAATTTTGAATCAGCTACATTGCCTTATAATTTCATAAGTTTTGGTGGTGCAAATACAGTAGTTGGTACAAATGCAAATGTTGCAGGAATTAACATATCTGCGAAAGCGGCAGCATTAACCAAAGGAAATGGGTCACAAGGTTGGGCTGGATCTTTTATAGAACTTACAAATCCATTGAATTTTTCGGTTCAAAAGAAAATTAAAATTAAAGTTTGGTCGCCACAAGCAGGTATTATTGTAAAAATGAAGTTAGAAAATTTAGCAAACAATACCATAAATATCGAAAAGGATGTAACACTAACAAATGCAAATAGTTGGCAAGAATTGACTTTCGATTTTACAGGTATAAGCACTACAAACACATTTCAACGAATTGTAGTTTTCTTTAATTTTGGAATTCCAGGTAATGGTTCTGTTTATTATTTCGACGACATTTCACAATCTAATTAAACGGTATTTTATATTAAATAAATGCATTCAATCATGAAAAATAAATTCTTTTTAAAATTATTATCGTTTTGTTTTTTACTTTTATTAGTAAATTGTCAAGAAGAGGAACTTGGTTTTGGCGATATCAATTCCCCCTCAAACTTAATTATATCAGCCGATATTGCTGGCAAAAATGCTGCAAATCCATTTGGAGATGGTTCTGGTAAAGTCAATTTTATTGCTAAAGCTGATAATGCAATTTCTTATAAATATACTTTTAGCGATGCCACTTCTGAGAATGTTCCAAGCGGGATTTTCCAAAAAAGATTTACCAAAACTGGCGTTTTTAAATATAATGTTACTGTTGTAGCAACTGGCAAAGGAGGAGTTTCGGTATCCAAAATTATCGAAGTAGAAGTTTTAAGTACATTTACAGATGCTGAAGCGATTCAATTTTTGACTGGTGGAACGCAAAAAATTTGGTATTTTTCTGCCGCAGAATTAGGGCATTTAGGCGTTGGTCCAAATAACGATGACAATACCAAAAATTATTATGCAGATTATTATAATGCTGCACCTTTTGAAAAAAATGCGTCATCAGAAAGTAGTTGTTTGTACGAAAATAAACTAAAATTTTCAATTGTTGGTGGTGTTTTAAAATATGAATTACAAAACAATGGAAAGACTTTTTTTAATAAAAGCTATCAGAGCGTTGGTGGAGGATCTGCAGGTTATGATTTTTGTTATGCTTATAATTCTTCTGGACTAAAAACTGTAACGCTGTCACCTTCAGAATCTAAACCCGAAGCCAACAAAAAACGTGGAACAGTTATGAATTTTTCTGATAATGGATTTATGGGATATTATGTAGGCAGCACCTCTTATGATATTATGTCTATTACCGAAAACAGAATGGTCGTTCGAGTTGTACAAGGAAATAATCCTGCGGATGCGTGGTATCATATTTTCACGACAATTGCACCTGTTCAAGATCCAATTGTTGATTATAATAACTTAGTTTTCTTCGACGAATTTAATACCGATGGTGCACCAGATGCTGCCAAATGGGGTTACGATCTTGGAGCTGGTGGCTGGGGAAATGGGGAATCTCAATTTTACACCAACACACCAGATAATGCAATTGTTCAAGGTGGAAATTTGAAAATTATTGCTAAAAGACAAAACCTTAATGGTTCAGCGTTTACTTCTGCAAGACTAAAAACCCAAAATAAATTCAGTTTCAAATACGGCAAAGTTGAAGTTCGAGCTAAATTACCAGTTGGTGGAGGCACATGGCCTGCAATTTGGATGCTTGGTGCCAACTATGAAACTGTCACTTGGCCTGCATGCGGTGAAATAGACATTATGGAACACAAAGGAAACCAACCAGATGTGATTCACGGCTCACTGCACTACCCCGGAAATTTTGGCGGCAATGCAAATACTAACACAGCACTGTTTCCCGGAACACAATCAAATTTTAAAGTTTATAAAGTACTGTGGACCCCAAATTCTATAAAGTTTTATGTTGATAACGCACTATTTCATTCGGTTGTAAATAATGGAACGCTACCTTTTAATAATAATTTCTTTTTGCTTCTAAATGTTGCAGTTGGAGGAACTTTTGGTGGTGCAATTTCGCCTTCATTCAACCAATCGCAAATGGAAGTTGATTATGTAAGGGTTTATCAATAATTTATTTTTGCTTATTCTATACTTTATACTGATTTTTAAGCAACAGATTGCAAAGATTTTCACAGATTTTTTTTTACATTATAGCATAATCCATAAAGTCTTTTAAATCTGAGGCATTTTTTCGTTTCAAATAAATGTTTTTGTATATAGTAAATTTTAACTTTTCAAATTATTAATTTCAACCATTTTATCATTTTTTAATGAAATATTTTAAAATAGTAACTATATTTTTATTGCTTGTATTTAGCATTAATAATATCATAGCACAAAAAAATAAGACCTCTAAATTTGTTAAAAAGAGCGAAATTAATTTGGATAAAAGCGTTGATTCGATTCTAAAATTGATGACTTTAGAAGAAAAAATTGGACAACTAAATCAATATAACGGGTTTTACGAAATTACTGGCCCAGCACCAAAAGATGGTCAAGCTGCTTTAAAATATCAACATTTGAAAAAGGGTTGGGTAGGCTCGATGCTGAACGTAAAAGGCGTTAAAGACGTGCGCGCCTTACAAAAAATTGCTGTTGAAGAAACGAGAATGAAAATTCCGCTACTATTCGGATTTGATGTTATCCATGGCTATAAAACCATCAGTCCAATTCCGCTTGCCGAAGCAGCAAGTTGGGATTTAGATGCCATTAAAAAATCAGCGCAAATTGCAGCCGAAGAGTCTGGCGCAGTTGGAATAAACTGGACATTTGCGCCAATGATAGATATTTCCCGCGATGCGCGCTGGGGACGTGTGATGGAAGGTGCAGGCGAAGATACTTATTTGGGAAGTCGTATTGCAGATGCTCGAGTTATTGGTTTTCAAGGCGACTTGTCTTCAAATAAAAATATCTTAGCATGCGCAAAACACTTTGCGGGATACGGATTTGCCGAAGCTGGTCGAGATTATAATACAGTTGACGTGAGCGAAAACGTACTTCAAAATATTATTTTTCCACCTTTTAAAGCAGCTGTCAAGGCTGGTGTTCGCACTTTTATGAATGCTTTTAACGAACTTAATGGCATTCCAGCAACGGGAAACACCTATCTGCAACAAAAAATTCTTAAAAAAGAATGGGATTTTAAAGGATTTGTGGTTTCAGATTGGGGCTCAATTAATGAAATGATTAGCCATGGACATGCAAAAGACAGTAAACATGCTGCAGAAATTGCCATAAACGCAGGTTCAGATATGGATATGGAATCTTATGCATATATCGAACATTTGAAAACATTAGTTGATAATGGTAACGTAAAAATTGATGCAATAAATAACGCAGCAGGCCGAATATTAAAAACAAAATTTGAACTCGGACTGTTTAAAAATCCATACAAATATTGCGACGAAGCTTATGAAAAAGCAACCATTGGCAAAAAAGAATTTCAAGATGGTGTTTTGGATGTTGCAAAAAAATCGATTGTTTTATTGAAAAATGATAATAATTTATTACCTCTAAAAAAACAAGGTCTAAAAATTGGAGTTATTGGTGCGTTAGCAAACGATAAAACAAGTCCGCTTGGCAGTTGGCGCATCGCTGCTGATGATGAAACTGCCATTTCTGTGGTAGAAGGACTACAAAATTATAAAGAAAATACAGTTTCATATTCAAAAGGTGCAGACGTTGTTGTTGGTAGAACGCAGTTCGTCTGGGAAACAAAAATTAATGAAACCGATAAAACTGGTTTTGATGCCGCAATAGATTTAGCAAAAAAATCCGATGTTGTAATTATGGTACTTGGCGAACATGGGCTGCATTCTGGTGAAGGCAGAAGCAAAACAGACTTAGGCCTGCCAGGCGTTCAACAGGAACTTTTAGAAACGGTTTTTAAGGAAAATAAGAATGTTGTTTTAGTGCTTCAAAATGGCCGTCCACTTTGTATTCCGTGGGCAGCCGAAAACATTCCTACGATTTTAGAAGCATGGCAATTAGGTACACAAAGTGGCAATGCAATTGCACAAGTTTTGTATGGCGATTATAACCCAAGCGGGAAATTGCCCATGACATTTCCGAGAAGCGTTGGGCAAATCCCTATTTACTACAACTACAAAAACACAGGAAGACCAAAAATGAATGAGCCAGAAAGTGTTTTTTGGTCGCATTATACTGATGAGAAAAACACACCGCTCTACCCTTTCGGACACGGCTTAAGCTATTCAAAATTTATATATTCTGATTTGAAATTGAGCACAAATTCTTTAACCAAAAATAAAAATATAACCGTATCTTTTACTCTAAAAAACAACAGCAACGTGGCTGGCAAAGAAGTTGTTCAGCTCTACATTCAGGATTTGATTGGTAGCACAACACGCCCAGTAAAAGAACTTAAAGGATTTGAAATGGTATCATTGCTTGCAAATGAATCAAAATCCATATCGTTTGTAATCAATGAAAAAACATTAGAATTTTATACTGCAAAAAACAAATGGGAAACCGAAGTTGGCGATTTTAAAGTTTTTCTGGGTGGTAGCTCCTCAACTGCATTAGAAGCTGATTTTAGATTTAACGATAAGTAGCATTATGAAAAATATAATATTTCTATTATTAGTTTTTCAATTTTCGATGGCTCAGATTAATCATAAAAAATTGGTCTGGCAAGAAGACTTTAATGGTAAAAATCTAAATTCGGAAATTTGGAAATTTGAGCTTGGCGATGGTTGTCCAAATCTTTGCGGCTGGGGAAACAACGAAAGTCAAATTTATACAGATACTAACCACGTTTTAAAAAATGGTAAACTTGTCATACAGCCAAAATTAGAAAATGGCGTTTACACCTCAACAAAAATCATCACAAAAAATAAGAAAGATTTTAAATATGGATATTTTGAAGTACGGGCTAAGTTGCCAATTGGTAATGGGATTTGGCCAGCTGTTTGGATGTTAGGTAGCAATATTTCCGAAATAGGTTGGCCCAAATGTGGAGAAATTGATATTTTAGAATATGTCGGAAGAGAACCAAATGTTATTTTTACGTCATTGCACACACAGGATAGTTTTGGAAACACGCTAAACACCAAGAAAACCAAGATTCAAAATATCGAAAAAGGTTTTCACACTTATGGTATGGACTGGACGCCAGAAAAAATCAGCTTTTTTGTAGACAATATAAATGTATATACTTTCACTCCTGAATTGAAAAATGCCGATACATGGCCATTTGACAAACCTTTTTATTTTATAATAAACTTAGCTATTGGCGGAAATTTTGGCGGTTCGATCATTGATAGCAATATTATCAGTCAAAAATTTGAGATTGATTATATAAAAGTTTATCAATAAAAAAACGACAAACCTTGATTTGCCGTTTATAGATGTGTTATATGTAATTATAAAAAAGTTTGCTGTTTTAATTTTAAAAAACCTCACTTGCTTCTTTCAGTTTCTCCATATTATTGACCAATTGCAATTCGTCAATTAGTTTTTGAATCTTTCCGTTCATTACTCCGTCCATATCAAAAACATCCATACCAATTCTATGGTCAGTAACGCGCCCTTGCGAATAGTTATAGGTTCTAATTTTCGCAGAACGGTCACCAGAACTCACTTGAGAAGTACGTTTTACAGCATCTTCGGCTTGTTTTTTAGCTAACTCTTGTTCGTATAAACGAGAACGTAAAACACCAAATGCTTTGTCCTTATTCTTATGTTGCGATTTTTGATCTTGACACTGCGCGACCAATCCAGTTGGAATGTGCGTCAATCGAACTGCAGATTTAGTTGTATTTACAGATTGTCCGCCTGGCCCTGAGGAACAGAAAAAATCCACTCGAACATCGTTCATGTCAATGTGAACATCAAATTCTTCGGCTTCTGGTAAAACCATCACGGTCGCCGCCGATGTATGCACGCGACCTTGAGTTTCCGTTTGTGGCACACGTTGCACGCGGTGAACGCCCGCTTCAAACTTCATGGTTCCATAAACATCGTCGCCCGTAACTTCAAAAATAACTTCTTTAAATCCGCCAGAAGTTCCCTCGTTCATATCCACAACAGAAGTTTTCCAACCCCGACCTTCGCAATATTTGGTGTACATTCGAAACAAATCTCCAGCAAAAATACTTGCTTCGTCGCCACCCGTTCCTGCGCGAACTTCTATCATTACATTTTTTGCATCTTCGGCATCTTTTGGAATCAACATAAACTTGATTTCGTCTTCCAATTCTGGTAAACGCGTTTTCGCCTCGTCCAATTGCATTTTAGCCATTTCGGTCATGTCGGCATCACTGTTGTCGGAAATAATTTCGTTTGCTTCATCGATATTATCCATTAACGTGACGTATTCATCACGCTTTTCTTTAAGGGCTTTTAGGTCTTTATATTCTTTGTTGAGTTGCACATATCGTTTTTGATCTAAAATAACGTCGGGCTGAATGATCAAATCAGAAATTTCGTCAAATCGTTGTTTCACTATCTGTAATCTATCTAACATGTCTTGTAGCTTTTATAGATTGCAAAATTACGAAAAAAAACACGATTTTAAAATTCTAAAATACAACGTGTGAATATTAGTTATAGTTACTATTTAATAATGTATTTTAATATTGACAATTGTACATATATAAATGAAATCTATTGTTTTGAAATAAAACAAACGTTTAAACGTTACGACTTTGTAACTTTTGACTTATTTATTTACTATTTAATGAAAGTTCTGTTTTGATATGCAACGAATGATTCTTATTTTTGACAAAATATTTAGTTGAAAAATGCAGTTTAAACATCCCGAAATTCTATATTTTCTGTTCTTGCTTCTGATACCAATTTTGGTGCATTTGTTTCAATTACGAAAATTTAAAAAAGAATATTTTACGAATGTTGGCATTCTCAAACAACTTTCAATTCAGACCAGAAAAAGTTCAAAACTCAAAAAATGGTTGTTACTCGCCACAAGATGTTTGCTTTTGGCTTTTATAATTATGGCTTTTGCACAACCATTTTTTAAAGCAAAAGATAGTATAAACACCACTAATGACCTATATATAATCTTAGATAATTCATTTAGTATGCAGGCCAAAGGTCAGAAAGGCGAATTGTTGAAACGTGCCGTACAAGATTTGCTGGTTACTGTGCCCGAAGCGCAAGATTTTTCATTGATAACGTGTTCGGATAATTTTTATAATACTGACATAAAATCTATTCAAAAAGATTTACAAAATTTGAAATACAGCTCAAATAAGTTTCAGATAGATAATTTATTGTCAAAAATAAATGCAAAAAAATCTGTAACAAACAAAGATGTTTTTATTATTACTGATGCTGTTGGGCTGAAGCAAAAAGAGTTAACCTCAATTAAAAATATAGAAACCACAACGCTTTATATTCCCAAAAGCGAACAACAAAACAATATTGCCGTTGACAGTGTTTACATGAATCAAGTTTTAGACAATTTCTATGAAATCAGCATAAAAATTACAGCTTACGGCGACGATTTAAAACCCACTCCAATTGCGCTTTACAACAATAAAAAACTGATTGCCAAGACAATTATTAACTTTTCGTCAAAGACAAAGATTCAAAATTTCACCATTCCAAAAGCAGATTTTAACGGTTATGTTTCAATCGTTGATAATGGACTTGAATATGATAATAATCTTTATTTCAATATTTCAAAACCAGAAAAAATTTCGGTTATTAGCATTGGTGATAACAGTAAAAACGATTTTTTAAACCGCATTTATACGCCACAAGAATTTGATTTTAAAAACTTTGAACTAAAGAATTTAGACTACAATTTGATTGAAAAGCAAACGGCTATTATTCTGAACGAAATTACAGAAATACCTGTTGCACTGCAAATTACGCTAAAGAATTTTGTAGAAAAAGGTGGAAATTTAGTTTTTATTCCTTCGAATGAAATGAATGTTGCAAATATCAATATTTTTTTGAAAACCTTGTCAAATCTGCAATTTATTAGTTTAGAAAACGGTGAAAAACAAATCACTAAAATTGCCTTTGATCACCCTCTTTTTAAAAACGTATTTGAGAAAAAAACTGACAACTTTCAGTATCCACAAACAAAAAATTCTTTTACAATTTCCAATGCTGGAGGAAGCATTTTGTCTTATGCCGATCAAAGCAACTTTTTAAGTGGCATAAGAAAGCAATTATCAAACGTTTATGTTTTTACGGCTGCAATCAATAAAGAAAATAGTAATTTTCAAAATTCGCCGTTAATTGTTCCAACATTTTTTCAAATGGCTCAAAACCAAAAAAGCACTGGCGTGACTGCAATTGAAATCGGAAAAAACGAACCCTTTATTTTAGATAAAAACCTGTCGAAAGACGAAATTTTGACAATAAAAAACGATAAAGAACAATTTGTTCCTATACAGCAAATTCTGAATAACAAAACAAAATTAACTTTTAATGATTTGCCATTTGCTGATGGAAACTTTGGTGTTTTTAATAGAAATGATTTTGTCAAAAACATCAGTTTTAATTATGCACGAACGGAAAGTAACTTAATGGATTGTAATGAAAATTTATTGTCAAAATATGATATTGTAAATTCCATCGAAACGTATTTTGACAATCTACAAACCAACCGCGCTGACAATCAAATGTGGAAATGGTTTGCTATCTTTACATTAATTTTTATGATATTGGAAGTCTTGATTCAAAAATTTGTAAAATGAAAATACTATTTAGGAACGTAAAAATAATTGACAAATCAAGTGCATTCAATAATCAAATTGTTGATGTTAAAGTAAATGCTGGCATTATTGAATTGATTGATAAAAACCTTGAAAACAAAGACAATTCGCAAGAAATTTCTCTTGATAATTTGCATATTTCGCAAGGTTGGTTTGATAGCAGCGTGTCATTTGGCGAACCTGGTTTTGAAGATTGTGAGTCAATTGAAAACGGATTGCAGGTTGCTGCCAACTCAGGTTTTACAGCAATTGCCTTGCAACCGAACACAAATCCTGTGGTAGACAATCAAGCATTAGTTCAGTTTGTGAAAACAAAAAGTTTGGGATTTGCAACAGATTTATATCCGATTGGCGCTTTCACAAAAAAATCAGAAAGCAAAGATTTGGCAGAAATGTTTGATATGAAAAATGCTGGAGCTGTTGCATTTGGCGATTATGCAAAAAGTGTTGCAAATGCCAATTTATTGAAAATCGGTTTGCAATATGTGCAAGATTTTGACGGGTTGTTGCTGGCTTTTTGCCAAGATGAAAACGTTGCATCAAACGGAATTGCCAATGAATCCGAAGCTACAATTCATTTGGGTTTGAAAGGTATTCCGAATTTAGCAGAGGAATTGCAAGTCGCTCGAAACTTATTCTTATTGGAATATACTGGCGGAAAACTGCACTTCCCTACCCTATCAACCGCTAAAAGTGTGGATTTGATTCGACAAGCAAAAGCAAAAAAATTGAATGTGAGTTGTAGTGTTTCTGTGCATCATTTGACATTAACGGACGCAGCATTACAAAATTTTGATACCAGATTCAAGGTGTCGCCACCACTTAGAACAGAAATAGACAGACTTGCGTTAGTAGAAGCAGTTTTAGATGGAACGATTGACATGATCACATCCGACCACAATCCAATTGCGATAGAACACAAAAAAATGGAGTTTGATTTAGCCAAAAACGGTACAGTTGGTTTGGAAAGTGCTTTTGGAATGTTGCAAACAATTTTACCGTTAGAAGTGATTATTGAAAAGTTTACAGGTTCAAAGAAAATTTTTAATATCGAAAGTTCAAAAATTGAAGTGGGAGAAAAAGCAAATTTTACGCTGTTTAATCCTGACGAGGAAAGCATCTTTACTAAAGACGATATTTTATCAAAATCCAAAAATTCGGCTTTTTTAGGACAGACAATGTTGGGAGTGGTTTACGGTGTTTTTAATAATAATCAGCTAATTTTAAAGTAAGTTTACGGTTGTAAAGTTTAAATGTTTAAAAAACTTTATTAATAATTTATTTGCGTTAGGGATCTTCCACGGCGCACAAGTTTAGGCGATATCCTTTTGTGGCAAATTTAGAATTTTTATTTAATGAAATGCTTTGCCACAAAAGATTTAGCCGAAAGCCCGCAATACGCCCAAAAACATTAAAAAATATGATGACTCAAAAAACAATCGACGAAGGAAAAACAATTGCTGTGATTAGTTATATTTTGATTATTGGCTTTCCGATAGCGTTTTCGATGAATTCGGAATATAAAAATCCGTATGCTTCGTTTCATATTCGTCAAGGACTGGGACTGACGCTGACTTTTATAACAGTTGGTTTGACAATTTCCAATTTTGAAAGCATTTATGTTGCGGCGCCAATGTGGATTTTTATTACGGTTTTGATGTTTTTCGGCATTTTTAATGCCATTTCGGGTAGCACGCGACCGATTCCGTTACTGGGAAATTTGTTTCAAAAATTCCTTTCAAAAATATCATAAAAATGAAATTATCCTTAGAATACCGTATTCAAGAACCTAAAATAAAAGCTGGAAAAAGTCCATTACTATTGCTCTTACACGGATATGGGAGCAATGCCGACGATTTGTTTTCGTTTGCTGGTGAATTGCCTAAAAATTCTTTTGTGGTGTCGGCGCAGGCTCCGTATGACATGCAATATGGAAGTTTTGCGTGGTATGCCATTAATTTTGATGCCGACGAAAATAAGTTTTCTGACTTACCACAAGCACGACTTTCACGTGATTTGATAGCAAAATTTATTGACGAATTACTGAAAAACTATCCAATTGACGCTGAAAATGTAACGTTAATAGGTTTTAGTCAAGGTACAATTTTAAGCTATGCCGTTGCACTTTCCTATCCAGAAAAGGTTCAAAAAGTGGTGGCATTAAGTGGTTATTTAAATCTCGAAATTGTGAAAGACGACTATCTGAAAAACAATTTTTCTAACTTGAAAATGTTTATTTCGCATGGCACGCAAGACCAAGTGATTCCAGTAGCATGGGCAAAAAAAGCACCTGCAACCTTAAATAATTTAGGAATTGACACCGTTTACAAAGAATATCCAATGGGACATGGCATTAATCCGCAGAATTTTGCAGATTTGAAGGATTGGTTGGATAAACATTGATTATTTAAACTACTGGTATAGGCGTTTAGGTCGCAATGTATTATATTTGTCTAATGATAGACTCAAAAAATTTCATAGGTGTGAATTCGATAAAGTTTAATCATAGGT
>JAYWGW010000085.1:0-15932 GCA_043778045.1 Bacteroidota bacterium | reverse complement strand
CCAAATTAGCAAATTTCAATTCAGGATCACACGAGATCTTCCTGCGATATGAATTGTTTAAAAACTATGATAGAATAATATCTCCGAGATTTTTTTAATTTAGATTATTGGATGTTAAAATTGCATAATAATTTGATTTGCTCAAAACAAGAACAAACACAAACAGTCTATTTATTGTTTTAAAGTTTAAATTATATTTGTACTCGTAAAAAATATAGAACTAAGAATTGACCAATAACAAACAGCTTAAAACAAATAATCCTTTCCCCCGCTAAACATCCTGTAATAAAATGATGAAACTGGTAAATAAATATAGCATGCAATCGTTACAAAAAGTAATTTGCATCGGTTTGTTGGTGATATCCCAAATGGTCACAGCCCAAATGGAAGAAATGAATGCATCACAAAAAAAACAGGTCACCGCTCAAAAGCAATATAGCAACTATGCCTACATTGACGCCATCAAAACCTACGAACGCATTGCCATAAAAGGTTACAAGTCCGTAGATTTATTTTCAAAATTGGGAAATGCCTACTATTTTAACGGACAGTCCGAAAAAGCCAACAAATGGTATAGCGATCTATTTGCAATGCAACAAGAAGTTGAGGCAGAATATTACTACCGTTACTCGCAAACTTTAAAAACGGTAAAAGATTATAAGAAAGCAGATGAAATGTTGACATTGTTCAATGTAAAATCTGGCAACGACCAACGTGCAAAGCTTTTTGAACAAGAAAAAAACTATCTTGAAACAGTAAAAAGCAATTCAGGGCGATACACAGTTGATAATCTCAATATCAACGGAGACTTGATTGATTATGGAAGCACGGTTTATGACAACAAATTGATATTTGCCTCTTCTCGAGATCTGCCGGCCTATACCAAACGCACCATCAAGTGGAACAACCAGCCGTTTACTAATCTTTATACTTCGGAAATCAACACTGACGGTAGTTTAGGAATTGCCAAATTGTTTTCAAACAAAATCAATAGTAGATATGACGAATCCACACCAGTGTTTACAAAAGATGGGAAAACTGTCTATTTTACGCGATCTAACTCTTATGACCGTAAACTTGCAACCAATGTACAAGGTACCACGGGATTGAAAATATACAAATCAAAATTTGAAAACAATAAATGGACAGAGGCTGTAGCGTTACCATTTAACAGCGACCAATTTTCGACGGCACATCCAGCACTGAGCCCAGATGATAAAATTTTATATTTTTCGTCTGATATGCCAGGAAGCATCGGAGAATCAGACTTGTTTAAAGTATCCATTGATGGCAACGAAAGCTATGGTACACCGATGAATCTTGGAAAAAACATTAATACACCAGGACGAGAAACTTTTGCATTTGTAAGTGGCGACAACGAGTTATATTTTGCCTCGGATGCCCGTCAGGGATTAGGCGGATTGGACATTTATACTTCCAAAATAAATGCCGATGGTACGTTTACGGCGCCAATAAACATTGGCGAACCCGTAAATAGCAATACAGACGACTTTGCATTTTATATTGACAGCAAAACAAAAAAAGGCTATTTTTCATCAAACAGAAGCAACGGAAAAGGATATGACGATATTTACAGTCTTACTGAACTTACAAAATTAAGATGTGTGCAAGCACTCAATGGCGTGATTACCGATGAGCAAACCAAACAAATTATTCCTTACGCCCAAGTAATATTGTCAGATAGTAAAATGAACAAAATTGCTCAAATAGAGGCAAACGATAGGGGCGAATATAAGTTTGATGTTAATTGTGGCGAACAATACTATATCAAAACTTTCAAGCAAGATTACGAAACAAAGGAAATGAAAGCCACGATTGTAAAAACTAGTGGTAAAACTACGGTTGACATTGCTATAGGTAAAAAAATTATCGAAATGAAAGCCGACGACGACATTTTTGTAAAAATGGGAATTAAAATTATATACTTTGATTTAGACAGATCGTTTATTCGACAAGATGCAGCATTGGAACTTGAAAAAGTTTTGGATGTAATGAATCAATATCCAAACATGGTTGTTGATGTTCGCTCGCATACTGACAGCCGACAAACAACGGATTACAATGCCGCGCTTTCCAAAAGACGCGCAAAAGCCACAATTGAATGGTTAGTTAATAACGGCTTGGCAAAAGCAAGGCTCACAGCCAAAGGTTATGGCGAGAGCCAATTAGTTAATAAATGCGCCGACGGTATAGACTGCACCGAAGAAGAGCACCAAGCGAACCGACGAAGTGAGTTTATTATTATGAAATTATAGCGCAGATTAAAAGATTTGGAAATCTAAAAATTTAAAGATTTTTAGTCTTGTATTTTAAAAAATTATATAACAAAGGCCATCCAAAGAATTGGGTGGCTTTTGTGGTGGAAATAAAAGTTAGAAATGAAGTGTTTTTTTGGGAATATTATTGTTTATAGTTTTTATGATTGAAAATTTTGATGCTAATATGTTTTTGAATTATTGAATTTTTCACTCTTTCAATCTTCCACTCTTTCAATTTTTCACTTTTTTAATCTTTCAATTTTATTCCCTTTGTAAAGCAAGATACTATTCGCAATAATGAAAGGTAGAAACATGATTAAAAACGGCTTGTTGGCTATAAATATGGTGTAACAAATTAGCGTTACGGTGATAACATAAGTTAAAATTTCCACTGTTTTACTAAGATGTTTAGCAATGCAAATTGATAGTAATAAATACAAAGGATTGAATAAGAACACATTATAATTGCTATGAACTTCTTCATGGAAAGAGTAAAATGCTACTGAAAATAATACAATTCCAATAATACCGAGCATTGCAAAGTACGAAATTATTAGCCATCGTTTATTTGCGATTACAACTATTGTAAGCGCCAAAACGAGGGAATAGCAACTGTTCCATATCGAAAATGGTTTGGAAGCCGTTTGTGGATTTAGTGTTTTTGAAGTTGAAACAAGGTTGACATTTGCGTTTTTTGAAAGTTTTAAACCTTCGAATAATTGCATCGGTAGAAAAATATTTTTAAAGTTTCTATCGACTTTTGCCCCAAAAATAATGTTTATGCCCAAACTTTCATAGAAGTGATTGTTGAGATAGCCATATAAAATTTCACGATTAGTCAGTGTTTGCGCTTTAATTTTATTGGAAATTTTAGTTTTGATATTTTTGTTTATCAAATCAACAACCATGGTTGTGCAGTTTCTATCAATAAATTTATAGGTGTAGAAACGTTCTTCTGATTGAAGAATTTGATTTAGATTATTAAAAATATTTTGCTTTTGCAGTTGCGTAATATTCAAAAACTGTTCGTAAACGCCTCTTTGATAATAAACATATTCGGGCATAAAATTTTCAAAATTGTCCACGGCAACAAAATATTTCATGTCACCTTTTACAAATTTTAGGTAGAAATTTGGCGTATTAAAATTAAAATATCCAAAATTATAAACCGCATCAAAATTATTTACGGGATCATTAATTCGGATTGCGGTGTGTCCAAAAAGTGAATGAAGTTGCATTCCTGAATCGCAAGTCAAGACCGAAACTTTAGTTTTATTTGAGAGAATAATAACTTGTGAAGCTGCAATATTCATGCTAAAAACCAACAGAAAAATAATCTGTTTCGAACTATTAAATTTTCTAAAAATGTTCTGAATCATAAATTTATCGTCAAAATTATTACCGTCTAAAAAGTGATAAATCTACTTTTACTGAAAATATATTAGAGTATAAGGCAGCGCTTTGGTCGCCCAAATCCGTGAGGGCATAGTCAATTTGAATGCCTCGATACTTGAATCCAATTCCAATGTTTGGTTGAAAACTCACAGATTTCGTGTTGTCCAACTGTAAAACATTCTGAAAATTTCCAACGCCACTTCGCACAAAAACCATATCTGTATAACTATATTCAAGGCCAACCGCAGGATCAATACTGATGCCTTTTGTCGAAATCAAATCATTGGTTTGCTCGAATCTCATGTTTAAGTTTGCACCTGCAAGTAGGGCAGAATCATTATGAAATTCAAACTTTTTAGACATTCCCACTTGCACTTTTGGTAACGTGATTTCAGAATTTTCGGGAATAGTTTGGTTTTGACCGGCAATAGCATTCGACACTTTTGCAAGTTCTTCTTTGTTGATATTCCAGATATTGTAGGTAGTCGTGATATCGCGAACCATCAATCCGTAGTGCCAATTTTCATTGTCATATTGCAAACCAAAATCGAATCCAAAGCCCCAAGATGATGCAAAATCTCCAATAATTCTTCGGATAACTTTTGCATTTACGCCATATTGAAATCCCGGAACTTGCAATTTTCTTGCATAAGAAAACGAAAAACCATAATCTACAGCTGAAAAAAGTGTAATGCGATTATAGTCAATATTTCCTTGACTGTCAATAAGTTGTGTGGTGTTTAAAATATTATCTACTCCAAATCTAATAGCTGAAAATCCCCAAGCTGAACGGTCGTCGATGTTTTTTGCATATGCCAAATAGTCATATTGTGCAATGTTTGCAAAATAGCTCCCATGCATCAATGCCACTTGTTCACCCTCAAGTTTCATGAGCCCCGCAGGATTCCAATAGCCCGCATTTACATCATTTGTGGACGAAACCACAGCGTTTGACATTGCCAAAGCAGCTGCATCAACGCCAATGTTCATAAATTCGTTTGAATATTTTCTAATTACCTGACTTTGAATAGGTAATGCTGAAAAATAAACAAACAAAACAACAATATATTTCAAATTTTATATTTTTTACAAATATCAAAAAAAATCTTTAATAAAAAACGCAGTTACGTTTAAGTTATTGTATAAATTTGTTTTTGAAAACAACAAACTTACGATCAAAAATGACTATACAAAAATACATTCCCAACTTTATAACGCTTTTAAATTTATTTTGCGGATGTGTTGCCACAGTTTATGTGTCAAATTCTAATTTTTTGATGGCTTTTTCCATGGTATGTTTAGGGATTTTTTTCGATTTTTTCGATGGTTTTTTTGCGCGACTTTTCAAGGTTTCAAGTGAGCTCGGTTTGCAGCTTGATTCTTTGGCAGACATGGTCACAAGTGGCGTTGTGCCTGGATTTATGATGTATAAACTACTTTGTAATCCAAATTTTTTTGGTGCCGATAGTCTTTTGCCATATTCAGGATTCATCATTACGCTTGGCGCCTGCTACAGATTAGCAAATTTCAATATTGACACGCGTCAAACCGATTCCTTCATTGGTTTGCCAACGCCCGCAAATGCACTTTTTTTCTTGGCATTACCGTTGATTAGTGAAGCTTTTTCAGATGATAATTTCACTGGCATCATTTTTAATAAATATGTTTTGATTGGTTTGGTTTTTCTATCAGCGTATATAATGAATGCTGAAATTCCACTTTTTTCATTAAAAGTGAAATTTTTGGACATGAAAGACAACAAAATACCAATAATTTTTTTAGGATTATCAGCGATAATTATTGGCTTTTTTCAGTTTTTAGGCGTCGCCTTAGTGATTATTTTTTATGTTTTATTATCTATTGTTTTGAATCTCACGCATAAAAAAATAGACAGCAATGGCTAAAAAAGTCGTTCGAAAATCCAACAATACCTTTCAAAAATCTGTCGCTTTTTTTATTTTTATTATTGGTATATTTTATGTTATTTTTTATATTTATAAAAATGACATCAATGCGATTTTAGGTTTAAAACACGATCCTACAGCCCGAGAAATTCGTAATGATAAAAATATTGAAAAGCGAAATCAGCGCATTCTTTCACATTATCAGGATAAAATATTTGGCATTGATGTTTCTGAATATCAAGGACGTATTGATTGGGACAAAGTAAATTTCATGGCAGAAGGTGCGCCCATAAATTTTGTATTTATTCGCGCCACCGTTGGCAACGATCGTGTTGATAGATCTTTTGAGCACAATTGGAAAGCGTCCGACAAAAAGTTTATTCGTGGTGCCTATCATTATTATCGTCCAAACGAAAACAGTATCGAACAAGCAAAACTCTTTATCAAAACCGTCCGGCTCGAAAAAGGCGATTTTCCCCCCGTACTCGACATTGAAAAACTACCTCGAAATCAATCAATTGATAGCTTAAAAGTTGGACTTCGGCGTTGGTTAAACAAGGTGGAAGCACATTATGGGATCAAACCGATTATTTACTCGGGCGATAAATATTACAGCGATTTTTTAGAATCTGAGTTTTCTGATTACGTTTTTTGGATTGCTCATTACGACTATTTTGATACGGAAATCAATCCCAAATGGCAAATTTGGCAATTTACAGAAAAATCAAAAGTCATCGGAATTCGTGGAAACGTAGATCTCAATATTTTCAATGGTGATATTGAGCAATTGAAGGAGTTGACGGTTCAATAGCTGTTAAGCTTTAAGCTGTCAGCGATTAGCTTGAGTATTTTGTAAGCTAAAAGCGAAAGGCTAACAGCTATTTCCCTACCTTTGCAAAAAATTCAAAAACATGTCAAATCAAAATGTGCTCAAAGGCGTTTTTCTTGTTGGACTTGGCGCTACGAGCTATGGCATGCTTGCCACCTTTGTGAAACTTGCTTACGGTCAGGGATATACCATTTCCGAAGTCATCATTTCGCAATTCACATACGGAATTTTGGGCATGCTTTGCATCAATCTGTATCAAAAAATAACAAGCAAAACCATTGTTGAAAAAGCAACTCAAAAAAATGTCGTTCATCTACTTTTGGCAGGTACATCACTCGGATTAACAAGTGTTTTTTACTACCTTGCCATCAAATTCATTCCCGTTTCAATTGCCATTATTCTGCTGATGCAAACCGTTTGGATGGGCGTTTTACTTGAGTCAATATTAGACAGAAAATGGCCATCACTTCAAAAGACAATAGCCGTTTTTGTTGTGCTTTTTGGAACATTTTTGGCAACAAATCTTATTGAATCACGCATAAATATTGATTGGCGAGGTTTTGTTTTAGGAATGCTTTCTGCAACATCTTTTACCGCCACCATGTTCACTTCCAATCGAGTAGCGACCAATATTTCATCGACACAACGCAGTTTGTATATGCTTTTTGGTGGCGCAATCATCGTTTTTAGTTTTGCTTTTTTCACAATTTCTGCACCATTCAATTTTGAAATATTTTTGAATTGGGGCATTATCGTTTCGTTATTTGGCACCATCATTCCGCCACTACTTTTCACCGCAGGATTTCCAAAAACGGGCATTGGTTTGGGCAGTATCGTTGCATCTTTGGAACTGCCAGTTTCGGTTCTGATGGCATATTTTCTTTTGCACGAAGCTGTAAACATGTTGCAGTGGACAGGCATTGCGTTAATCATAATAGCAATCGTAATTATGAATATGAACTTTAGTAAAAAAAGTGTATAACATTATATAGTAGTTACACGAAATTCCAATATATAAGAATTTGTGTAGTTTTATATTTTCAAAATGGTAGGTTGGTAGTGGTCAAAAAAAATTATTTAATCTATCGTTTTCGGCTACTGGTTACTTTTAAATCCAAAAAAAAGTATAATTTCAAAGAATTATTGCCATTTTTTATCATTGTGAATCCCGCTGGGTGTAATCAATTTTTTATAATTTTTAACCACATAGAGCCGTTAGTTTTTATAGTGAATAAAGGCGTTTCACTCGCTTATAGAAAATTATAGCTATGTTAGACCAAGAATTAGACTATTTAATTCTTTTATATTTAATTCTATTTATTTAATTTTTGAATTTTATTTATTGCACCCAACGGGTTATTGTCAATTTAATATTTTTAAGATTAATGTACTAAATTCTCTACAACTTCGGGCTTGTGCTCGTGCTTAAATAAAACTGCAAATGCTACGGCAACCAGCAAAGCATAACCAGCAAAAGAAAGCCAAATGTTGTGCCAATCGCGTACGCCATTTTGCGTGAAAAAACCATCTATGATTTTCCCACTAATCAGTCCGCCAAAAAACGCACCAAACCCGTTTGACATCATCATAAACAAGCCTTGCGCCGATGATCGGATTTTAGAATCTGTTGTAGTTTCAATAAAAAGGGAACCAGATATATTAAAAAAATCAAACGCCATTCCATAAACAACGCAAGACATAATAATCATAAAAGTTCCCCCAACCGAAGGATCGCTGTAAGCAAAAAGTCCAAAACGCAACACCCACGCCAACATGCTCAAAAGCATTACTTGTTTTATACCATATTTACGGAGAAAGAATGGAATTGCGAGAATAAAAGCCGTTTCTGAAAACTGCGAAATCGACATAATTAAAGTAGATTTTGTAACCACAAAACTATCCGCGTATTTAGGAATTTTTCCGAACTCTGAAAGAAAAACATCACCATACATGTTTGTAAGTTGCAATGCCGCGCCCAAAAACATTGAAAATACAAAAAACAATGCCATTTTATAAGTAGCAAACAACTTAAATGCATCTAAGCCAAGCTTTTCTGCCAATGTTGCATTTTGTGATATTAGACGTTGTGGTGGACATTTTGGTAATGAAAAAGAATAAATTCCTAACAAAAACGCGGTAGCCGCGGCAATGTAAAACATATTTCCAGAGGCTTTGTTGCCCGTCAAATTGGTGATCCACATCGCAGCAATAAACCCTATTGTTCCCCAAACCCTAATCGGTGGAAAAACTTTAATGACATCGAAACCATTATTTTTCAAAATCGTGTAAGCCACAGAATTTGAAAGAGATATGGTGGGCATATAGCACATCATTGCGGCAAAAATGACAAAATAAAAAGTCGTAGGATTGTCAATCTGCGGTAAAAACAACAGAGCAATTCCGCCGAAAATATGTAAAATTCCATAAAGTTTTTCGGCATTTATATATTTATCAGCGATAATCCCAGTGATTGCAGGCATCAAAATAGACGAAAGTCCAAGTGTAGAAAAAATCGCTCCAAATTCCAGTCCGCTCCACTGTTTGGTTCCAAACCAATAGTTTCCAATGGTGATGAGCCATGCGCCCCAAACAAAAAACTGTAAAAAACTCATCAACGTCAATCGATACTTAATGCTCATTGGGTATAATAAAATGCAAGTTAATAAGATGTAAAACTAATATTAAATTCCGCAATACCAAATAATATAATACTTTATTAAACAATACATATACTGAGTTGTAATCGAATTTGGACGAATATTAATGAATTAAAAAATTAATTGCATACGAAAAAGTTTGCTGTATTTCCTATCAGAAAAAATTTACAAAAAAATTCACAAATTTGTACCTAATTTATTATGAATTGAATATTTTGCATATAAATTGCACATAAATTTTACACTACATTTGTTTATATTACTTTTACTAAAAAAAAAGAGTTATTTAATCCATATTTGTATGCAAATAATAATGAAATTTCTGTTTTTACTCTTTTCGACTTTCTGTTTTTCACAACAAATGCAACGCACACCATTTGAAAACGGAAACAAAAATCAATCAACAACTTATGAGGAATGCATTTCTTTTTATAAGATTTTAGATAAAAATTCAAATAAAATTAATATGCAACAAATGGGTTTAACCGATAGTGGAAAACTGTTGCACATGATTATATTTTCGGAAAACAAGGATTTTAAATTTAATCAAAACAAGGCAGTTTTGCTTATAAATAACGGCATTCATCCAGGCGAACCTGACGGAATTGATGCCACAATGATGCTCATGCGAGATTTGTCCATTGGAAAAATAAAAGTTCCGCTCAATACAATTGTTGTTGCAATTCCTGTCTATAATGTTGACGGCATGTTAAATCGAAGTTCTTCTTCACGAGCCAATCAAAACGGTCCTGAAGAATACGGATTTAGAGGCAATGGAAGAAATTACGATCTAAATAGAGATTTTATAAAATCTGACACCCGAAATTCACGAAGCTTTCAAGAGATTTTTCACCTTGTAAATCCTGACGTTTTTTTAGATAATCATGTGTCAAATGGCGCTGATTATCAACATACTTTTACTTGCATTGCCACACAACATGAACGTTTAGGCACTAATCTTGGAAATTTTTTTAAAAATGAAATGTATACAGATTTGGTGCTTGATATGAAAAATAAAAATATTGATGTTGTACCTTATGTGAATATTCATGGCGATAAACCAGATTTGGGATATGCGCAATTTGCCGATTCCCCACGATATTCAACCGGATATGCTTCTTTATTTAATGTTTTGGGATTTGTCCCTGAAACGCATATGTTGAAATCTTTTAAAGATCGTGTCGAAGCAACTTATGAATTCATGGTTTCGACAATAAATTATACCGACAAAAACTATATAAAAATTAAGAAATTACGAAAAGAGACGTTATCACAATTTAAAGCCTCGGAACAATATCCGTTACATTGGAAAATAGATTCTTCCAAGGTATCGTCAATTAATTTTAAAGGCTTTGAGGCAGCATACAAACTAAGTGATATCTCAGGAAAAAATCGATTATATTATGATAGAAATAAGCCATTTACTAAACAAATTCCGTTCTACGGCGATTATAAACCAACAAAGTTTATAACCATTCCAAAGTTTTATATTATTCCACAAAACCAGTGGAATATTATCGAACTACTGAAATTAAACAAGATTGAGATGTCACAAATAGGTAACAATGAAGCAATTGAAGTTGAAATATATTCGATAAAAAATTACCAAACCTATAAAAATGCATACGAAGGACATTATGGGCATTTTAATTCCGAAGTAACAAAACATATTGAAAAATTAAACTTTGTAAAAGGTGATTATAAAATTTCAACTGATCAACCTGGTGTAAAATTTTTACTCGAAACCTTAGAACCAGAAGCTGTTGATTCCTATTTTAATTGGAACTTTTTTGACACCATTTTACAACAGAAAGAAGGTTTTTCAAGTTATGTTTTTGAAGATGAAGCAGTACAAGTTTTAAATGAAAATACTGTTTTGAAAGCGGATTTTGACAATAAAAAATTATCAGATAAAAATTTTTCTGAAAATGCTGAAGCGCAATTAGATTGGATTTACAAACATTCAAAATATTTTGAAAAAGAATATTTACGAATTCCAGTTTATCGGATGAAATAAATACTGAAAACGGCATTTATTAAAATATTTCAACACGTAAAATTAATAGTTAGAATATCGGATGGTGCTATTTTATAATTATTTAAAAAAATTATTTTCCGTAGTTTTACATTTTTAATATTTTCCCATGCCAAAAGAAATTCTCTGTCAAGTTTCGCCCGAAATTGCATCCAATGATGGACTTTTAAAAACGTATTTGTCCAAAAAAATTAATATTTCAGAAAATAATATTGCACATATTTCAATTTTAAAACGTTCCATCGACGCGCGCCAAAAAGCAGTAAAATTTAATATCAAAGCATCAATTTACATAAGAGATGAACCATTCTTTGAAAATGAAATTTCAATTCCTGATTATCCAAACGTTTCCGCTTCCCAAGAAATAATAGTCGTTGGTGCAGGACCAGCGGGACTTTTTGCTGCCCTACAACTCATTGAACTCGGATTAAAACCTATCGTAATTGAGCGTGGAAAAGACGTTCGCGGCCGTCGGCGAGATTTAAAAGCCATCAATGTTGATCACATCGTGAACGAAGATTCAAACTACTGTTTTGGCGAAGGTGGTGCAGGCACATATTCTGATGGAAAGCTTTACACACGTTCTAAAAAGCGTGGCGACATAGACCGAATTTTGAAACTTTTAGTAGCCTTTGGAGCTACACCCGACATCATGGTTGATGCGCATCCGCACATTGGCACAAACAAATTGCCACAAATTATTCAAGACATTCGACAAAAAATTATCGATTGTGGCGGGTTGGTTTTATTTGATACTAAAGTAGTGGATATTATTCTGAAAAACAACGAAGTGCATGGAATTGTTACCCAGCATGGAGACACAATAAGCGCGCAAAAAATTATTCTCGCAACAGGACATTCAGCCCGAGATATTTTTGAACTTTTAGATGGGAAAAAAATACTGATTGAAGCAAAACCTTTTGCCCTTGGCGTCCGAGCAGAACACCCACAATCATTGATAGATCAAATTCAATATTCGTGTGACTATCGTGGCGAACACCTACCGCCAGCGCCGTATAGTATTGTAAAACAAGTCAATGGGCGTGGAATGTATTCGTTTTGTATGTGTCCAGGTGGTGTGATTGCACCATGCGCGACAAGTCCAGGCGAAGTGGTTACAAACGGTTGGTCGCCATCAAAACGAGATCAAGCAACCGCGAATTCGGGCATTGTTATCGAGCTGAAATTAGAAGATTTTGCGCCCTATAAAAAGTTTGGTGCCCTTGCGGGAATGGAATTTCAAAAAACCATTGAACAAAAAGCCTGGTCTTTGGCAGGACAATCTCAAAAGGTGCCCGCGCAGAGAATGGTTGATTTTACGCAAAATAAAATCTCATCGTCAATTCCAAAAACGTCGTATGTTCCGGGAACAACATCTGTGGAAATGGGCGAAGTTTTTCCAACTTTTCTTACACAAATTTTGCGCGAAGGTTTCTCAGAATTTGGCAAATCAATGAAGGGTTATTTAACCAACGAAGCCATATTGCATGCGCCAGAAAGTCGAACTTCATCGCCAGTTCGCATTCCTCGCAATGCAGAAACCTTAGAGCATTTGCAAATTAAAGGGCTTTACCCTTGTGGCGAAGGTGCAGGATATGCAGGCGGGATAATTTCCGCAGCAATTGATGGTGAGCAATGTGCCCAACAAATTGCGATTATCTTGAAAAAGCTATAGTATTGAATGTATTAAAAATTTAATAAAAGTAAAGTAATCACTTTGGCTGTAACTATATAAAAAAGTATAGATACAGCCAAACTGAATTAAATTAATCAAATAGAATTTGCATATCTAAATCATTTTGAACATTGCCTGAATATTTATTTTTTTGCAAACCAAATGTAGTAATCATCGTCATAAAAACAGCTTTTCGAGTTTTAGTTTCTAATCTAAAAGTACCAACTTTGTTTCTAAGTTCTTCATCGTATTTTTTATCGATTATGAATTTATTAATAGAAAATTTCATCTCACAAAGATTGATCGTTTGATCATTTCTGTCGATTACTAAATCTATTTGAGCACCGTTTTCACTTGTTATACTGCGCCATGAAGACGTATTGGCTAATATTCCACTAATTCCCAATGCTTTTTTAATTTGCGACAAATGATACAAACAAACTTGTTCATAAGCATAGCCACTCCATGCGCTGTGTTTTGGGCTTGTCATGGTTTTCATCCAAAAATCGTTATTTGACAGTTCGAAATTTTTTATAAATTTTAAGTAAAATAAAGTATAAAAATCAGTTAGTTGAAATAGGCTATTCCTGTTTTTTTTACCGAACGGAATATATTTTCTAATAAATCCACTTTCAATGAGCTCAGTCAATAATCGTGAAATTCCGCCACCGTCAGTAAGTTTGGTTTCAGCAATTATTTCGTCGCGAGTCAAGCCTTTACTTTTTTTGGCTAATGCTAAAACAATATCTTCATGGCGTTCTGATCTGTTAAATAATGATTTAAAAATATTAGGGAATTCGGTTCGCAAAAGTCCATTTTCAGAAAAACAGATATTGTCAATATTTTGTGTGGCACTCAATCCTTTTTTTACGTCATCCCAATAAAATGGAATACCACCAAGTACCATATATAATTGAATAATTTGATATTGGCTCATAACAATTTTTTTTGATGCCAAATATTCTTCACATTCTTTTAATGTAAATGGCTCAATGCGCATTTTCTGAGTTACTCTGTTGTGCAAACCGCCTTTATTATTGATTAGTTTATTGATAATCCACGACGCGGCAGATCCACAAACAACCAAAAGAACATCTTTTCTGTCTGATGCCCAACTGTTCCAAAAATGCTCTAATGCTTGAATAAATCCTGAATTTGGCGTGTCAAACCATGGCAATTCATCAATAAATATTACTTTTTTCTTTTGTCGAGATTTGACAATACAATTTTTTATTTGCTCAAAAGCTTGCATCCAATTCTTAGATTTTTCTGATAAACTTGGATGTTGACTATTCAACGACATTTGAAAATTTTCGAGCTGTACACGTAAGTTCACATTGGCTTGACCCGTCATCTGAAATGTAAACTTATCATTGAAATAACTTCTTATCAAATAGGTTTTTCCTACACGACGCCTTCCATACAAAGCCAAAAACTCTGATTTTTCTGAATCGTATTTTTCTTGAAATAGGTTAATTTCTCTTGCTCGACCAACCATAATTACATTTTACATTTGGCTGTAAATATACTTTTTTATATACTTACAGCCAAACCAAAACACAGTTATTTAAAATTTTTTATTGCATTATATGCAAATATTACAAAATAAATATTTATCACCTCTATTAGAAACTGTAAATAATCTATAAGGTCAAAATTAAAATTTTATTCAGTAATTCAATTTAATCAACACTTTATGTGTAATATATTATCATTCAATTTGGCTGTAACTATATTTTTTAATACACTTACAGCCAAACTAAAATTATTGCTTATAAAAAAATCTACTTATTGCTAAGTAGATTTTAATTTTACGTTTTAAAAATTTATTTCTTCAACCGATCTTTAAAAACCTTTTCAAATTTTTCTAATTTAGGTAAAATTACTGCTCTGCAATATCCTGCATTTTTATTATTTGCATAATAATCTTGATGATAATCATCAGCAATGTAGAATTTTTCAAGCGGTTCCAATGTTGTCACAATTGCATTTGTAAACGACATTGATTTGGTTAAATCCGCAATAATAGATTTTGCAGACGCTAATTGCTCGGGGTTTTTATAAAAGATAGCTGATCGATATTGCGTTCCTTCATCGGCACCTTGTCTGTTCAATGTTGTTGGGTCGTGCACCGAGAAAAACACTTCAAAAATTTGATCTAAAGTCACAACATTTTTGTCGTAGGTAATTTCAATCACTTCGGCGGCACCAGTATATCCAGAAGAAACTTCTTCATAAGTTGGGTTTTTTACTGTTCCACCTGCAAAACCTGAAACTACTGATTTTACGCCTTTCAGATTTTCATAAATGGCTTCAACACACCAATAGCAACCGCCACCAAGCACAATTGTTTCAAGATTATCATTAGTTTTATTCAAAGCAATTCCATCAGGAATAAAATCTAAAGCTATGGAATTCATGCAATATCTTTTGCCTGTTGGCTCCGGACCATCGTCAAAAAGATGTCCGAGATGCCCATCGCATCGACCGCAAAGCGCTTCAATGCGTTCCATTCCGTGCGTAACATCCTTTTTGTAAACCACACTATTTTTATTGTCTTGCTCAAAAAAACTTGGCCATCCGCAACTGCTTGCAAATTTTTGTTGGGATCGAAAAAGTTTGTTGCCACAAGCGGCGCAGTAATAGGTTCCTTTTGTGGTTGCATCCCAATATTTTCCCGTAAAGCCTCTTTCAGTATCTGCTTCGCGCGACACGGCATACACATCATCATCTAAAACTTTTTTCCACTGTTCGTTTGTAACAGATAGTTTTTTGGTGTCCGTGTTTGAATAATAAGGATTGTTTGGCTTACTAATTACGTTATTTTCTGCTACATTTTTCATTGGTAACTCTTTTTTTGATTGCCCGCAAGCACTGAATAAGAATGATGTTGCGAAAAGCAATACATTTAGAATCAATTGTCTATTTTTCATTTTTAAAAACATTTTTGTTGTAAAGATACACATACGAAATTTCTGCTCTTATTGATTCATTGCCTTTTAATTTTATATTAACAATAGTTTACCATTTTATATCATTTTTATAAATATTAATGAATTTTTTGGTTATGTTTTAGAATATTGTGGATTTAATAATATTTCATATAAATCTTCTATTTCTTTATATTTAAATTGTGCTTTTTTGTTTCTAATTATAAT
>JAYWGW010000084.1:0-15945 GCA_043778045.1 Bacteroidota bacterium | reverse complement strand
AAACCATTATCCCTTGCAAAATCTATTTGCTCCTGGATATAAGATTTTAATCGGGGATACGTCTGGTAATAGGCTTCAATCAAATCAGCACTTTCTTTGCGAGACAAGTTGGTTTGATTGCTTAATCCAAAAGCCGAAACACCATATATAATTCCAAAATTCACTGTTTTGGCATTGCTTCGTTGTTCTTTTGTAACTTCGTCTAAAGGCACATTAAACACTTTTGCGGCTGTAGATTTGTGAATATCTTCGTTGTTTTGAAAAGCCAAAATCATGTTTTCTTCGCCCGATAGCGCAGCAATAATCCGCAATTCAATTTGAGAATAATCTGCAGAAAGCAGCACATAATTTTCGTCTCTGGCAATAAATGCTTTTCTAATTTGTTGGCCACGAACTGATCGAATTGGAATATTTTGCAGGTTCGGATTGTTAGAGCTCAAACGACCTGTTGCGGCAACGGTTTGCATATAATCCGTGTGGACGCGACCAGTTTTAGCGTCAACTTGGTTGGGAAGAGCCGTCACATAGGTACTTTGCAGTTTTACCATTTGTCGCCAATCCAAAATATCTTTCACAATCGGATTGTCGTTTGCCAAATAGCTCAACACGTCTTCGCCCGTGGCATATTGTCCCGTTTTGGTCTTTTTTTGTTTGGTGCCACCAATTTTTAATTTGTCAAAAAGCATTTCGCCCAATTGTTTAGGCGATGCTAAATTGAACTTTTCGCCCGCTATTTCGTATATTTTTTGTTCTGCAATGTCAATCTCTTTTTGCATTTCGATGGACATTTCTTTCAAAAACGGAACGTCAAGGTTTATGCCTTCGGTTTCCATTGATGCCAAAACAGGAATAAGTGGAATTTCAATTTCGTCAAACAGTTTTTTGGTTTCTGCTTTGTCTAAAATAGGTTCAAAATTTTGTTTTAATTGAAACGTAATATCTGCGTCTTCGGTGGCATATTCTTTGATGACTTCGATTGAAACGTCGCGCATTGATTTTTGATTTTTGCCTTTTTTGCCAATCAAATCTTCAATTGACTTAGGCGAATATTTCAAATATGTTTCACTCAAAATGTCCATTCCGTGGCGCATATCTGGGTTAATAAGATAGTGCGCAATCATGGTATCAAAAAGTTTACCTTTTACAGCAATGCCATATCGCGACAACATTTTTAAATCATATTTTAGATTTTGACCAATTTTTTCGATATTATTGTTAGCAAAAAACGGAATAAATTTAGAAGCCAAAAGTTGCGCGTCCTCTTGATTTTCGGGAAATGGAACATAGAAACCTTTTCCTTTCTCGTAAGAAAAAGACATACCAACCAATTCTGCATGAAGCGTATTAATACTTGTTGTTTCCGTGTCGAAACACACCGAAGTTTGTTTATTCAAGTTCTCGAGTAGCAATCGAATGCCCAAATCTCCTTGAATTGTTTGGTAGGAGTGAGGCGTGTTTTCTAAAGTGGCAAGCCCCGTTTTCGTGTTTTCTTCGCCCAATGATTCTTCATAAAACCCAAACAAATCAAACTGATCTTCACTTGATTTTTTTGGAATAACTTTTTTAACGGGTTTTGCCTCCTCCCCTTCGGGGAGGGTTGGGGTGGGGCTATATAACCTATCAAAAGTGGCTTTCATTTGCCGAAATTCCAATTGCTCAAAAAGCGCATCGGTTTTTTCGATATCAGGCGCACAACATTCATAGTCTTTTTCGTTAAAAGTAACTGGACAGTCCAACAGAATGGTCGCAAGTTTTTTAGAGAGAATGCCTTTGTCCTTATTGGCTTCAATTTTATCTTTTAGCGCGCCTTTCAATTTGTCAGTGTTTGCCAAAAGATTTTCCATCGATCCAAATTCTTTCAGCAATTTTTTGGCGGTAACTTCGCCCACACCAGGCAATCCTGGAATATTGTCTGACGCATCGCCCATCATGCCAAGAAAATCTATCACTTGCTCGGGACGTTCAATTTCAAAACGAGCCAACACCTCAGGAACGCCCCAAATTTCGATGCCGTTGCCCATGCGAGCCGGTTTATACATAAAAATATTTTCCGAAACCAATTGTGCAAAATCTTTATCGGGCGTTACCATAAAAACTTGATAATTTTCTTTTTCGGCCTGTTTGGCGATGGTTCCAATAAGATCATCAGCCTCAAAACCTGCAACTTCAATGATCGGAATGTGCATGGCTTTCAGCAAGGCTTGAATATAAGGCACCGCAATTTTGATTGCATCTGGCGTTTCGTCACGGTTTGCTTTGTATTCTTGGTATAATTCGTATCGCAGTGCGCTTCCTTCTTTGTCAAAAGCCACCGCCAAATGATCTGGTTTTTCGCGCTTGATAACATCCATGAGCGCGTTCATAAAACCCATAATGGCGCTGGTGTCTAAACCTGTTGAAGTGATGCGTGGATTTTTTATAAATGCAAAATACCCTCGAAAAATAAGGGCGTAGGCATCAAGCAGGAAAAGTCGTTTTTGAGACATCGAATAATTTTATTTAGTTTGTAAAAATAGCAAACTAAATAGAGAATCATTTTAAAAATGTGGTTTTTTTAGTACGACAATTTTAAAAATCATATTCATTGGAAATTGTAAAACGGTTTACAAATTTGGAGTTTATTTATTTTTGTCACATCGAGCGCAGTCGAGATGCATATAATAAGATGAACACCTTTAAAAGGCAAGTTGTTAAATTTTTTGTTTCTAAAAAAATTATCAGTCAATTTAATTTCAAAATATTTTTGAAATAAGCAAAAAATTACTTTTTAATAAATTTCTTGCCCGTTTTATTCCCCTTACTATTTTGTATAGTAATGATATAATGACCTGCATTTAAAGTTTGAATATCAATATTATCTCCAAAATTTTGTTCATTGTTTTGAATTATGCGACCGCTGACATCCATAATTTGAAAATTGAAATTTTCATTTGTTTGGTTTTTATTTTGCACGATAATAAAATCTAAGGCTGGATTAGGAAAAATTGTTGTGCTATTAGTAAATGCTTGATTTTGATTTACGGATAGCGCAGTTGTTACTGTCATTGTTGCATCAGGTTCACATTCGACTGGAATCCAACCCGTAAGTGGTGGAGTAAGACTTGTTGTTACGTTAGGGTTGGTGAAACCAATAATATCAATGAAGTCAATTTCATAAAGTATCCAATTTGTATTGTCATAGCCTATTAATGTTGTCCAGGGATCCCCGTCCTCATCAATATATGTATGGGTATAATTATTTTTACCATTTAAAAGTCCAATGTAGGAATAGCTACCATTATGTTGAGAACAGTAACCCGTTATAACGACATTTAGCGGATTTTGTGCAAATGCGATTATTTGAAATAAAAACAAAAATATAATAATAATTTTCCTCATAAAGCAAATTTTTGAATTAAAATTAAAGCCGTAAATATGTATTTTTACAGACTGCTATATTAATTACGGCAATGCATTTGCATAGTCTTCTGGTGTGAGAGTATATGTAAATGTTTTTGCTCCAATATTAATTCGAGCTAAGTAAAACGGATTTCTGGGCGATGTTACGTCCTTTATCCCATATCTCAATTTTCTATCGCCAAAATCAATTACAATTGAATCTCCTTGTAATAATTTAACAAAGTCTAATCTAGAATTATAAGGTGCACAATTTTTTTCGGTTTGTGAAATTTTCTGATTATTTTCAATTATATGTGTCTTACTTAAAGTGCCAAACGGAATGTTTGGTTCATAATTTTGATAGACGATAATTTCGACTTTCCGACCGGAATTATTAAGGAGTTCATCAACTAAATATTCACAGTCATCTTGGCAGCTTGTTACAAAAAAAACAGCAACTACAATTAGTTTTAGATATTTCATGATTATTGCCATTGGCTTAGAAAGTTACTTGCTGAAAGACCATTAGCACCATGTTGAGCTGCAAATTTTTCTTTTACTTCGCCCCAAGATTGACTGTCTTTGACCATATATTCAATTTGTTTAATAAGTTAGGGTAATGCATTCGCGTAGTCTTCGGGTGTGAGCGTGTAAGTGAAATTAAATAAATCTCTATTTTCAGTAGCTAAAAAGTAAGGATTTCTTGCGGATGACAGATTTTTAACACCATATCTCAGTTTTTTGTCTCCAAAATCAATTATTATGGAGTCGCCTTGCAACAATTGTATAAGGTCAGTGACTTCTCGAGCAGGCGGGCAACTTTTTAATGTTCGTTCAAGATTTAGATTGTTTGGTATTACATGCGTAGTTGAATAGGTCTCAAAAGGAATATTCGTTCGATAATTTTTGTAAACAATAATTTCAATTTTTCTACCTGACACATTAATAAATTTGTCAGTAACTATGTCGCAATTATTGTCACAACTACAAACAACCAGTGTTAGGATCCAAAATATATTTTTCATTTTTATTGCCATTGACTTAAGAAATTACTCGCTAATACTCCATTGACACCATATTGTGAAGCAAATTTTTCTTTTACTTCACCCCATGATTTACTATCTTTTATAATATCCTGCACTTGTTTTATAGTAAAGCCTTCCACATTATCAGCAGGCATTGCTGCACCATAAAAAAATCTTTGATTTATTTGGTCAGTCAAATCGTAAAATGCGGGTGTATAATATGTGGTGGACACATCTTCAAAAGTTAGCGGAGTAGCCTGTTCATTGCCAAGAAATAAAAAGTCAGTTCTTAAATATCTTTGGGCTCTGACACCTAACCTATCATACCTTAAATTAGTCAAAGTAATTTCCACAGCAGTCGCCCAAGATTCCATTACTCGCCTTGCTGATTTCTGTTTGGCGGTTGAACCACCCGCAAAATAATCTTCAATATATGCTTTCCAAGCTAAACTACCATAAGCATTTATTCCCATTTCACGATGCGCAGAGTGCGCTAATTCGTGTATTGTGGTGCCATAAACTCGTTCGGATGTTCTTTCCCAAGCATTTAGGTAAATTGAAGGTAAAATTCCAAAAGCTGCAAACTGGTTTAAATGGGAAGAATTATCAGTCCGTTCTTTTGCTGCAATTTTCATTTGGCTGTTCCAAAAAGTGTTTAGTTGCGGTCGGTGTAAGTCCAAAATATCTTTATAATAGTAGTCGTGTGCCGCCTGAAAGATTGTTGCATAATACCACGCCTGTTGCCCCATGCTTCTAATGATATCGCAATTCCAATTTTGTGCTCTCATGTTTGGGCTTTTTGTTTCTGCTTGCCCAAATCGTCCTGAGCGAATACTAAAATGGTGTCGTTCCCACTGCAAAACATATTTTGCGTTTCCTCTTACTTCGCCTGTCGAAAATTCTCCATTGGCGTTGGCAATGCCACTTGTCATGGTAAAACCCTGTCGAATCAAAACTTTTGCGCCTTCAACTGGATATATGCTGTTTTTAGAAGTATCTTCAACCCGTATTCTTCCCGCTGGACGCCATTTTCTGCCAAAGATTATACGCAATGTGGTTTGAGGTGTTTCAGGTGGCGGACCATCAGGACTAATTATTAGCCTTGCTACGCTTGTTTCAATTTGTTTGATATAACCGACATTGTCGAAAGTGTCTGCCATCTCATGCACATTGGAAATCAAATTAAAAAACAAATCTGTTTTGTTTTGGATATATCCTGTAACTACATATTCATCTACGTCAACAACGTCTGCAAAATATGGATCTTGTTCAGGAATGTAAAGCTCATCCAAAATTTCATAGGGAACATTTGGCAAAATTTTATCAATTGGAACCGCGGTATAATAGTTGGGTATGCTATCAATGTCGGTTGGTCTATTAAGTAGGAATTCGTCCGAATATTCATAATCCAAGCGGTAGTCAAACAAAAACATATCACTTTCGTCTTTTAATAGATCTTCTTCTGCTTTATTTGACGGATTAAATTTAATATATTTATGTGATGTTTGAATAACAAAATTATTCAACACGTCTGATGTCATCGCAACTCTGTTAGCAACACCTTGACTATTTAGTGATTTTGCTGACGCTCTTTTTTTAATAAGATCGAGTGCTACTCTCATTGCTTCGACCGAATAGGCATTTTTGACCATTGTTGAGTCCGCGGTAAAAGTTTGTGCCACCATATCGTCACTATTGTTTATGCCAGTTTCCTGATTTTCAAGGTCAACATTACAAGATAGAAGTATAGTTGTGACAAAAATACTTAAACTTAAATAAAATTTTCTCATTTTTTCAATTTATTTATCTTGTTAAAACAGATACAAATTTTAAAAAAAAAAAAAAAAACGGTTTTTGCAAACAAATCATTAAGTTTAAGTAAACTTTAACGTTTGAATTAATTGGTATTTGTCATTCATAGACAAATATGCAATGATTGTGCGCAAACGAGCATGGATATAAGATTGTTGAAAGATTGCTTCGTATCCGCAATGACGATCGGGAACGGATAGCACAACCCAGATTTTTCTTCGGTAGCACATCCAAAACAAATAATGTAGTAAAGTTTATTTCTTTTCTAAAACAAAAATTGAAATCCTTTTAACTTGTTGCCCGTAGTTTGAGATTTAGTTAAAGTCGCAATTTGTTGTTGCAAGAATTTTTCTGTTTGCTGAAACATAAAGTCAGTAAAGATAGGCACATCTTCCTGCTGACGTGTTTCTTGCAAAGCATTGATATATTGTATTTTGTCTTCTTGAAAAACTACGCTAAGTGGTAAGCCATGGAATTGTTGCACATATTTCATCAACAATCTTGACATGCGCCCATTTCCGTCAGCGAAAGGATGAATCGTAACAAGCTGATAATGCGTCTCGAAAGCCAGTTTGTTTATTGCTTCAAAATCAGTATACGTATTAATATTTTCGTTGAGATACTGCACAAGTTCTGCAACGCGCTGTGGCACTTTTTTATAATCCATGAAGGTGGTTGTGCCTGCGCGAACGGTCAATTTTCTAAAATCACTTTTCGATGAATTGAAATCGCCTGCCATTGAAGATATTTTTGAACCTGTACTTTTCATCACCAATGCTGAAATTTTTTGAATTAATTCAACGGTTAGCAATGTTTTTTGATTGGCAAGTTCGACAACAAATTTCAGCGCATCCAAATGGTCAATTGGCATTAAAGTATGCTCAAGAGGTTTGCTGTTTGGTGTGAGATGCTCGTCTAAAAGTAAAAAAGTTTCTTCGATCGTTAGCGTGGAACCTTCAATCGCGTTGGAATGAAAAACAATCGCAAACTGATTAAATTTTTGATAATCAAACGTATCGTTTTTAATTAAATCAAAATATTGGTCTTTTATTTTTAATAAATTTTCCATCAGTTTGGTATTTATAACTTTCAAATCCTACATTTTCTTCCGCATTCGCGCCACGGGAATATCCATTAATTCTCGATATTTGGCAATGGTGCGGCGCGCAATTGGGTAGCCACGTTCTTTCAGGATGTCTGCCAACTGATCGTCGGGAAGTGGTTTGTGTTTGTCTTCGGCTTCGATAACGTCTTTCAAGATTTTTTTAATTTCGAGTGTCGAAACCTCTTCGCCTTGGTCGTTGGTCATGGCTTCGGAAAAAAATTCTTTTATGAGCTTTGTGCCATACGGCGTTTCCACATATTTGGAATTTGCCACGCGCGAAACGGTAGAAATATCAAGTCCCACCATGTCGGCAATGTCTTTCAAAATCATTGGTTTCATGCGGGTTTCGTCGCCATCAAAAAAATATTCCTGTTGAAAATGCATGATGGCATTCATGGTAACAAATAGCGTTTCTTGGCGTTGACGAATGGCATCAATAAACCATTTAGCTGAATCTAATTTTTGTTTGATAAACTGAACCGCATCTTTTTGAGCATTGGATTTGTCGCGCGAATCTTTGTAGGTCTGCATCATTTCTTGATAGTCTTTGGAGACATGAAGCGATGGTGCGTTGCGACCATTCAAGGTCAATTCAAGTTCATCGTCGTTGATACGAATCGCAAAATCGGGCACTACATTTTCTGTAACTTTGTTGTTTCCCGTGAATGCGCCACCTGGTTTTGGATTCAATTTTTCAATTTCGTGAATGGCTTTTTTGAGTTGTTCGGTCGAAACATTGAATTTTGCGGTTAGCTTATCGTAGTGTTTTTTGGTAAAAGCATCAAATTGGTCTGATATGATTGACATTGCCAATGCTACCGATTCTGTTGGTGTTTTGTGTTTGAGTTGCAACAAAAGACATTCTTGCAAATCGCGAGCGCCAACGCCACTTGGCTCTAATTCGTGAATGACATGCAACATTTTCTCGACCATTTTTTCATCGGTGTAAATGGCTTGCGTAAAAGCCAAATCGTCAACAATGTCTAAAATTGTTCGGCGGATATATCCCATATCGTCAATGCTTCCCACAAGAAATTCAGCAATATCGCGCTCGGCATCGCTTAAAATAAACGTATTTAATTGGTTTATTAAATCTTGATGAAAACTAACGGGTGCCATCAGTGGAGATTCGCGCTCTTCGTCGTCATCAGAATAATTGTTGGCTTGCGTTTTATAGTCTGGCGTGTCGTCTTGACTCAAATATTCATCAATATTGATATCTTCGGCTTCGACACGGTCGGATTCAGAATCGTCATAATCATCATATTCTTCAGACTCAAATTCGTCTTTTTCAAATTCTTCTTCTTTGCCAGTTTCGAGCGCAGGATTTTCGTTCATTTCTTCCAACAGACGTTGTTCAAAAGCCTGTGTGGGCAATTGAATGAGCTTCATCAGCTGAATTTGTTGAGGAGAAAGTTTTTGAGAGAGCTTGAGGTTTATGAATTGTTTTAACATATTTTTTGTTTGAAGTTTAACGTTTCAAGTTTCAAGTTGTCGACAGTTCAACAACTTGAAACTTGAAATCTGAAACAAATTCTTTAAAACTCTGCATTCAAAGGCGTTCTCGGAAACGGAATCACGTCTCTAATATTTGTCATGCCTGTCACAAACAAAACCAAACGCTCAAAACCAAGACCAAAACCAGAGTGAACGGCAGATCCAAATCGTCGCGTGTCCAAATACCACCAAAGTTCTTCATCATCGATGCCAAGCGCTTTCATTTTTTCGAGCAAAACGTCATAACGTTCCTCACGTTGTGAACCGCCAACAATTTCGCCAATGCCCGGAAACAGAATGTCCATGGCACGAACGGTTTTGCCATCTTCATTCAATCGCATGTAAAAAGCTTTGATATTTGCGGGATAGTCAAACAAAATCACAGGACATTTAAAGTGTTTTTCAACCAAATATCGTTCGTGTTCCGATTGCAAATCTGCGCCCCAGGCATCAATAATATAGTTGAATTTTTTCTTTTTATTCGGCGTAGAATCTCGCAAAATGTCAATCGCTTCCGTATACGATACACGCTTGAAATCGTTTGCCAAAACAAAATTTAGTTTATCCAAAAGTGCCATTTCGCTGCGTTCAGCTTGTGGTTTTTGTTTCTCTTCGTCCAACAATCTTGTTTCCAAAAATTTCAAATCTTCACTACATTTCTCCACCGCGTATTTCACCACATATTTTATAAAATCTTCGGCTAAATCCATGTTGTCCGTCAAGTCGTTAAAAGCAACTTCGGGTTCAATCATCCAAAATTCAGCCAAATGGCGTGATGTGTTGCTATTTTCGGCTCTAAACGTAGGTCCGAACGTATATATTTGCCCCAAAGCCATCGCAAAAGTTTCACCTTCAAGCTGACCCGAAACTGTCAAATTAGTTTCTTTTCCAAAAAAATCTTCCTTGAAATTTACTTTTCCATCTTCGGTTCTTGGCGTGTTGTCGAAAGGCAAAGCTGTCACCCGAAACATTTCACCCGCGCCTTCAGCATCTGATCCTGTGATGATTGGCGTATTCACATACACAAAACCTTTCTCTTGAAAATAGCTGTGCACCGCAAACGAAAGCACAGACCGCACGCGCATGATGGCGCCAAACATATTGGTTCGCGTTCGCAAATGCGCATTCTCACGCAAAAAGTCCAAACTTGGTTTATTTTTTGGTTGAATAGGAAATTTTTCGGCATCACAATCGCCTAAAATTTCAAGCGTATTTACCTGAATTTCATATTGTTGACCAGCACCTTGACTGGCTATCAAAGCGCCAGTTACCGAAATGGCGGCACCCGTAGTAATGCGTTTTAAAGTGGCTTCAGAAGTGTTTTCAAAATCCACCACACATTGAATATTCTGCAAAGTTGAGCCATCGTTCAAGGCAATAAACTGATTGTTTCTGAACGTGCGCACCCATCCTTTGGCATTCACAATCGCAATAGTGGCGGGGCTTTGAAGTAAATCTTTAATCTTTGTATGTTTCATTTTTATGTAAAAAGTAAAATGTTTTTCGTTCGTAGTTTTATAAAAACCAAATGCAAATATAAGATTTTTTATAAACATTTTGAAGCTATCATTGCGAGTATGTGAAGCCGTCATTGCGAATTTTTGAAGCAACTTCCCGCCATTCGCTGCAACTCCTCGCCAAAAAACACCAATTTGCTAACCACCACAAGAGCTTCCGTTGGTCGCTTTGTGGCGGCAACCAAATCGTGCGTTTTTTGGCTGCGGGGTTTTCGCTGCTGTCGCGGCTATAAGCAGTAATTTCAAAACAACATTTTTTACCTAAAAATCATATACGCAAGACATATTCGTAAAATTCTTTTAAAATTCCTTTTCCTTCTAATTCGTAAAACCAAAACACTAAATAATTAAATAAAAATCCACGTCTGCAAAGTCTGTGATAATCTTTGAAAACGGCCTGCTGTCAGGCAGGTCTGTGGCTAATAATTCATAAGCAAATTAAACTAAAATCAAATTTTACAAATAATACAATAGATAAAAAAATCATACATTATTAATTATATAAAACTAAATTCTGAATGGACTACCGAAGAGAAAGTATAGAAAGCAATAAAAATAAATAAAAACTTTATATAATTCTACGTTGTAAAATTATTGGCTTTGGATATAAAACGGTTTATAAATTACGTTGGTGTTTGCAAAAAAAATAGTAATTTCAATTGGACCCTTTATAAAGTAATCTAAAAAATTTATTTCTTTTTTTGTACCTTTGAATTTCAATCAAAAATATGAAAAAGCGTATTTTTTATCTTTTAGTCGTTATTTCATCTTCAATTTTTGCACAAGAAAAAAAGACAGAAACACCTTTTGTTGCAGTGGATTCTTTGTATCGTGAAGACCAATTTTTTTTAGGTCTCACCTACAATACTTTGGTGAAAACGCCATCAAATTTTAACCAAAATGGGCTGTCACTTGGCGTTAATACTGGATTTCTGCGCGATTTTCCGATAAATAAAAAGCGTACGGTTGCCATAGCCATTGGACTTGGCGCATCCTACAATAAATACCATCAAAATCTGCGCGTATCCAAACAAAATGGCGCAACTTTCTACCGAATTATTGGTAATGAAATATACGATCGAAACAAGTTGGAACAAGTTACGCTGGATTTACCAATTGAATTTCGTTGGCGCAATTCAACACCAACCAAATATGATTTTTTCAGAATATATACTGGATTCAAATTTGGATATCAAATTTACAACAAGACCTTATACATAGGTGACGACGGCACGGAAAATGTTCAAAACAATACTGATTTCAACAAATTGCAATACGGACCAAGTCTTTCCGTAGGTTACAACACCTGGAATTTACACGCTTATTATGGATTAAATTCTATCTTTAAAAGTGCAGTTTTGGACGGTCAGAACATTCAAATGTCAACTGTAAATTTTGGATTGATATTTTATATTTTGTAGATTTTTATAATGCCAATTATTTTAGAAAGAGAAAGTCAATTTTTGCAACAGATCTGGATAATTATCAGATATAAAAAACACAAAAAACTGCGGCGCAAAACCTATGAAGCACCCTATAAATAGTTCCATGTTTGTGTGTGCTTTCATATAAAGTCGAGACGATGCAACTATACCGCAAACCACAAATAATAGTGACAAAACTCCAATCAATCTAATTTGAAGACTATAACTTAGAATCAGCACAAAGGCTGTCAACGCCGTGATGCCAATCATGTGCAAGCTTGCTTTTATGCTTAAGAAAACTAAAATCAGCGCAAAAAAAGTGCTGACAATACTTGCAAGAAAAAAGCAGTGCAATAGAGAAAAACTGTTTATCGTGATGGTTTTATTTATTAGCACATACAATAAAATTGCATGTAAAATAAGTGGAATTATTCTTTGTTTTTTCTTTTCCAACATCACGGAATCCACAGCACCAACCGATAGTAATAAATAATAAAAAGTCAGCGGAACCAAAATCGTGATAATTACTACTTGAAACAGCACGATGTAAAACGTAGTATATTCATAGTATGGAATTAACAAATAAAAGAAAAAAAGCACCGCATATATGGGCACAAAAAGCGGGTGAAAAATATATGAAAAAGGGGGAAGTATTTTTTTTATTGCATTCATGTTGCTAATATAAAAAAAATAGATAAAAAATTGCAACGAATTTAAATTGAGATTTTCTTTAAATCGTAATTAAATGACATTTTGAAAAGTTAAGTTGCTTTTGACAAAACGCAATCATCAAAAATAATTGTAAATTTGCAGCATGAATCCCGAAAAAACAGACATTAGAAGTTTATCGAAAACACAACTTCGCGAGTTTTTTGAAACCAACAACGACAAGGCTTTTCGCGGCAATCAGGTCTACGAATGGTTATGGAGCAAAGGCGCACATCGTTTTGACGACATGACAAATTTGTCGAAATCCACGCGCGAAATGCTGGAAAACAATTTTGTCATCAACCACATCAAAGTGGACACAATGCAGCGGTCAGAAGATGGCACCGTAAAAAATGCCGTTAGATTGCACGATGGTTTGGTCGTAGAAAGCGTTCTGATTCCCACGCAAACCCGCACCACAGCCTGTGTTTCAAGCCAAGTTGGGTGCAGTTTAGATTGCAATTTTTGTGCCACGGCGCGACTGAAACGCATGCGTAATCTTGAGCCAGCCGAAATTTATGACCAAGTGATTGCCATTGATCGCGAAAGCAGATTGTATCACAACCATCCGCTGAGTAACATTGTGTTTATGGGTATGGGCGAACCGTTGATGAACTATAATAATGTTTTGAAAGCCATCGAAATGATAACTTCTGCTGAAGGACTTGGAATGTCGCCCAAGCGCATCATGGTTTCTACATCTGGCATTCCAAAAATGATTAAAAAACTGGCAGACGACGACGTAAAATTTAAACTTGCCGTGTCGCTTCATTCCGCAATTGACGAAATTCGTGTCAAGATAATGCCTTTTTCGAGCAATTTTCCGCTCGCCGATTTGCGCGAAAGTTTGGAATATTGGTATCGAAAAACCAAGTCTAAAATTTCCTATGAATACGTGATTTGGAAAGACATTAACGACAATCAAGCCAGCATTGATGCGCTCGTAAAGTTCTGCCGATATGTGCCTTGCAAAGTAAACCTCATTGAATACAACGCCATTGACGATGGCAATTTTCAACAAGCTGACGACGAAGCTGTAAACGCTTATATTACCGCCCTAAATGCTGCAGGAATTGTTGTGAAGGTGCGCCGCAGTCGTGGAAAAGACATTGATGCGGCATGTGGGCAACTGGCGAATAAAGAAATATGATTTGTTTAGCTGTTAGCTTTCAGCGATTAGCAAACAGCAATTAACTTTCAACAACCAATAATATTATTATTTTTTGGGCGAATGGCCGTGCTGTCCGTTCCCAAACTTTTTGCCGTCAGAATCATTGTAAAAGATACAAGCTACTGAATGGCAAAAAGGTTTTCCACTTTAGCACTATCGCATTTTCATTTCGGGTTTGAATATTACAAATTTAGACAAGTATCAAGGCACTAATTTGTATCAATATGTATTTCTGTCTTTTAAAATAACTTTTGCATAAACTTGAAAAAACCTTTGTACTTTTGTATAAAATTAAGTTATTCTCAAAATACTAATATAAAACTACCAAAATGCTAAAAGGATTTTTTCATGTGCCCACACCCGTAAACGAGCCCGTAAAACAATATGCGTCAAACTCGCCAGAGAAAATCGCAGTTTTGGCAGCCTATAAAAAAATGTGGAATGAAACAATTGATGTTCCTTTATATATTGGTTCAGAAGAAATTCGCACTGGAATCACAAAAAAAATGTCAGCGCCGCATGACCATCAACACGTTGTGGGGCAATATCACTTGGCAGAAAAGCAGCATGTTGAAAGCGCCATTGCTAATTGTTTAGATAGCAAAACGCGTTGGGCAAATATGGCTTGGGAGCAACGTGCGGCCATTTTTCTTAAAGCTGCGGAATTGATTGCTGGTCCATATCGCGCCAGAATAAATGCTGCAACCATGATTGCACAATCCAAAAATATTTTTCAAGCCGAAATTGATGCTTCTTGTGAATTGATTGACTTTTTGAGATATAACGTTGCCTTCATGACACAGATATACAACGACCAACCCAAATCTGATTCAGGCGTATGGAACCGTTTAGAATATCGTCCACTCGAAGGATTTGTTTATGCCATCACACCATTTAACTTCACTGCCATAGCAGCCAATTTGCCAGCAAGCGCCGCCATGATGGGCAACGTAGTAGTTTGGAAACCAAGTGATAGTCAAGTTTTTTCAGCAAAAATAATCATAGATATTTTCAAAGAAGCTGGACTTCCAAATGGCGTTATCAACGTGGTTTTCGGCGATGCTGCCATGATCAGCGATACCGTTTTTGCAAGTCGAGATTTTGCAGGTGTGCATTTTACTGGATCTACACACGTTTTTAAAGACATTTGGAAAACTATTGGAAACAACATTCATCACTACAAAACTTACCCAAGAATTGTTGGCGAAACTGGTGGAAAAGATTTTATTGTGGCGCATCCATCCGCGAATGTAAAACAAGTTGTAACAGGCATTGTGCGTGGTGCGTTCGAATTTCAAGGTCAAAAATGTTCTGCAGCGTCTCGTGCATACATTCCAAAAAGCATGTGGAACGGCGTTAAATCTCAGTTGATTTCGGATGTAAAATCATTGAAAATGGGTTCGCCCGAAGATTTTTCTAATTTCGTAACGGCAGTAATCCACGAAGGCTCGTTTGATAAATTGGCAAGTTTCATAGACCAAGCCAAGAAAGACAGCGACGCCGAAATTATTGTTGGTGGAAACTACGATAAATCGTTAGGATACTTCATTGAACCAACCGTGATTGTCACCACAAACCCGCGTTATAAAACAATGGAAACAGAACTTTTCGGACCCGTGATGACCATTTTTGTTTATGAAGACAATCAGTGGGCGGACACCTTAAAATTAGTAGATTCCACTTCGGAATATGCTTTGACGGGTGCCATTTTTAGTCAAGATCGATACGCAATTGAAGAAGCTACCGTTGCGCTTCAAAACGCGGCAGGAAATTTCTATATTAATGACAAGCCAACTGGTGCCGTTGTTGGCATGCAACCATTTGGTGGCGCGCGCGCGTCGGGCACAAATGATAAGGCTGGTTCGGCATTAAATCTACTGCGTTGGGCATCGCCGCGAACCATCAAAGAAACTTTTGTAACGCCAGAAGACTACAGATATCCTTTTTTGGGGGAACAAAAAGATTAAACATTAGCCTCGATAGTTCGGGGCTTTTTAATATATAAATTGTTTATTTGAAATGATTTACATTCAAATTTTAATTAATGCTAAATACTGTTATATTGTTAAAATTTAGAAGTATTTTAATCTCTTAATTAAGCAACGTAGTTCTTATTCGTACCTTTGCACGAAATGCTACGCACTACATTTTCATTTTCTTAATTTTTTAAAAACACGAATTTTAAGGTTATGTTTTAGAATAATGTAGATTTTTATTATATTTGTGATCTAAATCACAAACATATGGATTTTAAAGAATTTGTTAAAAATTTAAATGCAAGCCAACAGCTTGATTTATTGAGGTTTCT
>JAYWGW010000083.1:0-15975 GCA_043778045.1 Bacteroidota bacterium | reverse complement strand
GATTGCAGTGGAAAACCTTTTTGCCGTCGAAGAGATTGCTTCGTACCTCGCAATGACCGTTCGGCAAAAAGTTTGGGAACGAAAAGCCCGACAGCCGTGCGCGAAAACCGCCATGGAAGGGGTTGCTTCGTACCTCGCAATGACTGGGGCGGTTTTTGGGGACGGGTGGCACGCCCAAATGTTTATTTTTAGGTTTACCTTATATATAGGTATGGAATTTATAAATTGCTGATTTGGAAACCGATGCTTTGAAGATCGATCCAAAAAGTGGGGAATGATTTTGAGACGACGTCCGCATTTTCGATTTGAATTGGGATTTTTAGGGCTAACGGTGCGAAGGACATTGCCATGCGGTGGTCTTGGTAGGTGGCGATGGAGATGTTTGAACGTATTGCCTTGGATATTTGGAGGTGCAGTGAGTCGTTGGTGACGGTTATGCTCGCGCCAAGTTTTGTGAGTTCGATTTTTAGGGCTTCGAGGCGATCGGTTTCTTTGATTTTGAGGGTGTGCAATCCAGTCAGATTGCAGGCAAGTCCGAGTCCAAATGCAGTGATGGCAATAGTTTGGGCAATGTCGGGTGAGTTACAAAGCTGATGGTTGATGGTTGATGGTTGGTGGTTGGTGATTTTTCGGATTGTTATCGTTTTGTTATCGTTAAAAATGGTTTCAACTCCAAAATCTTTATAGATATCGGCTAAAACGGAGTCGCCCTGCAGGCTGCTTTGTTTGTAGCTGGACAGGCTTATTTGCGTTCCGACGTCGGACAATGCCACAATGGAATAGAAGTATGAAGCTGAGGACCAGTCACTTTCGATAAGCCCCCTAACCCCCAAAGGGGGGATTTGCGATAGATGTTTGACCGTAATTTTGTTGCCTATAAAACTGGTTTGTACTCCAATTTCGTTGAGCAGTGCCAAGGTCATTTTGATGTATGGAAGTGATGTTATTTTACCAACGAGGTTTAGTTCGAGTCCATTTTGGAGTTTTGGTGCGATGAGAAGCAGGGCCGAAATGTATTGACTACTGACGTCTGCAGACATCGTTACTTGATGTTTTATGAGTTTTTTTCCGATAATTTTTATGGGTGGAAATCCTGTGTTTTTTACATACGATATGTCGGCACCGAGTTGTGTGAGTGCGTCGACAAGGATTGATATTGGTCTTTGTTGCATTCGTGCTGAACCTGTTAGCACAACTTCATGACCTTGTTTTTGGGCGAAATATGCTGTGAGAAATCGCATTGCGGTGCCAGCGTGGTGGACGTCGATATCCCTCGACTGCGCTCGGGAGGACAAAAAAGACTGCGCTTGTGAAGACAAACTTGACTGCGCTTGGGAAGATAAACTCGACTGCACTTGAACGAACAAATTCGACTGCACTGAAGAGGGCAAATCGATTGTTAATGCCTCCTGCATTACGTCGGAATCGTCTGATTTTGAGGTGTTTTCTAAGGTGATGCCAGGAAAGAGGGCTTGCAAAAGCAAAAGGCGGTTTGTTTCGGATTTTGATCCTGTGATTTTTAGGTCGGAATTTGGGTTGCAGGTTGATTTGTTGAGAAGTAAATTCATTTTTGAACTAATGCTTTGGTATGTATTTTATTTCAATTTTTCGTTGTCTTTGTGACGGTTTTTGTCTCTGATGGATTTTAAATCTAATTTTTTGTCAAATGCCTCTTGCAAATTGATACCAGTTTGGTTGGCGAGACATAGCACCACAAAAACCACGTCGGCGAGTTCTTCGCCCAAATCTTTGTTTTTGTCGGATTCTTTTTCGGATTGTTCGCCATATCGACGGCCAATAATGCGCGCTACTTCGCCCACCTCTTCGGTGAGTTGCGCCATGTTTGTCAGTTCATTAAAGTAGCGAACGCCATGGGTTTTTATCCAAGTATCGACTTCGAGTTGGGCGTTTTGTAGGTTCATGTTTATAGGTTTTTTTACTTCTTTGTCAAAATCGGAAATTATATTTTGAGTTTAGTTATCATTATACAGTATTCGATTGTTGGCGGTTTTTGCATTTCCGTTACAAATCTATTATTTAAAAATTTAAAATTATCAGTAAAAAATAATCAGAAGTAATTTTTTTCTGGTCTCCAACCTTTCAATTCCATTTCTCTTGCGATTGCTGCTTGAATCCAAGTATGTTTTTCATAATATACTAAAAATTCAATATTATATCATGATGCAACAGTTTAAATTACTTTTTCGATATTTTCTTAATGTTGTTGAAGTCATAAACCTAAATTGTTGGTCATGCCAATGTAAAAGGTCGACTGGTATTTGTTTGAAATAATATAATCTTAATGACTCTGATGCCCTTTATAATATTCAATCATTGTGTTGTTTATTGTTAAGTTTTTATATTGATGAAAGAAATATTACATCGTATTTACCGAAATTTTGTTAGCTATTATGTGATTTCTCAGTTGTTGAACTTGAGCCTGAAAGTGTGAACTGGAAAAGCAATGACAAAGTTGCTTAATCTTTCAAAAATTCATATTCATAGACTTTGGGTTCTATTTTTTTAGCAAGAATTTTCAGGCTTTCGCGGAGCGATTTTATCAAGGTCATGTAAGTTTGGTCTTGGCTTTTAATGTTCATTTTTCCTTTGTCGTTTCTGCCTTGAAAATATTCGCGAATGTCGTAGAGACTCGCGTTAACAAGCCCCCTATCCCCCGAAAAGTGACTGTTGTTTATTGTTTCGTGATAATATTTCCACAGTTCGAGTCCGTCGTTGAAAACATTTGTTGCTTTTTCTGAGAAAATCCTCTCTCCAAACCTCTCCAAAGGAAAGGGGGTTTGACTGCCAAAAAGGTCGGCGGTTTGCTCTTGCATGATTTTTCCTTTTATGAATTGCGTCATAAAATTGCTTTTAAACTTTTCGCGAGCGTTGACTTCTTGTTCGGTGAAGGGAATCCAGTGGTTGATGGCCTCGCCCGACATTCCCAAAAGGGAGGATGAACTTATTTTGTTTTGACTATGAAATAAGGCAAAAGTTAAACAGTCATTTTGAAATTGTAAATCTGTTTGCCATTCATTATTTGGATGTGAAAATTGATCGCGGTCGTTTTCCCAAGAAGCAGCAATGTTATGTCTCACTGAAAAATATATTACTATTGGAATTAAATTATCAACAGAAATTTTAACTTTTGTATCATGAACTTTATTATCAAGAGATGTGGCTAAATAAATAAATTTTTGGTTTTGAAAATCATTTCCGCGTGTACTTAAGGTTGCAATGTGTGGCAATTGATTTTTATAATAAAAATTTATCAACCAATTATTAATGCTTTGTTTAATTTCACCATAAAAAAATTTATTTTTTAGAAATATTCCATCTTTATCATAAGTGTCGCAAGAAATTGTGTTTATTTTTTCTTTTATATTTGTATTCCAAATTGTAAAACCTATCGGAAAACTGCCATTAACATTATCAAATGTATTTGCTGGAACAATAAAACCTTTCATAAATTCTGCTAAAAAGAATTCTTTAAATTTTGAAAAATTACTGCCTTGTACAAACTTCAATGTGGAAAATTGTGCTAAGTGGCAATTTTGCATTTTGTCATAAATTCTTGCCATAAACAATGCGAAAATTTCATTTCCAGCATTTCCGATTTGTGGTTTGAAATATTCATTTAATTTGATATCTGTTGTTACACCATTTCTATTTTCGCTTGTTCCCGTAACTGTTTTTGCAGAAGTCGCTTCCGCGTACGGCGGATTAATGTAAACCACCAACTTTTTCCGTTTTTCATCATCATTGATAATGTCTTGCAAACCTTGTGGCAATTTGGTAAAATCGTCGTTCAAAAAGTCAAATTGAAACACATGGTGTTTCAGCAAAATGGCGCCGTTTTCGATGCGTTCGTGCATGGCATTCACGTCGGACTGGTCGAGTGTGCTTGCCCAAATGTTATATTTATTGGTCAATCCTGCCAACAGATTTCCCGTTCCTGCGGCGCAATCCCACAAATAATATTCCTCTTGCCAGTCTTCGCCCAAAACATCAGCAATGTATTGTTGCGAAAGCTCAACCCACTTTTTAGGCGTGAAAAAAGCACCTTTGCGTTCGCGAATGTCTTGTGGCACCAGCAAATCTTTGCGCATCAAAATATATTGTTGAAACTCGGCGAGTGGCGGTCGTTTGTATTTTTTCCAAAATTGCTCGTAGGCGTTTTTGTTTTTTATTTTTATAGGTGCATTAAAATGCGATTTGAGGTACTTGGTGGCAATTTCGTATTCGTCGTTTATAAAAACCACAAACAGATTGTCAGAAAGTAGCACGTCGTCATCTACGGCAGATGTACCTTTTTCGCATGCAAAAAGGTCTGCCAAATAGAATTCGTTGTCGGATATGTTTTGCTTTCTGCCATCAATCCAATTGAAATCGATGTGCGGTTTCACTTGATCGAGCCATCGGAGATATATAGGTACGAAATTGTTTTTGTCTATCAGAATTTTTCCGCTTTCGGTGGCTTTGGCAATGTTGTTTTTGATGAAAAATTGCAGTTCGCTTACGTCTTTTTCAAAATCAAAAACATAGTGGTTTTGGTGCAAAGATTTTTCTATGCGTTCTTTAACGATTGTAAACTCTCGGGTTTCGTGGTTGCTTGGCGTAACGTTCCAATTGAAATCGTTCATCGAAAAAACATCAATAATGGCATTGTATGGCACAAAACCAATTTTCTGCGAGTCGAATGCGCCAAGAAAAGCTGGTGGCAAACGCTTGTCAAACGTGCGGGCTTTCCCGATCTTCAACACCAATTGCGTCATCAGGGTCATAACATCATAGGTGCCACGCTTGGCTTCTGCCCAAAGCAATGTTTGCTGTTCAAACGCCTGCGTTGCAAGTTGCTTGTCGTTTTTCTTAGCAATAGCTCGCCATGAGACACAAAAATCTATATTCCCAATAATTTCGCTGGTGTCAAAATCTGCGAAAAAATCTTGTCCAACCTTGTTTTTTAGTTCTTCTTTGCGGATATTTTGATATTTCATTGTCAGAAGCTGCAGATACTTTAAGAATTTTTTTATTCACGGCTAAGATATTGTTTTAAAAACTATTGTCAGAATCCAAAAACGCAGTTTTTATTTAATTTTTAATACCATTAACAGCCTTTGCGAAAAAAATTCTATAGTTCAAGTACAAAAACATTTCAAAAATTTTTGTCCTGATTGTTATGAAAACAGGCGCAAAAAACTGTCAGTAATGCATTAGCTTTTAAATTTTCACCAACACAATTTTTTCCATTTCCTTTTTGACAATTTCAGCATAAAATGCTTTTAAGTCTTCGTAGTCATCCGCATTAAAGATTGCGGAATTGATGTCAATAGTTGCAGAAATTTGAACGTTATTCCCATTGTCTACGGCAATAAATCTGAAACTCCCCAAACTATCATGCATTCCGATAGCCAGGTTTTCTGGTACTTTTTCAACCTTGTATCCTTCTGGTAAATTGATGACTGCCGAAATGCTTTCCCGCGTTGGATATCCCATATCAATTGGATATTCTCGTGTTTCTTGTTTGAATGGATTGACAGATTTCGACAAGAAAAACAATGGAGAAAAATATATTTTTCCGCCAATACTCTCTGCACTCAAATTTTTTTGAAATTGAAATGTTTCGATTATTGGCAATTTTGTTGCTGTTTTGTTTTGGACAGAAAGGCTGTCAATTTCAATATCCGAAAAACGTTTTTCAAGTTTGTCTGCGCGTGCATCAATTGTAAGCACATTGTTTGCGTCCCGATAGTCCAAAGCATAATTATCTTGAAACTGCTGTTTGACTTTGCCTTTTATGCCTCCATTTGTATCAAGGTTCGCCATCATCATGATGCTTTTTATGGCATTCTTTTTTGGCATCAGGTCGATGTCTTGAAAGGTTTTGTCCTTACGAATTAGTTTTCCAAACCAGTTTAAATCTTCGTCTGGTAGAATGCCTAGTTTTGTATATTTGCTTGTTGCATCCATCAAAATGATGTCTTGACCATCTTCCACAGCAACAATAACGTGATTAAAAGCCGTTCGCGACGCATAAAAAGGAATGCCATTTGACCGCGTGCTGAGCAAAACAGGATTTGCGTCCAGCCCCGCATATCGCAACATGGCAACAAGCATCAAATTGATGTCGGCCGTGTTTCCAACCTTTGACACAAATGCTTTTTTGACGCCATCATTGCAATAGACACCTTGTATATTGTTCCACGCCATTCTGTCTTGCACGAATTTAAAAATGGCATTGATTTTCTCGCTGTTTCCCGAAATGCCTGCAAGTACTGTATTGATTTCTGTATCAAAATACGAGGTTTTGTTTAGTTCGTTTCCAAAATTTTCATTTTCATAAATCGACGTTGTTACGCCTTGCCAATTTTCTGCATAGTTTTTGAACAATGCATTTGGAAATTTTGTGCTTGCCAATTCGTGCTTTAACCCAGAACTGTAGTTGTCAATATTGTTGATAAAAGCCTCGTCGTTTATGGCTGGTATATTTTCTAAAACGTAAGTAGTCTTGTTGTTAGAATAGTCCACCTTATTATAATCAGAAGTAAATTTCTCACGAAAAGTAATGCTTTTAACGATGTTGTCTTTTTTTATCGACGGAATAAAATTGCCTTTTTGATGCACATTATAGCTATAATATTCTGGAATTGCGGTTGAATATTCCGAAAAATTTACAGGTATGGTCAATTGAAAATCCCATTCTGGGAACGTTGCATAATGTGTGGATTTGACAGTATAGTTATATTCAACAATGCTTCCTTCTTTCACGTTTGGCAAAGCGAATTTTTTTAGAGAATAAAATTTATTTATTTTTTCAACAAATTCGCCTTCGGATTTGATTTTTGTTTTTTCGACCGCGCCATTCAAAAGATTGTAGGTTGCAACTTTTGAAAAAGAAACAACCTCTGAGGGATTTGAACCCACATAAAAAGCTACGGATTTGTTTGCCCATTTATAGCCTTCTTTTTTATAGATTTTGATTTTCGTAGAAACTTCTGTCATCATATAAAAGCCTTCATCAATACTATACTCAAAATATGTTCTTCCCACGTTAAAAAGTACCGCAGCAACTGCCGACGTGTCCTTTGGATGTTGCTTTTCTTGCAGTTCAGCAATGGTAACTTGACCCAAATCGTGTTTTTGAGCATTGACAAACGACATCATAAAAAGGACTAAAAGTAGCGTAGTTTTTTTCATAAATGGTATGGATTATTTCTTTTTTAAAAGCATTTTAGCGTTATCATTTTGGGCGATTTTTTCCATGAAAAGTCGAAAATCGTTGTAGTCTTTGCTGTCAAAGCGTCCAGTGTTTAAAGTCAAACTTCGCTTATAAATGAATATATTATTTTCTGCTTTTTTAATTTCCATTTTATAGTCGCCAAATTTAGAAGTTACCGCCACGTTTGCTGGCATTGCTTCAACAACAAAATTTTCTGGAATGGTAAATTCAACATCGTCAGCATCTAAAAATCCGTGTTCAACTTCAAGAGGAAATTCCCGCTTTCGATAGCGTTTCGGAACCATATTGATGTTATTAAAAGCATTTATGGGGAAAATGATTTTATCGGAAACAACAGCATAATTGTGTGCCAACAGCGTCATTTCTTCTGTGAAAACAATTTTTTCTTTATCATTTTTAAAAACAAGGTTGTCGATTTTCAAATTATTTATATTGGAAAACTGCGCAAGTTTTTTTTCAATTTGCACTTTTTTTGATTGTCGTTCTAAATCTGCATATTTGTCATATTGCACACCTTTATATACAATTTTACAATTTGCAGACAATTGTCCATCGGCAGAAATATTATATTTGCCAGTCGTAACTTGGCTACTTTCCACTTCAGAATATACCGCCGTTCGCACCAACTCGCTACCGGTTGGTTTTACGATCAACGCCAATCTATTGTCTGTAAAATTTCCTTGATATCCGAAAGGGTTTGTTTGCGAGGTGCATTCCATAAATACATATTTTTCGCCTATGGGCAACGCCAAAATTACATGATTGCCTTGCACCGAAGCAAAGTCTATATTCAGATCTCGGCGTGTTCCGCCATAAATTACGGTGTAATATGAAGTAACGCCAACAGCATCCAAAAGGCAACGTGTGTAGTTTGAAAGGGCTTTGCAGTCGCCATATCCAAGCCGGTCAACGTCCGTTGCAAGCATGGGTTTGAAGCCACCAATGCCAACTTGAATGCTGACATATCGGGTTTTGTCTTGCACAAACTGATATATTTTTTTGGCAATTGCCACAGGATTTGTTTCTCCTGCAACCAATGTTTTTACTTTCGTGATGGTTTCTGCTGGCAACTCGTTTGTGTTGTTCAATAGATTTTTGAAATACCATTCGCCAAATTCGTTCCAAGTGGACGCTTGCCCGTCAAGGCCTTCTAAATTAAATTTTTGAACGCGAAACAAAACCTGAGGCATTAAACTATAAAACCCAGGACTCCATTCCTGTGGCTTTTCAGCGATGATGTTGTTTGCTTCGAAACATATAGCATTCGCCTCTGCATTTTTAGTAATTTTATATTTATTCGAAAAATTTTCTTCACGATAGTCAAAACCTAAATCTGGTGGATATGTAATTTTTACCGTGGTTTTTTCGATTCCAGCTTCTGTATCAGATACTGCAAACCAACGAGGAATAAAAGCAGTGTTTGACGTTTCTTCTTCGGATGTAAAAACAACGGTCAGCGGATATTGCGTTGGTGTAAAATCCAAATAAAGCACGCGATTGTCAACAAAAACCGAAAATCCATCGCCAACGCTTGCATCCTTAAAGTCAGATTTTTTATATGTTTTTTGTGTTTCTCCCAACTCGTTGAGCACCGCAAATGAAATGTTCTTTACTTTTGATGTTTTTGAATAGTAGCAAACATAATCTCTTTTGCTAAAACCAGCTTCGTTCAAAATGGTGATAACTTTCTTTATTTTAATTGTCATTTTTTGCTGACTCTCAATGTTTATCAATGTTTCGTCTAAGCGAATGACGGCATTGGCATTGGATTTTAAACTATCTGCAATTGCAATAACAGGATACTGAATTTTTTGGGCAAAAAATGTCGCAGAGAACAGTATAAGGGAGTAAATGTAAATGGTTCGCATTTAGGTTTGTTGGTTTGCTCAAATGTATAAATATTTTGTTAAGATGTATAAAATATTTTCTACGAGTTTCCGAATTTTTCATAATAAAATCGAGTTCTATTCTCTGTTTTTACTATCGATCAAAATCGTAACTGGTCCATCATTACACAACGAAACTTTCATATCGGCTCCAAAAACACCAGTTTGAATGGATTTGCCTAATTCGAATCTTAGTTTTTGGACAAAATTTTCGTACATTGGAATGGCAATTTCTGGTTTTGAGGCTTTGCTGTAACTTGGGCGATTTCCCTTTTTTGTTGAAGCGTGTAGCGTAAATTGAGAAACTATGATAATGTCGCCATCAACGTCATTTATAGATAGATTCATGACTTGATTTTCATCGGAAAAAATACGGAGATTTACGATTTTAGAAACCAGCCAATCAATATCTTCTTGAATATCTTTGTCTTCTATACCTATCAAAATCAATAATCCGTGGTTGATTTGAGCAACTGTTTGATTGTCAATTTCAACGGACGCTGATGATACTCTTTGAATGACGGTTTTCATGGTTTTGGTTGGTGGTTGATGGTTGATAGTTGGGTTTGCGTGAGGGACGGTAGCGGCGCTCTTTTTTGTTCCGATTTTTCTTCGGGACAAAAAAAGCGGGAGCGGACTGCCCGACCCTTGTCTCGGCTTTTTCAGGCGAGACAAGGGGCACGCCCAAATTATACGCTATTCTATTGCTCCCAAAATCTTCAATCCAATAACAAATCCGTTGGTTGAGATGCCGTTTTGCGTGCTTCGTACATAATCCAAACGAAAAAGTTTGAACTTTCCAAAACCTAATTTATCTAAGCCAACAGAAACCTCAGTATATGGCTTCCGATTAGGTACAGAAAGGCTGTGCGCTCCTAATATAAGCGTAGTTTTTAGTTTGTTGAGCAGTGGGATTTTGTTCATAAAAAAACCATTATCGTTATATTCGGTGTGGGTTTCAAGGTACGAATCGTTAGTACTGTTGGTGTAATATGGCATCAAATTAAAAACGTTTAAATATTGATCGCTTGTGCCAATGTTGGTTTGGTTTCCATTGAAATGTTTGAAGTCAATGAAGGCAATATTTTTGGCATTGAAAAATTTTCCGGCACGCATGTTAGTTGAAATTTCGCCTTTGTTGTTCAAGCTAAAATCGTGTTTGACGCGCGCGGTAATCAATTGATAATTTAAGTTTTTTTCGCTTGACGCAAAGGCCTGTTCATAGCCCAAAAACAGTGTTGGGAATTTGTCGTTTCCAACGTTTAGTTTTCTGTCGGGGCGCGTAATATATTCATTTCCAAATGTTATTTTAGAAAAAATATTCAACTTCGTCAGATGATGTGGCGCAAAAGCTGGCAGCAAATCACTCAAAGGATTCAGCGGATTGTTGCTTAAATACGATTCATCGTTTTTGATTACAGTATAATCCGTATTGTTGAAAAGTGGTTTTCGCTGTTGATATTCCAACTTGGCGCCAAGATTTATGCCGTTTGCAATGTCCGCACCATATTGAAAAGCAATAAATTCTTTGTTGTAAAACTTGGCATAATTATCCTTAAAAAACAACGTGCTGATGGTGTTCACAATGTTTGAAATTGGATTATTTTCATTAAACTGACTGATTTTAGAACCGCCTGAAAGGTTTACGTACGCATAATTCTGATTGTTGAATTTATAGTAGAAATTCCCAGTTACGCGCAACCGGTCTTCTGCAAAACCATAATTAAAATTCGTACTAATATCTAATAATCTGCCGTTTATTTCTTCGTTTTTCCAATTCCGATAGCCAAAACCTGTGTCTAAATTCCAACCTTGAACAGTGTTGAAACTGCCCGAGCCAAGGTTCACCAAACCATCAAAACGAAACTGATTTTTTTTGAAACTATTTTTTTTCGTATATCCCGTAAATGGCGACCAAAGCGTAAACTTATTGTCTTTTGCATCAATGGAATCCAAATATTTCTCAGATTCTCGCAAGGTTTTGATGCTGTCTTTGCGAATATAATCTCTGCCTTCTTCTGCTGTTAGCGGAATTGGACGATTTTTTAACCAAAAATCATCATCTTTTTTGTTGGCATTTTCAGCAAAACTTACGATTTCGTTGGTAAAAGTGCGTTTTTCAAAACGATCTAAAAATTCATAATTAGTATAAACATAACTAAACTTTCCGTTGAATTTGATTCCAAATGCGCCTGCGGTAACATCAAGACTTTGCGTGTTTTTAGACCAAATTCTGTTTTGTGTGTTGTATGAAAAATTTTGTTTTAAAACAAGTTCATCCAAAAATTCTTCTTGCATTCTATAACCTTTTAAGGTCAAATCCACGGCATAAATCGCCCATGAATCCTCAACAATGTATAAAAAACCCTCAAAAACAGGCTCGGCATCTCGGCGAGGAATCACTTGAATTTTATTAATCATCTGGTTATTATCGTCCTGAAATGTACCTTCCAATTTGTATTTATAATAGGTCAACGCATTATCAGCAATTGGCGAAATCATTTTCACGGCAAATTCGACCGTATTGTCATAAAAATCGTAGCCCGTTTGTCGCGCCGTGTTGAAACTAAACCCATTGTCTTTGCCACTCACTTTCGATGCGATAATGGTTTCTTTGAGCTTGTCAGGTTTTTGAAATGCGATTTTTGAGACTGTTTCTGACAGATATATGATGCCCGAACCCGTAGAATCTAATGCACCGTTAAAGTCGCCAATTTTTTGACCTAAAATTTTCTTTGGTGCGTCTTTGATTTTAAATATTCCACGCGAATAGAAATCAGCTGTGAAACGACCAGATTTTTCGCCATTATTTTTTCTGTTGGCAATTGCTTTTTTTATCACTGCCAATGCAGGATTATCAGATGCTTTAACAATAATTTCCGATAGTTTTAAATCCTCAGATTCCAATTGCACATTTTGCGTAATGGTTTGCAAATTATAGTCGAATTTTACTTTTTTAGTCTGATATCCAATTGATTGAAACATCAAAGTAACGTTGCCTGCTTTTTTCAAATAAATTTCAAACTGCCCCAAATCGTTGCTCGATGTGCCGTTATATGTCCCTTCGACAAATACCGACACGCGCGCCAACGGCTGTCCTTTTGAGTCTGAAATTGTACCCTTAATTTGTGAAAAAGCAATGGTTGTGAAAAATAATAGAAAGAAAAATTGTTTCATATAATATAGATCTGTAATTTTAATAATAATAATTTGGGCGAAACCCGAGATTGCAATTCCTGAAAATCGGAATTGCAATTTCGGGTCGGGCTATCAGCTAAATCTTTTTTCTCACCTGTCAGTTCGCAGTGGCGAATTGACAGGTAAAAAAAAAGGATACCGCCTCTATCCCTTTCGCATGGACTTTTTAAAATAAAAGCATTGTCAAAGTTTTAAACTTTGACAATGCTAAAAATCCCGTTAAATAAAAGATTGAATCCCCAAATCGTAGCTTTGCAAACCAAAACCCACAACCACCCCTTTTGCATGTGCCGATATAAAAGAATCATGTCGAAACGGTTCTCTTGCAAAAGTGTTTGAGATATGAACCTCAACAACAGGCGTTTTAATACCTTTCACGGCATCGCCAATGGCAATGGAAGTGTGGGTATATCCACCTGCATTCAAAATTATTCCATCAAATGAAAATCCAACATCGTGCAGTTTGTCAATAATTTCGCCTTCTATATTCGAATGAAAATAAGACAATTCAACCAATGAATATTTCAATTTCAAAATTTCAATATAATTTTCAAAGGATTGACTACCATAAATTTCAGGTTCGCGTTTTCCCAACAAATTAAGATTTGGACCGTTGATGATGATTATTTTCATGTTAAGTTTTTTGTAAAAATAGCAAATGGAATGAAATTGCATTTACAATTAAAATATATTTAACAATAATTTTACTAAAATAGTTGACGATATAACAAAACTCTCTTACAAGTTTGTTTGCAGATAAAATTAAAAAATATAATGTCAAATTTTCGTTTCTTTGTTTTATGCAGTGGACAACCTACATCAAATCTTTTCAAGACTATCTCAAAATTGAACGTGGCTTGTCGCGAAACACCATTGCGAACTATGTTTTAGATATTGAACGATTGTGCAAATATTTGGATGAAAACAACATTGACGTTTCACCGATTGCCATAGAAGAAACTACGTTGCAAGAATTTATATATTCCATATCAAAAGAAGTAAATCCACGGTCGCAAGCACGCATTATTTCAGGATTGAAAAGTTTTTTTTTGTATTTGGTTTTTGAAGATTTTCGTACAAACAATCCGCTTGAACTCATTGAATCGCCACGATTGGGACGCAAATTACCTGACACCTTAAATATTGCAGATATTGACAAACTTGTTACCGCGATCGATTTAACAAGTGCAGAAGGCGAACGCAACCGCGCCATTATTGAGACTTTATACGGATGCGGACTTCGTGTTTCGGAATTAACAGATTTAAAAATTTCTGATCTTTTTTTTGACGAAGGTTTCATCAAAGTTACTGGAAAAGGAAACAAACAACGTTTTGTTCCAATTGGAAATTATACTCAGAAATTTATTAATATTTATAAAAGTAATAACCGGAAATTTGTGCCAATTCAAAAAGGTTTTGAAGATACATTATTTCTCAATCGACGAGGTCGACAACTTACACGAGCCATGATTTTTACAATCATTAAAGATTTGGCTGTAAAAATCAAACTCAGCAAAAAAATCAGTCCACACACTTTTCGCCATTCTTTTGCCACGCATTTGCTGGAAAATGGTGCCGATTTACGAAGTATTCAACTAATGCTCGGACATGAATCCATTACAACAACAGAGGTTTATGTGCACTTGGATAGGAAATTTTTGACGGATGTTGTGAATAAATTTCATCCACGTCGGTAGAATGTTTTTTGTAAAATGTAAGATGTTTTTGATTAACGATTATTGGATTAACGATTAATGATTTCAGATTGTTTTGCGGTGCATATTTAACTTGTGATCGTATATATAATCGTAAAATTTTTCAATCTTTAAATTTTTAAATCTTTAAATCATTTTTTAATCCTTCATACAAATCACTTAAAACCAAAACAACTTCAATGCTTTTTATTTCAAAGCTATTATTGAGGTTTTTAAATTCGTGTAAAGTCCAACTGCCGTCGCTGTTTTTTGAAAATTTTTCGACCATGATGGATTCAGAATCAATTAGAATGTAATCTTCTAAAGTTTGAATTTGTCTGTACAATGAAAATTTTCCGCCTTTATCATAGTTTTTTGTCGATGGCGAAAGAATTTCAAAAATCACTTTTGGGTTTGTCGCTGTATCAAATTTATCATCGGTAGATTCAATTTCACCGCAAATCACGCTGATGTCTGGATAGGTAAACAAGCTGTTTTCGGGAATATGAATGCGCAAATCGCTACCAAATGGTTGGCATTTTTTACCCTTAAGTTTTGTTCCAACCTCAAGATAGGTATTTTTAAAAATTGTGTTGTGCTTAAATGATGCGCCACTCATCGCAAATATTTCCCCTTGGAAATATTCGTGCTTTAATTCTGCTTTTCTTTCGTAAAAAAGATAATCTTCTTTTGATATTAATGCTTTTTCTGCTTGTCCCATTGCGCTATAATTTTATCAAAGATAATGATAGTTTTAGATTAACGATTGTTTTGATTAACGATTAACGATTGCAGATTGGTTTGCGGTGCATATTCGAATTTTTAAATCTTTAAATTTCTAAATCTAACAGTCTAACAATCTAACAATCTATTAATCTAAGTTTCCTTCTGCCCCATCATCATTAAATAAGCTTTCAAAAATGAATCTATTTCGCCGTTCATGACGCCGTCAACGTTGCTGGTTTCGTGTCCTGTGCGCACGTCTTTGACCAATTTGTAGGGTTGCATCACGTAGTTTCGGATTTGCGATCCCCATTCGATTTTCATTTTTCCAGCTTCAATGTCGGCGCGTTGCGCGAGTTTCTTTTTTAGTTCAATTTCGTATAGTTGCGATTTCAACATCTGCATGGCGCGGTTTCGATTGTCGTGTTGCGAGCGCGTTTCGGAACATTGGATTTGAATGCCCGAGGGTTTGTGAACCAACTGCACTTTTGTTTCTACTTTGTTAACGTTTTGTCCGCCTGCTCCACTCGACCGTGCGGTTGTGATTTCGATATCGGCTGGGTTTATTTCTATTTCTATGGTATCGTCTACAAGCGGATATACGTAAACGGACGCAAACGACGTATGTCTTTTTCCGTTGCTGTCAAACGGTGAAATGCGCACCAATCGGTGGACGCCATTTTCGCCTTTGAGATATCCAAAAGAATAGTCGCCTTCAATTTCGAGTGTGACAGTTTTTATGCCTGCGGCCTCGCCTTTTTGAAAATTAAGTTCTTTGATTTTATAGCCATTTTTCTCTGCCCACATCATGTACATGCGCATGAGCATTTCGGCCCAGTCGCAACTTTCTGTTCCGCCGGCACCACTGGTGATTTGCAAAACGGCACTCAGGCTGTCGCCCTCGTCTGAAAGCATGTTTCTAAACTCAATGTTTTCAAGATGCGTATCGGTTTGGTGGTATAGATTGTCGAGTTCGTCTTCAGTGAGTTCGCCTTCGCGATAGAATTCATAGCCTAATTGCAGTTCATCTGCCAATGCTTCAGCTTTGTTATAGCCTTCTATCCATTGTTTTTTTGAGCGCAAGACCTTAATATAGGCTTCGGCTTCGCGGGCATTATCCCAAAAATTGGGTGCAAGTGTTTTTTCTTCTTCGTTTGTGATTTCGATAAGCTTGGCATCAACGTCAAAGATACCTCCTCAACGCACCAAGACGCTCCACAATACCTTTTATTTG
>JAYWGW010000082.1:0-3670 GCA_043778045.1 Bacteroidota bacterium | reverse complement strand
TTCCTGTTTCTTCGTCTGTAATAAATCCGTAACCTTTAGATTCATTGAAAAATTTTACTGTTCCTGTGCGCATTGTAATTGTAATAAAAATTTATAATACCGCAAAGGTAATCTATAATTTGATATAAAAATTTAATTTGTTAATTATTTTGTAAAATTATTGATTCTCAAAGTTTTAGTCTACTTTCTTGTTGAGCATAATATGCAATTCATTCAATTGCGTTTCATCAATAATTGACGGCGCATCAATCATCACGTCTCTACCAGAATTGTTTTTTGGGAAAGCAATAAAATCACGTATGGTTTCCTGTCCGCCCAAAATAGCTACCAATCTGTCTAAGCCAAAAGCCAAACCTCCGTGTGGTGGCGCGCCAAATTGGAACGCATCCATCAAAAAACCAAATTGATTTCGAGCCTCTTCTTCAGAAAACCCAAGATATTTGAACATCAAAGCTTGCGTGGCTTTGTCGTGTATTCGAATGGAACCGCCGCCGATTTCATTGCCATTTAAAACCATATCGTAGGCATTTGCGCGTACCGCTTTCGGATTTGTTTCCAGCAAATGCATATCCTCAGGCTTTGGAGACGTAAACGGATGGTGCATGGCGTGGTAGCGTCCTGACTCTTCGTCGTATTCCAACAATGGGAAATCTACAACCCAAAGTGGTGCAAATGTCGCTGGATTTCTAAGTCCAAGTCTCGTTGCCATTTCCATTCGCAGTGCCGACAACTGAATTCGGGTTTTGTCGGTTTGACCTGCAAGAATTAAAATCAAATCGCCTGGTTTTGCATTGCATTTTTCGGCCCAAATTTTCAGAACTTCTTCAGTATAAAATTTATCAACTGATGATTTTAAAGTTCCATCCTCGTTGTATCGAACATAAAATAAACCTGTTGCACCGATTTGTGGACGCTTTACCCAATCCGCTAATTCGTCAAGTTGCTTGCGCGTATAATTTGCGCAACCTTCAACATTAATTGCAATAACAATTTCTGCTTCATCAAAAATTCCGAAGCCAAGCCCCCCAACCCCCGAAGGGGGAGTTAAAAACTGTTCGGAAAAGTTTTTTAACTCACAAAATTGCATGTCAAAACGAATATCTGGCTTGTCATTTCCGTAGGTTCGCATGGCATAATCGTATGTAATACGAGGAAATTTTTCTACATCGATGCCTTTTATTTCTTTCAATAAATGTCGAGTCATTCCTTCAAAAACATTCAAAATATCTTCTTGCTCCACAAATGCCATCTCACAATCGATTTGTGTAAACTCGGGCTGGCGGTCTGCGCGAAGGTCTTCATCTCGAAAACATTTTACGATTTGAAAATATTTATCCATGCCACCAACCATCAAAAGTTGCTTGAAAGTTTGCGGTGATTGTGGCAAGGCGTAAAATTGACCAGCATTCATGCGACTTGGCACTACAAAATCACGGGCACCTTCGGGCGTAGATTTTATTAAATATGGTGTTTCAATTTCACAAAAATCTAAATTCGAAAGATATTTGCGAACTTCCATCGCAACTTTGTGCCGAAAAAGTAGGTTGTTTTTTACAGGATTTCGTCGAATATCTAAGTAGCGATATTTCATGCGAATATCCTCGCCACCGTCTGTTTCATCTTCAATTGTAAATGGTGGCGTCAGCGCAGCATTAAGAATTGTTAGTTCCGTAACTAAAATTTCAATATCGCCAGTGGTTAAGTTTGCGTTTTTTGATTCGCGTTCAATTACGTTTCCTTTCACTTGAATCACAAATTCGCGCCCAAGCGTTTTGGCAAGTTCAAATACAGCCTTTTCAGTTCGACCTTCGTCAAAAACGAGCTGCGTGATGCCATATCGATCGCGCAAATCGACCCAATTCATAAATCCTTTATCTCTTGATTTTTGCACCCAACCCGCGAGCGTAACGGTTTGATTGATATGATTGGCGGATAGTTCGCCGCAAGTATGACTTCTGTACATTGGTTCTTTATATTTATGCAAAAATAGGGAAGTAAATTGAGAATATATGTTTTTGACAGAGGGAAATTAGCACTGTATTTATGCACGATTGCCATAAAATAACTACAATATTGATATTTATAATTTTTAAACATTATATTTATGTAGAAATTAAATTCAAATTAATGTTTCCAATTCCCGCAAATGTCGAAAATTTATTTATGCAAGTTCAGAATGAGAATTTGTATGAAAAACTGATTGAACAAATAAATAAAGATTTTAATTTAGCAAATGAGGGAATAGATTTTCCGATAAGTACTTCTCCCGAAGATTTAAATATTCAATTGCATGAAAAAGTGTATCGGATGATTCAGTATAAATTCGCAGAATATTTGAATTTATTATATATTATTGATGTATCAGAATCAGAAATAAAAAGATTAGATGGTTCAGATTTGGTAATTCTTTCGGAGCAAGTGTCGTTCATGATTTTGAAACGTGAATGGATGAAGGTTTGGTTTCGGAACAAGTATTAGTCGAAAGTTGGAAAGTTGGAAAGTTGGAAAGTCGAAAAGTCGAAAGTTTGAAAGTCAAAAGTCGTAAAGTCCTATAACCGCAAAAAAAAATATTAACGTTTTTTAAAATGAATATTGTTTTTGTTTTATGACGTTACGCCCGTGTGAGGGATTGGCTTTCGGCGAACACGTTGAAATGGAGCTCTTGCATTTGCGATGCACAAAGCACTCTGGTGAGAGATTGCTTCGTGCCTCGCAATGACAAAGCGAGAATGGAAAGCCCGACTCGCCGCGGCGAGGTACACCCAAAAGCATATTAAAATTATTAACCAAAAAAAATCCCAATCTTTCGAGAGGGATTTTTATAATTTAATACAAATTGGCTTAACCTAAGGCCGCTCTTTTGAAACCTGTTACCACTAAATCTTTGTTAAGAGATTGCGCGTATTGGGCAACTGAAAGTTTGTTGTCTTTGATATAATCTTGGTTTACAAGTGTGTTGTCTTTAAAGAAACGTGCTAATTTTCCTTTTGCAATATTGTCTAACATCGCTTCTGGCTTACCTTCTTGACGAAGCAAATCTTTTGCAATTTCGATTTCTTTTGCGATTGTATCTGCATCAACGCCACTTTCGTTCAAAGCAATTGGTGCCATGGCAGCTGCTTGCATGGAGATGTTGCGTGCCACTTCTTCTGCGCCTTCGATGTTGTGAGACAATGCAGTTAGTGTTGCAATTTTGTTACCTGAGTGAATGTATGATCCAACAAAAGCACCTTCAAGCGTTTCGAAAGTTCTGATTTCGATTTTCTCTCCAATTACGCCTGTTTGTTCAATTAGTTTGTCAGCAACCGTGATTCCATTGAAATCTGCAGCCAAAAATTCTTCTTTTGATTTATAATTCAATGCCAAAACAGCAAGATCATTTGCCATTTTCACAAAGCTCTCGTTCATTCCAACGAAATCTGTTTCACAATTAAGTGTGATTACTACACCTGCGGTTTTGTCTGCATTCACAACAGCAATTGCAGCACCTTCGCTTGAATCTCTGTCGGAACGATTTGCAGCAACTTTTTGTCCTTTTTTTCTAAGGTTTTCGATGGCTAAATCAAAATCGCCTTCGGCTTCTACAAGTGCTTTTTTGCAATCCATCATTCCGGCTCCGGTGATGGTTCTTAATTTGTTTACGTCTGCAGCAGTAATTGTTGCCATTTTT
>JAYWGW010000081.1:0-16264 GCA_043778045.1 Bacteroidota bacterium | reverse complement strand
CCAACGTATTGTTATAAATTATCGATGTGTTGCTCTGCTCGACACCCATAAATTTAGACGAAATATATTCTTTATCGACCAATTTTTCGCCCTTGTGAAACTTTAATTTTCCAGTAGAATTTTCTTTAGCATTAATGATATTGTCAAACATCAATTTCTTAAAATCCTCCTGATGAAGCGCATCCACCAAAAAACCGTCAATGCCATTCATTTTCACGGGCGCAATAATCGTGTTCGTGTCCAATTCGTCCTCCTTCATAAACGAAATCGGCATAAAATAATGCTGATAAAACGCCTCTTTAAAATTCACCTCCAAAAGCACACCATAATAGGTGTTTTTCTTCGACGTAATTTTAAAATAATCAACCACTTCAATATACTTCAAAGTGCTTGCCTTTCCGCCATACCAGCGCTTGTTCACGATATATTGTTCGAGAATATCTGATGCAAAAATCTTGACAAAGTCCTTGTCCTCAAACGCGTCTTTCCAAGCCGTTTTAAACACAAATGGATTCTGAAAAGCGTCTTCGTTTATTTTATTTTCTTTCATTTATTATAATTTTTTGTCTACAAAATTGGTCGCAACTACATAATTCATATCATAAAATTTTAACTACTTTGGGCGTGTCCTATTGTTTGTTTTCGCGAGAAAAGTCGCGAAAACAAACAATAGGTCGGGCTTTCCACTCCCGCTTTGTCATTGCGAGGAACGAAGCAATCCCTCGTTGCACATAGCTTCGTTCCCCGCAATGCCAAGAGCTCCGTTGCAATCCCTCACGCAAAAACACCAATAATCAAAAATAACATTTTAAACACAAAATGCAACAAACTTCTACATTAGTAGTAATCTGATAAAATTTTTAAATTTTTAAAAATTAAAAAATCTGTGCAAATCTTTTAAATCTGTGGCAAAAAATAAACATTTTTTCTAACCACATAGATTCAAATTTAAAACCTACTCAACCCTAAACAAATGAAACGGCATTTCAGGCGTCAACTCCACATAATTCCACAATTGCGCCCATTGATACGAATTTCCAGTAATCAAATCCTTAATATTCAACGGATTTTGCGCCATTTTTTCAATCGGAATGCGCACCATAGCATTTTGCTTATTTTCGCCATCAAGCGAAACCACCATCAAAGTTTTGTTTTGTAGCACATCATCATACTTATAATATGCCATAATATTGTCGTTGTTAGTTTCACAAAAAACAATATTGTTAGTCTGTTGCAACGATTCATTTTCTTTTCGGATATGATTTATCGTCGTAATCAAAGCCGTAATTTTATTGCGAATCGTCCAATTCCATTGATAAAATTCATATTTTTCGGAATTCAAATATTCTTCTTTTCCGGGTGCCATCGGCTCACAAACGCGGTATTCAAAAACAGGCCCATACAAACCAACACTTGATGATAATGTTGCTGACAAAAAATATTTTTGCAAGTGCACCGATTCATTCCCACTTTGCAACGCAAACGGATTGATGTCGGGCGTGTTGGGCCAAAAATTCGGTCTGTAAAATTCTTTTTGTTCGGTTGTGGTCAATTCAGTAACATAATCCGTCAATTCTTTTTTAGAATTTCGCCATGTAAAATAGGTGTACGATTGCGAAAACCCTTGCTTCGCCAACTCGTTCATAATTTTCGGACGTGTAAAAGCCTCTGCCAAAAACAAAACATCAGGATGTTTCTTTTTTATTTCACCAATCAGCCAACCCCAAAAATAAAACGGTTTAGTATGCGGATTGTCAACTCTATATATTTTTATGTTGCATTCTTCAATCCAAAACAGCGCAACGTCGAGCAATTCTTTCCAAAGGTTTTTCCAATCGTTACTTTCAAAATATATAGGTTGAATGTCTTGGTATTTTTTTGGCGGATTTTCGGCATATTGTACCGTTCCGTCGGGTCGCCATTTGAACCATTGCGGAAAATCTTTCACATACGGATGATCGGGCGCACACTGCAAGGCATAATCCATAGCGACTTCAATGCCAAGGTCTTGCGCTTTTTTTACTAACTGTTTAAAGTCTGCAATCGAGCCTAATTCGGGGTGCGTGGCTTTGTGTCCACCGAAGTGAGAACCAATACCCCATGGCGAACCTACGTCGCCAATTTGAGCGGTTGTGGCGTTGTTTTTGCCTTTGCGGTTCACTTCCCCAATCGGGTGAATGGGTGGAAAATATAAGGTGTCAAATCCCATTTCGGCAACTCGAGGCAAAAGTGCCTCACAATCTTTGAAAGTGCCGTGCGTGTTGGGTTTAGACGATGCTGAACGTGGAAAAAATTCATACCAAGTTGAAAATAATGCTTTTTTTCGATCTACATAAACCTGCAATTCAGCTGATTTGTTGGCTAAGGTTTTAGTAGGATATTTTTTGAAAATTGCGGTCAATTCTGCTGAGGTTGCCACTTCAACGGCTTTATCGTATTCTTTATCGTTTGAGAAATAAGCTGACGCTTGTTTCAAATATGCTTTTTCTTCGGCATTTGCTTGTTTCAAAATCGCATTTACATATTCCGCGCCCTCCAAAAGTTCAGATTTCACATATTGATTGTCGTGAATTTTTCGCTCTGTTCCGTGTTGCCAATTGAGTGCATAATCCACCCAACCTTCAACAAAATAAGAATAAAAACCTTGCTTTTCAGTCGTGAAGCTTGCCGTATATCCATCATTTTCAGTTGTTTGCATGCGAACTTCTGCATACTTTTTGTCATTTTCATGCTTATAGTGGACACAACAAGCAATAATATCGTGTCCATCAGGAAAAACATCGGCAGTTACTTCAACTTTTTGACCAACAATTCTTTTGATTGCAAATTTTCCGCCGTCCAATTGCGGCGAAACATTTTCTATAATAATTCGGGTTTGTAACTGCATTTTTAATTAATTTTATCGTTTCTAAATTTACTAAAAAAATGATAAAATCATAACGTGTACAGAAAATTATCAAAATGCCAATAAAACATAAAAATAAGCCGAAAACTTTAAAGATTCCGAAATCGATTTCGCTCCCGATTGCATTTTTATCGAAAATTTCCGAAAAGTGGACAACTGCTTTTATTGCAAAATTGTTTGGAACACCAATGAAATTTGCAATTCCCAAACGCGAATTAGAAATGGATCAGAAAAGTGTTCAGAAAAATATATTTATTCCCGCCATAAATAAATCTGTTGTTGTTTATGAATATGGCAATAGCGAAAAACTTGTTTTATTGACTCACGGTTGGTCGGGTAGGGGAACGCAACTCGTAAAAATTGCTGATGCGATATTGCAAAACGGCTATAAAACCATTAGTTTTGATGCGCCGGGACACGGAAAATCAGTAGGAAACAGAACCATTATGCTCGAATTTATTGAAATTATTTTAGAACTCGAAAGAATTTACGGTGGTTTTGAGGCAAGCATCGGACATTCGCTCGGTGGAATTTCTATACTTAATGCCTGTCGATTGGGTTTTAATACTCAAAAAATAATTACAATCGGTGCTGCCGACAAAGTTGAAGACATTATTAAAGATTTTATTGCAAAACTTGGCTTGCCACCAAAATATATCGAATTGCTAAAAACATATTTTGAACGCAAATATAACCAACCAATGAACGATTTGTCAGCATACAAATCTGCATCGGTTATTGACACGCCTGTTTTCGTAATCCATGATAATAATGATGATGAAGTGCCTGTTTTTTGTGCGCACAACATATACAATCATCTAAAAAACGGCAAATTATTGCTGACCAATCAACTTGGGCATAAGAAAATTTTGGGTGATGATGCAGTTGTTGAAAAAATTGTGAAATATATAAAGGAGTAAAACATTGCTAAAAAATTATATTGAATTGTGTTTTATATTATTTTTGCTGTTAATATTTATTAAATAATTTTCAACGATTGTAGATTAATTACAAACATTTCATAATATAAATTTCATCATATTTTAAACATTTAAACTTTACGACTTTCAAACGTTCGACCTCATATTCATGGATAAAATAACAAAAATTAATCTCGTCTTAAAAGACTATTTTGACTTAAACAAATCTGTCAAAAAAATTCCTGCACGAGACATGATGCCCTATTTTGTGTTGGCGGGCGTTTTTTCTAAAGTCGAGAAAGATGGTTTGCCTATTAAGCATCTACTCAAAAAATTGGATGCAAACAACCAACTGAAGCTTATTCCGTTTGCGCATGCAGACCGAAAATCGGTTTATACCAAATGGTATTTTCAATCAGAATCTTGCTCCGTGTCGCAAATTGTCAAAATCCAAAATAAGATTTTAAAGAAGAAAAAAATTGTAGTTAAAAAGAAAAAAAAATAAAAATAAATACAAATGCCATACGATATTTCTAAAGTAAAAATAACCAACGATCCGTCTTTTCAGGATGAAATGTTTGCGGTTACACCACAACTAAAATTGCAATTCGTAGATTTATATGCGAAAGCAAATGATAAAAAAAACAATTCAGTAATTGAGGAATTGATTCAGATGGTGATCCAACATCCATATACGCCTCAGCTGAAAAATTTTCTATCTGTTACCTATCAAATCCGTGGTAAAATGGACAAAGCCATGGAAGTGAACCAATGGATTTTGACCGAACATCCAACGTATTTATTCGCAATATTGAATAAAGCTAATGAACACATTCATAATAAGGAATATGATAAAGTGGAGCCTTTGATTGGTTCAGACCTACGATTGGAAGCGTTTTATCCCGATAGAAAAATTTTTCATACGACGGAAGTGACGGCATATATGTCAACTGCAATTCAATATTTATGTGCAGTTGACCGTATCGATGACGCTATTGCGAGGTTCAACATTATCAATGAATTAGATCCTGATAGTTCCGATGTTCATCGTGCAGGATTTTTCATTCATAACGCCATAAAAGCAGAGGAAGACACCGATAGTGAGCCGAAAAATTGGCATCAGAAAAATAATGAAAAACAGCGCAGTCCAATTGTGGCGAAGGTTTTAGATCATAATAAATATAAAATTCCAAAATTCCATCATCCTGAAATTTTGATGCTCTATCGGTATGATATGAATATTCCGAAAAGCGTTTTGAAACGTATTTTAGAATTGCCAAGAGCTTCTTTGATTCAAGATTTGGAAGCGGTTTTAGAGGATGCTGAACATAATTATCATTATTACAGCACCGAAGATCTTGACTTTGAACAATTGTTCTTTCTGATTCACGCAACGCTTATTTTGGGTGAGATAAAAGCAACTGAATCTTTGCCAAAACTCTTAGAAATTTTTAAAAACGACGATGATTTTCTCGAGTTTTACTATCATGATTTTATGATGGAAAACATTTGGCAAGGCTTATTTTTGACCGCAGAAAACCAAAGAAATTTGTTATTTGAATTTTTGATGTTAGACAATATGTCTAAAAACGGAAAAATTGTGGTTTTGTCTGCTTTAGAACAATTTGGGTATCAAGACACTGATTTTCAACCACAAATTAATCAATATTTTGAAGCAATAATCGACAAATCGTTAGACTCCAACAATCACAAAAATTATCTTGACACAGAATTTTTGGGCTTTATTGTTGCGGACTCCATAGATTTTAAGTTCCGCAATTTAATGCCTAAAATTAAACAACTTTATAAAGACAAAATTGTGGATGTTTTTATGTGCGGAAAATGGAAAGCTGTAAAAGAAGAATTTGATAATACAGAGCGACAAGATAATATAAAAACAGTCGTTTCAATCGCAGACCTTTATCAAGATGCTTTAGAATTTGAAGGCAATGAAGATGATTTTATTTCTGAGCAAGATTTGCTACGAATAGAAAACAGCAAACCAAAAAATACCTATCCAAATGCCAATCGAAACGACAATTGTCCATGTGGAAGTGGGAAAAAGTATAAAAAATGTTGTTTGTAAGGAAGTTGAAAGTTTAAAAGCTATAAAGTTTAAAAGTACGTTAACGCTTCAATTCATTAACAATCATTTATTTATGGGATAATTGTATATAATAAAAAACGATATTTCGCAATCGTTATGACTTATATTTAAACAAAATGCATCCTATTGCTCCAACTTCTCAAACAATTTATTAAGCAAAACCTGATATTTGCTGACTTCAATCAAGTCAGCATCATCACTCAGATGGTCAAGAATTTCGTCTAAAAGCTCACTCGTTGTGGTGTGCTTTTCAACCGCTTCAACGTATTTTTTTGTGGCAATAAGGTCGATAATTTCTTGAATATCAGTTTTTAGCACCTCAAATTTAGGATTGTTCATCTTTGTTTTGTTTGAATTTTTGAGCAATTTCTTTCAACTTTTCTTTCCTGTCTGTCGCTTTTTGCTTCGCTTTATCTTGCGCTTTATGCAACTTATCGTTATGCTTTTTTATATTTCCTTCGGTGTTTCGACTCATTTTTAAATTTCTTAATTCGTAAATTCTAATTCGTAATTGATAACTTGTAATTTCTATTTCGTAATTCGTAATTGATATTTCGTAATTTCTAATTCGTAATTCCTCCAATTTTCAAATACCCAATGTGCAATTTATCCTCAATCACATGTTCAGATTTCACAATTTTCAAATCAAATTTCTGAGTTAGATCGAGTTCCAAAATATCTGATACTTTATATAAATCATCAATATCTACGCCAAATTTATCATCAATATGTGAGGGTGCACCCGCAAAACCGCAATGTTTATAAAAAGTAGTTTGTTTGGATTGATGGCCTGCCTCGGCTATATTTTTTGCAACAGCTAACACTTTGTAATGATATTCTTCAAATTCATTTTCTTTATATCCACCAAGATTAATGAAAAATAATTGATTTTCATTTTGATGATTTTCGTTTTTATTTACGACAGAAATTTCAAAATTATCAACATGCGTAACTTCGCGCCAAGCGTCAATATGAATTTTACCTTTTGCTTCGGGCCAAAATTTTATAATATTCGGCACCAAATCTTTTATGGATTGTCCGATACCGAAAAAAATATCGTGCTGTTCCGTAAATCGACCTTCGGGGCGACAGCCCAACATCAACATATAAAGTTTATAAGTTTTTTCCATATTGCAAAAGTACTAATTATTCGTGCACTTTGAAAAATTCAGAATGTGTAAAAATATCGTGTAAATAAAAAATTTTTAATTAATTTTTTTTTTGGCACAATAAATGAATACAGTTTAAATATAAATCACTAACTCTAACTAAAATGAAAAAAATTACACTCTTTTTTGCCATTATCGGGATGATAATGCTAAATGCTTGCCAAAGAAATGAAATTATACAAGAGCCACAACAAGACGACGACACAATCGCAGAAGTTTTTGAATTGAAAGGTGTGAATTTTGTTTTAAATGCTGGTCAATATGAAATTTATAGAGTTTTAAATCCTGTTATTTTTGCATCAGATAACATTTTAATCTACAGATTGGCAGGGACAATAAATCCAACAACTCCAATTTGGCAATTGATTCCGCGCACATTGTTTCTACCAGAAGGTCAATTGGATTATGATTTTGATTTTTCTAAACAAGACTTCACAATCTATGCAAATGGAGATTATAACTTGGCTTTAACCCCGAATTACTTAAATAATCAGACATTTCGCATTGTGATTATTCCAGGATTTTTTTCAGGTCGAATGGCAACAGCCGAAGATTTTTCTGACTATCATGCGGTTTTAAAACGATACAACATTAGCGACAAAAAAGTAATACAGCTGTAAGTAGAATATTGTAATGTTTTCAAAAGTTGTAAGGTTTTGTATGAAAATATAAAATTTTACAACTTTTTTTTGTGAAATAATTTATAACATTTTTATAGTTATTTTTGAATCTTTAGTGTTTATTAACATTTCTATAATAATTATTTCAAATATTACATTTTACTTCGTATATCTTGTTTCTTGCTTTGCACATCTCACTTTTCACATCTTGCTTCTTGCATCTTGCTTCTTTTTTTCTGATCTTAGTCAAAAATACAGGGGTCAAATTCTTTATTTTATATTTTTTATTTATATTTGCACCATAAAAATAGGGGTATAACAAAATAATATAAAATTATGTCAACATTTCGCTTGCAAGCAATAAAGGAAGCCACAACACGAAAGGCAGTAAAATTTGAAGAATCGGACAGAAAATCAAACATTTTTGGTGCCAATGTTTTTAATGATAAAGCCATGCGTCAGTTTTTGACTGCGGATGCGCACAAAGGCGTGAAAGATGCCGTGCAACATGGCACAAAAATCGATCGAAAGTTGGCAGAATATATTGCTATGGGAATGAAAGAATGGGCATTATCAAAAGGTGTAACCCATTACACGCATTGGTTTCAACCTTTAACAGGAACAACGGCCGAAAAACACGATGCGTTCTTTGAAACTTCTTACGATGGCTCAGACGCAGTTGAAAAATTTGGTGGTGCACAATTGGTTCAGCAAGAGCCAGATGCTTCAAGTTTTCCAAACGGTGGCATCCGAAACACGTTTGAAGCCCGTGGATATACGGCTTGGGATCCAACTTCGCCAGCCTTTATATATGGTACAACACTTTGTATTCCAACTGTTTTTATATCTTATACAGGTGAAGCTTTGGATTACAAAACGCCACTTTTGCGCGCCCTGCATGCCATAGACCAAGCTGCGACCGATGTTTGCAAATATTTTGATAAAAACGTAAAAAAAGTTACCGCCACTTTGGGTTGGGAACAAGAATATTTTCTTATTGATAACGCGCTTGCAAATTCGCGTCCGGATATCATTATGACGGGTAGAACATTGCTTGGACACACATCTGCAAAAGGACAGCAACTTGACGATCATTATTTTGGATCTATACCAACTCGCGCTATGAATTATATGCGTGAACTTGAGCAAGAATGCATGCTTTTGGGAATTCCCGTAAAAACAAGACACAATGAAGTAGCGCCAAATCAATTTGAGTTGGCACCAATATTTGAGGAAACCAACTTGGCTGTAGATCACAATTCTTTGCTAATGGATGTGATGCAAAAAGTTGCCGAACGCCACGATTTTAAAGTACTTTTTCATGAAAAACCTTTTAAAGGTGTAAACGGATCGGGCAAGCATAACAATTGGTCAATGGCAACGGACACAGGCGTAAACCTATTAAGTCCAGGCAAAACACCGATGAGCAACTTGCAATTTCTTTCGTTTTTTATCAATACAATTAAAGCTGTTGACACATATGAAACCTTAGTTCGTGCCTCAATTGCAACTGCTACAAATGACCATCGTTTGGGTGCTAACGAGGCTCCACCTGCAATTATTTCGGTGTTTATTGGACAACAATTAACCAAAGTGTTAGCTAATTTAGAAGGCGTTTCTGACGGAAAATTATCGCCAGAAGAAAAAACAGATTTGAAGTTGAACGTTGTTGGTAAAATTCCAGATGTGCTTTTAGACAATACCGACAGAAACAGAACATCACCGTTTGCCTTTACAGGAAATAAATTTGAATTTCGGGCCGTTGGTTCTTCTGCAAATTGTGCAAATGCGATGACAACCTTAAATACAATCGTTGCCAAACAATTGAAAGATTTCAAAAAAGAAGTTGATACTTTGATCGAAACTAAAGACATGAAAAAGGACGATGCTATTTTCAATGTCTTGAGAGAATATATCAAACAATCTAAAAAAATTCTTTTTGAAGGCGATGGCTACAGTGAAGCTTGGGAAAAAGAGGCAAAAAAACGTGGTTTGTCAAATTTTAAAACCACACCATTGGCATTAAAAGCGAAAGTTTCTCAAGCAGCATTGGATCTATATTCAGAAATGAATGTAATGAACCATGTTGAGGTTGAGGCAAGATATGAAATTGAATTGGAAGAATACACTAAAAAAATTCAAATTGAAGGACGCGTTCTGGGTGATATCGCTCGAAATCATGTGATACCAACAGCCATAAAATATCAAAATACGCTGATTGACAACGTAAAAGGGTTAAAAGAAATCTTTGGTAAAGAATTTGAAAAAATCGGAAAAGAACAAATTGTACTGATTCGAGAAATCTCAGAACACATCGAAGGAATCAACACCAAAGTCGAAAAAATGATTGATGCTCGCAAAAAAGCAAATCAGTTGACCGATGCCCAAAAAATGGCAGAAATGTATTGTGACAAAGTGAAACCATATTTCGAAGATATACGCGAACACTGCGACAAACTCGAACTTTTGGTCGATAACGAAAGTTGGACACTCACAAAATACCGAGAATTGCTGTTTACAAAATAATAACATCCTTAAAAATCCTGCTCCACCCAGCAGGATTTTTTATGAATTTAACTTCCGTTATCTACAAATTTAAAACCCAGAAGATTCGTGAAATTCTTTAAAAATTCTATTTTCTTATAGTTCGTGGAAAACCTCAGCCATAATTCCTAACTAACCATTTAAGATTTTTTTTGCAACCTAATCATAACATAATTTCGCACAACATTTCAAACCAACACGATTCGTCAAATTCTTTTAAAATTCTATTTTCTTATAATTCGTGGAAAACACTGAAAATCTTAGCAATATAATTTCATATCTTTCGTTTTTATTTTCACCATGAAAAAAGCCATTGTAGTTTATTTCTTATTCAGCTTCATATTCGCAAACGCCCAATCGCAGTTTTCAATTTTTTTCAATTCAAATAAATTCGATTTATCTAAAAACGAATCGGCAAACTTGCAAAATTTTATTAAAAAAAATCCAACCATAAAAATCATTGGTGCCAACGGATTTTGCGATGAAGACGGAACCATATTTGCAAACGACACACTTGCAAAACGGCGCATTAACACGGTTTTCAACATCATAAAAAACAAACTAAAATTCAGAGACGATTTCAAAACCCGAAGTTTTGGTGAATTGCACAACCTTTCAAAAATTAAATCTGAAAACCGAAAAGTAACTTTATATTACATAGAACAAAAAGATTTCATACGCGAAGATGAAATTTTAGGGATAAAAAAACCCGAAACAAAACCGATCCAAAAATCTGAAATCAAGTTTCCCGAAAAACTGACTTTTCAAAACATTGACGGAACCATATCCGAAATGCCTCTCGACCAAGCGTTCATGAAAGAAGTAAATGAAGCAAAAAAAGGCGAAATTCTCAACATAAGAAATCTGAATTTTATTATAAACACCTTCATCGTAATCCCACAATCGCGCCCGCGAATGTTTGAATTGCTGACCGTCATGCAGCTCAATTCGACACTAAAAATTCAAATTCAAGGACATTTGTGTTGCAACATCGACGACAAAAAAGACCTTTCGGGACAGCGTGCAAAAGCCATTTACAATTTTCTTGTCGCCAACGAAATTTCAAAATCCCGCATGTCCTACATTGGTTTCGGAGGCACAAAAACGCTTTTCCCAATTCCTGAAAAATCCGAAAACGAGCGCGCTTCCAACCGTCGCGTCGAAATCCAAATCCTCGAAAACTAAAAAAGTTGCCGAAGCAACTTTAAAATATTTGGAAAGCATCTCCAAGCCAACTCTCCAGCATAATCTTCCTTCACTTCGGGAAGGGCCGGGGATGGGCTTTTGAGATGGGACTAATTACTCATCATCGATTTTTTCTTTTCCATCGGATTAACAACCTCTTTTACAAGCACTTCGCCCTTAAGTTTTAAGATCACTTTTCCATCGGGTACATTCACCGCGTTTGATTCCACGGTAATTGTCTTGCGAATCGGACCAGGATTCATGTTATATTTGACTGTAATTTTACCAGTTTTCCCAGGCAAAATTGGCGCATCAGGCTTTGAAGGCACCGTGCAACCGCATGTTGATGCTACATTCGAGATTATCAAAGGTTCACTTCCCGTATTGGTAAACTCAAAAGTCCGAGCACCGTTGTCAGATTCCTTATAAACCGACCCATAATCCATCGTATTGTCAGGCGCAGAAAACTCAATTTTTGCACCTTTTTGTCCAAAAACAATCACCGACATCATCAAAATTCCAAAAAATAGGTATTTTTTCATAACAATATAAAATTAGTCACGTGTAAAATTAATTTCTTTTATCCGAAACACAAATAAATAAATCTTAAATTTTCCAAACCACTTAATTTATTTACTTTTGCTACAAATGCAAACCACATGCCAAATATAGATTCAGAGGATTTGAAGTTGTAAACATTTGTCATATTTTCAAGATACTACCCGCCATCATTCCAAAAATTTTTTTTGCCGAAAAAAGCAAAAAAAATGTTTTTCCCTTGCTTGCGCGCCGTTAGGTGGGTCGGGACTATGATCAAGCTTGTTTTCTTTCTTTTAAGTTGGCGTCATTTTTTAGGTTGTATAATATAGGTATAAAAATATTTTCATTTAAATAAATCATCATAATGACCATTCCAGCGCAATTCGATTCCAAAACAGTAGAACAAAAATGGTATGCCTATTGGATGCGACACAACTATTTTGCATCCACGCCAGATCATCGCACACCATACACCATCGTCATTCCGCCACCAAACGTAACGGGCGTTTTGCACATGGGACACATGCTCAACAACACCATACAAGACGTGTTGATTCGTCGTGCGCGCCTCAAAGGATTCAACGCCTGTTGGGTTCCAGGAACAGACCATGCGTCAATTGCGACCGAAGCCAAAGTTGTTGCCAAACTAAAGTCTGAAGGCATTAATAAAGCGGATTTATCTCGCGAAGAATTTCTTAAACACGCCTACGATTGGACCGACAAATATGGTGGAACCATTCTCGAACAACTCAAACAACTCGGTTGCTCCTGCGATTGGGCGCGAACAAAATTCACTATGGATCCTGACATGTCGGCGTCTGTTATAAAATCATTTGTTGATCTATATAATAAAGGACAAATATATCGTGGTTATCGCATGGTAAATTGGGATCCCGAGGCTAAAACTACGCTATCCGACGAAGAAGTTATCTATGAAGAACAACAAGGTAAACTGTTTTTCTTAAAATATAAAATTCAAGATTCTGCTGAATTTTTAACAGTTGCAACCACACGCCCTGAAACCATTTTTGGCGACACCGCCATTTGTGTCAACCCAAATGATGAACGTTTTGCGCATTTAATAGGAACAAAAGTGATTATTCCGATTGTCAACCGCGAAATTCCTGTCATCGGCGATGAATATGTTGACATCGAATTTGGAACAGGATGTTTGAAAGTCACGCCAGCGCACGACGTAAATGACAAAGCATTAGGCGAGAAACATAATTTAGAAATCATAGATATTTTCAATCAAGACGCCACTCTTAACAGTTTCGGATTGCACTACCAAGGCAAAGACCGCTTTGTGGTTCGCGCTGAAATTGCAATAGAATTAGAAAAAATTGGTGCATTAGAAAAAACCGAAACGCATTTAAATAAAGTTGGGACGTCGGAACGCACAAAAGCCGTAATCGAACCTCGACTGTCAGACCAGTGGTTTTTGAGAATGGAAGATTTGGTAAAACCTGCCATCAAAGCAGTTTTGGAAACAAATGATATCAAACTATATCCAAAAAAGTTTGACAACACCTACAAACATTGGTTAGAAAACATCCGTGATTGGAACATTTCGCGTCAGCTTTGGTGGGGACAGCAAATTCCAGCATATTTCTATGGTGATGGAAAAGAAGATTTTGTGGTTGCAGAAAATATCGATGACGCATTATTTTTAGCAAAACATAAAACCAACAACCAACAACTAACCATTGAAAACTTAAAACAAGACGCAGATGCTTTGGACACATGGTTTTCGTCTTGGTTATGGCCGATGTCGGTTTTTGGAGGAGTTTTAGATCCTGAAAACGTAGATTTTAAATATTATTATCCAACAAACGATTTGGTAACAGGGCCAGATATTCTATTCTTTTGGGTTGCCAGAATGATTATTGCAGGATATGAATACACAGGAAAAAAACCATTCTCAAACGTTTATTTGACGGGATTGGTTCGAGATAAACAGCGCAGAAAAATGTCAAAATCTCTTGGAAATTCTCCGGATCCGTTGGAACTAATCAAGAAATTTGGAGCCGATGGCGTTCGTGTTGGATTGCTTTTGAGCGCTTCGGCAGGCAACGATATCATGTTCGACGAAGAATTGTGTCAACAAGGAAAATCATTTTCAAACAAAATATGGAATGCTTTCAAACTTACCCAGGGTTGGGAAATCAGTGCCGAAATTCCGCAACCCGAATCGTCGCGGATTGCGGTGGAATGGTACGAGGCAAAATTTCAGCAAACATTATTGTCAATTGAAGATAATTTTGAAAAATACCGGTTGTCAGACGCCTTAATGTCGATTTATAAGTTGGTTTGGGACGATTTTTGTTCGTGGTTTCTTGAAATGGTAAAACCAGCGTACCAACAACCAATTGATAAAATTACGTTTGATGCCGTGATTGCATTGTTTGAAAATAATTTGAAGTTACTCAATCCGTTTATGCCATTTTTGACCGAAGAAATTTGGCATTTGATTGCAAGTCGTTCACCTGAAGAAGCTTTAATAATTTGCACTTGGCCAGCTATTCTTCCTTTTGATGCCGAAATTATTACAAATTTTGAATCGGCTGAGATTGTGATATCAGAATTGCGAACTATCAGAAAACAAAACAGCATTCCATTTAAAGACGCCATTACTTTGCAGGTTGTTGATAATGAAAATAGCAATCGCGACTTTGATATCGTCATCTCAAAACTTTGCAATTTAGCAAATTTTGAATATGTTTCAGAAAAAGTAGGTGGCGCACTTTCGTTCAGAATTCGAACCAACGAATATTTTGTACCTGTTGCAGGCGCAGTAAATGTTGAAGATGAAATTAAAAAAATTCAAGAAGAACTAATTTACATTCAAGGCTTTTTGGCGTCCGTTGAGAAAAAACTAAACAGCGAAAAATTTGTTTCAGGCGCACCTGAAAATGTATTGGCAAACGAACGCCAAAAACAATCCGACGCATTGTCTAAGATTGATGCTTTGACAATACGTCTGTCAGGATTGAAATAAAATACTACGAAATTTGATTCTTGACACATGGTCGGAGTAATATTCCTATGATATGTAGAATATAATAACGTGAAAAATTTATATTATGTTTCTGATAGGTAAATAGTTATTTTTTTGATTTATATTAGAGTAATTTCGGTAAGAAAATTACCATTCTAATGTATTAGTATTGATTAAATAAATTGCATTTTATTATTTTTCAATAAATATTGTAATATTTTTATAATAATTAATAAATCATCCTAATAACGTATTAATAATCTTAAATAAAAGTTATAGTTTAAAATAACATTGTATTGTTTAAGAATAAAAATTAATTTCGCCTTATAAATTTTAAAACAAAAAATTATGAAAAAAGTATTGTATTCTATTGTTGCTATTTTAACATTTGGTTTTATTAATGCGCAAACAACGCAGTCTTCTTCCGATTACAAGCCAAGCAAAGGCACAGTTACGACTGAAGTCGGGTTGTCAGGTGGATTGAACAATGCGAACTTTAATTTAAATAATCTGAAATTCCGTTATTTTTTAAAAGATAACATTGGATTGAGAATGGGTTTAGGTCTACAAAATGAAACTGATGAGTCAATCAACAATGCAAATACGTCAAACACCATCACAACAACTGAAAAAAATTCAAGATTTCAGATTAATTTAGGTGTTGAGAAACATTTTGCAGGGTCAAACAGGTTATCAACATTTGCTGGCGCAGACTTGGTGCTGTCGTTTGCAAACCAAAGTAATGAAGTGATTCAACAAAATGGTAATTTTATAAAAAATAGTGGTGGTGGAAATGCGGGGAACGCTTTTGGCATTCAACTTCTTACTGGCGCAGATTATTACATTGCAAAAAAGGTATATCTTGGTGTTGAAGCTGGCCTAAGTATTTTGTCAGGAAGCGGTAAAGACGCAGTAAGTGAAGTTAGAGTAGGAAACGTTACAACTTCTTCTACAGCAACAGGAGGTAGTACATTTGACATTAACACACAAGTTTTTGGAGGCGTTAGAATTGGTTACCAGTTTTAACGAAGTTATATAATATTTACAGCCTGATTTGATACTCTCAAATCAGGCTTTTTTTTTTTACGAATGGTACCGTTTGAATTGATATGTAAACTTTTTTTTATTGAATAATTTAATATTAGCAAACTGAAAAAGGTACTTATTTATAAAAAACTTAGGTTATGTTTTAGAATAATGTAGATTTTTATTATATTTGTGATCTAAATCACAAACATATGGATTTTAAAGAATTTGTTAAAAATTTAAATGCAAG
>JAYWGW010000080.1:0-16286 GCA_043778045.1 Bacteroidota bacterium | reverse complement strand
TTAGCCAAATGTATCGAATAAAAAACCAACTTCCAAGTACAAAACCAACTTTAAAGTTCGCCTAAAACCCCAATTGCGCCAAACCGCTGTTGGCAGATGTTTTTATTTTTCGCCTTTTGTTTTATTTATTTCAATTGATGTGGCTAATTTTTCTATTTCTTGTAAATTTGAAAGTAAACCATTTTCGGAATTTGAAAGTATAATTAATGTAGTTTTGCTCTTGGGAATATACATTAGAACTGAATTGAAACCTGCAATATCACCTCCGTGCGATATAACTTTTGTATCATAATTTTGTATTATTTGAAATCCTAAGCCATATCCGAACTTTTCTATATTACTAGGAAAGTCAGGTTTGTTACCATTTGGTGAAAATAATTTTTCATAAACTGGTTGTCCATTGTTTAATAGTGCATAAGTTGTCATCATTTCTAGAGATTTTTTAGTTACTAGTTTTCCACTATTTAATGATTTTATAAAACTAATTAAATCAGTTGCAGTTGATCTTAAACCTCCAGCCGAAAATGGCATATGATAATATTGTGGTTTGGTAAATGGGTTTTTAAATTCAGTATTGTATGCGTATCCTGCAACCCAGTTTTTAGATGATTTCTCTACATCTTCCATTTCTGTATTTTTCATTCCTGACGGAATCAATATATTTTGTATTATGTAATCTGAATACGATAATCCTGATACATTTTCAATAATTTCTCCAAGTAATACATAGCCTGTATTAGAATAATAATGAAAAGTTCCTGGTTCAAATAATGATATTTTTTTCATTCTCTCTATGTAAAAATGTGGATTTTTACACATTGGAAAATTTTTCGGCTCGTCTTTTGGCATTTCGCCTTCCCACCAATCTGGAATTCCAGAAGTATGAGAAAGAAGTTGATAAATTGTAATTTTATTGGAATTAGGTAAATTCGGGAAAAATTGAGATAAAGTATCGTTCAATGATAATTTATCCTTTTCTACAAGTTGCATAATTGCTGTTGCAGTAAATGGTTTCGTAATTGATGCAATTCTAAATTCATCATTTTTAGTTATTTCAGTTTTACTTTCTAAATTAGTAAATCCGTATGATTTACTAGTGAAAATTGAATCATTTATATTAATTGCATATGTTATTCCAACTGTTTTATTGTCCGATACTAATTCACTAATTAATTTATCAATTTTTTTAAGATTAATGTCTGGTGAACTGCTAGAACATCCTGTTAAAAGTGTAATTATTATAAAGGTGCTTAATAAATTTTTCATTTGTTTATTTTTTAGAGGTTAATACTTTGAAGACAAAATTAACCTCTAAATCTAAAATGAAAGTTATAAATGTCACGACATTTTTATGAAATTAATATGACATTCTTATGACTTATTATTGATTTACAGGTATTTATAATAGGTTTGGAACAAATTTTAAAATTTCTTTTGATTTATTCAAGCGAATTGAAGTTTCGATTATAAAATAGACATTTATTAAAACGCAAAATATATATATGTTAATTGGAAACCGACCACTTTTAAAAATATCAAAATGTGCCGATAAAAGCAAAAAAGTTATAGTAATTAAAGTCCATAAAATTTGAAAACTTAATATTTTCGTTGCTTTAGTATTTAATTCCTCTTTATTTTTCCAATAAAAAATAGCAGGAAGTAATAAATTTGAAAAAGGAATAAATAAAACACATAATGCAAGAAAATTCATTTTTTTTATTGTTGCAATATTTTCTAAATTAAATTCTTTGTTTTCATTTTCTACTACTAAATCCTTAATATCAATTTTTAAAATCTTACACAGCGATTTCAATATATATGGACTTGCAGAAGTAGCATTTTTTTCAATTCTCTGAATTGTTCTTATTGAAATTCCCGATAATTTTGAAAGTTCATCTTGAGATAATCCGTTAATTTTTCTATATTCTTTTAATGACTTTTTCATTTATTTTGAATGTAATTTAGACAAAAGTATAGATTTATTTTAACTTTGGTGTTTCGCACATATTTCGGAAGAAAATATCTGCCAACTCCAAAATAGACGAAGCATTCTTAGCCTCAATCCATTCTATCTCATTCAATGTCAGTACTCTGTTAAAATCTATTAAAAAAACGAATATGTCTTCTATTTACAAATTCAACAACATAACAAACATACAACAAAAATTCATAAGGGAATAAAAATTGCAAAAATATTCCACAATATGTCATTTCCGTAAACGGCTTCGCCCTTGTCAGTTACAAAACCGCTCCTTGCACCTATCTACCCAACCGATTTTAAAAGCCGCACATCTAATTTGCAAATCCGAATTGAAGCAAAAAAACCAAGCTCCCCAATATGCAAACAAACAAATTTACCTTTGGCATCTTCGCGAATAAAGCCTTTAAAACCGCACAATTCTCCAGCAATAATCTCCACTTCAACACCCTTCCGAGGCGTTAATGAATCAATAATTATATCGTCAAACTTACAAAAAATTTTTAAATTCTCGATTTCTTTTGCCTTTATTTCCGCAATTTTTCCATTCACAAATAAATAGTTACTAACGCCCACTATATCATAAACAACAGTGCGCTCTTTATAACAAACGTGAACAAAAACATATCCTTTAATCAAAACATCTTCCACCCGCTTTTTTCTATCTTTCCACTGTTTGACAACGTGATATAATGGCAAATAGTTCACCACACCAATCGCATCCAATCTCGCCGAAACCAGCTTTTCCGCCCGCGACTTCGTCCGCAACACAAACCATTTCTTATCCTCCAAATCCATAGGTTCAAACTTAATAATTAGCATTTAGACTTCAACTTTTAGCTTTTAGCATTTGGCTTTTAGCCTTTAGCAATTAAATTAAATTAAATTAAAAAAATCAATTATATACATTTTTTATTCAAAACCTGCCACATACTTTCAAAAATCAATATTTAATAAGTTTCACAAAACAATCTGCAATCGTTTATCGCTAATCATTACTCGTTAATCAAAAAATACAACCATCAACTAACAACCATCAACCAACAACCTCCAACTGTCAACAACTACCCATTAACCAAAATCCTGTAACCCATCCAACGGACTCTTAATATTCCGAATGCTACCATCCGAAACATTAGTATAAAGCAATGTCGTTTTAATGTCTTTATGCCCCAAAAGCTCCTGAATAAACCGAATATCAGTGCCGTTCTCCAACAAATGTGTCGCAAAGCTATGGCGTAAACTGTGAATTCCAACAGCCTTGTTCACACCCGATTTTTTCAAAGCCGATTTGAAAACCGCTTGGCAACTTCTAATGCTATATTGCCCACCATACTGTCCCTCAAACAAAAAATCTTTCGGTTTATACTCCTTATAATACAACCGCAATTGACCTAAAACACTCTCAGGCAAATTCGCATATCGGTCTTTCTTGCCCTTGGCACGTCCTAAAAAAACGCGCATCGAACGACTGTCAACATCCACAACCTTCAGCTTTACAATCTCTGAAACCCTCAATCCCATGCCATACGCAAGTTTCAACATCGTATTGTGTTTAAGGTTTTTGGTCGTTGTCAACAATTTTTTAATGTCCGAACCATGAATCACCTTTGGCAACAAATTCGCCTTTTTTGGACGTGGAATATCCACAAAAAATTTCTCGCGACCAAGCACTTTCTCAAAATAAAACTTCACCGCATTCATTCGGCTATGCAACGCATTTTCCCCCAATTTTAGCTCTACCGTGCAGTACACAAAATAGCTCCTCACCCGCTCCGCCGTGACGTCCCAAACAGAATTTTGCTTCAAATCATACAAAAAATGCGCAAATTCATTACTATATGTGCGCAAAGTACTCGCACTATAACCCTTCAACTGTAACGTTTCCAAATATCGCTTAAAAGCCGGCTGATTCACCAAATCAATTCGCGCCAAAACCCGTCCGCCAACAATTTCAAGAGGCAAACCAAATTTCGACCGATAAAAATCCGAATCCGACACATACCAAACTTTTTTCGACGCACTCCACGACGCACCAATCCATGTTTTCACCTCGCGAACCGTATCAAGATCATAGGCAAACTTCAAAAAAATAACCCGTTTCTCCCGATGTTCCCCAAAAATATATTCCATACTTTAATTATAAGGCACTAAAATAGCATAAAATTTTAACATAAAATGAAATATTAATATTTTACTTCGTCAGTTCACAATTGCACGCTTTGTTGGGCGTTACCCTTCGTAAAAACTTCGGGTCGTGCTTCCGGCTAAATCTGTCATCGCGAGGTATGAAGCAATCCTTATGACAAATTCCTTCTTACCTCGCAATGACAGGATACCGCCTCAACCACTAACGCAAACCTCACTACGTTTCAAAAATTTCTTACAAAAAAACATCCATATATTACAACTCAAACCAAAACCGTCGCAATTTCCTGCCTTTCTGCAAAAATGAGTATTAATAATTTTGACTTCATGGTCTTCGTGTTTTCATGGCAAATGCATTTAAATTGATTCTTCGCGCCCATCGTGCCATCGTGGCAAAATTGAATATTAATAATTTTAACTTCATGGTCTTCGTGTTTTCATGGCAAATGCATTTAAATTGATTCTTCACGAACTTCGTGTCTTCGTGGCAAAATCCAACCTATGAAATTCTTTCTGTTCTCGCGCCTCCCGCAAAATTCTTCAGCTCTATCTCACAAATTAGCCTTCAACCCGCATATAATTTAAAATCCAAAAACTATCAAAAAACCTCTTTTTTTTCATAGATTTGTACGACAAATAAAGCACTACCATGATAACAGCTTCCGACACCAAAAACCTTTCATTTCAAGATTTTCAAACCGAAGTGTTGGCAGACTATAAAACCGCCATCATCAGTCGTGAGTGCAGTCTGCTTGGTCGCAAAGAAGTACTAACAGGAAAAGCAAAATTCGGAATTTTTGGCGATGGGAAAGAAGTGCCACAACTTGCCATGGCAAAAGCCTTTAAAAATGGTGACTTTCGCTCGGGATATTACAGAGATCAAACCTTCATGATGGCAATCGGAAAACTATCAATCGAACAATTTTTTGCAGGATTGTATGGTCATGCCGACATAAATTTTGATCCCATGAGCGCAGGTCGTCAAATGGGCGGACACTTTTCCACCTTTTCACTCAACGAAAAAGGTGAATGGAACAATCTTACAATTCAAAAAAACTCAAGCGCAGATATCTCACCAACCGCAGGCCAAATGCCTCGATTGCTCGGATTGGCACAAGCTTCAAAAATATATCGGAACGTTGCTGGAATAGAAAATAAAACCAATTTCTCCATAAACGGAAACGAAGTCGCATGGGGAACCATAGGAAATGCTTCGACATCTGAAGGTTTATTTTTTGAAACAATTAATGCTGCGGGCGTTTTGCAAGTTCCTATGATTGTTAGCGTTTGGGACGACGATTACGGCATTTCGGTTCACGCAAAACATCAAACTACCAAAGAAAATATTTCTGAAATTTTGTCAGGTTTTCAGCAAAACGAACACCATGAAGGATATGAAATTTTCCGCGTAAAAGGTTGGGACTATGCAGATCTAATTGCTGTTTATCAAAAAGCATCCACAATTGCGCGCGAAAATCACACACCTGTTCTCATTCACGTTCAAGAACTTACGCAACCACAAGGACATTCCACCTCTGGTTCGCACGAGCGATATAAAGATGGTGAACGCCTCAACTGGGAAGTCGAGTTTGATTGCCTGCGTCAAATGCGACTTTGGATGATAGCCACCGACATTGCCACTCAAGAACAAATCGATACCATAGATATTGAGGCAAAAAAAGCAGTTTTAGAAGGTAAAAAAACAGCTTGGATAAATTATCTAAATCCTATTAAACAAGAACTTTTGGAACTTGTTGAACTTCTCGATAAAATTGTGCGAGATACATCAAACACTGTATTTATTAATGAAACAATAAACGAACTTAAATCAATTAAAGAACCGGTCCGAAAGGAATATTTATCGGCCGCTCGCAGTATTCTATACAGTATCGTTGGCGATAAACACCAAACTGAATTTGCAGAATGGATCGCAAATTCCATTAAAAAAACACAACCACAATTTAGCGACAACCTATTTTCAAACTCAAATAAAAACATTTCCTCAGCAATAGAGGTCGCACCTATATATAATAACTTAGGCGAAGCCGACGGGCGTCACATCATGCGCGACAATTTTGACGCCATATTCACAAAATATCCGCAATGCCTGATTTTTGGCGAAGATGCTGGTGCCATTGGCGATGTGAATCAAGGACTTGAAGGAATGCAAGAAAAATATGGCGAACTTCGCGTTGCGGATGTTGGCATTCGAGAAGCTTCCATCATTGGGCAAGGCATCGGAATGGCAATGCGTGGACTTCGACCAATCGCCGAAATTCAGTATTTAGATTATCTTTTATATGCCATTCAGATCATGAGCGACGATTTGGCAACATTGCAATATCGCACCGCCGGCCGACAAAAAGCACCTTTAATCATTCGCACACGCGGACACCGACTCGAAGGAATTTGGCACTCGGGCTCACCGATGGGCATGATTATAAATGCAGTGCGAGGCATTCATGTGCTTGTACCGCGAAACATGATAAAAGCAGCTGGATTTTATAATACTTTGCTAAAATGCGACGAACCTGCTTTGGTAATAGAATGTTTAAATGGCTATCGATTAAAGGAGGAAATTCCATCAAATTTTGGTGAATTTCAAACGGCAATAGGCGTTGTCGAAACAATAAATAGTGGAAACGACATCACAATTGTATCCTATGGTTCCACGCTCAGATTGATTCAACAAGCTGTGAATAATCTAAAATCAAAAAACATTTCTTGTGAGATAATAGATGTGCAATCTTTATTGCCATTCGATATTAACCATGATATTGTAAAAAGTTTACAAAAAACAAATCGGCTTTTGATTGTTGACGAAGATGTACCTGGTGGCGCTTCTGCATATATTTTGCAACAAATTTTAGAAGTGCAAAATGGTTATCAATTTATTGACAGCAAACCTGAAACATTGACAGCCAAAGCGCACAGGCCAGCCTATGGTACCGACGGCGACTATTTTTCAAAACCTTCTATTGAAGATATTTACGAAAAAATATATGAAATTATGTCAGAATCAAAACCTGATATTTTTCCAAAATTATATTAGAAACCATAATTTTGTAATTTATAAAAAATCCCAATCTATATATTTAGGTTGGGATTTTTTTTAGCATGGTACTAAATAATATATTTTTGTAATTTATGGTGTATTGTCCGTCCGAGCGCAGTTAAGGACTTTTTCTCACATCTCGACTGCGCTCGATGGGACAAGTAATTAACAATCAATATTATATTTAAATCGTCAAAGGTTCCACTTAGTTGTCCGTCCGAGCGCAGTCGAGGACATCAAAACATTTCGACTGCGCTCGATGGAACATAACTGTTTTAATTTAAATCGCAATTTATACCAATTCTTTCCTTCCTCGAATAATATCCTCAAATGTGGCGCATTTTACAAATTCTTGTTCGCCGTCAATTTCCATCGGCAAATAAATAAATTCTACGGCAGATAAATCTTCCCGCAGAAAAAACTTCATATCTTCCAGATAAAAAAACCATTCTTTATCATATAGATATTTATGAATCGAGGCTTCTTTGATTAGCAATTTTTCGTTAAGTGGTGTCATTAACAGTTTAAAAGTTAAAAAGTTGAAGGTTGAAAAGTTTCATTAAGTACTTAATAATTGAGTAAGTCTAACAATGCAATTTCAAAACGTTCTTTTGGCAAATATTGATCTTCCAATGCTTTTACAAACGGAATTGGCGTTTCTAAACTTCCGCTTCGCATTACTGGAGCGTCTAAGAATTTAAAACAATTTTCCATTATCAACGCTGAAATATCACTTGAAATGCCACCAAAAAGTGAATCTTCTTGCAGAATGATGCAACGTCCTGTTTTTCGCACCGACGTGTAGATTGCTTCTGTGTCCAAAGGTTGAAGCGTTCGTAAATCAATCAAATCTGCTTCGATTTGTGGATTTTTAGATAAGGTTTCCAAAGCCCAATGAACGCCAACTCCAAAAGAAATGATCGTAACCTGATTTCCTTTTTGAATGAGCGACGCTTTTCCGAATGGAATAGTATAATAATTTTTTGGTACTTCTTGATATACAGAACGATATAGTTGTTTATGTTCAAAATACATTACAGGATTGGGATCGTTGATTGCAGTGTTTAAAAGTCCTTTTGCATCCGCAGGAAAAGCAGGATAAACCACTTTTAAACCGGGTGTTTTAGTGAACCAAGCTTCGTTTGTTTGCGAGTGAAATGGTCCTGCTTGCGAGCCACCACCACATGGCATTCTGATTACAACATCAGCATTTTCAAGCCAACGATAATGCGATTTTGCCAATAAATTTACAATTGGATTGAAACCCGTGGAAACAAAATCTGCAAATTGCATTTCAACAATTGACTTATAGCCGTTGATTGACAATCCCATGCCTGCCGACACAATCGCGCTTTCGCAAATGGGCGTATTGCGGACTCTTTCTTTTCCAAATTTAGCTACAAAACCATCGGTGATTTTGAATGCACCGCCATATTCCGCAATATCTTGTCCAATGATAACCAAGTTGGGATGCATTTCCATGGACTCGCGCAAACTGTTAGAAATTGCATCAATAAAACGAATATTTTCTTTTTTTTCTGAAGGTTCAATCAATTCAAAATCAAATGGTCTATAAATATCATTTAATTCTTCGCTTAAACTTGCAATAATTTCAGGTTCTTCCTGAACTTTTGCCCAGTCGGTGTCAATTTCGGTTTTTATGTCGCGTTTTATAATGATGTCTTGCTCCAACGAAAGTACGTCGGTTCGCAACAGAAATTGTCTGAAATTTTCGACGGGATCTTTTTCTGCCCATAAATCCATGAGTTCTTGCGGAACATATTTTGTGCCACTCGCCTCTTCGTGCCCACGCATCCGAAAAGTTTTAAACTCTAATAATATAGGTCTCGGATTTTCAATCATGGATGCTTTTAATTGTGTAATCAAATTGAAAACTTCCAAAATATTATTACCATCCACAATATGCGATTCCATGCCATATCCTTTTCCTTTGTCGGCAAGATTTTCACAGCGATATTGCTCATTTGTGGGTGTTGATAGTCCGTAACCATTATTTTCGATAACGAACAATACAGGCAAATCCCAAACAGAAGCAATATTCAAAGCTTCATGAAAATCGCCTTCAGATGTTGCGCCTTCGCCGGTGAAAACGGCTGTTATTTTGTTATTTTTTTTGAGTTTATTGGCCAATGCAATTCCGTCGGCAATTCCGAGTTGTGGTCCAAGGTGTGAAATCATTCCAATGATTTTATATTCTTGTGTTCCGAAATGAAAACTGCGGTCGCGACCCTTTGTGAATCCATTTGCTTTGCCTTGCCACTGCGAAAAAAGTCGGTGCAAAGGAATGCCTCGAGTAGTGAAAACTCCTAAATTTCTGTGCATTGGCAGAATATATTCGTCGTTGTCTAAAGCGGCAGTGATTCCAACTGAAATTGCTTCTTGTCCAATGCCTGAAAACCATTTTGATACCTTTCCTTGACGGATGAGAATCAACATTTTTTCTTCGATTAATCGGGGCTTTAAAAGATTTTTATACAGATCTAAAAGTTGTGCGTTGGTGCAATTTTGACGATCGAAATTCATTTTTTGTTTTTTAAAGTGTAAAAGTAGGGAAAAAGTTGGAAAGTTTGAAAGTTGAATTTTCAATTAAGAATTTTCAATTACGAATTACGAATTTTGAATGTTGAAAGTTGAATTTTGAATGCTGAATGCTGAATTTTTAATACTGAAATCTAACTGCTGATTGCTGAAAGCTAAAATATAAAAGCTGAATGAAAACTATTTGGAAAATCAAAAATCAAAAATCCTAAATCCAGTAGCCCCGATTGCAGTGGAAATCCTTTGGTTGCGAAGTCGATTTTTTCTTTGAGAAAAAGAGCGACCAAAGAAGCTCCTTTTTTGAGGTAGAAAAAATAATTTTGTAATTGATTGCTTCGTACCTCGCAAAAACAGATTGGAACGAAAAGCGGGAATAGCTCCAAAAAAAGTACTTTAAATTTTTATTTTTATGATTAAAAAATTATCTTTATATTTGTTTAAGTGAATGATTGTAACCATAAATTAGAAAATATGCAAAATATACCGAGTGTTGATTTACGGGATTTTTTATCGGGCGATGCGGTGCGAAAGCAGAAATTTGTTGATGAAATTGGTAGGGCTTTTGAGGATATTGGTTTTGTGGCTTTGAAAGGACATTATCTGAATGAGAATTTAGTGACTGAATTATATGCGGAGATTCGCAATTTTTTTGCATTGCCAATAGATACAAAATATGGTTATGAAATTCCGGGAATTGGTGGGCAGCGTGGCTATGTTTCGTTCGGCAAAGAACACGCAAAAGGACGGAAAGAAGGCGACTTAAAAGAATTTTGGCATTTTGGACAATATGTTGAAAAAGATTCTAAATATGCCTCAGAATATCCTGATAATGTTGAAGTTACGGAACTTCCGAGATTCAACATTGTTGGGAAAGAAGCCTATCAATTGTTAGAAAAAACAGGCATCTCAGTCCTGCAAGCGTTGGCACTTCACTTAAATTTGGATGAACATTATTTTGATCAATATGGATATGAGGGCAACTCCATTTTGAGACCTATACATTATCCGCCGATTACATCTGAGCCGGAAAATGCGATTCGCGCTGCGGCGCATGGAGATATTAATTTGATTACGCTTTTGATGGGTGCGCAGGGCAAAGGTTTGCAGGTAAAAAACCATGATGGTGAGTGGATTGATGCCATCGCCGAACCGGATGAATTGGTTATTAATGTTGGTGATATGCTATCGCGACACACAAATAATAAGTTAAAATCGACCATTCATCAAGTAGTAAATCCGCCTCGTGAATTGTGGGGAACTTCGCGATATTCGATTCCGTTTTTTATGCATCCTGTGAGTGATATGCGTTTGGACGTTTTGGAAAATTGCATCGATGCTGACCATCCAAAACTTTATGAGGACATTTCTGCCGGTGAATTTTTATATGAGAGGTTGGTTGAATTGGGGCTGATAGCCCCCCAACCCCCAAAGGGGGAGCAATAATGCTTATAGAATTAATGCGGCTCAAACAATAAATGACTTTTGTTGTTGAAAAATAAAACAAGTTTTTTTAAACGCGGATGACGCGGATTTGGTGAATGAAAATGTAGTTTTATGAACGCGGATGACGCGGATTTGACGGATTGAAAACGGATTTTGAATTTATTTGGTTATTTGAGGAATAATCATTTTGTTTGATCGTAAATACAATTTTTTCTTTAATGTGGGTGACGCTGATTTAGTGGATTATAATGAAATTTTTCAGGAACGCGGGTGATGGGGATTTGGCGAATTGAAGACGGATTTTAAATTTATATTTTGTTAAGTTAATTTTTAAGTATTTATTACAAATGGATGCATTGCTTCATAAAGAATTGACAAGTAAAATTTTAAAAGTCTTTTATTTAGTTTATAATGAATTAGGATACGGTTTTTTAGAAAGAGTTTATCAAAATGCTTTGTTTTATGAATTGCAACAACATGGCTTTAGAGTTGAAGCTCAAAAAAAATTAAAAGTTTATTACAAGGAAATAGTTGTCGGAGATTATATTACAGATATAATTGTAAATGATTTAGTGATTTTGGAGTTGAAAGCTCAAGAATACATCGTTGAAGCGAACGAGTTTCAATTGATAAATTATTTAAAGGCAACCGATTGTGAAGTTGGCTTGCTTTTAAATTTTGGCAAGAAACCTGAATTTATAAGAAAAGTTTACCAAAATCATATAAAGTAGAAAATTTGCAACAATCCGCTTAATCCGAGTCATCCGTGTTCTATATATACACTCCGCATTACAAATATCAAAACATAGAAAATAAAAAATCCGTGCAAATCCGCCAAATCCGTGTCATCCGCGTTCTACAAATACACTCCGCATTACAAATATCAAAACATAGAAAATAAAAAATCCGTACAAATCCGCCAAATCCGCCAAATCCGCCAAATCCGCGTTCTATAAATACACTCCGCATTACAAAGATCAAAACATAGAAAATAAAAAATCCGTACAAATCCGCCAAATCCGTGTCATCCGCGTTCTATAAATACGCTCCGCATTACAAAGATCAAAACAAAGAAAATAAAAAATCCGTGCAAATCCGCGTCATCCGCGTTCTTTAAATAATTAAATCCACGTTACAAAAATAAAATCATGGACTTCAAAGACCAATTAAAAAACCTTTTCCCCAACCACGTAGCACTTCCTGAAGAAATTTTAGAAAATACTCCACACGAATTGTATGTACCAAAAGAATCGTTGATTTGCAAATATGAACGCCGAAAAGGCAAAGCAACCACAATCATTGAAGGATATACAGGCGATGCAGAAGATTTTAAACTTTTAGCAAAAGAAATAAAAACAAAACTAAGTGTTGGCGGTAGTTTTAAAGACGATACCATTATTTTGCAAGGTGATTTTCGAGATAAAATTATGGCGTTATTAAAGGAGAAAGGATTTAAAGTGAAACGCGTTGGAGGATAGTTTCTAAGAGGGCAAATATTTTTCTTCAAATTTTAATGTTAATTATTACAATTTTTTAACGATTATCGGTTGAATTATTTACATTTATAAAAAATATTTAACCAATGAACAAACCCTACTTATTTGCATTTATTTTCATGGTTTTTTTGAAAATAGATGCCCAAGAATACTTTCCTAACAATGAAAGTATTCCAAACAAAAACAAAAATTTTATTGTATTTACAAATGCTAAAATTTATGTTACGCCGTCAAAAATCATTGAAAACGGTACGTTAGTTATCCAAAACGACAAAATTATTAGCGTTGGAACTACAGCTACAATACCAAAAAATTCGACGGTTATAAATTTAGAAGGCAAACATGTGTATGCTTCTTTTATTGACATTTACACGAATTTTGGAATTGAAAAACCCAAGCGAATTAGTTTTAGTGGCGATCCAACATACGACACAAAACGCATCGGCTATTATTGGAGTGAACATATTAAATCAGAAATAAATGGTTTTGAAGTTTTTAAATATGATACGACAAAAGCGGAAGAATTTATTAAAGCCGGTTTTGGTGTCGTTGGCACGCATCATCAAGATGGTGTGGCACGTGGCACTGGCTGTCTTGTTGCACTTAACAATTCAGAAAACAAGAATAATATCATTGAAAATCAAGTATCTAATCACTATTCATTTGTGCGAAGTGCGACCACAAATCAAGCTTATCCAAGTTCTTTGATGGGTTCGATTGCACTTTTGAAACAAGTTTTTTTAGATGCCGATTGGTATAAAAAAGGTGGTTCTACAACAAAAGATTTATCTTTAGAAGCACTGAATAATAATCAAAAATTACCAATTATTTTCTCCTCTGAAGATAAATTAAACAGCATTAGAGCAAATAAAATTGCGAAAGAATTTGGTTTAAATTTTATTTTAAAAGGCAGTGGCAATGAATTTGAGCGTTTAGCAGAAATAAAAAATACAAATTCTAAGTTTATTATTCCAATAAATTTTCCGGAGGCTTATGATGTTTCCAATCCGTATCAAGCCAATCAAATGGAATTGTATGATTTAAGATTTTGGAACCAGGCACCAACGAATTTGAAAATATTAGCAGATAATAATATCACTTTTGCGTTGACGACAGAAAAACTCAAAAAGTTAGAAGATTTTAGAACCAACTTATTAAAAGCCATTAAATTTGGATTTGATAAAACCAAAGCGTTGGAATCTTTGACTACGATTCCGGCAGAAATTCTTGGAAAATCTTCTGAAATTGGAAGTTTGAATACCAATGCTTTTGCTAATTTTTTGATAACCTCAGGAGAAATTTTTGATGAAAAAACCGTCGTTTATGAAAATTGGGTGATGGGAAACAAAAATGTTGTGAACGACATCAACCAAAAAGACATTCGTGGGAATTATGATCTTACAATTGGAACAGAAAAATATACGTTGAAAATTGACGGTGAACCAAACGCTCCGAAATCTGAAGTGTCAGGCTCGGACAAAAAGAAATTAAATTCTAAATTGACAATTACAAACAATTGGTTGTCAACAATCATAAAACCAAAAGATTCACTTTCCAAAGGATTTATTCGATTGGCGGGTTATGTTGAAAATGCAAATAAATTTTCAGGAAAAGCAATTCTTTTTGATGGCAATGAAACCGATTGGACTGCCACAAAAACAAGTCCGTTTGTGGTTGTGAAAGATACTGTAAAGGCAACTCCATTGAATAGAATTATCCCTACGTCTTATCCAAACGTTGCTTTTGGATTGGACAAAAAAGCCGAAGCCGAAACATTACTTTTCAAAAATGCAACGGTTTGGACGAATGAAAAAGAAGGAATTTTAACTGATGCAGATGTTTTAGTTAAGAACGGAAAAATTATTTCTGTTGGTAAAAATTTATCAGATGCATCCGCGAAAATTATTGATGCCAAAGGAAAACATTTGACGGCTGGAATTATAGATGAACATTCACACATCGCGATTTCAAATGGCGTCAACGAAGGCGGACATAATTCAAGTGCCGAGGTTTCCATTCAAGATGTTGTGGATTCTGACGATATCGATATTTATAGAGATTTGGCAGGTGGCGTAACAATTTCTCAACTTTTGCATGGTTCGGCAAATCCAATTGGTGGACAATCGGCCATCGTAAAATGGAAATGGGGACAATCGGCAGATGATATGTTGTACAAAGATCAACCAAAGTTCATAAAATTTGCATTGGGAGAAAACGTAAAACAATCCAATTGGGGCATCAACAATCCGACGCGTTTTCCGCAAACACGGATGGGTGTTGAGCAAGTTTTTACAGATTATTTTCAACGTGCAAAAGATTATAACGACTCTTGGACTGCTTTCAGAAATGGAAAAGACAAATCTAAATCGCCACGAAAAGATATTGAAATGGAGGTTTTGGCTGAAATATTAAACAAAAAAAGATTTATAAGCTGCCATTCTTATGTTGCTTCAGAAATCTTAATGTTAATGAAAGTAGCAGAAAAATTTAACTTCAACGTAAACACTTACACACACATCTTAGAAGGATATAAAGTTGCCGACGAAATGAAAAAACACGGCGTTGGCGCTTCGACTTTTTCAGATTGGTGGGCATACAAATTTGAAGTGAACGATGCCATTCCATACAACGGACCGCTGATGCACAGACAAGGTGTTGTTGTGGCATACAATTCTGACAATGCTGAAATGAGCAGAAGAATGAATCAAGAAGCAGCGAAAGCCGTGAAATATGGTGGAATTTCAGAAGAGGACGCTTGGAAATTTGTTACATTAAATCCTGCAAAACTATTGCGTATTGATGATAAAGTAGGTAGTATAAAAGTTGGAAAAGATGCAGATTTGGTTTTATGGAATGACAATCCACTTTCGATGTATGCAAAAGCAGAAAAGACTTTAATAGAGGGTGTTGTTTATTTTGATTTGCAAAAAGACATTGAAATGAGAAAAGCAGTTGCCAAAGAAAGAAACGAACTTATTGAACAACTTTTGCAAGAAAAAAACAAAGGCATGAGCACGCAAGAGCCTAAGAAAAAAGAGAAAAAACACTACGACTGCGAAACAGAAGAACAATTTTAAAATGAAAAATATATTTTTAATAGCCATAAATTTACTAACATTTGCTTTTGCAAACGCGCAAATTTCGCCCGCACCAAAACAGTCAAAATCGATTTTAATAACGAATGCCACACTACATATTGGTGACGGAACGATTGTTGAAAATAGTATTTTAGGTATTGTTGACGGAAAAATTACAATTATTGCAGATGCAACAATGATAAAAATGAAACTCCCTGCGTTTGATATTACAATTGATGCAAAGGGGAAACATGTTTATCCTGGATTTATTGCACCAAATTCGACTTTAGGATTGGTAGAAATTGATGCCGTAAAAGCTTCAGATGATGAAGATGAAATTGGAAGTTTCAATCCGCATATTCGTAGTTTAATTGCATATAACGCTGAATCAAAAGTTATAGAAACCGTGCGTCCAAACGGTGTTTTGATGGCTCAAATCACACCAAGAGGTGGAAGAATTTCTGGAACATCCTCAATTGTTCAACTTGATGCATGGAACTGGGAACAAGCTGTTGTTAAAGAAAATGATG
>JAYWGW010000079.1:0-16359 GCA_043778045.1 Bacteroidota bacterium | reverse complement strand
ATTATTCTTGCAACTATATCGGCTGTAAAACCAATGTAGAATTTATTTTTTATGGCACTAAAAAGAATATATACTGTAAATTCCATATGATTATAAATAAAAAAATCCGATATTTCTATCGGATTTTGTGGGCGATGAGGGGTTCGAACCCCCGACCCCCTCGGTGTAAACGAGGTGCTCTGAACCAGCTGAGCTAATCGCCCCATAAAATTAAAAAGGCTATTCTTAATTCGTGTGCAAATATAAGACTATTTTTATAATATACAAGCGTTTTTTGATGAGAATTAAAGTTTTTTTATGTCAATTAATAATACTTTGTTTGAAGCATTAAGTATTTCTAAGCTAATTTTCTGATTTGTAGCAGTTTTACCTTCTATTATATATTTTTTTCCACCCTTAATTTTCATATTGCTTTTATCAAAATCAACGTCGCCATAAGTCAATGTTTTTCGAACATCTGCTGTATCAACCCATTTCTCAAGCAAAATAAGTTTAGATTTATCCGAGTAATAAAAAGGTTTGTTTCGTATATCTTTTAAAACTCTTGCATTTGGGAAATAACTGCAACCAGAATCCTTACCATTTAAAACCATCATCAAAAAAAACATTCCCAACATAAAACCAGCTAAATAGTAAGCTAAACGGACATAAAATTTCATAAATATATTTTTACAAAGATAAGCATTGCATTTTAAAATACTATTAAATTGATATCACTATGCGGAATGCTAAACCATTCACCTATTGGTTTGTTCGTAAGTATGCCGTGATAGCAATAGACGCCATGACGCAAACCAGCATTGAATCTTATAGAACTTTCGATACCGCCATCGTCGGCAATTTGCAATAAATATGGTGTGATAATGTTACTGATAGAAAGCGATGCAGTTTTTGAATATCGCGATGGAATGTTGGGCACGCAATAGTGAATGACATTACTTTTCACAAACGTAGGATTTTCATGAGTTGTAACTTCCGAAGTTTCGAAGCAACCGCCTGTGTCAATGCTAATATCAACAATAACGGCACCTTTTTTCATGTGTTCGACCATTGTTTCCGTAACAACCACCGGGCATCTATCTTGTCCTCGCATCGCGCCAATTGCGACATCGCACCGACGAAGTGCTTTTAACAATGCTTTCGGTTGAATGGTCGATGTAAAAATTCGTTGATTTAAATGATTTTGCAATCTTCGTAATTTTGTAATAGAATTATCAAAAACTTTCACACTTGCACCAAGTCCAATAGCTGTTTTTGCAGCAAATTCGCCAACCGTTCCAGCGCCAAGAATAACAACTTCGGTTGGTGCCACACCCGTAATATTGCCAAAAAGTAGTCCTTTTCCAATGTCATTGTTTATCATTAATTCAGCTGCGACTAAAACTGATGCTGTTCCTGCAATTTCACTCAAAGATTTCACAGCAGGGTAGGAGCCATCATCATCTTTTATAAATTCAAATGCTAAGGCAGTTATTTTCTTTTTGTGCAAGGCTTCGAAATATTCTAATTTTCTGGTTTTCAATTGAATCGCAGAAATAAGAATGGTTTCCATTTGCATCATTTCAATTTCCGCAATAGTTGGTGGTTCAACCTTAAGAAGCATCGAACATGAAAAAACTTTTTTTGTGTCATGTGAAATTTCTGCACCGTTGTCTGCATATTCCTTATCCGAATATCCCGCACTTTCGCCAGCACGAGACTCAATCATCACGCGATGTCCGTGTGATGTGAGCGAATTTACAGCATCGGGCGTCAAGCAAATTCTTCTTTCCTGAAAACAAGTTTCTTTTGGAATTCCAATGAAAAGATTACTTTTTGACGGAATTATTTCAAGTGTCTCTTCCTGTGGCAACAATTGTTCTTTTGTAAATGGACTTGTCGGCATTGTTTTTTAATTTGTTGCTAAGTTATAAATTAATTTGTAATCTCAAGAACCGAAACAATTCTTTGATTATAAGTGGAAATTAAAATTATTGCCTTTTAATAAAAATAGATTATTTTTGCTAAAATATTTATAAAATAAATGACACAAACTATAGTTCAATACGACGCAATTATCGGGCAATGTAGAAACCTTTTTATAAAAAAAATGGCAGATTATGGTTCGGCGTGGAGAATTTTAAGGTTGCCGTCATTAACCGATCAAATTTTTATTAAAGCTCAAAGAATCAGAAGTCTTCAAGAAAATGGATTTCAAAAAATTGCTGATGATTTAGCGGGTGAGTTTGTGGGCATTATCAATTATTCCATCATGGCACTTATCCAAGTGGAATTAGGAATTGCCTCGCAACCAGATTTAAATTTAGAAAAAGCTACCTTATTATATGATCAAAAAGTTGCTTTCACAAAAAATTTAATGGAAGCAAAAAATCATGATTATGGCGAAGCGTGGCGCGAAATGAGAGTTAATTCTTTAACTGATTTAATTCTTCAAAAGTTATTAAGAATCAAGCAGATAGAAGATAATCAAGGAAAAACATTGGTTTCTGAAGGCATTGAAGCAAATTATCAAGACATGGTAAATTACGCGATTTTTGCTTTGATATTGACCAATGAAAAATTATAAAAAGTAAAATGTGAGATGCAATATGGAAAATAGAACCTTATGCTGTCAATATTATGAAGATTCAATAACAAATGATTAACAATTTATAAAACAAATCTTACTATCTTTATTTTTTTTAATAAAATACCTTTTACGATAATTAAAGGCTGATACTTTGTCAAATCTAACTTTATGACTTTTAAACTTTAAAACTTTCGACCTTTAAAAAATGAAAAACCTGACAAAATATGTGCCGTGGACCATAAGGATTTTGATTTCCTTATTATTTATTGTTTCTGCGGCCGCAAAACTATATCCCGCGCCATATTTTGCTATAACAACATTTGAAGTTAAGCAACTGTATACTTTGGGATTTTCTGAAGCTATTGCGCCATTTTTTTCGCGAATATTGATAGGAATTGAATTTGCATTGGGATTTTTATTGTTGAATAATCATTTTTTAAAACGAATTACTGTTCCTGCAACATTGCTGATGCTGTCGGTTTTCACAATACATTTGACAGTTATTACCTATTTTAGCGGAGGCAATCAAGGAAATTGCGGGTGTTTTGGTGAATTAATTCCAATGACGCCCATTGAAGCGATTTTGAAAAACGTTATTGCAATTGCATTATTAATATTTTTATTGTTCTTACTAAAAAATAAACCAGACATCAAATCCAACTTTTGGATTTTGACAACAGTAACTTTTGCAAGTATTCTTGGCGTTTTTATGATAACTTTTAATCAACCATCGACCAAAAATCAAGATCTTACGGCAACCGACGTGTCCGATAATGAAACTGTAAACGCAACGATAGATTCATCAGCAATAGATCAAAATGCAATAAAATCTGTTTCTGAAATTGCAAATTCAACAGTTTCGACAAAAACTACGTCAAAAATCGATGTTGAAAAACAAAAAATCGTAGCTGAACAGTCTGGTTATGCGAAATATTTTTCTGACATAGATAACGGTGTAAAAATTATATGTTTTTTTGTGCCAGGTTGCGACCATTGTCGTGCTACCGCTAAAGAAATTACTGCATTATCTCAAAAAGACAAAAACTTTCCGAAAGTTCAAATTATATTTATGGACGAAGAAGCTGACAAAATTCCTGATTTTTTTGCCGAAGTAGGAGCAAAGTATGACTATAAAATTGTTGATATCATTGGGTTTTGGAAAATTCTTGGTTCAAACAAAGATGTTCCTGGCGTCAAAATTTTAAAAAATGGGAAGGATTTGAAATATTTTTTTGGCACAACCGAAAATGCATTTAATGCAAGTGAAACTTTAAAACTAATAAATAATCCGTAATAATTTAATACAAAAACAAATGAAAAACATAATCATCGCAATGGCAATATTTACAAGTATCGTGTCTTGTTCAAAAGCTCAATCTACGTTTTCAGAAGAATCGCTTGGTGCGACTTTGCTAACAACAGACAACCAGAAAAAAGATTTTAAGAGCATCGTTAACAGTAACGAAGGCGAAGTAACCGTTTATGAATTTTGGGCTTCGTGGTGTAGCGATTGTGTGAAGTCAATGGATAAATTCAAAGAATTGCAAAAAGCAAATCCTGATGTCAATTATGTTTTTATTTCATTGGATAAAACGCCAGAAAAATGGCTTGTTGGCATTGAAAAACACCAATTAAAAGGCGAACACTATTTAGTAATCGACGCTGAAGGAATGAAAGGAAAATTTGGACAATCAATCAAATTAGATTGGATTCCAAGATTTATTATCACAAATAAAAAAGGAGAAATTGTGTTGTTTAGAGCTATTGAAAAAGACTTTGATAAAATGCACGAAACACTGCAAACACTGAAATAAATTTATTAAAATAAAAATTTTATACATTTAAAATGAGAACAAAAATTGTAGCTGGCAACTGGAAAATGAACAAAAATGCCGAACAAACCGAAGATTTATTAAATGATTTGATTGACAAATTACCCGATGATAAAGAAGTTAGAATCATTGTTGCGCCAACATTTGTAAATCTTTCTTCGGCGGTTGAACATTTGCAGTTTACAAATATTGATGTTGCTGCTCAAAACATTCATCAAGCTGAAGGTGGCGCATACACGGGCGAAATTTCTGCCGATATGCTGAAAAGTATCGGGGTAAATATCGTTATTTTAGGTCATTCGGAGCGTCGTGCTTATTTTCATGAAACAGATGCATTGTTAGCAAATAAAGTAGATACCGCCCTGAAACACGATATGGAAATTATTTTTTGCTTTGGCGAAGAATTGAAAGATCGTCAGTCTGAAAATCATTTTAGTGTGGTAGAAAATCAATTGAGAGACGGCTTATTTCACTTAGATGCTTCCGCTTATGATAAAATTATTTTGGCATATGAACCCGTTTGGGCAATTGGAACGGGAGAGACCGCAAGTCCAGAGCAAGCCCAAGAAATGCACGAATTTATAAGAGAAACAATCCTCAAAAAATATAATTCAACTGTTGCAGAAAATATTTCAATTTTATATGGCGGCAGTGTTAAGCCAGATAATGCAAAAGAAATCTTTTCAAAACCCGATGTTGACGGTGGACTGATTGGTGGCGCAGCGTTAAAAGCAGAAGATTTTGCTGGAATTGTTGCTGGATTTTAAACTAAAATTTGTTATATAAAGAGATGGTTTGTTAATCATTAGTTAACAAACCATTTTTTTTATGTTTGTAATACAGTTTTATCTGTAAAAATTAAGAATTTTATAATATTAACATAAAATTGAGGCGCAACGTGAATTGTATTTTTGGATAAACAAATTATACATTTTATGAAAAATAAATACGCTTTACATTTAGTAGTTTTTTCTTTCTTTTTAGTGTCGTCACACGGTTTTTCACAAACCTTGCTAAACTACTGGAATTTTAATAACGGTACGTCAATAACAACCGTTACAACCCCAAGTCAAATCACTGTTGGTGGTGCATCATTAATAGCGATTCCAGGTGGGACAAGCGCAATTGAATCTATTGCAACCGGTCAAAATTTTGAACTGCAAAATTTAAATGCTAAAAGTAGCGATGTTGCGGGCAATCACCTTCGTTTTAACTTTCCAATTGGCGGCACATTGGAATTTTCATTACCAACAACTGGTTATCAAGGAATTATCGTAAAATTCGCTACGCGTCGGTCTGGTTCGGGAGCAGGAACACAAAATTGGAGTTATACAATTGATGGCACAAACTACGTTGCTTTTACTTCAAATGTAATCACAGAAACACCAACGTTAACAACTTTAGATTTTACTCCTATTTCGACAGTAAGCAATAATCCAAATTTTAAACTTCGCGTAACCTTTGCACAAGGCGCTGGCGGAACGGTCGGAAACAATAGGTTTGACAATTTCACAACCGAAGGAAACTCCATTGGCGGGGGAGATGTGTCGGCTCCGACCGTTGTCCTTAATCCATTAAACAATGCGACAAACGTCAATGCAAGTGGCAATTATTCTATTATTTTTAATGAATCGATTCGCCTTGTAGACAATTCTGCAATTGACAATACCAATGTCGACGCACTTGTTGCGTTACGATTGAACAATGCAACAGGAACTGTCATGCCATTTGATGCAACAATTTCTGGAAACGTGATCACAATCGATCCCACAAATGCTTTAATTCCAAGCCAGAATTATTATATGGCTTTATTGCCAAATACCGTGGAAGATTTTAGTAATAATGCCGTGACAATTGCATACAATTCAACTTTTACAACTGGAAGTCCTTCTGTTTCATTTGCATCTAATTTTATGACGGTAAACGAAAATCAAGGAACGTTGAATGTGGTTTTAAATATCATTAGTCCAACTATTAGTGCAGTAGATTTGGTTTTAAAACCCGCTATATTTAATACCGCCAACAATTCAGATTTTACATTTGTTGCACAGACTTTAAACTTCACACCAAATTCTGTATCGCAAGTGACTGTTCAAATTCCGATAATTGACGATTTAGCTTTAGAACAGCAAGCAGAATATTTTGTACTTGGTTTAGAAAATGCAGTTGGCGCAACAATTTCTGGCGTAAATACAACTACGATTTATATTAAGGATAACGACAGAGTTGCTAAAAGTCCGACCCAACAAATTCAGTTAAACTATGTAGGAAGTTTTGATCCATCGGGTGTAAACACAAGCACCTGCGAAATTGTGGTTCACGATCCGCAGACGCAAAAACTATTCACCACAAGTGCAGTTGCAGGATTTTTGGACATAATCAATTTTTCAAATCCATTGGCACCAACGGTCGCGACGTCAATTAGCATGGTGCAATATGGAGGTATCACTTCGGTTGCGGTCAAAAATGGAATTGTGGCAGTTGCCTGTCCAAATGCAAATGAACAATTGAATGGCTCTGTTGTCTTTTTCGACATTAATGGTGTTTTTCAAAAGCAAGTAACTGTTGGTGCCTTGCCAGATATGATTACGTTTTCGCCCGACGGAACAAAAGTATTGACAGCAAACGAAGGACAACCAAACACAAGTTATACGCTCGACCCAGAAGGTTCAGTAAGCATCATTGATATTGCGGGTGGCATTGCGAATCTTACGCAAGCCAATGTAAATACGTTATCTTTTGTAGGATTTAATGCTAATGAAACTGCAATTATAGCTTCGGGCGTGAGAAAAGTAAAAGCCAGTAGCACTTTGGCGCAAGATTTAGAACCTGAATATATCACAATTACTCCTGACAGTCAAAAAGCATGGATTGTTACGCAAGAAAACAATGCGATTATTGAATTGAATTTAGCAAACAATACACTCGGAAATATCTGGGCATTAGGTTTAAAAGACATGAGCACAGTCGGAAATGGAATGGATATATCTGATAATAACGGTCAAATATTAATTGCAAATTGGCCAGTAAAATCATTTTTTCATCCTGATGGCATCGTGAATTTTAATGTTGGCGGCGTGAACTATTTGGCAACCGCCAATGAAGGTGACGAACGTGAAACCACTGCTTTTAATGAAAGAACAACGGTCGGAAACGCAACATATAATTTGGATGCAACAATTTTTCCAAATGCTTCAGTGCTAAAACAAACCTACAATATGGGTCGTTTCAGGGTTTCGAATGCCATCGGAAGCACAGATGCTGATCCAGAATTCGAAGAAATTAGATGTGTTGGCGCACGTTCGTTTTCTATATTTAATGCCGATACAAAGCAAATTGTTTTTGATTCGGGCGATGATTTTGAAATGTATACTGCTCAAAACTTGCCTACTATATTCAATGCCAACCACGAAAACAACAATCCAAAAGGACGCAGTATGGCAAAAGGACCTGAGCCAGAAGGCATCACAACGGCGTCAATTGCGGGCAGATTATTTGCTTTTATTTCGTTGGAAAGGGTAGGGGGCGTGATGGTTTATGACATCACAAATCCAAACTCAGTTACTTTCGTTGATTATAAAAATAGTAGAAGCACATCTGCATATACAGGCGATCAAGGACCAGAAGGAATTACGTATATTCCTGCAAATGAAAGTCCAAATAGCAAAGCATATATTTTAGTAGCCAATGAAGTAAGCGGTACAATCACAACGTTTGAAATTAACACAACTGCGCTTTCAGCTGACAATTACGAGAATAAAACTGCAACTTTTAACGTATTTCCAAATCCGTCAGAAAAAGGAATTTTATACTTTAATAGAATGGCAAATATTGAATTGTTTGACCTTTCAGGAAAATTATTATTATCACAGAAAGATGCGCTAACAATCAATACAGCAAGTTTTCAAACAGGAATTTATATTTTGAAAACCGATGAAGGTGTAACAAGAAAACTAATTGTGAGATAGTTTATTTAGTCGATAGTTTTAAAGTTAACATGTCAAAAGTTCAAAAATTCCAGTATCTTTTAATTAATGAGTAATATTTAAGAAGCCTGTCAAGAAATTGATAGGTTTTTTAAATATAGAGATGATAATATTTAAGTAGAATAATAATCGTCGCTATAGAATTAATGATTTAAAAAATGTACCTTTGCAAAAAATTTGAAAAAAGAAATTTGTAAAATAAAACAAATAATTGTTTTTCAAGTATTTATATATTTATGAAAAAAATTGTAGAATTTAGAAAGTTACTAAATGTTGAAAAAACAGTAACCTTAAAAGAATTAAAGACCATTTACAGAAATGCAATGAAAGAATCGCATCCAGACAAATTCGCTGGAAACGATGATGGATTGAAAGCTGCTGAAGAAGACAGTAAAAAAATCATTGAGGCTTACCACTTTTTGGTAAGCATCAATCCAGAAACAATTGCAAACGGATTGCCAGAGTTTAAGGAAACAACTGCAAATTGCACAATTTCTGACTATAAATTTACAGATGGCGTTTTAACTGTAGATTTTTCAAACAAAAGTGTGTATGAATTTTTGACTATGCCAAAAGCAACTTACGTAAAAATGGTCAATGCTGATTCTCCAGCTCGTTTTGCTAAGCGTCATATTTTCGCAGCATTTCCATATAGAAAAGTCTCAAACCAAGAATAGATTGAATTATTATTCGAAGGATATATTATTAAAAAATAAAAAGGATTTTCATATTTGAAAATCCTTTTTTTTATTTTAAAGTAATCTATTGGAAGATGAATAATCTATAATTTATTAATAAAACTTCCAAACTGATCTTTAAATTGATAGCCATTTTCAAATCGGTCTTTGCTCAATTTATCATATTCGACCAATCCCCAAAGGATAAATTCTTTCATAAAATACACATCTTCGGGCAAAGTTTGTGGTTGATATTTTTTAATAATGTTTGACAATGACGGAATTTCGTCTAAAATTTCTCGATACGCTTCATCGGTTGCATCGTCAAGAAGTTCAAAACCACTTTCAGTAAAAAACCATTCAATCAAATCTGAATAGGCTGTTGCTTCGCCTTGTTTTTCTAATTTTTCAATCTTTGGAAAATAGGCAGGAAAAAATGTATGAATGGCATCACCAAGTAAATGTTGTGCCACGGCGGCGGCGCCTTCTTGTTCGCCTTCGTAGACCAATTCTACTTTTCCCGTAATTGCGGGAATAATTCCCATAAAATCCGATAGGCGTAGGGTGGTTTTTTCCAAACCCGCTCGTAATGCACGACGCTCCGCAGTGCTCAATAAATTTTCATAAGCTGTTATAGATAATCTCGCAGAAACGCCACTTTTATTATCAATATATTCACTTTCGCGGGCTTCAAAACTAATTTGTTCTAACAAATCTTTTGCTAAGGAAGGCACATAAACCGCCTCGGATTGTGAGGTATTCAATTTTGCTTCTTGTTGCGTAATTGTTCTTGCAATGGCAATAGTTTCGGGATAATGTGTTAAAATTTGCGACCCAATTCTGTCTTTTAATGGTGTTACAATACTTCCACGATTGGTATAATCTTCAGGATTAGCCGTGAAAATAAATTGCAAATCTAAGGGCATTCTCAATTTAAAACCTCTGATTTGAATGTCGCCTTCTTGCAAAATATTAAACAATGATACTTGAATCCTGGCTTGCAAATCTGGCAATTCATTGATTACGAATATGCAACGATTGGCACGTGGGATCATTCCAAAATGAATCACGCGCTCGTCGGCATAAGATAATTTAAGGTTTGCTGCTTTGATTGGATCAACATCACCGATCAAATCTGCAACGGTAACGTCTGGTGTCGCCAATTTTTCAAAAAACCTATCGCTACGGTGCAACCAAGAAATTGGTGTATTGTCGCCATAATTGGCAATCAGTTCTTTAGCAAAAATTGAAATAGGATTCAAAGGGTCGTCATTGATTTCTGAACCTGCAACAATTGGAATATATTCGTCTAAAAGTTCAGTCATTTTGCGTGCCAAACGTGTTTTTGCTTGTCCGCGCAATCCGAGTAAATTGATATTGTGGCGAGATAAAATGGCGCGTTCCAACTCTGGAACAACCGTATTTTCAAATCCATGAACGCCCTCAAAAACGGGTTTTCCTGATTTTATTTTTTCACGAAGGTTGTGACGTAATTCGTCTTTTATGGGTTTTGAAATGTAATTGATGGCTTTTAAATCTCCAATTGTTTTTATGTTGTCGATGTTCATTTTGATATGTAAAATTGTTAATTTGGATGTTTTTGAAATTTTGTGAACTGTTGTTATGCGTTAGGGATGGTAGCGGAGCTCTTGGTCTTGCGAGCATCGAAACAATTGTGATTTAAGATTGCTTCTTTGCTCGCAAGGACAAAGCGGGAGCGGACTGCCCGACCATTTCTTATCGTTTTTTTTCTAAACGATAAGAAATGGTAACGCCCAAAAATTATTTAATTTTCTTTTTTCGATTGGATTCATAATCTTGAAAAATCATTTCTCCTAAACCTTTAAGCCCCGTATAAAAAGCTTTTCCTTGATTTGCTTCTGTAAAATGATCCACAAAACGCTGTAAATACGGATCGTTTGCGATCATAAAGGTCGTTATTGGAATGTGCAATTTTCGAGCCTGTTGTGCTTGGGCGTAGCATTTGTCTACAATGTATTCATCTAAACCGTTGCTATTCATATAATAATCGCCATTTTTTTCGCGAATGCAACTTGGCTTTCCGTCGGTTATCATGAAAATTTGTTTGTTTGTATTTCGTTTTCTTCGCAACAAATCCATGGCGAGTTGCAAGCCAGCAACCGTGTTTGTGTGATAAGGACCAACTTTTAGGTAGGGCAAATCTTTGATATGAATTGTCCAAGCGTCGTTTCCAAAAACCAAAATGTCGAGTGTGTCTTTCGGATATCGGGTTGTTATGAGTTCTGCAAGCGCCATTGCCACTTTTTTGGCAGGCGTGATGCGGTCTTCGCCATACAGAATCATGCTGTGGCTAATATCGATCATCAAAACGGTGCTCATTTGTGATTTAAATTGTGAATCTTCGACAACCAAATCGTTTTCTGTGAGAATAAATTCGCCAACTCCGTTGTTTATTTGCGCATTTCGGAGTGATTCGGTGAGCGAAATTTTGTCCAATCCATCGCCAAAATGATAGTCTCGAAACTCGCCTGTATGCTCGTCGCCGTTGCCAGCATGTTTGGTTTTATGGTTTCCGGTTGACGATTTATTAAGATTTCCGAAAATTTGATCTAAGGCTTGCTGTCGAATTGCGCGTTCTGTTTTGGCAGTAATTCCAATGCCTCCCGAAGTTCCGTCTTCTTTAAATTCTTCGCGGATGTATCCTTTTTTCTTCAAATCATCAATAAAATCGTCAATGGTATATTCAAGAGTTGTGAGCTTATATTCAACATCAAGTTCGCGCAACCAAGAAATTGCTTCATCAAAATCGCCCGATGTGTGCGTGATTAATTCTTTAAAAATACCAAATAATTTTTCAAATGGTGTTTGAAATGGAGGTTCAAATGTTTTAAAGAAAAATCCTTTGTTTAGTCTATGATTCATTTTATAAATATACAAAAGAGAAAAAGCAATTTCATACAAACGATTATTAATTTTGAGTTAAAAGTTATTTGTGAAAAAAATGTTGAATGTTGAATTTTAAATGTAGAATGTTAAAATTTGAATGTAAAAGTGTAGAATGTAAAAAGTAGCATGTATAAAATAGAAATGTTTAAAGTAAAATTTATAAGGGAGAAAGTTGCAAGAAAAATTTTATTGTTGGAAAGACAATAAAATTATAAAGATATCATATACATTGTACTGTTATTGTGTAATAAGACAAATTCTATTTTACATAATATAAATTATAGGTCAAAATTACACTAATAATATTTTGTGATTCAAATATCAATCATGGGATTTGAATATTATAAAAAGTGCATAAAAAAAGTTCCACAATCAGTGGAACTTAGATTATATCGTAATTTAAAAAATAGAACAATTTTAATTGTAAAATTTACTGTTCCAAATGGCTTCATTAAAATTTTTACCTTGCCAAAAACAATAATATAAAGCGATTCCGACCAAGGATTTAAAAATAAACAAAAATGATAATGCTCGGAAAATATTTGGACTCACTTGTCCTAAAATATCATGTGGAGCAATAAATGCTAAACCAAAACTCACCGCCATTAGAAAAAAGAAAAAACTGCTCAAATTTCTAAATGGTCGCACGATAAATTTCCTGAATGGATTGATTTCGCCACCCCATTTGTGTATCAGATAAAAATAATCATTTCCCATTGGCACAAATAAAAGTGGATCGTCAAAGTTTTTCAAATGAAACATTTTTGAAGGAGCCATGATTTTGAAACCACCTAAATCTGCATTATGTTCCTTTTCCAAAGATTTTATTTTTGAAATTGCCTCTTCAGGTATTTCGTTTTTAAATAAATTACTATCTAAAAAACGCAACCTGTAGTCAATACAGATATTTTTTATTTGCCGTATGTGGAATATCTTGGCGGTATCTAATAAATCAAAGTCAAATTGATTTTGTTTTGTTGAACTTTCTATATTTAATTTGACATGAATTGCAGACCTCGAAAGCTCATCTGCTTTAAATATTGATTTTATTTCCGCCAGTAAATCGTTTTCTGGAATAAATTTGTTTCTATCTAATAGTAGTTCTTTTTCTAAATTTTTCTTTTCAAATAGCATATCTTTAGATTTTAAAATATTTCAACAGCTTATTTTTATCATATATAAAAGTACCATTAATACACTACATAAAAAACAAATTCATTCTTTTTTTATATTTTTTTTGTAGGTCAACTTTTGTTAAATTTTGGATGAAGAAATATGCATTATGTTTTATTAATGATATGCTAAATATATCTCACAATCATTTGTTAATTGGAATTTATTTGAAGAAAAACGTTTTTAGGTTTGTAAAAGCCTTACATATAAAAAAATGAAAAAACATTTACTTTTTATCGCCGCAATTTTTATCGGAGCATATACTTACAGACAAAATGTTGGTATTATTCTTGAATTAAATAGTAAAAACATTTAACAAATTTCAGTCAAAGCTGGACTTTCGATTAATTTTTAAAAAATTATCGTTTTTTGAAAAGGCTTTCTTAAAGTAATTTTTAGAAAACTGTTTTGTTTTGCTTAAGCATTAATTTTTTTATATTTACAAAAAATTGTCTATGAATTTCCTTGCTCATATTTATCTTTCAGGTGATAATGACTTGATCAAAATTGGCAATTTTATAGCCGATGGTATTCGAGGTAAAGATTATTTGCATTTTAAAGATGATATTAAAAAAGGCATCTTGTTGCACAGACAGATTGATACGTTCACCGATGCAAACCCAATATATCGACAAAGCAAACACCGATTGCATGAAAAATATGGGCATTATTCTGGCGTTATAATGGATATTTTATACGATCATTTTTTGGCGAAAAATTGGTCACAATATTCTGATATTTCTTTAGAAAAATATGTAGCTGATTTCTATGGCTCGTTGTATAAAAATGAACAAGTGCTGACCGAAAAAACAAGGAATCTTCTTCCATATATGATTGATAATAATTGGTTGGTTAGCTACAGGACCATTGCAGGAATTGAAAAGATTTTGTTTCAAATGGATTATAGAACCAATCATAGGGTAAATATGCGAGAAGCGGTTGTTGAACTCCAATTGTTTTATGTGGAATTTGAGCGTGAATTTACACTATTTTTTGAAGAATTGATAAATTTTGTTGCTCAGATAAAATGAAATAGAACCAAATTATTGTGTAGTTTTGTTGTGCACCACATCGTGATTTAGTATATTTTTTTTGATTAGCGTACACCACAGGCAATGCATTCGCGAAATAGTTGCTCCTTTTTCCGCCATATTTTGAAATAAATATCCATAATAAATTAGGTGTTTTTTTAATATTTTAAGTTTTTTAATATGAAGTATATCTTTCTTATGTTTTTATGCTCTGCGACGTTTGCGCAGAAATCGATGGTGGTTTCGGCTCGCGTTGAAGCATCTCAAATTGGAGCTGATGTGATGAAAAAGGGCGGAAACGCTTTTGATGCCATGTGTGCGACGGAACTTGCGCTGGCCGTTGCCTATCCGTATGCGGGAAATATTGGTGGTGGTGGTTTTATGGTTTACCGAAGGGCAAATGGCGAAATAGGTAGTTTAGACTATCGTGAAAAGGCTCCTTTACTTGCGTCGCGCGACATGTATTTAGATAAAAATGGTACAGTTATAAAAAATTTAAGCACAGAAGGTGCGCTTGCGGTTGGCGTTCCGGGAACTGTTGCAGGGGTTTTTGAGGTGCATAAAAAATTTGGAAAATTGCCGTTTTCTGATATCATAAATCCTGTGATTGCGTTGGCAAAGAAAGGTTTTGTGGTTACACAACAAGATGTAGACCATATTAATTCGTCGTTGGAACGTATTATAAAGGTGTCGGGACTGGAAACGATAATGTCAAAAAGCTACAAAAAAGGCGATACAATGAAGCAACCTGCGTTGGCAAGAACATTGGAGAAAATTTTGAAAAACGGCAAAAATGAATTTTATAAAGGCGAAACAGCGCAAAAAATGGTTTCGTTTTTAAAGTCAAAAGGTGGTATTATTTCAATGAAAGATTTGGCAAAATATCAGTCAGTTTGGCGCAAGCCTATTGCTTTTTCCCACAAAGATTTGCGGATTATTTCAATGGCACCTCCTTCGAGTGGCGGGATAACGTTGCAACAAATCATGACGATGATTGCGCCATTTGACCTTCAAAAGTTTGGACATAATTCTATAGAAACTATTCAAGTTTTGGTAGAAGCGGAAAGACGTGCGTATGCCGACAGGAATTATTTTTTAGGTGATCCCGCTTTTATAAAAATTCCACAAAAAGTACTTTTATCTGCTGATTATTTGAAAAAACGAATGTCTAATTTCAGTTTTGATAAAGCTAATTTGTCTTCGGATGTTTCTCGTGGCGAAATTGCTGGTTATGAAAGTGACGAAACGACACATTATTCGATTGTGGATTCAGAAGGAAATGCAATTGCTGCAACCACGACGCTAAATGGTGGTTTTGGTTCGAAATTGTACGCGCAAGAATTGGGTTTCTTTTTCAATAATGAAATGGACGATTTCAGCATCAAACCGGGTGAGCCAAACTCGTATGGATTGATTGGTGCAAAGGCAAATAGCATTGCACCACAAAAAAGAATGTTAAGTTCGATGACGCCAACAATTGTGGAAAAAAACGGACAATTGTTTATGGTTGTTGGTTCGCCAGGAGGTTCAACAATAATTACGTCGGTGTTACAAACCATTTTAAATGTAACGGAATTCGGCATGACGATGCAGCAAGCGGTTGATGCACCGCGGTTTCACCACCAATGGTTGCCTGATGTTGTAATGTTTGAACCGAAAAAATTTGACGATACTTTATTAGTAAAACTTAGTGCAAAGGGATATGTGATAAATCCGAAAAATTCACCTATTTTAGGAAAAGTAGATGCAATCTTAGTCTTGCCAAACAAGCAACTTCAAGGTGGCGCGGATTCTCGTGGCGATGATGCTGCGGTTGGCTTTTAAGTGATAATTTTTTAGTTGAGGTGACTTTGAATAAAACTTTAAATTAATAGATATTTAGTTTGCCTACAACATAAGTTATAAAATATTGTAGCTTATAAACTTCGCACGATGTAACCAACGAAAAATTGGTAACAACATTTTTTTTATATAAAAATTATTTTAACAATCATAAAAAAACCCAATATCACATATTGACAAGTGATATTGGGTTTAATTTATTATAAACAATTGATTAGCAACGTTTATGGCGGAGAGTAAGGGATTCGAACCCTTGGTACAGTTACCCATACGCATGTTTAGCAAACATGTCCTTTCGGCCTCTCAGGCAACTCTCCAATG
>JAYWGW010000078.1:0-16485 GCA_043778045.1 Bacteroidota bacterium | reverse complement strand
GCACTTGCGGCAAGAAATCTTTTGGTTACAACAAAGGGCTGGACGCTGACGGGTGAAACATATTCACCAAATAATTGCACACTTTCATCAGATTCTTTTGAAAATGAAACAAGTCTAAATATCTATCCGAATCCAACAAAAGGCATTGTCAATATTGAAACTAAAGAAGCATTAACTGTCTCTGTTTATGACCTTTTAGGCAGAAAAGTGTTAGAGTCTAAAATTGATGAAAATGCAAATCAAATTAATTTATCACATTTAAGTGGTGGAACTTATTTGATTACTACTCGCAATGAATTTGGTCAAAGTCGCTCTGCGAAGGTTGTTAAAGAATAGTTTTTTTATACTGAGACAATTTAAAAATATAAATAACAAAAACCCTTACAATCTATAAAAATTGTAAGGGTTTTTCTTTTTTTAAAGTAACGGTCAAATTTAAATTACAGTAAGTTGTAGGCTTTTTAATAACAAATTGAGCAGAAAATAACATAATATGTTTGTTTGGATTTACGCAATTTGTTTTAGATAAAGGTTTACAAAAAATAAAATAATCTGACATTTCTGCCTTTTATTTTTTAAATATAAATAATTTCGCAGGACGCATTTTAGGGAATAAAGATGTGTTAGCATAAGAAGTTTGTGCAAAGTTCGATGATTTTGCACAGCGGTGAGATTGTTTACAATAAACCAAAATTAATATAACCACTTTTTTCATTAACTTTGAGAAAAACTTAAACTACCAATACCATGAAATCATATTTTATATTATATGCTTTGCTTTTTTTTCAATTTTCATTTTCACAAATCACTAATGATGATCCAGAAATTAGAAAAATGATAACGGAAGTAAAAACAGAAAACCTACAAGCGATTGTCAATAAATTAGTCACTTTTGGTACTCGTCATACGTTGAGCGATACAAAAAGCTCCACACGAGGCATTGGTGCCGCACAAAGATGGGTAAAATCTGAATTTGAAAAATATGCATTGGAATCTGATGGACGATTGTCATCAAAAATTGATTTTTTCACACTAAAAGCTGATGGAAGGAGAATTACTACCGATACCGAAGTAGCCAATGTGATGGCAACATATAAAGGAACTGATGCAAACGACAATCGCGTTCTGATTATCAGCGGACACCTCGATTCTCGCGCCACCGACGTGATGGATTCCAAAATTGATGCACCCGGCGCCAATGACGATGGTTCGGGCGTTGCCGCAATGATGGAATTGTGCCGAATTATGAGCAAACGTCAATTTCCATTTACACTAATCTTTGTTGCGCTAACTGGCGAAGAACAAGGCTTGTATGGCGCACGACATTTGGCTGAATTTGCAAAAACCAACAATTGGAATATCATAGCCATGCTTAACAATGACATGATTGGCAATAGCAATTCCAGCGGCACAGGTATTCATGACAATACTCAAGTTAGAGTTTTTAGTGAAGCCATTCCTTATCTTGAAACGGAAGAGGAAGCCAAAACCAGAAAATCTACCAATCGAGACAATGATAGTCCATCCAGACAATTGGCACGATATATAAAAACAACAACTCAACAATATGTAGACCAACTGAATATAAATTTAGTGTATAGAAATGACCGTTTTCTTCGAGGTGGCGATCACACACCTTTCATGCAAAACGGATTTACGGCAATTCGGTTTTGTGAAATAAACGAAAACTATAACCACCAACATCAAAATGTGAGAAATGAGAATAAAACGCAATACGGCGATTTGCCAGAATATATGGATTTTGAATATTTACGAAAAATAACTTGTGCCAATCTTGCCACATTTAGCAATTTGGCTTGGTCTCCAAAAGCACCTTTATCTGTAGGAATTGAGATTAAAGAACTCACCAATTCTTCAACGTTTACATGGAAAGCACCCGAAGGAAAACCCGTGTTTGGATATAATATTTTAATGAGAGAAACATCGGCATCGCATTGGGAAAAAAGTTTTTTTGTAAAAGAAGAAAAAGCTACCATTCCATATTCAAAAGACAATTACTTTTTTGCCATTCAATCAATTGACGAGTTGGGACATGTGAGTTTGCCGGTGTTTCCGAATGCGGTGCGGTAACGTTATTAAAATGTATTTTGATTAATTATATTTCTAAAATATTATCAAATATGTATGATCGGTAATTTAATCTTTAAAACTTAATTTATAAAAATAATCATTCCACCAAACAAATCACAAAACTCGTATTTTCTCCATCTTTATGAAAAGTCAAATATCCTCCGTGTGACTCAATTATGCTTTTAGACAAGGTCAAACCAATGCCAGCGCCTTCTTTTCGAGTAGTGAAAAACGGCAGAAAAATATTATCTTCAATTGCTTTTTCAATGCCATTTCCGTTGTCAGAAATTGTAATAAATATACGCTTTTCTTTAGCTTCAGCAGAAAGTAAAATTTGCTTTTCAGATTGATTTGACAACGCATAAATACTGTTTGTTAGCAAATTTATAAATACTTGCTCCATTTGGTTTTTATCCACATTTAACCACTTATCAAACGAAATTGTGTTTATAATCTCGATTTTTTCATTTTTAAAAAGTGGCGACATAATCTGCAAACTGCCTGCAACTAATTGTGATAATTTCACTTTTTCTTTTCGTGGCGATGGCAACATGGCGAGTTTTCTATAGCTTTCCACAAATTGTTGCAAATGATTGCTTCGGTTTCCCATCGTGGCAACACTTTCGCGAATATCGTCTAAATCTTCTTTTGAAAGTGATTCTTGTTGCACCAATTCATGCAAGTTTTGCGAAAGCGAACGGATCGGCGTTAGTGAATTTAACAATTCATGCGAAATCACTTTCATCAGGTTTATCCATGCTTCTTTTTCCTTTTTTTCGATTACTTTTTGGATGGAATCTAATAAAATTATGTAGTAATCTTGATTGAATGTTTTGCTTTTGGAACTTTGCAAAACAAAGGTTTGCGTGTCTTGATTATCCACTCGAATTTGCAGAGACGTTTTAATTTCCTCAAAATTTTGTTCTTCAATAATATTGCAAAGCGATGGCAACTGATTACGCAAATAACTCCATTTAGATACTTTCGGAACCTTGAAATGTTTGGAAAAATAGTCGTTCATTAAAAAAATAATCCAATCATTTTCTGTTTTCTGCAGAATAATAATTCCCGTGTCAATATTATTCAAAATTGAACTATAAACTATCTCTTTCGATATTTGATCCGTTTGTTTATGCTTCACATGATTATACAAATGAAATAAGCTTTGATAATTTTCTATAGATTTATGCTTAGAAAAATCTGCCGAAAAATCATTTTGCAAAATAGCTTGAATGGTTTTATCATAAAACAAAAAGGCGTTTTTCAGATATAAATAGAGCTCGATTAAGAGTACAAAAATTATGAAAAATGAAAATACAGCGGTGTAAATTAAACTTTTTTGAACAAAATAAAAAGCCAAGCTTACACCAAGTATAACAACAAGTAATCGTACAAAAAGTTGGTTATAGATTTTTATGTTTTGAAACATTTTACGCGTTATTGATGTTGTATTTTTCCATTCTACGATATAAAGACGCTCGTGACAAGCCTAATTCTTCCGCCGATTTACTTATATTTTGATTGTTTTTGAACAAAACTTTTTCGATGGTGTTTTTTTCAATATCCGATAGTTGTAAATCATCTTGGTTGTCGTTAAACGGAATAATTTCTTCTAAATCCAAATCAGAAACAGAAATGCAATTGTTTTCGCATAAAATTATTGCTCGTTCAATTCTGTTTTCCATTTCGCGTATGTTTCCGTTCCACCTATATTGTTCAATTTTTGACAAGGCGTTTTGTTCAAAACTAATTTCGTTTCGATCATATTTCTGAATCATTTTTTGAAGCAGAAATTGCGCCAATGGAATTTTATCTTCTTTGCGTTCGCGAAGTGGTGGCAAAAGAATTTCCATTGTATTGATGCGATAATATAAATCTTCTCGAAATGTTTTTTGAAAAACCTCTTGTTTTAAATTTAGGTTTGTAGCCGTAATAATTCTAACATTTAAACTTCTTGGCTTGGCTTCGCCCAATCTTGTAACGGTTTTTGTTTGGATTACTTGTAATAATTTGGACTGTAAATGTAGCGGAACATTTCCTATTTCGTCAAGAAAAATAGTGCCATTTTGTGCCATTTCAAAACGGCCTGGCGTATCTGTTTTTGCATCAGTAAATGCTCCTTTTGCATAGCCAAAAAGTTCACTTTCAAATAGCGAATCGCTGAGCGAACCCAAATCTACTGCCATAAAAACATTATTTTTGCGCTCGGATTGTTGGTGAATATAGTTTGCCAACACATATTTTCCTGTTCCGTTCTCGCCTAAAATTAAAACATTAGCATCGGTTTTTGCTACTTTATCTGCAAGCGAATATGCCTTTTTGATACTGTCTGATGTTCCAATAAAAAAGGTATCAACTTCCTTTATATCACATTTTTTCTGCTCTTTTCTGCTTTCATCAACGGCGATTTTTACTACTGACAACAATTTTTCATTGTCCCATGGTTTCAAAACATAATCAAAAGCACCCGATTTTAAACCTTCAACAGCTGTTTCAACTTTCCCAAAAGCGGTCATTAATATCACAATTGTTTTTGGCGAAAGCGTTTTAATTTCTTTAAGCAAATACAATCCCTCACGACCATCTTCAAAACCAATCCGATAATTCATGTCTAATAAAACCACATCAATTGGATTTTCGGCAAGCAGTTTGACGATATTTTTTGGATTGTTTAAAGTATAAATGTTTTCAAAATGTTTTTTCAATAACATCTTGACGGCAAAAAGAATGTCGTCTTGATCATCGATTACTAAAATATTGGCTTGGGTTTTTTTCATTTATTTTATTTTAGACTATAAAGATTTTACATCTTTTGCCACAGATTAAAAGGATTTACACAGATTAAAAAAAAAATTTGAGATAAATCTGTGAAAATCTTTTAAATCTGTGGCGATAACTATAAAGTTTAGATAATGATATAAATACAATATGAATTCACTGTTCGTTTTCGAACAAAAGATGTCCGATAATGAACACTTTAATTAAATTAATTAAATTTTATTATCTATAAATCAACACTTTATGAATTATAAATCAGTGGCACAAAATTCACAATACCATAATCAAATCATCAACAATGGATACCATAATTAATCGTAAAACTAATAAAAAAAAGTACTTAATAATTGCCTTGCCCGTTTTTTTAATATTAGGATATTTCATTTTTTCGTCACTAACTAAAAAAAGAAGTCTGAATGTAAAAAGTGCAGAAATTTCAATTAAAACAGTTGAAGAAGGTTTTTTTGAAGACTTTTTGGTTTTTCAAGCGCGTGTTGAACCATTAAATTCCATGTTAGTAAACATTATTGAAGGTGGTGCCGTGCAAGAAATTTTTGTTGGAAATGGCGACGTGGTTTCACAAGGGCAACCGTTGGCACGATTATACAATCCTAACACAGAACTGAGTTATATGCAACAGGAAACAGCCATCATTGAACAAATCAACAATCTAAACAAAGCCAAACTTGACCTGAGAAATCAAGAATTGAATCTATCAAAAGATTTGGTTGCCATTGAACATGATTTTTTAGATGCTAAGAATTTATTTGATTTAAACAAGAAACTTTTTCAACAAGAAATTTTATCAAAAAATGAGTGGCAAGTCACACAAGAAAATTTGCGTTTTCAGAAAGAACGCATGAGCATTATCAAACAAAGTGTGACCAAAGCCAAACAGGCAAATAATGTTCAAATTGGACAAATTAATAGTTCGGTTGCCATTATGGACAAAAGTTTGTTGGTACTTCGGTCAAACAAAAAGAATTTTTTGGTTGTCGCGCCCGTTTCGGGAAGGCTGTCGTCTTTTGAACCGATTCTCGGAAAATCTTATGTTCAAGGCGTAAGCATCGGAACCATCGACGTGATGAAAGGATATAAATTGGTTGCCGATGTGGATGAATTCTATTTAGATAAAATAAAAGTCAATCAAAAAGGAACAGTTGAATTTAACGGCAAAAACTTAAGTGTGCAAATCGTAAAGATTATAAAAGAGATAAAAGGCGGTCAATTTCAGGTGGAAGTAAATTTTGATTCTACCGAAAACATCGATTTGCAACAAGGATTGAGTTTTAGTGTGCGACTAAACTTATCCGAAAAAACCAAAACCAAATTACTTTCCAAAGGAAGTTTTAACCAAGAAACCGCAGGAAAATGGATATTTGTAGTAAACGGAAAATCTGCTGAACGAAGAACCATCAAATTAGGACGAGAAAATCCGCTATATTACGAAGTTCTTGACGGATTAAAAATTGGCGAAAAAGTGGTCACATCGAGTTATAAGGATTACGGTGATGTAGAGGTTTTGAATTTAGAATAAAAACCAATTTGGACACAGATTTAAGAAATTTGAATAATTTAAAAATTTCTTTAATTTCTTAAATCTGTGTCAAAAAAATCAATAGAATTCATTATAGCTGAATATAAATTTATCGAACATAGCAATTATAAATAAGAAAATCAATCAAAAAAAGCGAAAATATGATACAAATCAAAAACCTTTCTAAAATTTTCAGAACCGAAGAAGTAGAAACCAAAGCACTCAACGAAGTTTCAATCACAATCAATCAAGGCGAATTTGTGACCATCATGGGCGCATCAGGAAGCGGAAAATCAACGCTGTTGAACATTATTGGGCTTTTAGACAATGCGTCAGGCGGCAATTACGCGCTTTTAAATCAAGAAATGAACGGTTTGAAAGAAGCCGAAAAATCCAAAGTCAGAAAGCAAAATATTGGGTTTATTTTCCAAAATTTTAATTTAATTGATGAACTTTCTGTTTATGATAATATTGAGTTGCCACTAATTTACAACAATGTTTCATCGTCGGAACGAAAGAAAAAAGTGGAAGCCATTGCAGATCGTTTAGGAATTTCGCACCGACTGAAACATTATCCACAACAACTTTCAGGAGGACAACAACAGCGTGTTGCGGTTGCACGAGCATTGATCAACGATCCAAAAATTATTCTTGCCGATGAGCCAACAGGAAATTTGGACAGTAAAAACGGAAATGAAGTAATGGAATTGTTGACCGATTTGCACGCACAAGGAAGCACCATTTTGATGGTCACCCATTCGGATTATGATGCATCTTTTTCGCAAAGAACCATTTTTATGAAAGATGGCATGGTGCTTTCTGAAAAAAATAATAGCAGAAATGTAGATGTCTTAATTAACAAACAATAGGACTAATGCTAAAAAACTGGATAAATATATTTTTGTACCATATTAAAAACAACAAGCTTTTTACAGCTTTGAATGTTTTAGGATTGAGTATTGGTATTGCTGGACTTGTTTTTGCGATTCTATATTGGAATGATGAGCAAAGTTATAACGAGTGGAATCCGAATAAAGACAATGTTTTTCAGTCGATAAGCCAAATAAGTCCAACAAATTTTTGGGCAAGTAATGTGGCACCATTAAATGGTTATTTCAAAAAAGATTTTCAAGAAGTGGAAAGCCATTGCTATTTTGACAATTGGTACTACGAAGAAATTTTGCAATACAAAAGCAAAAAAAATATTTTTAAAATTACAGATGCGCAAAGCACCTTTTTTGAAATGTTTCCTTTTAATTTCATAAAAGGAAGTGCCAAAACTGCTCTAAAAGACAATACAAGCATTGCAATTTCTACTGAAGCTGCTACTATTCTTTTTGGAAATGAAGATCCGATGAGTAAAATTGTAACTTATGGAAACAAAAAATTAGTAGTTCGTGGCGTTTATGAACTATCAGGCAAATCATCGATGCAACCTCAGGCGGTTACCAATTTAATTGACAGTAAGCTTCAGGATGACAAAGATAGTTGGGGGAATTTTAGTTATGGCTTATTGCTGAAATTGAAAAATCCAAATGACAAAGACCAAGTTGTTGCCAAAATTGAAAATTTATTATACCAAAACCGAATCGTCAAAGAAGCAAAAAAAGAAGGTTTGAGTATTGCTGAATGGATGAAAAAAAATGGTGGTGACCAAGTTAAAATCATCATCGAACCGCTAAAAGACGCAAGATTACATGCCATTGCTGAAGGATATGCCGAAGGACGTGGAAATTATCAGTTTTTGATGATCATGGTTGGTTTGTCTGTGTTGATTTTGATTCTTTCGATTGTAAACTACATCAATCTTGCGACTGCAAATGCCATAAAGCGTGCTAAAGAAGTTGGCGTTCGCAAAATTGTTGGTGCTTCTAAATCGAATATTATCAAACAATTTATTTTTGAAACGGTTTTGATAACAACGTTTTCGATATTATTGTCTTTGGTTATCGTAGAATTATCGTTGCCTTATTACAATGAATTTTTAAACAAAAAATTAATCATTTTTGGCAATCAATTTTATATTCAACTTCTTGTAATTTTTATTATAACCATTGTTGTTGCTGGAATTTTTCCTGCGGTTTATGTTTCTAATTTTGAGACTCTAAAAGTATTGAAAGGTAATTTCGGACGAAGCAAAAGCGGAATTTGGTTGCGCAACGGAATGTTAATTATGCAATTTGCAATTGCAACATTTTTTATCATCGGTTCGTATATTGTTTACGAACAAATTAAATATATTTCTAATAAAGAAGTTGGTTTTACAGGTGATCAAGTGCTTTCAATATCTTATAGAAACAACTACGATTTTAAGGATAAAGATTACAAGAAAAAAATTACAAACCGATATAATATTGTTAAACAAGAGCTTGCAAAAATTATAGGAGTGGAACAAGTGGCAACTGGTGCTTTTGCATTTGGTTCTGGGCAAGGTTCTACGAGCGGATTTACGTATAATGAAATTTCTATTCAAGCCCGAAATATGGGTGTTGATTTTGGAATGTTAGAAATGATGAAAATCAAATTGGTAGATGGCCGCAATTTGTCCGATAAATTTGCTTCTGACACCATCACTTCCATGTTGGTCAATGAAACCGCACTGAAAATGATGGGCGAAAAAAATCCGATAGGAAAAATTGTCGATTGGAATAGTAAAAAACTAAAAATTGTTGGCATAGTAAAAGATTTTAATTTGTTTGGGCCACAAGAAAAAATTCCGCCCATGGTGTTTTTTCATTTTAAAGTTGTGGATTGGATGTTGCAAAATGCCAACAAAATTCATGTTAAAATAAAGTCTGACAATTCAGAACAAACCATTGCCGATATCGAAAAATTTTGGGTCAAAAAGGTCGATACAGAATATCCTTTTTCTTATGATTTTGTCGATAAAGCATACGCTCGAACTTATGAAACCTATGTAAAACAAAAAAATCTGTTTTCCTTATTGAACGTAATTGTGATTTTGATTGCGCTTTTCGGATTGTTTTCATTGGCATCATTTTCTATTCAAAGACGCATGAAAGAAATTGCCATTAGAAAAACACTTGGCGCAGAAACAAACGTTCTGTTGAAAGAATTATCTAAGCAATACCTTGTTTTTTGTGTTATTGGATTTCTGATTGCGCTGTTTCCTGTGTATTATTTATTGAATTTATGGCTCGAAAATTTCGCTTTTAGAATTGACATTTCTTTTATTCCATTTGTAATAGGATTCGTAGTTCTGTTGATTTTGACATTGGTTGTGGTTTTATCACGAGCTTATCAAGCAACGCAAGTTGAGGTTTTGAAATATTTAAAATACGAATAAGATGCTAAAAAATTGGATAAATATATTTCTGTATCACATCAAAAACAATAAACTTTTCACGGTTTTGAATGTTTTGGGTTTGAGTATTGGCATTGCAGGATTAATTTTCGCTATTTTGTATTGGAATGAAGAACAAAGTTATGATGCTTGGAACCCTGAAAAAGAAAACGTTTTTCTGTTGGTTAATCAAATGGATAAAACCACTTTTTGGGCTTCAAGTTCTGCGCCAATTGGTTCAAATTTACTAAAAAAATCAAACGATGTAGCTTCCTATTGTTATTTAAGTGGCGATTATAGTAATGATAATTTACATACCAAAAACAAAAAAATTCAGTCTGATAAAATCTTATTAGCTCAAAAAAATTTCTTTGAATTTTTTCCATTTGAATTTATAGAAGGCAGTCAAAAACAAGCATTGCCTGACGAAAATAGCATTTGTTTATCACAAGAAATTGCTTTGCAACTCTTTGGCAATGAGAAAGCCATTGGCAAAGAAGTTGTATTTGAAAATAAAAAATTGGTGGTTCGGGGTGTTTATAAATTAAATAGTAAATCAACTTACAATCCATCTTGCGTGGTTAATTTTATTGATTTCAGGTTGCAAAAAACGATCACACAATGGGGAAATTTTCATCATGTTTTATTGTTAAGATTAAAAAACGCAAACGCTAAAAATCGTATTGAAAAAACATTGGAACAAATGTATTATGAAAATATGATAGTTCGATATGCAAAGCAAAGTGGTATAAGTCCCGAGGAATTTATTAAAAAATATGGCGAAGTAAAACCTTTATTGGAACCGTTATCAGATCTTCGTTTGCATACAAAAACAAGTGGTTTGGCAGAAGGAAAAGGCAATTATCAGTTTTTGATGATTATGATTGGATTGTCTATTTTGATTTTGATTCTTTCTATCGTTAATTATGTCAATTTAGCTACTGCAAATGCTATTAAGCGAGCCAAAGAAGTAGGCGTTCGCAAAGTGGTTGGTGCGTCAAAAGCCAATATTATCAAGCAATTTATTTTTGAAACAACCGCACTCACGCTGTTTTCAATTTTAATTTCACTCGTTATTGTTGAATTATCATTGCCATATTACAATGAATTTTTAGAGAAAAATTTAGTTTTGAAAGGCAGTCAATTTTTTATGCAATTGATGTTCATTTTTATAATCACCGTTGCTTTAGCAGGAATTTTTCCGGCGATTTATGTGTCTAATTTTGCAACTTTAAATGTGCTAAAAGGCAATTTCAGTCGAAGTAAAAGTGGCATTTGGTTGCGCAACTCCATGTTGATTTTTCAATTTTCCGTGGCGAGTTTCTTCATCATCGGTTCTTACATTGTGTACCAACAAGTGAATTATTTGAACACCAAAGATTTAGGATTTAAAGCCAATCAGATTTTAAATATCTCATACAGAAATGTTTATGGCGAAGAAATTACAGATAAATATAGATTTGATCGCTACACCACCATTAAAAATGAATTGCTTAAAATTAAAGGAGTGAAACAAGCGGTTGGTGGTGCTTTTGTGTTTGGAAGTGGTGCATCATCGACAATAACTTACAAGTACAAGGATGTGAGCGTCGATGGGACAAATATTCCCGTTGATTTTGGGATGTTGGAAATGATGCAAATCAAGATAGCACAAGGACGATATTTTAGTCCAAAATTTGCTCAAGACACCATTAATACAATGCTTATTAATGAAACTGCGGCAAAACTATTAAATGAAAAAAATCCAATAGGAAAAAAAATTAATTGGAATGGAAAAGATGTAGTTATTGTTGGCGTTGTCAAGGATTTTAACTTAGGAAATCCTACTGAAGCCATTCCGCCAATGTCGTTTTTTCATTTCAAAACAATTCCTTGGTTTATTGAAACTTTGAATAATATTTATGTTGATGCTGATGCAACAACGATGCAACAAACCATTGCCGACATCGAAAAATTTTGGGTCAAAAACGTTGATACAGAATATCCGTTTAAATATGATTTTGTCGATAAAGAGTACAAACGATCGTATAATAGTTTCGTAAAACAAAAAAATCTGTTTTCATTATTGAATGTAATCGTGATTTTAATTGCGCTTTTTGGATTGTTTTCATTGGCATCATTTTCTATCCAACGCAGAATGAAAGAAATTGCTATTAGAAAAACACTTGGTGCAGAAACGAATGTTTTGTTGAAAGAATTGTCCAAGCAATACCTTGTTTTTTGTGTAATTGGATTCTTGATTGCGCTTTTTCCTGTGTATTATTTACTGAATTTATGGTTAGAGAATTTCGCTTTTAGAATTGATATTTCTGTAATTCCATTTGTTATTGGGTTCATAGTTTTACTGATTTTGACATTAGTAGTGGTTTTGTCTCGTGCATATCAAGCGACGCAAGTAGAAGTTTTGAAATATTTAAAATATGAATAAACAATTTTGTTGTCAATTTCAAAAATTTAAACCATTAAGAAATTAAGTTACATTAAGCCTAAATGAACCAATAATTTCTTAATGGTTCAAAAATAAAATCTGTGAAAATCTGCGAAATCTGTGGCAACAAATAGTTTGCGATAAAAAATCAAATATGAATTCTATTAAATTTTTATTATTAATAATTTCAAGCAATTTAGCGTTCGCACAAGAAAATGTATGGACTTTTCAACGATGCGTTGATGTGGCGTTGGAGAATAACATCGAAATTAAAATCCGTCAAATTGAAGTGAAACGCATCCAAAAAAGTAGAAATTCCGCGTGGAATGGTTTGTTGCCAACTATTAGTTTCAACGGAAATCAAAGCTATAATTTTGGTTCCACTATTGATCCTGGCACCAACGCTCGTGTGAGCTCGAATATTCAATTCGATAATTTCTTTTTGAATGCAAATCTAAATTTGATTGATTTTACAGCTATTGCAACGGCTCAAAAAAATAAAATCGATATCGAAAAAGCCAAAGCAGATAAAGAAGTGATTGAAAACGAGTACAAATTGCAACTATTAGAAAGTTTTTACACCGCGCTTTTTACGCAAGAATTATTGAAAATTCAACAAGAACAATTCAAAAACGCGGTTTATAATTTGGATAGAATTTCAAAAGAAGTATCGCTCGGCAAAAAACCACAAAGCGATTTATATGATATGCAACTTAGTTTTGCATTAGAAGAAAAACGGATTTTAGAAACAGAACAATTGTATGTTTTGCAAAAAACACAACTTTTTCAGTTGATGAATAACGCAAATCCTAATGTAAAACAAGTAGTCTTAACTGTAAATTCCGACAGCGTACAAACAGAGGTTTATAAAGAAATATCCAACCCAAAAATCAAATTTGCAACCCTGGATTATCAGAGTAGCTTAAAGGAAATCAAAATTCAAAAATCGGCAAATATGCCTGTTTTGAGCACTTTTTATAACCTATCGAGTTTCTATTTTCGACCCTTAAACCAACCAAACGCCATAATTGAAAGTTTTAATAACCAACTCAGTGCTAACAAAAATCAACAAGTCGGAATTCAATTGAATGTTCCGATTTTTAATGGATTTAGAAACAGTAAAAAAACCATTTCGGCAAAACTTCAATCCGAAAAAATGAAATTTGTGATTGAACAAGAGCAACTAAAAATTCAGAATCAAATTGCATTGGAAAACATAAATAAACAAAATTTCAATAGTTTAAAATCTAAAATCGTAGAAACACTTTCCTTTGCAAAAGCATCGTTTAATACAACACAAAATAAGTTTATATCAGGAAAAATTGATGCTATATTGTTAGCATCGGTTAAAAATCAACTGCTGACTTTGGAATATGATGTTTTGAAAAATAGTTTGCAGTTGGAATATACGAATTTGAAAATTAGATTTATAAAGAATTAAAATCTTTAAATTTCAAAATAAAAGTTGTTCCAACGTCTATTTTGCTTTCTACAACAATCTCACAATCAATGGCTTTTGCTAAATCTCGAATTAGGTGTAAACCCAAGCCAGATTTGATGCCAACAACTTGCGTATCGTCGTACAAGGCTTTGAAATTTTCTGAACTTGCTCCCGGACCATTATCAGTTATTGATAAATATTTTGTTCCATTTTCTTGCCAAGCTTTCCAGATAATTTGCTTCTCGACTGCGCTCGAAATTACATATTCGGCCAAAACATTTATGGCATTGCTGGTTAGATTTCTAATGATAGTTTTAAGATAATTTTCGTCTGTAAAAATTTCTATATTTTCAGGATTTTGATAGTCGAAACTAATTTTTATATAACCCGAAAAAACTTTTTTGGTATCTTCAAAAAGTTGGTTAACAGCAATATTTTTGGGTTGTGGTTTAAAGTTTTCCATTTGGCCTTTGCTCCAAAGCAAAATATCTTCCATCGAAACCAACAAGTTTTCGGCCGATGAAAGTGTTGTGTCTTGAATTCTATTTTTAGTTTCTTCGTCAAGAATTTCGGGCGTGTTTTTTTGAATTTGCAAAAAGTCGATTAGGTTGGAAACTGGTCCGCGCAAATCGTGGTTCAAGATGTTAAAAAAACGTGTTTTGGTTTTATTGGCTTGGTCGAGTTCGATTATTTTGGTGTCGAGATTTTCGTTTAGTAATTGCAGTTTAGCATTTGTTTTGCGGCGATTGCGACTTTGATAAAACAATAATCCTCCAAGAATCCCTAAAAATCCTAAACCAAGAATATAAAACCACTTTTGTTTTTCTTTGCTTTCTATTGCAAGTTTGTTGATTTTAAGTTGCTTGTCGCGAAGTTCAATTTCGCGTTTGTCTTCAAGATTTTTTATGGTTTCTTTGTTGTCAGAATTGAAAACGGAGTCTTTAAATTTATAAGAAAGATCTTTTGTAGCAAGTGCTTCTTCGAAATTGCCTTGGAGTTTTTGAATATCAGATAATGTTTCGTATCCCTCGGATAATCTTCGAATGTTTTTTGCTTTTTTTGTCAACAATATTGCTTTTTCAATAGAAATTTTAGCTTCTTGAAGATACTCTTTTTTTTGATTTTTTCCTAAATCTTTAGATTCAGCTAAATTGGTGTAAGTTTCAGCAATTTTATTATAATTTTTAATAATCATTTCTTCATCACCAATAATCAAATAAGTTTCTAAAGATTTTTTGTAGATTTCTAGTGCTTCGTCGTATTCCTCTTTACCAACATATATTGAAGCCTTTAGATCATTGCTAGTATTTTTAAATTTTAGTATTCCTAGTTTATCACTTATTTTTTCAGTTTCTTCAGCAAATTTTAATGCCATATTATATTGTTTCAATTCAATATAACAAGAACTAATATTGTGAAACTCAAAGTACATTTCTTGAATGTTTTTGTGCTTTTTATTAAATTCAATAGCGTTTTTGTTATGAGAAATTGCTTTTTGGTATTCACCTGAATTATGATAGATGGCGCCAATGTTTGTTAAAATTTTACCTTTTGTTTTGTAATCTTTTGCTTCTTCGGAAAATTTTAATCCTTTAAAATAATAATCTAATGCTTGTGGAAAATTCCCTTCTCTTGAATTGATAAAACCTTTGCCCATATAAGCTTTGGCAATTTGAGATTTATTTTTAGTATTTTTTAAAACATATTCAAAATATTTATTTGATTTTATATTATCAACACCCAAATAATAAACGCCCAAATTTCGGTGTGCTTCAATAATACCATAATTATAATCTAATTTTTGAGACAATTTTAAACCTTCGTTAGCATATTGTAAATGTTTATCGGCATTTATATCTCGGTAAGCGTAAGCCAAATTGTTTAACAAATTGGCTTTCAAAGTGTCTTGCTTCATTTTTGGTAATTCTAACAAAAGAGAATCAATGAGCGGTTGTCCATCTAATTTTTGAGCAATCGAAAATAATGGCAATAAGAAAAAAAGTAAGTAAATTTTTCTCATATCACAAATTGTAAGTTGTCTTTATAACTATGTCCAAGCGGGATTGTAATATCTTTAAGAAGTGTAATATTTTGTGTTCCTACTTTGTGGATGTTTTGCTTTGGAACTGCAAAACTCCTGTGTACACGAATAAAAGTATTAAACTGAGTTTCTTTAAGTAAACTTCCAATTCCAGAAAAAACACAATGACGCTTTTTATTAGTAACAAGTAATGTATAGTCTTTGAGTGCTTCGAGATACAAAATTTCATTAAGATGCACTTTGGTTTGCTCATAGCCTTCTTTAATATAAATAAAATCGTCAGCAAAACGAAGTTCATACAAAGTTGCTTTGCGTTTTATATCCATAAATTCCGAAATACGATTGACGGTTTGTGCAAAACGCTCTGGTTGTAAAGGTTTTACCAAAAAATCGAGTGTTTCGAGCTGAAAACTTTCTAAAGCATATTCAGGATGTGAGGTGATGTAGATACAAATCGGAACCGTGAATAGTTTTTTTCGGAGTTCTAAACCATTAAGTCCTGGCATATCAATATCCAAAAAAAGTATATCGATATTTTGTTTATCGATAGCTAATAAAGCTGCTTCGGCAGAAGCATAGTTTCCTACAATATTTATAGAAGGAAAATTTCGGGCAACAGATATCACTTTTAGCCTTGCGACCTCATCGTCATCGACCACAATACAGCTAAATTGTTCCATAAACTATATTTTTTATTAACAAATTTATATAAAATTTTCATAAAACCCTCATTTAGTGTATGATTTTATGCAGTAATATGTTTTTTTAACTGGTATAGGCGTTTAGGTCGCAATGTATTATATTTGTCTAATGATAGACTCAAAAAATTTCATAGGTGTGAATTCGATAAAGTTTAATCATAGGT
>JAYWGW010000077.1:0-16658 GCA_043778045.1 Bacteroidota bacterium | reverse complement strand
CGTTAATCAACAATCGTTAATCAAAAATTCAACAGAAACATCCAAAATAATTGGCACCACAAAACAATCGTTAATCTGATAATCGTTAATCAATAACTCAACAGAAACCATCTAAAATAATTTGCACCGCAAAACAATCGTTAATCTGATAATCGTTAATCAACAATCGTTAATCAATAACTCAACAGAAACCATCTAAAATAATTTGCACCGCAAAACAATCGTTAATCTGATAATCGTTAATCCTTTATCGTTAATAATATAATCAAAAATAAAATGGAAAAACCCGCTCTCATAAACATTTGGATAAACCTTCGACTGATTCTAATCTTCGGATTGGTGTTTTTCCTAATGGCGTTTGCGTCCAAACGAAATATGGAGCGAAAACTAACAAAATCAGTGGTGGAATTTATGGGCGAGGACAACCAATTTGTGTCACGAAAAATGGTTAATAAACTGTTGATATGTAATCGAGATTCTGTCTCAAGTTTACGAAAACTTAACTTAAATTTGAACAAATTGGAAAATTCCATCAACGCACACGAGATGATAGAGCAATCGGAAGTCTTTGTAACCATTGATGGCGTGCTCAAAACCATTGTTAAACAAAAAACGCCAATAGCGAGGATTTTTAGCAATAATAGTTCTTTTTATATTGATTATCAGGGAAATAAAATGCCTCTATCCCCCATATTGAGTGCTCATGTTCCCATAGTTGTAGGAGAAATCAATAGTGAAAACAGCAAAGATTTATTTCCCTTATTTCGGTTTATATACGATGATGATTTTTTGAGAAAAAATATCATTGGTGCGCAAATTATGTCCAACAACGACGTTTTTTTGCAGAACAGAAATTATAATTTTGAAATAGATTTTGGAAAAAGCGCAGATTTTGAATCGAAATTCAAGACCTATAAAGCATTTTTTTTAAAAGCGTCAAAGGACAGCACAATTAACAATTACAAGAAAATAACTTTGCGTTTTGATCGTCAAGTTGTTTGTACAAAAATTTAGAATATGGAAAAAGAACACATTGCCGTCGGATTAGACATTGGAACAACCAAAATTGTTGCCATGATTGGCAAAAAAAATGAATACGGGAAATTAGAAATTCTTGGCGTTGGAAAATCCAAAAGCCTTGGTGTGAAGCGTGGTGTGGTTGATAATATCATGCAAACCATTCTTTCTATCCAACAAGCAGTGGCGCAGGCCGAAGAAAAATCGGGCTATAAAATCAACGATGTGGTGGTTGGAATTGCAGGTCAGCACATCCGGAGCATACAATCCAGCGACTATATTTTACGTTCTAATCCAGACGAAATGATTGGCGACAAAGACATCGACCACCTGATTGCGCAAGTGCAACAATTAGCAATGTTGCCCGGAGAAGAAATTATTCATGTGTTGCCACAAGAGTTTAAAATCGATGGGCAAACTGACATCACAGAGCCAATCGGAATGTGTGGAAGTCGCCTTGAATCGAGTTTTCACGTGGTTGTTGGACAAGCATCTTCTATCCGCAACGTGAGCCGTTGCATACAAAATGCGGGAATTTCACTCTCGGGTTTAACGCTTGAACCATTGGCCTCTGCCGATGCCGTTTTGAGCGATGAAGAAAAAGAAGCAGGCGTGGCACTGATAGATATTGGTGGTGGCACAACTGATTTAGCCATTTTTAAAGGAGGAATTATTCGCCATACCGCTGTAATTCCATTTGGCGGAAACGTGATTACCGAAGATATTGTGGAAGGTTGTTCTATCATTTCAAAGCAAGCCGAATTGTTGAAAATAAAGTTTGGCTCTGCTTGGCCAGGAGAAAATAAAGAAAACGAAATTGTTGCCATTCAAGGCATTAGAGATCGAGAGCCGAAAGAAATTTCATTAAAAAATCTATCAAAAATCATTCATGCGCGCGTGGTTGAAATTATTTTGAAAGTTTTTGAACAAATAAAATTATATGGTCACGAAGATCCACGTAAAAAATTAATTGCCGGAATTGTGCTCACGGGCGGAGGCGCGCAGTTGTTGCACATCAAGCAATTGGTAGAATATATCACAGGAATCGATACGCGAATTGGCTATCCAAATGAACATTTGGCAGGCAATTCCGACGAAGAAATTTCGAGTCCTTTATATGCAACAGCGGTTGGGTTGGTGTTAAATTCCATTCAAAACAAAACTTCAAGCGCGGTGCGCATACAAGTGCAGGAAACACAACGTACGATAACTTACACACAGCCAATTGTAGAACAAAAATCGGAAGAACCACCAACGGAAGTCGTGCCAATGTTGGAAGCGAGTTTCCAAAACACCAACGAAGAGTCAACACAAACAAAAATTAGTCGTTCGTTTTTTGATAAATATGTCGATAAAATAAAGGACTTTTTGGATAAAGCGGAATGAAAATTAGTTAAAAAGTTTAAAAGTTGAAAGTTAAAAGTTAAAAGTAAGAAAAGTAAGAGGTCAGAAAAGTAAGAGGTTAGAAGTAAGAGGTTAGAAGTGAAGAGTAATAAGTAAAAAGTAGGATGTAAAAAAATTGAAGATATTTGATAATTCTAAAATTGATTAGCACAAACCTGAAACTTGAAACCTGAAACCTGAAACTCGAATCCTGAAACTTCAAACCTGAAACCTGAAACTTCCTTAAAAAAATAAAAACAAACAAAAATATATAATACCAAGTAAATATGAAAAGCGACTCAGATTTTACAAAAATTACCTTCGATTTGCCTAAAAATCAATCCAATGTCATTAAAGTGATTGGCGTTGGCGGAGGCGGAAGCAATGCCATCAATCACATGTTCAAGCAAGGAATAAAGGGTGTAGATTTTATTGTCTGCAACACCGATTCTCAAGCCTTGGCGAACAGCACAGTTCCAAACAAAATTCAGTTGGGCGTGAATCTAACCGAAGGACTTGGTGCAGGAGCCAATCCAGAAGTTGGGCAACAATCTGCTATTGAAAGCGTTGCCGAAATCGAAAAAATGTTGGACAGCAACACCAAAATGGTTTTCATTACCGCAGGAATGGGCGGAGGAACAGGAACTGGCGCAGCACCCGTGATTGCACAATTGGCAAAAGAACGAGATATTCTAACGGTTGGCATTGTCACGATTCCCTTTCAGTTTGAGGGAAAAGTACGGATGGAACAAGCACTTTTGGGCGTCGAAAAATTGCGAAAGCAAGTCGATTCGCTTATCGTTATCAACAATAATAAATTGCGCGAAGTTTATGGAAATCTTGGTTTCAAAGCCGGATATTCCAAAGCTGACGAAGTGCTTTCGACGGCTTCGAGAGGAATTGCCGAGGTTATCACGCACCACTATACGCAAAACATCGACCTCAAAGATGCCAAAACCGTGCTTTCAAATAGCGGAACGGCAATCATGGGATCATCAACGGCAAGTGGCGAAAACAGAGCAAAAGACGCCATCATGGGCGCGTTGGATTCTCCACTTTTGAACGACAATAAAATTGCAGGAGCCAAAAACGTGCTGTTGCTCATCGTGTTTGGAACTGACGAAATCACTTTTGACGAAATTGGCGAAATCACGGATTATATACAATCTGAAGCAGGAAACAACGCCAATATTATCATGGGTGCAGGCGAAGACGAAAACCTCGGAAACGCCATCACGGTGACCATCATTGCCACAGGTTTCAACGCCGAACAGCAAAGTGAAATCGTGAATACAGAACCTAAAAAAATCATACATTCGTTGGAAGACGGGCAAAAACTTACTCAAAATTTATCGCCAAAAGCGCATTCAAGTTTTGAATTACAGCCAGATTTGCCAACGTCTTCTGATAAAATAGTTCACAATTTAATTGTTGACGAGCCTGTTACAATCGAAATTGTAACGCCAACATTTGAATATAATTTAGTTCCGACAACGGAATTCATAAAAAATATTGACGTCACTTTCGAGATTGTATCTCCAATGCCATCGCAAGAATTTATCATCACCACGCCTGAAATAAAAGAAATTGTTTCAGAAATCAAGGCTGTTGAGCAAGAACAAACCACGTTCACTTTCGATTTTCCATTGCCAAGGCAAGAAGAAATTCAAAGCAATGTTGTCAATCAAATTGAGGTGAATCAAGCCGTGCATTTGGTGCCAGTAACCGAGGTAACGCGCCCAGGTGTAATCCGACATTCGTTAGAAGAATACATGGAAATTGAAAATAAGTTGGTGCAATCTAAAGCAATTGAACCAATTGCTGAGCCAGACGCATTCAGTTTTTCGATAAAAACTCAGCAACCAATTTTGTTTTCTCCGTCCGAAAATGTTTCGCCAACCGAAATGTCAATTGAAGATGCCAAGAAAATGCAAGCCGAAGAACGACGCAAAAAATTGAAGGAATTCAACCATAAATTCCACAATTTGTCGTCTCGAATCGACGATGTTGAAAAAGAGCCAGCCTATAAAAGACACGGAATCGAACTTAACGAAACGCCATCAAACACACAAAGTTCGCGCATTTCCGTTGGTATTGATGCCAATGGCGAGCAACAATTGCGATCGAACAACTCGTTCCTACACGACAATGTGGACTAAGGTGGAAATATTTTCAAATACACGCCCGAAACCGTCGCTTGTTTCGGGTTATTTTTTTATATTTGCATTATTAGCGAGGAAGCAGTTAGCGATTAGCTTTTAGCAATCTGAAATCAAAAATCGACAATCATAGATCAAAAATTTTTTACGGGCCTATTCCTGCTGTCATTCCAAATCTTTTCGTCGCAAGTCGTTTTTTTCTAAAATCAAAAAGAGCTTCTATGGTCGCTTTTTTGCTTTAAGAAAAAAATCTCCTTCCGCCAAAAAGGATTTTCCTTTCCATCAGGGGCAGGTAGCAACCACTAAATAACGACAGTTATTTTAAATTAAAAAAGCAGAAGTTTGAAATCAAAAATCAGCAATCAAAAATCAAAAATCTAAGATAATATGAGTTTATCAACAAAAATAATGGACGATTTAAAAACCGCTATGCGAGCCAAAGACACTGTTGCTTTGGAAGCGTTGCGCGCCATAAAATCTGAAATTCTATTGGCACAGACCGCCAGCGGAAGCAAAGAAGAAATTTCTGAAGCCGACGAAATAAAATTGCTTCAAAAACTGGTGAAAACCCGCAAAGACAGCGCGACAATCTTCACAGAACAAAACCGCTTGGACTTAGCAGAACCCGAATTGGCACAAATTGCAGTCATTGAAAAATTCTTACCTACGCAATTGTCCGAAGCGGAAGTGGAAGCAATAATCAAAAAAATTATCGCCGAAACAGGCGCAAGTGGCATCGCATCAATGGGAAAAGTCATGGGAATTGCCGCTGCACAACTCGGCGGAACCGCTGAAGGCAAAACCATTTCGACAATCGTAAAAAAATTGTTGGTTTAGGAAGGAAATTGAAAGATTGAAAGATTTAATGATTGAAAAAATTGTTGATTGCACGTATTTATTCTGAAATCAAATATCATCAATCAAAAATCTCAAATCAAAAATATTATGGCTTCGTAGTTCAACTGGATAGAATATCAGATTTCGGCTCTGATGGTTGCAGGTTCGAACCCTGCCGAGGTCACTTTTTATTATAAAACCGTTTGAATTTCAAACGGTTTTTTTTATATAAGAGAACCTCTAAAAACTCAGCCATAAATAAATTTAAATATTTTTATACCTTTTTAGTAACTTAACATTAAGTTTATTAACAAAATTACGCAAGCACCGACTTAATAATCTTAATCTTCTAAATGGTTTACTTTAAAGTTTAAATTTAATGTAGATTTTGGAGGTACTGATAAATAAACGATTTTTTGAAATCGTTAAATTCTTACATCTGACTCAAAATCTCTTTCTTAAATGCATCATATTCGCCTTGCAAAATCAAACCGTTGTCCAGCAGTTTTTTATAGTTTTGTAGTTTAGAAAAAAGTTCGTCTTGCGTTGGTTTTTCGTTTTGTATTTCAGCAGGAATTGGTTCTTCATAAATTTCTAAATCCTGCGTTTGCATTGGTAAAATTTCCGCAAAATCAGTTACTTCTTCCGTTTCAAATTCTTCGATTATTGTTGGCTCTTCAATTTCTTCAATAGGCGATATTGTTTCTATTTGCTCAACAATAATATTTTCTACAATAGGATTTTTCAAAAGATCCAATTGTTCCTTGGCATAAGTATAAAGCTTGCGTGCTTGGCTTTTTGGAATATAATCTATATCAATAACCAACTCTGTTTTTGTAGAAAACGAAAATTGCGAGCCTAAAATATTTTCTTTGACAAATGTGCCCGAAATATCATCCCAATCATAATCTATAAAGTCCATCGACAGGCCAAGATTTTTTGGTTTGCACATAATAATTCTTTTGTTTGTCATCACAATGCTATCTGGAAAAACAGTTATCGCAGGTTTTTTTTGCACGCCAATATAACCAATCTCTTCATTCTTCATCAACAAATCACTGAGTTTTGCTGTAATTTTTTCAATAGCTTTTGGATCTTGATCTTCGTTTAAGAAACTTTTTAAATGCTCGTTCATTTTTATTATATTGATTTGTATGGATTTTTAGAAAATGTCCGCAGTCGAACTTTCAACCTTTATGACTTTCAAACTTTCAACTGAACACAAAAGTAGTGTTTTTTATAATTTATAAATTTCAGTTTGCAATTTTTTCGATAGACTTTTATATACCAAATCAAACGAATGATTTATCAGTTCCACAACAGTTTTATCAGCAACACTTCGATTCAATTTTATTGTGTTCCAATGCAGTTTGCTCATGTGGTAACCTGCAATAATGTCCTCGTATGCAGTGCGAAGTTCCACAGCATGCTCTGGATTGCATTTTAAATTGACAGTTGGTTCTTCGTTTTCCCATGATTTCAAAGAGGTTAAGGCAAACATTTTGCTTCCAATTTTGAAAACCAGCACATCATCATCAAAAGGGAAGCTTTCGGTAACTCCTTTTTTAGATAGACAAAATTCATGAAATTGTTGTAAATTCATCTTAGAAATTTTTACAAGATAACGATCTCAAAGTATAAGTATTTTTCCGTAACAAATAAATAAAGTTAATATTTAAAACAATGCGCAAGGTAGCACTATTTTATTTTTTAATGAAAATGATTGCGTCGGTCAAAAAGCACGACATTTAGTGTTTATTGGCAAATGCATTTTAAAACAAATATTAACTAATTTTATACTGTACATTATTCCTAAATTTTTCTTAATATTGTGCGAACATCATTAAATATTAATGATTTTGATGATGTGGTGATTTTGGGCTAAAAAAATCTTATTGAAAAATAATTTAAAATTTATTAAAATGATAGAATGGTACAAAAAAGTAGTTTTTGAAAATTATTCAAACTTTTCAGGACGCGCAAGTCGAAGTGAATATTGGTATTTTACGCTTTGTAATTTATTAATAATTTTTTCCTTAGTGATAATTCAGGTACTTTGCCAAACAGTTTTTCAAGACAATATCATTGGGACTGTTTTTGGAGTTTTATTGGCATTATGCACATTTGCTTATTACTTAGGAATTATAGTTCCAACTATTGCTGTGGTGGTCAGAAGATTGCATGATGTGAACAAAAGTGGTTGGTTCTATTTTATCGCACTTATTCCTTTAATTGGTGGCATTTGGTTGCTCGTATTATTGTTTACGTCAGGTGATGAAGGCGAAAATGACTATGGCTATGATCCCAAACAAAACTTTGAAGAAATTGAAGCAATTGGCAAAATAGAAGCTTAAAGTATTGACTGCAACTATTGATTTCACATTGTATTACAAATTTTAATTTGCGCTATAAAGTTATGAATATTCGATCTATTTGAAATTCATTCAATTGCAAAACGTATAAATGCAACCATTTTGAAAAAGTTGATAAACTTGTACGGTTAAATTTTATAGTGCTTAATTCACTTTGGCGAATAATGATTGCATGTTTGTTTTATGTTGATTTTTGAAAATCAAATCTAAGTTTTATGTTTATTTGATAGTAATGATCTTCATCAATCTAAAACGCTAAGATATACTGTGTCCATTGTGGTCATTCAAAATTTGGTGGTTTGTAAATCTATGTTTTCTTTGACGTTATATAGTTTCATCAATTTTTCGAGATTTATATTCCAAGTTTTCCTTGATGTTTGTACTTCGTATTATAATTTTTTACTGAATTTATCAATTGTTACCTCGTTGACTTTATGGTTTGGCAACTATGAAAATTTACTATTTTGTTGATTATAGGCATCACTTCGAGCTTGTGTCTAACCTACAAATCGCACGGTAAGTAGCATTATTTTATTGAAAATTAAATTCATTATTATCGTAAAATTTTTTCAAAATAGTTAATAGGCTATCCAGCCAGCATTGGTTGTGTTCCACTGCCATTTAAGTCGTTTAAAAAACCTTTTGTCAAATGGCATCTTACCAATCTAAAAACCAATTTTGCAGGTCGTACAGCACATTATACCTCGGACAATTATTGCAACATTTTCTAAAATATCAAGTTATGTTTAAGGGCTTGTTTGGTTAATGAATACTGCACCAACGTTTGTTTATTGCGACCCAAATGTGCTTATTGCAACATTAGCGACAAGCGGAAAAGCGCTGGCAGAAACGGAACCATTCCGAATAAAAGATCGAGTGCAGTTCCTCTATTTGCTATTTAATGATGACGAGTTTAAAGCTCGTGGCGATAGGTGTTTTTTATAGCCCGTCCAAAGGTTAATTGGTCTGAATTGCAGTCTTGTGAATTGTTTACGCTTTGAATAAGATTGCTTATTCTGTGGACGTTACATTTACTAATAATGATGGATTTGAACTTGTGGTGCCGATTCCAACCTGTAAATTTGAATTAAAGCAATTTAATAAAACTGCAAAAAAAACAAAAATTGAATTTCTTGATATTACAAAATTTTGGCTATAGTCTATTTATAATATTTGAAACCGCATAAAATCATAGAAAAAAAGACGCTTTGCTCAATAGTAGGAAACACTACATTATTATGCTAAAATGAAATGCCTATGAAATCTTAACATATTTAAGGTTTGAGAACGAGATTCTATATGGTTTACTTTACATATAAATTATAGATTTATGCCAAAATTTATAATTAATGTTCATATTTACAGTCCCCAAAAAGCAATCTGATTGGTCTCTAAAAATTTAATCACAGCTTGGGAATAATCCTTTTTGAACATAATCACTTCGGAGACGTTCCCAAGATAGCCACCAGAAGTTGTGCTATTCCAATTTCCGATACCAAAAACTTCGCCTATCGCCGAACTTGATGCTCCAGTAGCATTGTATATTGCTGTCGGTGTAGAATTGATAAAAACCGATTTATAAGATGTTCCTCTTATAAACGTATATTGTTTATATAAATTTATATTTAGTCCATTGGCAAACGCACGGGATGGACTGCTATATTCTGCAGCATCAAAGTAACAATTGCTATCACTCCAATTTAGATGTAAAGACCAACGCCACAAGGCAGGAGCGGTTTGTTGAAGTCCAAAAGACAGTTGATTTGAATCACTTGTTGGTTTTGTTACAAGCATAAATGTCCCGTTTATGCCATTTAAAACCAGATTTTGAATGGGCTGGTTTACGACCAGATTTCTATTTCCATCGAAAACAATAGACGGCAAATTGTTGGTAGCTCCTGCAATATTAAGTTGAATAATAGGTTGTGCTGTGGCAGTTGGTTGTGTGGCATGATAAGCATTTATGCCTTGATCGTACCATGTGATAACGTGAGTAACCTGAGAGGCAATAAACGTATTGTACGTCATGGTTTGTCCGACAGTCAATCCGCTTGTGCCTATTGCTGTGATTGTTACGATGCTATTTATGCTAACAACTCCATTTGTGTCAAAAGCGACATTTGCCTCGGCATTGTCAGTGTTGCGTCTTACTAAAATTGCAAATCCAGTATAGTTTTTTCGCATTTTCCGCAGACTATACGCAAATGAGGGCGGATTATTTTCTAAATCTAAAATAGACTTATTTTGATAATATCGATTGGTTGGCAATGCTTGAGCAAAACCAAGTTCGGTTAGTAATAGTACAATTATGAGGATATATTTTTTCATAATCAATTTATTGCACATCTCCAGATAATATTGATGAATTTATGGCTCTAACTTCTATTCCAGCTTTTGCCCACTGCCCCGATGTTGCTGTAGCAGCCCAACGGTTGTTGATAACCATGCCTCCTGATGCAGCAAAAGTTACAATTCCTGTTCCGACTTGCGAAATGCTTACTTGAAAACCAACGGGTAAATTTGTTGGAACAGTAAGCGTTACGGCTGTTGCCGATGAAAATTCTATCACACGGCCGCTATCTGCAGGTAGCAACGTGTAGGAGGTTGTTGCAATGGACTTAACAGAGCCTGTGTTCATTGCAGTCCATGCAGCGTTTGAAGTACTATAATAATAAAACAAATCAACGTCTGTGTCATAAACCATCATTCCCTGTACATTGCTTGAAATTGCAACTCTTTGTGCTGAGGTCATTCTTGGTATCAAAATTCCTTTTTCTGTTGTTTCAATTTCTAAAACAGCGGTCGGTATTACTGATGCTGGTGTGGTGCCAATTTTTGTGTTCCCCGCAAGGTAGTTATTGTCATTTGCACCCTCTTGATAGATTCCCCAATTGTTAGTTGCCTGAATGTCATTAACATATAGGCCATAGCCGTTTGTTATTGTTGCAGGATTTGTTTGGCTTATTCGTGCTTCAATAGCTTTAGCATTACTAATTATACCTGTACCTTGGTTAGAAATTTCGCCGTACAAACTTGCTACATTTGTAACGTTTCCACTTCCAAAATTGCCTGTATAGGCATACATCGGTTTAGCATTTGTTATGTTTCCATTTCCAGAATTATAAACCGCAAACGTATTTAATGCTTGAGTTATCAATCCGGTTCCTGCATTATCGATAACGTTTGACTCGCCACCAATTAAGTTTATTGGGACGGTACTACCTATTTTCACTTTAATGCCACCATTAATTCCATAAAATGTTTTGCCAGCAATCTGTGGTGCAACATTTAGACCATATCCAATGGCTTGAAAGAATTCATTTGAAGCTGCATTGTTATATTCAGCAGCCGTGAAATCATCTTGTTGAATGCTTAAAACATTAGTTGTTGGTGATGTTGGATAATTCATTGTAAAATCTGGAGTTGTTCCAAAATTTCCAAACAATGTTCTGCCGCTTCTATATGCTTTTACCGTATTGTCCCCAACGGTTGTCGCTGGCAAGTTATCTGAGGTTCGCAAAAATGTGTAATTGTTACTTGTTGCGCCATCAGCAACGCGAATCCATTTTGCACCGTCATTATAATATTCTCCTGGACTAACATCGCCAGCGGTTGCTGTGCTATACGCTTTCATTCCAGCTGTATGTGCTGACAACGGCGCAAAAGCTGTGGTATTTGTAAGGGCTAATCGTGGCAAAAGTAGTCCTTTATCTGTTGATTCTAAATCTAATATTGCATTTGAGTTTGGCAAAATAGTACCGCTACCAATTTTTGCAGCGCGTGCTAAATTTGTATTTCCTTCTTGAACCCAAAGTCCTAAATTGGTAGTTGCATTTTCTGCATAGCCATACAAACCAACATTTGTGCCAGTACCAGTTCCATAAGCAGTTCCATTAACACCAAAATTAAAACCAGACGTACGTTTATTTGAAACTTTTAATCCTTGAATTTGTGTGCCTGTGTCGTCAACGTTTATCTGCAAAACACCACCATTGTTTCCATGGTCTGTTCCTACTTGAATGGTTGTGGTTGGATTGTTGGTTTTAAAACCTGTGTTTCCAAAACGATAAGTATTTATGTTTTGGTCGCCAACAGTTTCTGCAGGCAAATTATCAGATGTTCGCAAAAAAGTATAATTTTTGCTGGAAGCAGCTGCATCGCCAACTCGGATCCATTTAATACCATCATTATAATATTGTCCTGGTGTAACATCGCCCACAGTTGCAGTGTTGTAGACCTGCATGCCTGCTACGTGAGATAGCAATGGTGCAAAATTTGTGGTTTGTATAAGCGCAATTCTTGGAATAAGAATGCCTTTATCAGTTGATGTAATATCCAGCAATGAGGAAGGATTTGGACTGGTGGTTCCAATGCCTACTTGAGCAAATGCACTAACATTTAATAAAGTTATTAGCAGACACAAGTTGTAGATTTTTTTCATGATAAAGATTTATTAATCAAAAGTTTATTAAAATATTTCAAAATTAGTATAATATTGTTTAATTGTAAAGTTTTTACTGTTTTAATATGTAAAATTATTAAAACGAACCTAATTTTTACAAAACTTTGGCATTAAACGTGAGAATTTATATATTATCGTAAAGCAGTTATTTTGAATTAAGTTTTTAACAGGCTCGTATAATAAATAGTTATAAAATAGTTCAATCTCAATATGTTTCAATAATATTACTGTTTGAAATTGTTGTCTATTAATGTGAAATTTATAATGCAAAGATAATTAAAATAAAATCGTTCAACTATTATACAACATTGATGAACACCTTCATTATAAAAAGCTACGAAAAAATATTTTTGTGCAGCGTGAACATTTTTATATACAAAAAAAGCCCTAAAATTAAATATTTTAGGGCTTTGGGTCACAAGAAGTGATTATTTTATTCTAAATGTCACTCTTCTAACTAATTTTCGTGCATTTTCTGAATCAACGTCAACTGATGTATCTTCGCCAACGCCAATGATATTTAATCTTGAAGCATCTACATTTGCTTTAACCAAAGTAGTTTTGACGCTATTTGCTCTTGCACTTGATAATTTATCGTTGTAGTTAGATCTTCCAATTTCATCGGCATGACCATAAATGTCAACTGAAGCAGACGGATTGTTTCTTAAATAAGTCAGTATAAAATCAATGCCTTCCGTTGAAACATTTGTTGGCTTAGATTTATTAAAATCAAAATACACAGCAACATATCCACCGTTGATTAAACTCTTAATCAGTTCATTATTTGATAAAAGTGGTGATGTTGAATTATTTGTAGTGTTGCCATAATTTTTCATTATAAATTGCTCCGTTTCATCTGCAACACCATTGTTGTTTTTGTCGATTGACCTTCCTTTAGAATCAACCATCGAACCTTGAGGTGTGTTTGCTTCTTCATCTAAATAATCTGCTACACCATCTTTGTCAGAGTCTTGCATTTTATTTTCGATAGCCATAAATCTTTCGTCTATAGCAGAAAATCTCTCGTCGTTTTCAACAACCCAATCGGCATGTTTAGCATTCTTCCCTAAATAGAAAGTTATACCTGCAGTTCCTGTAAAAAGAATGCCATTAAATCCGCCGGCACCGTTAAAATTAGCGCCATTAAACGTTAGGTTTTGCTTCGCATTTAAAATTGTAGAGAAGTCACCTGTTAACGCAATTCTATCAGTCAATCTGATCTGACCAGTTAAACCAGCTAAGAAATTTCCCATTCTGTCTTTGGCATAAGCAGGATTATTGCGTTCCAACATTGACAGTCCGAATCCACCATGAGCTAATAGACCAAAAGTTTTAGTCCAAGTTTCAAAATTCATAATCCGTCCTAAATTGGCAACAGCCTGCATATTGACTCTATAATACTTTGTGTCAAATTGTATGGATGTGTCTCGACCAGTAAAATCACTAAAACCAAAGTCAGCTTTTAGACCAAATTTGTTGTTAAACATATACCGAACACCTGCATCCACAGTATATGGACTGACCAAAGCAGTTGCATATCCAGGCGTCCAAGGTCTTTGAGGCTTGTTGAATCCTCCAGCTACTTCAATAGACCATCGATTGTAGTCAGTTGTCATTGTTGTTTTTTCAACTGATTCATTCTGTGCATTTAAAATGTTTAGAGCCAATGCAAAAACTACTGTAAATAAGATTTTTTTCATAATTTCATTATATTAATATTACGCAAATTTAGTTTGAGTGTGTAGATATTAAATTTTAATGTGTTAATTATGATAGTAATAACTTTAATTGTACAAGTTATGAAAATGTAAAATTCACAAAATATTGATTTAAAGAATTAAAATGTTTATTTAAGATTTGATTTTCATATTTTTTTTAACCTTCATATTTATAGTTACTTGCATTTAATTTTACAACATAATGATGTATTTAATAGTTCAAACTATCGATGGTTACGAAACAATCATCTGTACAATTGTGGCTACAATGCTCACCAACAATTTTTAAAATTTCTTTGCGTAAAATGTAGTCATGTTGTAGAAACACAAAAATGCTCAGATTTGCTCGTTTTTGTGTTTTATGGTTTGCTTAACTTTGTAGGCACGGAATGCGCTATCTTACCGTTGACATATCGGCGCCATCGGGGCGTAGTAGCGAGATGCAAAACCCAGCTTTCGAATTCTATATTCTACAACTTAATGAATTTGGTTTGGTTTAATGAATCAACGTTAATTAGCCAATTATTATCAATAGCATAATTATGTGACACCTTGATTTTACTTATTATTTTATATTCGTGAATGTTTCTTTTTAAACCTTTTTCTTGAATGTCGTTTTTATCTAAAATAAAAATAACTAATGTATCATTCTCAAAAAATAAATCCCAATCTCCCTTTATCAATATTTCTTTTTGTTCTTTTGGTAAAATTTGATTGTCTTTAAATTCATTTTTTAAAGTACCTAAATTTATTTCGTTATATTGTGTTGTTTCTGGCATCCACAAAAAGAAGTATGGCACTATTAAACTATTTGTATCATTGAAAATTGTCAATCTTCGGTCAACAGGATCGCAACCAAGAATAAATAAAACCAGAAATGCTAAATAAAGTTTAATTTTCATAATAATAAATCAGAATATACTTGTCAAATCATTTCAATAATGCACATTACTACCAGCACGGCTGTCTAAACATTATGATATTCGCGACATCGGTTCCATAAACGCTGTAAACTTAGAATGGTTTAAATCTTACCTTAATATTTAATATAGTTCTATAAAAAAAGCCTCTAATTTCTTAGAAGCTTTTACGTACCCGGAGCCGGAGTCGAACCGGCACGGTTTCCCACAGGTGTTTGAGACCAGCGCGTCTACCAATTCCGCCATCCGGGCATCTTGGCAGGCAATAAACAACAACAGTTGCTTAACGCAATAAAAACATTTACAAAAATGCTTTCTTTAACACGGTGCAAATGTATGAAAGATTTTTTAGATTGCTAAAAAATTGTCAAAAAATTTTACCTAAAGTCCATTTTAATTTATAAATTTGCACCGCATTAAAACACAACGCAACTAACTAACTATTAAACAACACATTAATGTCACATCAAGAACCAGAAGCAAAAATTTTTGCGTGTTCCCAAAGTGTAGTGCTTGCTGAACAAATTGCCGAGAAATATGGCATTTCATTAGGAAAAGTTACGTTAGCAAAATATAGCGACGGCGAATTTCAACCTTCGTACGAAGAATCAATTAGAGGTTTGCGTGTTTTTATTGTGTGTTCAACATTTCCTTCTTCAGACAATCTGATGGAACTTTTGTTGATGATTGATGCTGCAAAACGAGCTTCGGCAAGACACGTTACCGCCGTTATTCCATATTTTGGCTATGCGCGTCAAGATAGAAAAGACAAACCACGAGTTCCGATTGGAGCAAAATTGGTTGCTAATTTGCTAAACGCAGCAGGTGCAACTCGAGTGATGACGATGGACTTGCATGCCGATCAAATTCAAGGGTTTTTTGAAAAACCTGTAGATCATTTGTTTGCATCGACTATATTTTTGCCTTATGTCAAAGGTTTAAATTTAGAAAATCTGACTATCGCATCTCCTGATATGGGCGGTTCAAAACGGGCTTATGCCTATTCAAAGTTTTTGCATTCAGATGTTGTGATTTGTTATAAGCAACGCAAGGAAGCAAACGTTATTGACACAATGGAATTGATAGGTGAAGTACGTGGCAGAAATGTTGTGCTTGTTGATGATATGATTGACACAGGCGGAACATTAGCGAAAGCAGCAAATTTAATGATAGAAAAAGGAGCATTAAGTGTAAGAGCAATTTGTACGCATGCAATACTATCGGGCGATGCTTATGAAAAAATTGAAAAGTCGCAGTTGAGCGAATTGATTGTAACGGATTCAATACCGTTGAAAAAGCAATCAAAAAAGATAAAAGTTGTGAGTTGCGCGCCACTTTTTGCTGAGGTGATGCAAATGGTGCAAAACAACAATTCGATAAGTGGGAAGTTTTTGATGTAGAGAGAAGATAAAAGATTATAGACCGCTTCGCTATAAGAGAAGAGACCGTTAGCTAAAAAAATAAAATAGGTTTTTAATAAAAATATTTTATTTACCATTAAATTGCGTTAGGGATCAGCCTTCGGCGGACACGTTGAAGTGGAAAGCCCACTGCCTGAGGAACGAAGAGCGAGGACTTGTAGCGTAAAGCCCGCCTGTTATTGCGAGGCACGAAGCAAACAGGAACGCCCAAAAAAGCTAAAAGCTAAATGCTGAAAGCTAAATAAAAAGAATAATTATTAACTATATATATTTTACAATGAAATCGATTACAATTAAAGGATCAGAAAGAGAAAGCGTGGGCAAAGTTGCGACTAAAGCCTTACGTAATGCTGGAGCGGTTCCTTGCGT
>JAYWGW010000076.1:0-16768 GCA_043778045.1 Bacteroidota bacterium | reverse complement strand
GAAATTATGGCAATATTTAATTTTCAGAAGCCCGATAAAGTTATCATGATCGATTCAACCGATTTTGAAGGTAAATTTGAATTTAGACCTTTAGAACCTGGTTACGGATTGACCGTAGGTAATGCACTTCGAAGAGTAATGCTTTCTGCTTTAGAAGGTTATGCTATTACGTCTGTCAGAATTGAAGGCGTAGATCATGAGTTTTCTACGATTTCTGGAATTGTAGAAGATGTCACAGAAATTATTCTTAATCTTAAACAAGTACGTTTCAAACGTCAAATTGAAGATGTTGATAATGAAACTGTAACGCTTGCAATCTCTAATAAAGAGCAATTAACAGCTGGTGATTTTCAAAAATTCATTTCTGGATTTCAAGTTCTTAATCCTGAGCTTGTAATTTGTAATCTTGATTCTAAAGTAAATCTTAATTTTGAGCTTACAATTGAAAAAGGTCGTGGGTATGTTCCTGCGGAAGATAACAAAAAACACAATGCAGCAATTGGTACTATTTTTACAGATTCAATATTTACACCTGTAAAGAATGTAAAATATGCGATAGAAAATTTCCGTGTAGAACAAAAAACGGATTATGAAAAGTTGATTTTTGAAATAAAAACCGATGGCTCTATCAATCCAAAAGATGCTTTGACTGAGGCAGCAAAAGTGCTTATTCATCATTTCATGTTGTTTTCAGACGAAAGAATTACCCTTGAAGCAGACGAAATTGCACAAACAGATTCTTATGATGAAGAGTCATTGCACATGCGTCAGTTGCTAAAAACCAAATTAGTAGATATGGATCTTTCGGTTCGTGCGCTAAATTGTTTGAAAGCCGCTGAAGTAGACACGCTTGGCGATTTAGTTTCGTTTAATAAGAATGATTTGATGAAATTCCGTAATTTCGGTAAAAAATCTTTGACAGAACTCGACGAACTCGTAGCTATCAAAAATCTTACTTTTGGAATGGATTTAGCAAAATATAAATTAGATAAAGACTAATCTAATCGCGCCAAAAGCGAGGTTACATTTTAAATAACAATGAGACACGGAAAAAAATTCAATCACCTAAGCAGACAAACTGGTCACAGAAAATTGATGCTTGCAAATATGGCTTGTTCTCTTATTGAGCACAAGCGTATCAATACAACTGTTGCCAAAGCAAAAGCTTTAAAACAATTTGTTGAGCCATTAATAACAAAATCTAAAGACGATACAACGCACAACCGTCGTATTTGCTTTTCTTACCTTCGTAGTAAATACGCCGTTACAGATTTGTTCCGCGATGTTGCAGCCAAAGTTGGTGACCGACCAGGTGGATACACACGAATCATAAAAGTTGGAAATCGTTTGGGAGACAATGCTGATATGGCAATGATCGAACTTGTAGATTTTAACGAACTTTACAACGGTGGCAAAAAAGAAGAGAAAAAAGCCAAAAGCCGTCGTGGTGGTAAAGCTAAAAAAGCGGAACCAGTTGCTGATTCACCAGCTGATACTGCTGAGGAAACTACCGAAGAAGAAGCATAATGGTATTCAATATCAAATAACAAAAAAGGATGAACTTTCAGTAGTTTGTCCTTTTTTTTTGGAGCTGTCATTGCGAGGGACGAAGCAATTCCTGCTTTCCGTTTCAATTTGTCTTTGCGAGGCGCGACGCAATCACATCCAATTACGTTTTCTAACCAAAAAAGGAGCGCTTTTGCTACCCTCTCTTTTTGAGAAGGGCTGGGGGAGAGGCGGTCGCTCTTTTTCGCCAAGAAAAAAATATATTTTCTCCCAAAAGGATTTCCACTTCAATCAGGGCTACGAAAATTCCCAATGCACAAGTTTTATTTTCATTTATAACTCCATGTATTTATAACTCCAATATCTCTTAAGGTTTAAGATTTAACAATTCAGAAAATCCAATTTTCGTCTTCTCTAACTATAAACAACTCAAAAATCTAAAGATTTAACCATCTAAAGATATAACCATCTAAAGATATAACAATCTAAAGATCTAACAATCTAAAGATATAACAATCTAAAGATCTAACAATCTAAAGATCTAACAATCTAAAGATCTAACAATCTAAAGATCTAACAATTTAAAAATCCAACTTATTGTTTTAGAAATTAATTTACCTTTGCAACCACAACATTGTATAAAATGACCTACACAACCAAACAAAACGCCCTTCTTTTACTTGCTGACGGAACTATATTTCATGGGAAATCAATTGGAATTTCTGGGAAAAGTTTTGGAGAAGTTTGCTTTAACACTGGAATGACAGGCTATCAAGAAATTTTTACCGATCCATCTTATTTTGGTCAAATTATGGTGGCTACCAATCCACATATCGGAAACTATGGTGTAAATCAAAATGAAGTAGAATCAAACAGTATCAAAATATCAGGCTTGGTTTGCAAAAATTTTAGTTTCAATCATTCGCGTCCCGATTCTGAAAGCAATTTGTTTGACTATTTTCAAAAACAAAACTTAATTTGCATTTCCGATGTAGATACGCGCGCATTGGTAAGCTACATACGAGACAACGGCGCAATGAACGCTGTCATTTGTACCGATAATACATCAATTGAAGAGCTTAAAATGTTGCTTTCACAAACACCTGATATGAATGGTTTGGAGTTGGCATCGAAAGTGTCAACAAAACAACCTTATTTTTATGGTGACGAAAATGCTAAATATAAAATTTCAGCTTTAGATTTAGGAATAAAAACCAATATTTTGCGCAATTTGTCTAAAAGAGATTGCTATGTGAAAGTGTTTCCATTTGATGCCAGCTATCAAGATTTATCTCAGTTTAATCCAGACGGATATTTTCTATCGAATGGCCCAGGCGATCCAGAACCGTTGTCAGGAGCAATCGAAGTTGCGAAAAAAATTATTGAAAACAACAAGCCACTCTTCGGCATTTGTCTTGGACATCAAGTGATAGCGTTGGCAAATGGCATTTCAACATATAAAATGTTCAATGGACATCGTGGCATCAACCATCCAGTGATGAATGTTTTAACTGGCAAAGGAGAAATCACTTCTCAAAATCATGGTTTTGCTGTGAGCCGTAAAGATTTGGAAAAAAACATCGATTTAGAAATCACACATTATCATTTAAATGACAATACAGTGGCGGGAATGCGAATGAAACATAAAAATTGTTTTTCAGTGCAATATCATCCAGAGGCAAGCCCAGGGCCACACGATTCGAGTTATTTATTTGATGAATTTATAGAAAATTTGCCAAAATAATTTTATTTTATTTTGGGCGTGTTCGCCGCGGCGAATCGCGCTATCCATTCCCGCTTTTTTTATAGAAGCTGAAAAACGCTTCTATAAAAAAGAGCTCCACTTCTACGTGTTCGCCACTGGTTGTTCGCTCACGCAGTAACACATACAAATCAAATTAATAAATATTTTTTCATAACTTTGTTTTTTATTAATTTATTATGAGCAACGTAATCACCAATTTCAAAGATCTTGATTTAAACGGAAGCTACACGTATGCTGACTATTTACTTTGGCAATTTTCTGAGCGTTTGGAAATTATTAAAGGAAAAATTTTTCAAATGAGCCCCGCCCCAAATAGCTTTCATCAAGAGATTTTGGGTAATTTGCACGTGGAATTTCGGAGTGTTTTTAAAAAAAATGTGTGCAAAGTTTATCTTGCGCCATTTGATGTCCGTTTAGTGAATCGAAAAAAGAGTACAGTCGATAATCAAATTATGACTGTTGTGCAACCCGATCTTTGTGTTGTTTGCGATCCAAGGATTGTGGATGAAAAAAACTGCTTGGGCGCACCAAATCTTATAATCGAAATTTTGTCTCGTGGCACATCTAAGAAAGATTCTACTATAAAGTTTGATTTGTACGAAGAAAACGGCGTGCAAGAATATTGGATAGTAAACCCGTTCGCAAAAGAAGTTCATATTTATGTTTTGATAAATGAAAAATATAGTGGTTCAAGGCCATATGTTTTAGAAACTGAAATTCAATCTCCTACATTTCCTGAATTGAAGTTTGCGGTTGATAAAATTTTTGAAATATGAGCCAAGTCATCACCAATTTTAAAGATTTAGATTTAAACGGAAGCTACACGTATGCCGACTATTTGCTTTGGCGATTTTCTGAGCGACTGGAGATTATCAGAGGAAAAATTTTTCAGATGAGTCCGGCACCAAGTAGTAATCACCAGCGAATATCGATGAAATTGACACGGGCAATGGATAAATATTTTTTTGATTTACCTTGTGAAATCTTTGTTGCACCATTTGATGTTAGATTAGTAAATTTCAAAAAAAGCACGTCGCATAATCAAGTTATTACAGTAGTTCAACCCGATTTATGTGTGATATGCGATAGTAGCAAAGTAGATGAAAAAGGATGCCTTGGTGCGCCAAATCTTATAATCGAAATTTTGTCTCTTGGCACATCTAAGAAAGATTCTACTATAAAGTTTGATTTGTACGAAGAAAACGGCGTGCAAGAATATTGGATAGTAAACCCGTTCGCAAAAGAGGTTCATATTTATGTTTTGATAAATGGAAAATACAGTGGTTCGAGACCGTATGTATTAGAGACTGAACTTCAATCGCCCACATTTCCTGAATTGAAGTTTGCGGTTGATAAAATTTTTGAAATATGAACCAAATCATCACCAATTTCAAAGATCTTGATTTAAACGGAAGTTATACGTATGCCGACTATTTGCTGTGGCAATTTTCTGAACGTTTAGAAATTATCAAAGGGAAAATTTTTCAGATGAGTCCTGCTCCAAGTAGAAATCATCAGCAGGTATCGCTTAAATTAACACGAGAAATTGATAAAATTTTTCAAAACCATTCCTGTGAATTATATGTGGCACCATTTGATGTTCGGTTGATAAATTTTAAAAAAAGTTCATCTAATAATCAAATTACTACCGTTGTTCAGCCAGATCTGTGCATCGTTTGCGATTTATCTAAACTTGATGAGCAAGGTTGTGTTGGCGCCCCAAATTTAATTATCGAAATCTTATCTAAAGGAAATTCCAAAAAAGAATTAACCGTAAAATATGATTTATATGAAGAAAATGGCGTGCAGGAATATTGGACAGTGAACCCATCTGAAAAAGAGGTTCATATTTACACATTGCAAAACGGAAAATATAGTGGTTCGAGACCTTATGTATTAGAAACTGAAATTCAATCGCCTACATTTCCTGAATTGAAGTTTGCGGTTGATAAAATTTTTGAAGTTTAAGAAAATGTTTTTTCAACGTGGATGCCATAGCCCCGATCCACCACGGCGCACAAGTAGAAGGAAAAACAATTTTGTCGATTTTTTTCGACAAAATTTTTTGGAATGATAGCGGGAAATTGCTACGTACCTTGCAATGACAGCTCTAAACTAAAAAACTAAAACGTTATCGTTGATAATATCTAACTTATATAATATTTGAATTCGTTACATTAAATTATCTTTGTGCTTTTAAATCTAAATTTTAATTCAAATATCTTAAATCTAATTTCTAAAATCTAAATTCATTATGAGTATTATCATCAAAATTCACGCAAGACAAATTTTTGATTCAAGAGGAAACCCAACAATTGAGGTTGATGTAGTGACCGAAAATGGCGTTCTCGGTCGTGCTGCGGTGCCATCTGGAGCTTCAACTGGCGAACACGAAGCTATGGAATTGCGCGATGGTGGGAAAGCTTTTATGGGCAAAGGTGTGATGAAAGCGGTCGAAAATGTGAATACGAAAATTGCCGAAGAACTGATTGGAACTTCGGTTTTTGAGCAAAATTTGATTGATCAAACCATGATTGATTTGGATGGAACGCCAAACAAATCGAGCCTTGGAGCAAATGCAATTTTGGGTGTGTCATTGGCGGTTGCAAAAGCTGCGGCGAATGAACTTGGGTTGCCATTGTATCGATATATTGGTGGGGTTTCTGCAAACACGTTGCCAGTTCCGATGATGAATATTATCAACGGTGGCTCGCATTCTGATGCGCCGATTGCGTTTCAAGAATTTATGATTATGCCCGTGAAAGCAACCTCTTTTTCTCATGCAATGCAGATTGGAACCGAAATTTTTCACAACTTAAAAAAGGTTTTGCACGACCGTGGACTTTCAACTGCCGTTGGCGATGAAGGCGGTTTTGCTCCAAACTTGGCTGGCGGAACTGAAGATGCTTTGGATACCATCAAGCTTGCGGTGACGAACGCTGGATATAAATTTGGCGATGAAATTATGGTTGCCTTAGATTGCGCCGCATCTGAATTTTATGTGGATGGAAAATATAATTATAGTAAATTTGAAGGTGCAGACGGAAAGATTAGATCGTCGGAAGAACAAGTTGATTATTTGGTAGAATTGGCAACAAATTATCCGATAATTTCTATTGAAGACGGCATGTATGAAGACGATTGGAAGGGTTGGAAATTACTTACAGAAAAAATTGGACACAAAACGCAACTTGTTGGAGACGATTTGTTTGTGACAAACGTTACGCGTTTGGGAAGAGGAATTTCAGAAGGAATTGCAAATTCAATTTTAGTGAAAGTGAATCAAATTGGCACGCTGACGGAAACTATTGCGGCAGTTAACATGGCACACCGTGCGGGATACACCTCAGTGATGTCTCACCGCTCAGGTGAAACGGAAGACAATACGATTGCGGATTTGGCTGTTGCCTTAAACTGTGGACAAATAAAAACTGGTTCGGCATCGCGTTCGGACAGAATGGCAAAATACAATCAGTTGCTCAGGATTGAAGAGGAACTTGGCGACACCGCATATTTTCCAGCGATGAATGCTTTTAAAATAAAATAGATTTTTTTTTCATATAAAAAAAGCCTCAAAAGATTTTTAGAAATTTTTTGAGGTTTTTTTACAAATAAACTACTACGTTTTATCAATTATTAAATATAGTATTTTATCAATCATAAAAATTGTTTAAATAAGTAATTATAATAACTTTACAATACTACAAACCTTTCTAACTTTACGACTTTTCAATTTTCGACTTACTTACCATATTGTTTCATAGCATAATAAACCAACGCATATTTTTCTTTTTCCAATCCCAATTTTTCAATAATTTTTCTACGATGTCCCTCAACGGTTCGAACTGATATGAAAAGTAGGTCGGCAATTTGTTGTGAAGATTTTTGCTTCGCAATAAGTTCAATGATTTTATTTTCTGAAACGGTAAGTTCTTTGCTGTTTGTTGAAACCGACTTTTCGTCAAACGTTAGTTCTTGATAAAGATCAATGTTTGTATATCGTTTATAATTTCTGATGGCATCCAAACATTTTTCGAGTTCAATTTCGGCTTGTTCCTTCAAAATATAACCCGCAACATCGCATTCGATAGCCTTGTTATAGACACTTTTTTCGCGGTGCATGGTAAGCAGAATAACTTTGGTTTTTAGCTTTTCGTCATATACTTTTTGCAACACTTGCAAGCCGTCAAAACCTGGCATGTTGATGTCTAAAATGGCAATGTCTGGTTCGTTGGTTTTGATGAGATTATACGCAATAATGCCGTTGTTGCAACTATTGATGACTTTAAACCCTTTTGACTCTACAAATGATTTTGTGCCTTGTAGCGTAAAGGCATGATCGTCTGCAATGATGATTTTTTTCATGACTTGACAGGAATTGTAACTAAAACAGTTGTTCCAGAATCGTCCGAAGAAATGTGGGCTTTTCCGCCTACAATGTTGCTTCTCTCAATAATACTGTGCAATCCGAATGACGATTTTCCATTTAGTTTTTCTGTAACGTCAAATCCTTTTCCGTTGTCGCGTATCTCCAAAATCAACGAATTGGCATCATGTTTCAAGGTGATTTTTGCTGCGTGAGCGTCGGCGTATTTTAAAATATTGTTTAGAGATTCTTGCACAATCCTATACAATTGTAGTTCGTTTTCGGGAGATAAAGTTTTATTGTAAACCAAGTCTGTCGTTATCATAAATTGGTTTTTCAATTCTAAATATTCTGCTAATTGCTTGATGCTAAAAACCAAACCCACGCGGTCGAACATCGCTGGATGCAAATTTCTGCTGATTTGGCGAATCTCGTTTATGATGCCGTCTATTTTTATATTCAAATCGGCAAAACCCTCTTTGGTTTCAGATTTTAAGCCTAAAAGTTCATGACTGATGCCATCGTGAAGGTCGTTGGCAATGCGCTTGCGTTCATCTTCCGTGTTTTCTAAGAGTTGTTTTGTAAACATGGTTTTCAGTTGTTTTTCTTTTTTAAGTTTCTTTTTGTTTTGTAATAATAAATAGGCAAAAACGCCAAGTAACACCGAAATTAAAGTTGCAATTAAAAAAGTAATATATTTTTGATTTTTTTGGATTTGGACTTGCTTTAAGGTCAATAGCTGCTCTTTTTGTTTGGTTTCGTATTTGGTTTCGGCATTGATAATAAAGATTTTCATATCATTATTTGCAATAAAATCGCGCACTTTCTGCTCTTTAACGTTATAAAAAAAGGCTGTTTTGTAATCATTTTTAGAAAGCGCATCCTGTTTTAACAGGAAATAGATATTTGTTAATCCATAATAATCTTCATTAAGTGTCATTATTGGAATAACTTTCTTATAAATAGCAACGTCAGATATTTTTTTATTTGCTTTAATTTCATAATGTGCTAAAGAATTGGTGTAATCTTGCAATAAGGCTTCAGAATATTCTCCTTGGAAAACTACTTTTATTTTGTCTAATTTATTTTTTGCCAATTTATAAAATCCTCTATTTACTAAACCTATAATGTGCTTATTTGTAATATAAACATCTACAGCATTATTTTTTATGTTCTTTTGTTTCCATGCATAGTAAGTGGAGTCTGCTAATTTGTTAAATCTATTGGTATCAAAGTGTAGCAATAAAGAAAGTTTACTTGTTAAAGCAAAATACGCATTTGAAACATCTCCCGACTTTTTATATTGCGAAATAGCTTTATTATAGTATTGTTCGCTTTTATTGAAAAGCTTCAAATTCGAATAGATGTTTCCAAAATTGCTATATACTGATGCTATTCCTGCTTTGTTTTTTAAAGAAGTGTAAAGCGATAAACATTTGTAATTATATTCCAAGGCTTTGTCACTTTGTCCAATATTATTATAAGAATAACTTAAATTATAGTAGGAGTACGCAGCAATTTTAGCTGCTTTATTACTCTTTGGTTCGGTTGCCACTGTTTTTTTTAAAAAAAGTATAGCTTTTTTAAAGTTGCCTTCTTGTATATAAACATTTGCTAAATAATCGTTGTAAAGATCAAAGGTTGGCACCGTAACTTTCTGTAAATAAAGCTTATCAGACAGTTGCATTGCTTTCAAAAACGTACTGTCAATACCCACGCTTATTTTAAAATTCTGAACAGTCTCTAAGGCCAAATAAGCATTATTGAAATCTTTTTCTTTAATTTTTTTATTGTAATAGTCATAAAAAGTACGCATGTAATTTGCCGACTCATAATTTTTACCATCCTTGAACCAAAGTATCGTTTTGTCTAATTTTTCGGCTGGTGGTTCCGCATAAATATCATAGGCAACAGCTTCTTTTTTGCAACTTAACGCAAGCCCGAGTACAATCAGAAACAAGAACGCAATTTTAATATATTTTTTAAATTGGGGCATTTTGAATGATTTGGTTACGCAAAAATATACAATTAATTCTGTTTCGAAATTATAGTGAAGAAAACACGTAGTACTACGTATATGATGCGTAACATTTTCTTATAATATTTGCATCAATATTTATGCAGATTTTTCTGACTGTTAGAAATTGCAAAATACAAATACTATATAAAATGAAAAATTTTGTACTCCGATTTAGTGATCAAATCAAATTGATTTTATTTTTTTTGTTGGTAATCCTTTGCACATTTGCTCTAAATGCGCAAACCGTTCGTTATGTAAAACAGGGTGGGACTGGCAATGGTTTATCTTGCACAAATGCGAGTGGAAATTTACAAAATATGATAAATGCTTCTGCTGGTTTTGATGAAGTTTGGGTTGCAGCGGGGTCTTATTTTCCAAACGCATACCCAAATGCTTGCTCTAATTGTTCATCAGAGTTGTAGACTATTACAGCTGAGCCTGATGTAGTCGCCGAATTCGATATTATTGCGCCACCAATCGACTCCTACTTAAAGCTGTTAGCGGTTTTATTCAATTTATGATTTTGTGGGCAAATAAATAAATCTTGCTGGTTGTCTGTATCAAACATAAAATATGTACCAAACAAGTTTTGTTATCAACTAATGCAAATTTTTATTTTAAAAATAAGCTCTTAAAGTCACATTGGGGAATTATAATCTTATAACTATTAGTTTAACAATGAGATCATTATTTTACAATGCAAAATTTTGATAGAACACCTTAAAAACCAGGTAGTATTTTATAATTTCAATTTATATATGTGCTGTATTGTCAACATATATTGTGAGAAAAACACGTAGAACTACGTGTAGGATTAATGTAAATATTGTTTATTTTTGTCCCATGATTTACAATAAATATTGCATATAATTCAGTTGTTTTTATTTTCAAATAAAGTGTAAATAAAAAATAAATTTGGTGTCATATAATTTTGTACGATGTTGTATCTAAAAAATAAGGCATCTTATTCTAAAAACGAAATTTAAGCTAAAAACTTGAAATATAAGTTTTTAAAAAAATTATTTTATCATATTCTTAAGATTTCTTAATGTACTTAAACTTAATTATTTATAAATACGAATATTTTTTTAGAATGTCTTTTCTTAAATAATTTTAAACATCAAAATAAAAAAATTGATAATATTGAATATAATTTCAGAAAATTCTTAATCAAATAGAACGCAAATAATGATTCTAAACTGATTTATTACAATTAAAACAAGCACCCAAAAATATTGTACAACAGTAACCTACGCCGTTCATTTTTTTGTATAAATATTTTATAAAAATACTGCACTAAATAATATATAAATTTTTTTTTATTTCCCAAAAACCAACATCCATGAAAAAATTTTCCATTCTATTTTTCTTCTTCTTATTACTATTCAGTAAAGAATCCTATTCACAATACTACATTGGCGAAATTAAACTATTTGCTGGCAATTTTGCGCCTCAAGATTTTATGTTTTGCGATGGTAGTTTATTATCAATTTCTCAACATATTGCACTTTACACTTTGATTGGTACAACTTATGGTGGCGACGGCGTTACTACTTTCGCACTGCCAAATCTAAAAGGTCGCGTTCCAATGCATAAAGGAAATGGTACTGGCTTAACAGCACGTATATCAGGTCAAACAACTGGTCAAGAAACCATTACGTTAACCACTGCAAATTTGCCCGCCCATACACATGGCACCCAATTAAGTGTAAGTAATTTAAGGGCGACAACTGCTACTCCGACTACAACATCAAGTATATCGACTTCAGGAATTCCTTCTGGTCGAGGTTTTAGACCAAATATGTCTTATACGACCGGCACGCCATCCGTACTTCTTCAATCACCAACAACAACGTCTGTAGGCACTGCATCGCCAATTAATAATTTAAAACCTTATTTGGTACTAAATTATATTATTGCTATTTCTGGAGTTTATCCACCCCAAAATTAAAATATTTTATATAAAAACTTTACCTAATGAAAATTAAATTTACATTCTTTTTATGCATTTTTTCATCTCTTGCTTTCTCCCAAGTTGATCCGTTTGTTGGTGAAATAAAAATTTTTGCTGGAATTTTTGCACCAACCGGTTATGCATTTTGCAATGGACAAATCCTATCAATTGTCGAAAACTCTGCGCTTTTTTCAATTTTAGGACCAACCTACGGAGGCAATGGAACAACCACATTTGCTTTGCCGGATTTGCGAACAAGAGTTGCAATTGGTGCTGGTCAAGCCTCGGCTGAGTATAATTATGATATAGGACAAACGGGCGGAAGCACATCCACAACATTACTTAATGCAAATTTATCACCGCACGCACACGTAGCCGAAATCAAAGCAAGTGATGCAGCAGCTACGACAATAGTGCCAAGCACTGCGGTATCTCTAACCATTCCAACAGATGTTTTAAATACAACCACAACAGTCGTTCGTAAGTTTAGTGCTGCTACAGCAGATGTTATGCTATCTACTATTACCACTTCAACAACAGGAGGAGCAACACCGATTAATATTGAACAACCCTATTTAGTGTGCCAATATATTATTGCACTTTATGGCATTTTTCCACAAAGACAATAAAATTTACAATCATGAAAAAAACATACATTATTATTTTCCTTGCTTTATTTTTAAGTACAAAAAATTTTGCTCAAGATGCATATATTGCCGAAATTAGATTGTTCCCGTTTGGATTTGCACCAAAGAATTGGATGGAATGCAATGGACAAACGTTATTAATTAGTCAGAATTCGGCACTTTTTTCACTCTTAGGCACTAATTTTGGTGGTGACGGGGTCACAACTTTTAAATTGCCAGATTTACGAGGCAGAGTGGTTGTTGGCGTTGGTACAAACAAATCATTAGCCCAAGTTGGCGGGTCTGAAAGTGTTGTTTTAACCACGCAAAATCTGCCAAGTCACAGCCACAGCGCACCTATTAAAGTCAGTAGCGGAGCAGGTACAAACAATATTCCGACTAATGCCAATACAATCGGTGTTTCAAAAATGACGGTTGGTTCAGAAGTTATAGATGTAATGGGTTATAATAATAGTCCTGCAAATACGGCTTTGAAAAGTTCACTAACAAGTGCAACTGGAGCTTCAAGTCCAGTTGCTATTACAAAAATGCAACCAGTTTTAACGATGGTTTACTGCATTGCGGTAGCAGGATTTTATCCTGGTCGAAATTAAACAGTTCAATTTTCTATATTTTCATTTTATGTACAGGTCATAATGTATAGATTTAAGATATAATAAATATAACCATACAAAATCAAAACATGATGCAAAAAAAATATTTTTACCTTTGGCTTACATGCCTATTTATAGTAGGAAATAGCTTTTCTCAAACAACCGAAACTTTTGAAACAGAAACATTTGGAGCAACAACTTTTACAGACAACGGACAAACATTTACAATTTCGTCCCAAGCTGGAGGTACCTTTGCAATCAATGATATCGCAGGCACTGGATATAGTGGCACCACAGCAGACAATAAATATATCGATAATTCAAATACCTCATTTCCTGCTAACGCAGTTACATTTACTGTTTCAAGCAATGCAGGAGCGCTTTTTACATTAAAATCAATATATCTGTTTCTTTCAAGATTTGATTTGTCAACGCCAACAGGCTCAGTTACCATAACTGGTAAAAATAATAACTCAACTGTTTTTTCAGCTACAAGTACGAGTTTTAATTCAAATTTGACTATTGATAATGGGTATACCAAAATAGATTTTGCAACTTTTGGAGGTAATGACAATTCAAGCACAAATATTGATCAATTTGTAATTACAACCACTGATCAAATAGAATATGTTGCCTTAGATGCCATGAAGTGGTCAACTCGTTGCGTATCGTCAGCACCAACAGCAACTGCCAATCAAAATTTTTGTATTGGTGCAACCATAGCAAACCTCTCGGTGACAGGTACCAATATTAAATGGTACACTCAAGCAACAGCGGGAACAGCTGTCGCATCGTCAACGGCACTCGTTGCAGGAAATTATTACGCATCACAAACCATACTATCGTGCGAAAGCCAAACAAGAACGCAAGTAGCAGTTACGTTAAATTCAACAACTTTTACCACAAACCCTACCTCGCAAACTGTTTGCGTAGGTGATACTGTAAGTTTTAACTCCGTAGCTTCGGGTACAAGTGGCGCCACTTATCAATGGCAAGAAAAAGTTGGAGCCGGAGCATTTGTAGATATCAATAATGGTGGTGTTTATAGTAATGCCACAACAGCTTCTTTAACTATCAACGGTGTTACTGCTAATCTGATAAACAATAACTACCGATGTATTGCAACAGCATCTTGCGGCTCTGCAACCAGCGATGTGGCAACGTTAAACGGCAATCAACCAACAACGGTTACGACACAACCAACACCACAAACAGCTTGTATCGGACAAAATGCAACATTTGCAATTGAAGCAATAGGTTTCGGAGTTGTAAATTACCAGTGGCAAGAAAAAGTTGGGGCAGGTACATTTATTGATATTTTGGAGGAAGGCATATATAGCAACGTAACCTCGGCAACTTTAACAATATCGGCAGTAACTGCAAGTATGACTACTAATGAATACCGATGTATTGTTAGTGCAACATGTGGCAGTACGACATCCAATGCAATTGAATTAGTAGTAAATCCGCTTGCCACAGTAAATCAAGTGACAAATGTATCAACAACCTGTATAAATCAGAACATAAATTCAATACGTTTTTCAAGTCCAACAGCAGGTGGAACAATCATTTATAATTGGATAAATAATAATACTGCAATTGGTTTGCCAGAAATTGGAACGGGTAGCATACGGTCATTTGCTCCAACAAATTCAACAACGAGTCCAATTTCAGCAACAATAACGGTAACGCCAACTTACACAAATAATGGCGTTAGTTGCGATGGAACAGAGATGTCATTTTCTATAACAGTTAATCCAGCTTTTACACCTTTTACAATCACCAGTAGTTCTTCGACTTGTTCCACTGTTTCATCAACCATTTCCGGACCTGTGAATCCAAATTATACTTACGTTTGGGAAAGAAGCCTTACGGGAATCACGAGTCCAGACAGTTATACTACTTTCGGAGGCTCAGCAGCAACACAAGTTGTTGATAAATCAGGTATATATCGTTTAAATGTTACCAATGAATATGGTTGTCAAGTTTCTGATACCATTGCAATCAAAAAAGGTGATTATATTTTTAATGGAAGTTTAACCGCTTCGGATGCAAAGCAAACAGGACGAACGAACCGTTTTTCACAAGTTAGCACATGCGCACTGCAAAAAACTTGCGCAGGTATATTTACCGCAAGTGGTGAAAGAGCTTACGACAGCTATACCTTTGCAAATCCGAGCAATGCACCAATTTGTGCTACTGTAGGTCTTAGCAGCGGTTGTGGAACTGCGATTTTTGGTATTGCTTATCTAAATAATTTCAACCCAAGTAGCACTTGTGCAAATTATTTAGCTGATATGGGTTCTTCTTTTCCTTCAACTGGCTTTATGGAGGTAATTATACCCGCAAGTAGCACTATTGTTGTTGTTGTTCATGAAGTAAATTCAGGAGTGCTTTGCACTAATTACCAATTGATAGTCGATATTCCAAGAGATATATTACCAATTTCCATAGTGCCATCAACCGCTGGTTGTAATCCTACATTTGAATTAACGGCACCAATTGCAAATTCTTATTTATGGAGTCCAAGTGGCGAGACAACACGAACTATTTCAACGCCAGTTCTATCGTCACCCACAACTTATTCCGTATCTTTAGGATATGGAAATAAAGGATGCAGTCGAGAGGAAAGTGTAGTGCCATCGGGTGGAAGCACATCACCGATCATTCTTTGTCCTGCAAATATAAATTTAACCGCTATTGCCAATCAGTGTAGTGCAATCGCTACTTATATAACAACTGATACAGCGAGTCCTACTGCGACCATTTCTTACAAATTTACAGGTGCTACAATTGAAGCTGGAAGCGGTAATGGAAGTGGTTCATCTTTTAATGTAGGTTTAACAACAGTAGTTGTCTCAGCATCAAATACCTGTGGCGTAACAAATTGTAGTTTTACAGTGTCAGTAACAGATACGCAATCGCCAGTTTTCACAACTTGTCCAGCAAGCAACACGGCAGTAAATACTGACTTAAATGCTTGTGGAGCAGTTGTAAATTATACAATTCCAAGTGCAAGCGATAATTGTACAGCGATTGTAAGTGTAACACAAACTTCGGGTCTTGCCTCTGGTGCTATGTTTCCAATAGGAACAACAACAAATGTATTTAAGGCAACTGATCAATATGGAAATTTTTCAACATGCGAATTTTCTGTTACCATTAAAGATTTAGAAGCTCCAGCGGTAATTATGGGAACTATTTCTAATTGTTTTGCGTCATCGTCAGCTGCAATTGCCGAAGCAATGTCAATTACTACCATTGTAGATAATTGTACTACATCGCCAACAATAGAATTTTTTTTAGCAGGTACTTGCGATGCAACAATTGTAATAATTGCAACTGATCAGTATGGAAATGAAACATTAAGTTCATACGCCACACGCATTGATAATGTTGCACCAATTGTAACTGCTGGCACAATATCATCGTCATATGCGACAGCTTCGCTGGCAGAAACGGCTGCAATGAATGCCACATCTGCAACAGACAATTGCATCGGAACGCTAACTGAAGTTGCCACAACAACTGGCACTTGTAGCGCACTAATTACTGTAACAACAACCGACGAATGTGGAAATTCAACAGCCGTGACGTACACGACGCGCATTGACAACACCGCACCAGTAGTAACAAAAGGAACCATTGCGAATTGTTATGCAACAGTTGCAACGGCAGAAACTGCGGCTTTAAACGCTACATCAGCGACAGATAATTGCATCGGAATGTTAACAGAAACTGCTTCGACAATTGGCACTTGCAACGCCATAATCACAATCACAACAACTGATCGTTCTGGAAATGCAACTTCGGTTTCATACACCACACGCATTGATAACGTTGCACCAATTGTGACCATTGGAACGATCGCAACATCTTATCCAACAGTTGCAACGGCGGAAAGTGCAGCGTTAACC
>JAYWGW010000075.1:0-16888 GCA_043778045.1 Bacteroidota bacterium | reverse complement strand
AATATGAAATTGAAATTCCTAAATTTGATATTTTAAATGATAGTTCAAATAATATCTTTAAAATCGAGTGTCCAAATTGTAATAATTCAAAAGTTGTTGGGCATGGAACATATAAAGGTAGAGGTAGATACATGTGTAAATCATGCAAAAAGAGCTTTAATGATTATACAGGAACTGCTATTTCTGGAATTAAAAAAGTGGAAAAATTTCAGTCATATTTGAAATTAATTTTGGAGAGCGTTAGTATTAGAAAAGCTTCAAAAGCGTTAGATTTAAATGTAAAAACAGTTTTAGACTGGCGACATAAAATAGCTTCATCTTTAGAACAAATCAATGGTTCTAAATTTATTGGCATTGTAGAATGTGATGATAAATTAGTAAATATAAATGAAAAAGGCAATAAGCATTTAGATCGAGAATCTTATAAAAGACCAAGTGATAGGAAAACAAAAAGAGGGGTTAGTGATGATAAAATATCAGTAATTGTTGCGTCTGATAGAAAAGGAAACCCAACAATGAAAATTGCTAAAAAAGGCAGAATTGACACAAAAAGCATTGAAAAATGTATTGGCGATTTAATGGATAATAGCAATATACTTTGTTCAGATAAACACCCGTCAATTATAAGTTGGGCTAAAGAAAATGAAATGGAACATCATGCATTTTTATCAAAATACCATGGCAAAAATAAAATATATCATGTCCAAAATGTCAATTCAATAGACAATCTTTATGAAAGATGGATTAAACCATTTTATGGAATTTCAACAAAGTTTTTAAGCCAATATTTAAATTGGTTTATGTTTTTACAAAAGACAAAAAACAAAACAAATCAAGTTATTGAATTAGCTGAAATTATAATTAGAAACAAAAAAGCACAATTTAAATATAAAGAAATAGAAGATTTATATGAAATATTATTAAATCCACAATATTCTAAAACATAACCTAATTTTTTAATAATTTAATATAAATAATATGAAATCTATCTATTTATTAGCCCTTTCTATCGTGTTTTTGAGTTGTAAAAATCAAGATAAATCTGCAGATATTTCTGTAAATACCGACAATAAAGAACTTGCAGCCACCACAAAAGTTGAAACAGCAACCTTCACAGTTTCAGGCATGAGCTGTCAAGTAATGTGCGCTAACAAAATCGAAAAAGAATTAGCATCTTTAAAAGGTGTTTCAAAAGCAACAGTAGATTTTGAGAAAAAATTGGCAACAGTGCAATATGATAGTGCACAAGTTTCGCCAGAAAAATTAATAGAAATTGTTGAAGCCGTTTCCGGAGGAAAAATATTCAAAGTGTCAAATTTGACAACTACAGCCAACAAAGCCCAACTTTTTCAAGAAAAAGAAAAAACACGCAAAGAAAAACGTGCAGCGCGCAAAGCAAAATTAGAGGCAGACAAAGCACAAGCAAGTGCAGATGCAACGCCAGCAACTTCAAAAAGTTGTTCAACCTCAGGCAAAAAATGTTGTTCAAAAACAGCAGCGGCAACAACGTTATAATACTGTTCAAAATTCACAAAACACAAAACGCCTTGATAAAGGCGTTTTTTTTATGATTTTTTTATGAATACGTAAATTTAAAATGGTTGTTATGCATCTTACAATGTTAAATTACATATGCCACAAATTAGCACAAATTTTTATTTCAAAAGAATTATAACAATCATTGACTTTTGCACTTGTTCGTAAAATTCAATTTAAATTTCGTTTTTCTTATAAATTCGTGAAAGGTTAGTCTGACCGCACCTACTCAAATCCCAATTTCACTCGCACGCGATTCAGAACTTCATTTGCCTTTGCCTGCGCTTTGTGAGCACCAATTTTCAAAACAGCATCAATCTCGTTGAGGTTAGCCATATAATAGGTATATTTTTTTCTTTCAACTTCAAATTTTGTTACAAGCAGTTCAAACAACATTTGCTTGGCGTGACCATAACCAAAATTTTTGTCGATATTTTTATAATTTTCAACAAGCATTGAAACTTGATCCGCAGTGCCAAGTAGTTTATATAATGCAAAAACATTGCAAGTTTCAGTATTTTTTGGTTCCTCAAGTGGTGTGCTGTCCGTTTCAATGCTCATAATTTGTTTGCGAAGCGCTTTGTCATCCACAAATATATTGATGGTGTTGTTCGCAGACTTGCTCATTTTTCCACCATTTGTGCCAGGTACCAATTTGGAATCAATTTGAATGATAGATTCTGGCAAAACAAACGTTTCCCCCATCAAAAAATTAAATCGCGACGCCACATCACGGGCAAATTCAATATGTTGCAGCTGATCTTTTCCAACAGGCACAAATTCTGCATCATACAATAATATGTCGGCAGCCATTAGCATCGGATAGCTAAAAAGTCCTGCGTTCACATCGTCTAATCGATCGGATTTGTCTTTGAAAGAATGCGCCAATTTCAACCGTTGATACGGAAAAAAACAACTCAGATACCAAGCCAATTCTGCTGTTTGTGGAACATCCGATTGCCGATAGAAAACCACGCGATTCGAATCAAGACCGCACGCCAACCAAGTTGCTGCGGTGCTATAGGTGTTGGCTCTAAGTTGCGCACCGTCTTTAATTTGTGTGATCGAATGCAAGTCAGCAATAAACAGAAATGAAGAATTATCTGGACGAACAGCCATGTCAATTGCTGGAATGATGGCACCAAGCAAATTACCCAAATGAGGTGTTCCCGTACTTTGCACACCAGTAAGAATTACAGACATTTTTATAAATTTTGGGCAAATTTAATGCTTTTGTGCCACACATATCGAATGAATTTGTATTTTTGAAACATGAAGGTCTTAAAAATTGCTTTTTGGGTCGTTTGGCGCGTGTGGTTCTACATCATGATGGCAATTCCTATTTTGGTCATGTTTCCATTTTTGGTAGTGTCAATATTGCGTGAAACATGGTATCCATATTTTTTTGTGATGGCGCGAATTTGGGCAAAATGTATTTTATATGGATCTGGTTTTTACTATATTATTAAGCGAGAACAAGAGTTGGAACCCAATAAAAGCTATATGCTTGTCGCCAATCACACCTCAATGACTGATATTATGCTAATGCTTGCCGTGGTCAGAAACCCTTTTGTTTTTGTCGGCAAAAAGGAATTATCTAAAATTCCGTTATTCGGATTTTTCTACAAGCGAACCTGCATTTTAGTTGATAGAAGCAGTACCAGAAGTCGGATGGAAGTTTTTCAACGTGCGCAAACGAGACTAAATCAAGGTTTAAGCATCTGCATTTTCCCCGAAGGAGGCGTGCCTGATGACGAGTCTGTGCTTTTGGACGAGTTCAAAGATGGTGCGTTTCGACTTGCAATTGAACATCAAATTCCGATTGTGCCGATAACTTTTGGAGATAATAAAAAACGTTTTTCATACACTTTTTTGAGCGGAAGCATGGGCAAAATGCGCGCAACTACGCATGCATTAATTCCAACTGTAGGCAAAACCTTGGACGATAAAAAAGCAATAAGAGCGCAAGCGCACGAAGTGATTTTAAATCAATTGGTGCAATACGGACAAAAATAATATTAATTTTTTGGGCGAATCCCGAGGCTGCTTTCTCTTAAAATTTTAAAATCACATTGGTCGGGTCGGGCCTTTCTCTCCCGCTTTGTCATTGCGAGGAACGACGTGTCCACAGTGGTGGAAGCAATCTATAAGCGCAGAGTCTATCTTACCTCGCACTGCCAAGAGCTCCGTTTCAGTCCCTTTCGCGGGCACTATTTTAATAAAAGCAATATTTTAAAAGATGAATTCTTTGGTAGCTGTTAGCCATTAGCTTTTAGCTTTTAGCGTTTAGCTATTAGCCTAAAGCCTTAGCTTTAAAAAAATCATATTTGCACTGCAAACCAATCTGCAATCGTTAATCGTTAATCAAATAATCGTTAATCAAAATATTCATTAATCGTTAATCAACATATTCGTTAATATGTAAAGCAATTTTCTGTATTTTTACAATATGATTTTAGTAACAGGCGCAACTGGTTTTTTAGGCTCACATCTAATGCTTCAATTGTTGGCGCAAGACGCCAAAGTTGCCTTAAAAGCCATGTATCGTTCAGATGCAAGTATAGAAAAAGTCAAACAGTTTTTTGATTTTTTTAATAAAGCTAAAGATTTTGACCGAATCATTTGGGTGCAAGCTGACATTTTGGAAATTCCAAGTTTAGCAAGTGCTTTTGAAGGTGTTAATTATGTTTATCATTGTGCGGCACTCATTTCTTTTGATCCAGCTGATGAAGAAAAACATAGAAAAACAAACATCGAAGGAACAGCAAATGTCGTAAATTTCAGTTTGGACTTTAATGTAAAAAAACTGCTTCATGTTTCGTCTACGTCGGCACTTGGCGATTTGCTTCCACATGAAATTATCGTTTCGGAATCCACTGAATGGAATCCTGAGGTCGCGCATTCTGACTATGCTATTTCTAAATATGGTGCGGAAATGGAAGTGTGGCGCGCGCAACAAGAAGGACTTAAAACCGTGATTGTAAACCCAGGCGTCATCTTTGGTATCGTAACAAACACAAACGATTGGAAAACTGGAAGCGCCAAAATTTTTGACGCAATTGCAAAGTCAAATAAATTTTACACCAAAGGCGCAACAGGTTTTGTTGGTGTGTCAGATGTTGTTTTAATCATGATAACTTTGATGAATAGCAAGATCACAAACGAAAAATTTGTGTTAGTTTCAGAAAACATCAAGTATCAAAAACTTACAGATTTGATTGCAAAAAACCTTAATCAAAAACCCGCAACTTCTTATGCTCCAAAATGGTTAACAGAAATGGCGTGGCGCTTCGATTGGATAGCATGCAATATTTTTAATCAAAAACGAAAGCTTTCTAAGTCAATGGCACATTCGTTGCATTCCAAAGATTTTTATGACAGTTCAAAAATAACAGAAATGCTTGGATTTGAGTTTCAGTCCATCGAAAATATTATTGCCGAGATGGCAATTCCGTATTTGAAACAACACTGAAAGGTTTCGATTTTTTGATCAAAAACCAACAAACTATTGTTGCCAAAAGCCCAAGAAAACTCATAAAAATCCAATTTGTGTCATAGCCATAAATTGAAATAATGTCCATTCCAACTTTGGAACTTCCGATGTGTGCCAAGCTGAAACTCATGGTAAAAAACGCCATATATTTGCCTTCCTGACCTCTTGGCGCGCGACTCAATGCATAACTGTTTGAAAATGGGAATATAAACATTTCTCCAACCGTTATCAGAAGCATCGAGATAACCAAAAGACCAACCCACTGTCCAATAAGCAATATCAGGAAGCTCAAACCCATCATGATCGCGCCCCAAAAAACAATTTTTAGTTTGTTTGTTTTTGCACGTTCAAACACTGATACTAAAGGCATTTCCACAAGAAAAATAATGCCACCGTTCATGGTCATCAGCAGTCCAGTTTGAAATTCTGTTAAACCATATTTATGGGAATGATAGAGCGGAAGCGTGGTGAAAATCTGAAAAAAGATCATGGCAGACGCAAAACATACGAACAGAAACCATAGAAAATCAGTGTCAGATGTCATGCTTTTTGTTGGAGCATCATCATTTTTGATGGCAATGTTTGTTGGCAATTTCTCTTTTTCCTTGACTAACATCGCAAAAATAGAAATAGCCAAAATGCACGTCATTCCGTCTATCCAGAAAAGTCCATCATATCCTAAATTCATAATAATAAGGCCACCGATTGCTGGACCAGTTGCAAAACCAAGATTCACGGCAAGTCGCACAAGCGTGAAGGCGCGCACGCGAGTTTCGGGGGTTGCATAAGTGCCGATGCTCACAAACATTGCTGGGCGAAACATATCGGCAACGGTCATGATAGCAAACATGGCAAAACACAATCCCCAAAACGATTGCACAAATTGAATGAAAATAAACATGACGCCACTTGTAAAAAGACTAAAAATCATGATTCTATAAAAACCAATCTTGTCGGTAAATTTGCCACCCAAATAGGAACCTAACATGGAACCAAGACCAAAGAAAACCATAATCCAGCCTACGTCTGAAAAAGAAAAATGAAGATTTTCTTTCAAATATTTAGATAGAAATGGCAAAACCATTGTGCCAGCGCGATTTACAAACGTAATGATAGCCAAAATCCAAACTTCCCGTGAAAAGCCTTTGTAGTTAGAAAAATATTTTGAAACCGCTTTTACCAACATAATCGAGTGTTTGTTGTGCAAAAATATAGCTAATATTTCATTGTCCAATCAAAATGTTCGGTAACAATTCTGTCTAAATTGTTTTGGGTATATTCCAAATAGGCTTTTGCTACGGGCGATAATTTTTTGTTTTTCAACCAAATCAATTGCCAATTTGTTGTGATTGGAAATTCAGCAATTGGGATAATTTGTAAATCGCCAGACATTAATTCGTTTTTTAATCCGATAATTGGCATCACGGAATTTCCCAATCCAGCCAAAACAGCTTGCTTGACGGCTTCGTTTGAGGTAAGTTCCATTTTCTTTTTCATGCTAATCTGCATTTTTTCGAAATAGTTTTCCATCACACCTCGAGTGCCCGAACCTTTTTCTCTGTAAATTAATGGAAGCTTTTCGAAAATTGTTTTGGAATCTTCGCCTTTATATTTGGGTGCGTTTTTGTTGCCAATCAAAAAAAGTTTGTTTTCCATGAGTGGCATCGACTCAATATTATGCTCCTTCGGCAAAACCGAAACTAATGAAAAATCGACATCATTATTATTTAAACTTTCCAAAACCATCGATTTATTGGTAACGTCTAATTTGAGTTCGATATTATCATTAATTTTCAAAAAATCAGACAAAAAATATGGCATCACATATTTTCCAGTTGAAACTATTGAGATTTTCAGTTTGCCCGACAACAATCCTTTAAATTCTAAAGTTTTATAGTTGATGGCATACACTTCATCGATAATATTGCTTGCTGCTTGCGCAATTTCATTACCAAATTCAGTAATATATAGCTTTCGTCCAATGATTTCATACAAAGGAATTTCAAACTGATCCTGAAAATTTCTCAATTGAATTGAGACTGCAGGTTGCGACAAAAATAAAGTTTCGGCGGCTTTTGTAATACTTTTTAAATCGGCAACTTTCAAAAAAACTTGCAGTTGGTGAAGCGTGTAATTCATAAAAACATTTTATACATATCATAACAAATATATATAAAAATAAATGAATATGCTTCTGTAGTTTTGTATCATATTATTATTGTAAAATTTTGCAACATGTTAGGAATCTTATTAATGATTTTAGTTTTGATATTATTATTACTTACAATTTGTGCAATATTTTTATATATCAAAATAAGAAATTTGGAAGGAAATAAAGTTGAACGTCAAAAAGTTTTGTCCACAGTCATTTTCTTAAACAAATCATTGCGCTTTTTTGGTCAATTTATTAAACAGAATAGGTCAGTAACAGCAAAAACCTTTGAACTATCGCCTTTGAATCACATCATAAAAACAAAACAACACAACATAATGATTAAACGTTCGTGTCAAAAATTTACGCAACACTAACGATCTTCATCATAAAATCAAACAAATTACAAACAAACTAAACACAAAAAAAATGACAAGAATCACAGTTGCAAAAGGAGACGGAATCGGTCCAGAAATCATGGATGCTACGCTCAAAATCATCAAAGCAGCAGGCGCCAAAATTGAAATTGACGAGATTGAAGTGGGGGAGAAGCAATATCTTTCAGGCAACACCTCGGGCATAGCAAATGAATCTTGGGACATCATTAGACGAAACAAAATTTTTCTGAAAGCACCAATCACCACACCTCAAGGCGGAGGCTACAAAAGTTTGAACGTAACGACGCGCAAATTTCTTGGACTCTATTCCAACGTGCGTCCTTGCATGAGTTTGCATCCATTTGTGGATACGAAACATCCTGTGATGGACATGGTTATCATTCGTGAAAACGAAGAAGATCTGTATGCCGGCATCGAACACCAACAAACTGATGAGGTGATACAATGTTTGAAAATTATCAGCCGTCCAGGTTGCGAAAAAATAGTGCGATATGCTTTTGAATATGCCAAGCAATATGGTCGAAAAAAAGTGACGTGTTTTACCAAGGACAACATCATGAAACAATCTGATGGACTATTTCACAAAGTTTTTGACGAAATTGGCGAGGCATATCCCGAAATTGAAAAAGAACATTGGATCATTGACATCGGTGCAGCTAAAATGGCGGACACACCAGAAATTTTTGATGTCATTGTAACCTTAAATCTATACGGCGATGTTATTTCTGATATTGCAGCCCAAATTGCAGGATCAGTTGGACTTGCAGGTTCTGCAAACATTGGCGAAGAGTGTGCTATGTTTGAGGCTATTCATGGTTCTGCGCCACGTCGTGCGGGGCAAAATCTTGCCAATCCATCGGGACTTATTCAAGGTGCCGTGATGATGCTAAACCACATCGGACAATCAGATGTTGCTGAAAAAATCCAAAATGCGTGGCTCAAAACGATTGAAGACGGCATTCACACCTATGACATATTCAAGGAAGAAACCAGTAAAGCCAAAGTTGGAACCACAGAGTTTGCCGACGCTATTATTGCGAATTTAGGTCAGAAACCATCTTTGCTAAAATCTGTAAATTTCGGAAACACACAAGCTTTGAACCTTCCAAAATATGTCCGAAAACCAGCCATGAAAAAAGACTTGGTCGGCGTGGATGTTTTCATTCATTGGAGAGACTCAAATGCCAACGCGCTTGCTGAAAAGATTAAAGAATTAAATACGTTTCAACTGCAACTTGTGATGATAACAAACCGCGGAATCAAAGTTTGGCCCGACGGATTTGACGAAACGTTTTGTACAGACCATTGGCGTTGCAGATTCAAACCTGTTGATGGACATGAGATGAATAAAAATGAAATTATTTCTATTTTAGAACACGCAATTAACAAGAACATTGATGTCATTAAAACAGAAAATCTATATAATTTTGATAACAAAGCTGCCTATTCTTTAGGTCAAGGACAATAACATAACATATGAAAGCACAACTTATAAGCGGCACTTTCGATAAAACTGATGCTATTGATTTGGTTACAAAAATGGTAAATGCAAAAGTAAAATTTCACGAAAGTAAAATCAAATCTACATCAACAGAAGAAGATGTCAAAATGCGAGAAAGCAAAATCAAAAATTTGCAAAAAGAACTCTATGACATCAGAAACTACATCGAGCACCAACCCGAGGTTACTATTAATTGCGAAATAAATTTAAACTAAACACAAATGGAAAATAATAGCATAAAATTAATCGAAGGAACTTTTGAACCGCATGATGCTGCAAAAGTGCTTTTTCCTTTGATTAATAGCAAAATAAACTATCATAATTTAGAACTTTTTAGTGCGGAAATTCGTTCTGGCGGCACTATTGAAAACTCCAAAAAGAGAATTGAATATTTAAAGAACACGGTACAAGAACTAAATGACTTTATAAAAAACGCTGCAAAAGAAAATTATGTTTTTGAGATAAATTGCGATATCAATATTAAAATAGTTCCGAAGAAATAGAAAAATGAAATAATTATATCGGCAAGCATTTTTTGGTTAATGCTTTTGTTTTGATATTTTGTAGAGGCTCGATTTGAAAGAATCGGGCTTTTTTTGTAAGCAATAAATTTTTATTCAATATGGTAAATATATCCAACATTTACCCAAAAAACCATGTCATTTGATTTATTTTCAGGATATAGTTTTGCATTTGGATTAACGCCGTCAACCCAGTTCGAAAAATAGTATTGCCAACGAAGATCAAGAACAATATCTTCAACGTCGCCAATTTTATATCGTGCTCCTACACTGCTTATTAACGAAAATGTTATGTCGCTTTCGCTCCTTGTAGCGCCCAAATATTTTGGTGGTGTAACTAAAGGATTGTCCACTTGCCCCAGCATGGAATACGACTTTGATTTAAAGAAGCTGTATTGCGCACCAAGACTGATATATGGTGCAAAATTATATTTTGAAGCAATAATATCAGCATTATAAATACTCCACGGAAAAAAATCGAATTGCATTCCTACGTTAGTCACGGAGCTGGTTCCTCGCATGGCGCGAAGCTGATCTTTTATTAAACTTGGTTTGCCTTCGATATATTGCCCTTTGTGAATAAAGTCTGATTTTAAAAAAGATAGTTCTGTTCGTAATTTAAAATGATCATTAAAATAAGTCATGCGGTTTGCTACGCCATCTCTATAATTGTAAGAAAAATTTGTAACATGAAAAACGCCAACTCCAAAACCATTGTTTGCAAAGTTGGTGGTAGTGTCAAAGCGTTCGCCATAATCAGATTGAAAAAATGTGGGTCCAGCAATTATACCAATTTCAGAAGATGTTCCAAAAAATTGTGCATTTGCCTTAAAACCAATTGATAAAAATATCAAAAACGAAAAAAATTTTGTCTTTACCATCACATAATTATTTCAAATTGCAACAAATATATAAAAAGTTAAATATATATTGAAAAAAAAGTAGTTTTTGTATGTTAGTATTAGATGTTTGTAAATTTAAACCCGTTTTTTGTTAAAAAAAAACATATAAATTGATGTTACGATAACATAAACGTAATTTTTTGAGAATTTAAAAATAATGATTACAATATTTAAGAAAAATGTATCTTTGCATTATTAACGAAAACGTTTGAGTCAGAACGTTCTTAAAATACAAACATGTCAAATAGTATCAATTCTTTTGTTGAAGCAGTATCCAAAAGAAATCCAAACGAACCAGAATTTATGCAAGCCGTTCATGAAGTTGCCGAAACGGTAATTCCATTTATTGAACAAAACACCAAATATCAAAACAAAATGTTGCTCGAGCGCATGGTAGAATCCGAGCGAATTATCATGTTTCGCGTAGTTTGGACAGATGATGCAGGCAACACGCAAGTGAATCGAGGCTATAGAATTCAAATGAACTCGGCTATTGGTCCATATAAAGGAGGAATCCGTTTTCATCCATCAGTAAATTTAAGTATTTTGAAGTTTTTGGCCTTCGAGCAAACTTTCAAAAATAGTTTAACCACATTGCCAATGGGCGGTGGAAAAGGTGGAGCCGATTTTGATCCAAAAGGCAAATCAGAAAATGAAGTGATGCGATTTTGTCAATCTTTTATGACTGAACTTAGCAAGCACATTGGCGCAAACACGGATGTTCCTGCCGGCGATATCGGTGTTGGCGGACGCGAAGTTGGCTATATGTTTGGACAATATAAAAGACTAAGAAACGAGTTTACAGGCGTTTTAACAGGAAAAGGAATTTCGTTTGGCGGTTCGTTAATCCGTCCAGAAGCCACAGGATATGGAGATGTATATTTTGCTCAAAGCATGTTGCAAACCAAAGGAGACAGTTTTGCAGGAAAAACCGTAGTGGTGTCGGGCTCAGGAAATGTGGCACAATATGCGGCTCAAAAAGCCACGCAATTGGGTGGAAAAGTAGTTACAATGTCCGATTCCGCTGGATATATCTATGATGCAGAGGGAATAGATGCTGATAAACTTGCGTTCATTATGGATATTAAAAACGTTCGTTATGGTAGAATTTCTGAGTATGTGGCGAAATATCCAAATGCAAAATATATTGCAGGCGGTCGACCTTGGGAAATAAAATGCGACGTTGCGCTACCTTGTGCAACCCAAAATGAGTTGAACGAAGAAGAGGCAAAAACACTTGTTGCTAACGGTTGCATTTGCGTTGCCGAAGGTGCCAACATGCCAACAACGCCAGAAGCAGTTACGGTTTTTCAAAAAGCTAAAATTTTGTTTGCACCTGGAAAAGCGTCGAATGCGGGCGGTGTTGCAACATCAGGCTTGGAAATGTCGCAAAACTCACTTAGATTAAGTTGGACATCTGAAGAAGTGGACGAAAGATTGAAAAAAATCATGCTTGACATCCACGCTTCATGTGTGAAATATGGTTCAGATACCAATGGATATGTTGACTACGTAAAAGGAGCTAACATTGCAGGTTTTGTGAAAGTTGCAGACGCTATGCTTGCGCAAGGTGTTGTTTAAGAATGTATTGTAAGATGTAATTTATTTTTTGCACAAAAAATTTGAAAATACAATTTTTGCTTATTATGTCTCACATTTTCTTGTTATAAAAAAAATGCCTTTCTTTGGAGAGGCATTTTATGTTTGTAATAAATCCAAATCCATATCGTTGTTACAGTAACAGTGTTTTTGTCGCATAATATCTATAAATTTGAAAGAAAGTTTTTTATATATTTTATTTGTCTTCTTGATATTTTCTTGTCAAAATAAAGAAAAACAAATCATTGAAAAGACAAAAATTGAACCAGAGATTGTAGCTTTTGGGTTGAGATACAATAGTTATGATGTCGTGCAAGATACTATTCGCAAAGGCGATACGTTCGGTAGCATTTTGGAAAAACAAAACCTTGATACGCTTTCGGTTGATGAGGTTGTGGCGATAATTTCAGATTCTATAAAAATAAAAAATATCCGAGCGGGAAGAGTCTACACGTTGTTTCGAGCCAAAGATGCTACGAAAAAACTGCAATATTTGGTTTATCAACCTGACAAAACAAGCTATTATTTTGTAGATTTTACAACAACCGTTGTTGCCCAACAAAAAATGTTGCCACTGACTTTCAAGCGAAAAACTATTGCAGGAGAATTGAAAGGTTCACTTTCAGAAACGCTAAAAAACGAGGGAGCAACCACAGCTTTATCCGCAAAATTGATTGGTGTGTATAAATGGTCCGTTGATTTTTTCAAGTCAAAGCGTGGCGATAAATTTGCAATTACTTACACCGAACGATACATAAACGACACCATTTTTGATGGCATTGAAGATTTAGAATGTTCTTTTTTTGAGTATAAAGGAAAGAAAATTTATGCCTTTCCGTTTGCGCAAGATACCACTTCAGGTAAAATTGATTTTTATGACGAGGAAGGCAAAGCCTTGAAAAATTTCTTTTTGAAAGCACCATTGAAAAGCATAAACATCACTTCAAAATATTCCAAAAATAGGTTTCATCCCGTCCAACATATTTGGAAAGCACATAGCGGAACCGACTATGCCGCAGCAAGCGGAACGCCAATTATGACTACGGCAAGCGGCACGGTTGAACAAACAGGATATACGGCAGGCAACGGAAATTTTGTGAAAGTAAAACACGACAGAACCTATGCTACGCAATATTTGCATATGAGCCGCATTTTGGTTCGGCGAGGACAAGCTGTTCGGCAAGGTGATATTATAGGAAAAGTTGGAAGCACTGGTCTTGCCACTGGCCCGCATGTATGCTATAGGTTTTGGAAAAACGGCAAGCAAGTTGATGCGCTAAAGCTCAAACTTCCAAATTCAGCACCGATGGATTCGAAAAACAGGCCTCGTTATATGGAATATATAAAACCATTTAAACGAGTTTTAGATAGTGTGGCGAGTTTGTGAATAAAATAGTTAAGATTTCTACTTATTTTTTTTAGCCACAGACCTGTCCGCCGCAGGCTGATTAGACAGATTTTCACAGATTTGTTTAATTTCTGAATCCTTTTAAATCCTTTTAATCAGCCTGCGGCGGACAGGTCTGTGGCAAAAAAGAACTTAAAAATACGTTTTTTGACAATATCCAATAATTATAAAATATGAAATATTTTTTAGCACTTTTAAATTTGATATTTTTATCATCGTGCAATCAAAAAATTGACAGCACGTTGCACGATATTTCGAGTGAGATTTCTTTAGTAAACACGATTTCAAACAGTAATAGAATAATCATAAAATCAAGAAAAAAAGATTGTGCGGATTCAAATAGAAAAGATGATTGTTTTGAAAACTCTCTTGTATATGTTGCAAAAAATGACAATCAAATAAAAATGTTTGAAAAATTATTTGACAATCTTTCGGTTACAGATTATCGCTGTTGTCCCGAAAAAAACTTTAAAATTAATTTCTTTAACGGTTCAAGGAATACAGAAACTTACTTTGCAGATTCCGTTTCGATCAAAGACAGCGTTCGCGTTTTTGAAAAACACTATCGATTTTCATATATTATTGAAAAGAAAAAATGGAATGATTTTCTGAATGCAGTTGAACATTAAAAATATCTCTTTCTGTTTTCGTTATAAAAAATTGTTATTTTTGCTTATATTTTATTTTTATGAGCAATATCAGAATAACAAAACAATTTTCTTTTGAAACCGGTCATGCACTTTATGGCTACGACGGAAAATGCAAAAACGTCCACGGACATTCCTATAAACTTTCAGTAACCGTAATCGGCATGCCGATTATAGATCGTTCCAACGTGAAGTTTGGAATGGTGATTGACTTTTCTGACCTTAAAAAAATTGTTAAAGAAGAAATTGTTGACGTGTTTGATCACGCAACTGTTTTTAACCAAACCACACCACATTTAGAATTGGCAATGGAACTAAGAAATCGCGGTCACGATGTGATTTTAGTTGATTATCAGCCCACATCTGAAAATATGGTGGTAGATTTTGCTGATAAAATTATCAACAGACTGCCCGTTTCCGTCAAACTATTTTCGTTGAAATTGCAAGAAACAGAAACATCTTTTGCTGAATGGTTTGCTACAGATAATGTTTAAGTCAAAAGTTTAAAAGTTGTAATGTTTAAAAGTTTGATAGTGGTTTAAAGAGATCCTTTAAAAAGTCAAAAAAATTTAAAATAAATATTATAGCTAATTAGATTGAAACGTATAAGCATTTGGATATTAAGATAATTTAGTTTTAATGGCTTAATAATCTTAATTTCTTAATGTTTAAAATTTATAAAAATTTTAGAATTGCAATCACAAGTCATGAAAATTGCCCTAATTCAAGCTGAACTTATTTGGGAAAACCCTTCAGAAAACAGGCGTTTATTCGAACATAAAATCAATGCAATTTCTGCTGATATAGATCTTATTGTGCTTCCTGAAATGTTCACTACAGGTTTTTCAATGGAGCCAAAATCCATTGCTGAAACCATGGCTGGCGAAACAGTGCAGTGGATGCAAAAGTTAGCGTTTGCGAGAAATTGCGCCATAACGGGCAGTGTTGTAATCGAAGAAAACAATCAATATTTCAATAGATTATTCTTTGTTTTTCCTGATAAAAAAATAGAATTTTACGACAAACGACATCTTTTTTCTTTGGCGGGAGAACATCAACAATATACCGCAGGAAGCAAAAAATTGATAATAGATTATAAAAATTTTAAAATTTGTTTGTTGATTTGCTATGATTTGCGTTTTCCGGTATTTTCAAGGAATACAGATAATTATGACCTTCTAATTTATGTCGCTAATTGGCCTAAACCAAGAATTGCTGCTTGGGACGCATTGTTGAAAGCACGTGCAATAGAGAATATGAGTTACGTAATTGGCGTGAATAGAGTAGGGGAAGATGTAAACAAACACCAATATATTGGACATTCGCAGGCAGTTGACTTCATGGGAAACTATGTTTTAGAACCGCAAGAATCGGAAGATGTTTTTTATATAAATATTGATAAAGAAAAACAAAACGAAGCGCGTCAGAAATTTGGATTTCTAAATGATGCGGATGTTTTCAAGATTGAATAATTTCAATATCTGCGTAAGTGTTTGTCCGAGCGCTATTGTCTGTCCGATGAGTTTATATTGAGCGCAGTCGAAATACAGTCCACGACTTAAGTAAACATCTCAACTGCGCTCGATGGGACAACAGCTATAACTTGTTATTTTTTATTTATATTTGACATATGAAAATTGAATCTCACGTACAAAAAATATCAAGTTTTCAGCATTTAGAAATGTTGGCGCATCAGATAGTAGAAGGTTTTATTTCGGGCATGCATAAAAGTCCATTTCATGGTTTTTCGGCTGAATTTGCCGAGCATAAACTATACAATGCTGGCGAAAGCACCAAACACATTGATTGGAAATTATTCGCAAAAACCGACAGACTTTATACCAAGAGATATGAAGAAGAAACCAATATGCGGTGCCATCTTATTATCGATAATTCAAGTTCAATGCATTATCCGAAATTAAAAACCGGGCAATTATTTTATGAATCTAAAATCGGATTTTCTGTTTTGGCATCAGCCGTTCTGATGAATTTACTCAAAAAACAACGCGATGCTGTCGGACTTAGTTTGTTTTCAAACACCTATGAATTTTATGCGCCCGAGAAAGGAAGCGATCGCCACCACCGCATGATTTTGGATAAGTTGGAAAATATTTTGACACCACAAATTGCAACGAAAACAACTGACACAGTAGCTTTTTTGCATCAAATTGCCGAAAAAATGCATCGTCGTTCGTTGATTGTTTTATTTACCGACATGTTTCAGGCAGGCGATGAAGACAAGCTTTTTGCGGCTCTGCAACATTTGAAACACAATAAACACCGCGTTGTTTTGTTTCATGTAATTGATCAAAAAACAGAAATTAATTTTGATTTTGACAATGCACCACGCAAATTTATTGACATGGAATCAGGCGAAGAGGTGAATGTTTTTGCTGATAATGTCAAGCAATTATATGAAACACAAGTGCAAAATTATTTTCAAAAGATAGCAACAACCTGCGCGCAAAACCGTATAAAGTACGTTACTGTGAACGTTGGAGACGACTTTGAGAAAATATTGACAACTTATTTAGTTGAAAAGCAAAGTTTTAGATAGTTTGTAATTATGTTTTGTAAAAAAGCACAAATAAAACGTTGTAAGATTAAAAATATACATTATATTTGCACTCGCATTTATGCAGAGGTTTGGTAGTTCAGTTGGTTAGAATGCCGCCCTGTCACGGCGGAGGTCGCGGGTTCGAGTCCCGTCCAGACCGCCTCTTTTTAGACT
>JAYWGW010000074.1:0-17344 GCA_043778045.1 Bacteroidota bacterium | reverse complement strand
TGGCGGAGAAAGAGGGATTCGAACCCCCGGACCTGTGACAGTCAACAGTTTTCAAGACTGCCGCATTCGACCGCTCTGCCATTTCTCCAGTTTGAGCGCACACAATTTGTTATTGCGAGTGCAAATATAACACTATTTTATTGTAAGCAAAAATTTAATTAATTAAAAATACAAATTAAATATAAACTCTTGACAACGACTACTATAATATCTAATAATTAGCGTATTCTGAAATTTCAAGTCCATATCCAATCATTCCAACTCGCTTTTCTTGGTGAGAATTAGTAATTAATTTAAGTTTAGAAATATCAATATCATGCAAAATTTGAGCTCCAATTCCAAAATCTTTGTTATCAATAATAATTTTTGGTGCTTTCATTTCGCCGATTGATTGCAATTTTTTCAACTCTTGAATTCTACTTAACAAACTTATGGATTGCATATCTTGATTTATAAAAAGCACTGCGCCCCTGCCCTCTTTGCTAATAATTTTAAACATATCGTCCAGTTGTTTGTCAGCATTATTGGTTAGCGTACCTAACAAATCATTGTTTACTTGTGATGAATTTATGCGGGTAGCTATAATATCTCCCAAATTCCAAGTACCTTTAGTTAGCGCAATATGAATTTGTTTATTAGTTGTTTGCTCGTACGCCCGCATTCTAAAAATACCAAAGCGAGTTTCTACATCAAAATCTTCTTTTTTGACAATTAAACTGTCATGTTGCATTCTGTAAGCTACCAAATCTTCTATCGAAACTAATTTTAAATCAAATTTTTTGGCAACTTCAACCAGTTCAGGCAATCTCGCCATTGAGCCATCGTCGTTCATAATTTCGACAATAACACCTGCTGACTTAAAACCTGCCAGCCGAGCGAAATCTATCGCGGCTTCGGTGTGACCTGTTCGACGCAAAACGCCCCCTTGTTTTGCTACTAAAGGAAAAATATGTCCAGGTCGAGCCAAATCATATGGTTTTGTATTGTTATCAACTAATGCCAAAATCGTTTTTGCGCGATCTCCAGCAGATATTCCTGTTGTAACGCCGTTTCCTTTCAAATCTACAGAAACGGTAAAAGCTGTTTCCATGTGGTCAGTATTGTTTGAAACCATTGCCCTCAATTCCAATTCTTTACAACGACTTTCGGTCAAAGGCACACAAATTAAACCACGACCGTGTGTTGCCATAAAGTTTATCATTTCGGGTGTAACTTTTTCTGCTGCTGCTAGAAAATCTCCTTCATTTTCTCGATCCTCATCATCGACAACAATAATCATTTTGCCTTGACGAATGTCTTCGATAGCTTCTTGAATCGTATTTAGTTGTATTTTTAAAATGGACATGTTTTTTAGTAATATTTTAAATTTTAATCTTATAAATTTAGAAAAATTTTACAATAAAATGTATCAATGTTTCTTAATTTAACCTACCACTTTTTTTGCAAAAATCTTTTTTACAAAATTTTGAATTGGAACCGTAACTACATCAAAGTTTATCAAACTATTATCATTTGTTGCTCTGTATGTCAAAAAAACTGCCAGTGGCGTCAAAATAATTGACGATAGCCACGATCCTAAAACAGGTGGAATGCCATTTTCTTCTGCTACTTTTCTGCCAAAAGTATTGATGAAGTGAAAAGATATAAATATTAGAACCGCAAAAACAATTGGAAGTCCCAAGCCACCCTTTCGAATAATAGCTCCGAGTGGTGCACCAATAAAAAACATCATAATACAAGCATAAGAAATAACAAACTTGTCGTAAATCGATATCCAATGCGCATTGATGTTTTTTTGTTTAAAGCTCATTTCATCGCGAGAACTAATGATGCTAAATCTTGTACTTTCAACATTTCCTTTAGCAGTTTCAATAATTCGTACCCGCTCAGCGATATCATATAATGCCAAAATATTGTCAGTATTTTTTATTTTTGAAACAGTACTTTTGTTTAGCGTGTCTGTTGTGGTTCCACCATTATAAGAAGGTGAAATAGTTGTTCGCATGTGAATATTTTCAGCAAAGGAAACTGCATCTTTTTTGTAGTTTTTATTTAAAGAATCTAAGGTGTAAGTCAATTCGCTGATTTTTAGCATATTATTAGTTGTAACTTGCCCTGTACTTTCATCAATTTCATTAAATTTTGAAATGTCAATGTTAAAAACATAATTTTCAAAAAATGTTTTTGTAAAAGGAACCCTAACGCGCTCTTCATATTTTTTAGGAATAACATCTTCGTATTGACTGCCATTATGAAGCACAAGTTGCAACAAATTTGAATCTTCGGAACTACGTAATTCGCCGTCTTTAGCTTTGATAACCGTTGTGTTGCCGTTGCCGTTTGTAGCTTTTTTATGTATTGTGACTCCTGTTAAAATATTACCATTTTCACCAGATTTTTTATCAACTTTAATATTAAAATCGCCAACATCGCTAAATTGACCTTCTGCAATCGCCATAGCAGGCTTGACTTGCGCAAGGTTTCGGCGTATGTTCGTAAATTTATATTGCGAATATGGAATTACATTATTGGCAAAAAAGAAAGCAAGAATGCTAAGCAAGAACATAAAAATGGTCAAACCTTTCATGGCGCGTTGCAACGAAACTCCCGAAGATTTCATCGCTGCAAATTCATAATTTTCAGACAGATCGCCAAAAGTCATAATCGATGCCAAAAGAATTGAAAGCGGCAAAACCAAAGGCACCATACTTGGCATATAGTAAATTATGAATTTTAAAACGGTCATAAAATCCAAATCTTTACCCGCCAATTCAGCAATAAAGAGCCAAACTGCTTGTAGTATAAATATAAAAAATAAAATTATAAATACGGTTAAAAACGTTTTTATAAAAATAGTTAATAGGTATCTGTCAAGAATTTTCAAGAAATGTTAGTCTAATTTGTTGATATAATATTTTGGATATTTACTCTCTACAAATATAAACTGATTTTTCGATAAAGGTTGGTTTGTTTTAAAACTATTGACAAAAATTGAAGTTTTTGTGCCGTTTTTAGCATTTTGAATAATACTATAAATGTTTTTTGTTTCGTTGTCAATGCCCATCAGAACTTCTTTCAGTGGATCTTTTGAATTTAACGGTGTGAGTTTAATGTATTGAATTTTACGACCTTTTACGTTTTGAACAATATCCGAAGAATATTTATAACCCGAATTAAAAAAGGTCAACATTTTTGATGGCGTTATGGATTTATCGTCCTTTTCGTTAAACTTAGAAATAGAAATTTCTTCGTCTTCTGAATTGATTGTATAAATATTCTTACCATCAAATAGCTTGGTAACACCCATTAAATTTAATAAATACTGATTGCCTTTCATCGTAACACTTCCCTTACTTTCTTGATTTAAATTTTCTTTAGAATTACTTATGGCATATTTAAAATCCAAAATAATGTTGTTATAAGATTTTACTTTTGTCGTTACTTCATCCAACAAAATTTTGGCTTTTTTATCTTGCGCATTGCTAAAAAACGTTAAAAAAAGCAAGAAAATTAAAGGTGCATGTTTAAAATAACATTTAAATGATGTGACCATGATACGATTATTTATTTTCGTTACTAAGAAAATTTTCTAAGCTTGTAAAATCTAAAAAGTTTACACTTCGGGCTTTACTGCCTTCAAATGGACCCACGATTCCTGCTGCCTCCAGTTGGTCGATTATTCGACCGGCACGGTTGTAGCCAAGCTTTAGTTTTCTCTGCAATAACGATGCCGAACCTTGCTGAGCGCTTACTATAATCTCTGCAGCTTCTCTAAAAAGCACATCTCGTTCGGAAATATCAATGTCTAATGGTGATCCTCCACCGTCTTCTCCAACAAATTCAGGTAACAAATAAGCAGTTGCATACGCCTTTTGAGAGCCTATAAAATCTGTTATTTTTTCAACTTCGGGCGTGTCTATAAAAGCACATTGCACACGAACCAAATCGTTGCCGTTTGTGTATAACAAATCGCCACGACCTATCAATTGATCCGCGCCTTGCGTATCTAAAATTGTTCGTGAATCAATTTTTGAAATTACCCTAAATGCTATTCTCGCAGGAAAATTGGCTTTAATCATTCCTGTAATAACGTTTACCGATGGTCGTTGCGTAGCTATAATTAAGTGAATTCCAATGGCTCGAGCCAATTGAGCTAAGCGAGCGATAGGAAGTTCCACTTCTTTACCAGCGGTCATGATTAAATCTGCAAACTCATCCACGACAAGTACTATATAAGGTAGAAAACGATGCCCAAGTTCGGGATTTAATTTTCGAGATTTAAATTTCTCGTTATATTCCTTAATGTTTCTAACCATGGCATCTTTCAACAGGGAATACCGATTGTCCATTTCCACACAAAGCGAATTTAATGTATTGACAACCTTTGCATTATCAGTGATAATCGCGTCTTCCATATCAGGAAGTTTCGCTAAATAATGCCGTTCAATTTTATTAAAAAGCGTAAGTTCGACCTTTTTTGGATCGACCAAAACAAATTTTACCTCCGCAGGATGTTTTTTGTACAATAAAGAAGTCAAAACTGCGTTCAGTCCAACAGATTTTCCTTGTCCCGTCGAACCTGCCATCAAAAGGTGAGGCATTTTGGCTAAATCAACAACAAAAGTTTCGTTTGAAATTGTTTTTCCCAAAGCAATCGGAAGTTCCATTTCAGCCTCTTGAAATTTAGCAGAACCAATCACGGATTTCATGGAAACCATCGTTGGATTTTTGTTTGGAACCTCAATCCCAATAGTTCCTTTGCCAGGGATTGGTGCAATAATTCTAATACCAAGTGCCGAAAGAGACAATGCAATATCGTCTTCCAAACTTTTAATTTTTGAAATTCTGATGCCGGCTTCAGGCACAATTTCATATAAGGTAACCGACGGACCAACAGTTGCTTTTATCTGAGCGATTTCAATTTTATAGTTCCGAAGCGTTTCAACAATGTTGTTCTTATTATCTTCTAATTCCTGTTGATTGATGGTAATTCCGCCCGAAGAATATTCTTTAAGCAAATCAATTGTTGGAAATTTATAATTAGATAAATCCAAAGTTGGGTCAAAAAGTCCAAAATCCGCTACTAGTTTAGACGCTAAATTTTCTTCAATAATGGCTTCTTCAGCAATTTTTTCGATAACAAATTCTTCGTTTTTTGGAACATCAACTTGAGGCGTAATTTCCATCACCAAATTTGACGAATTTGCAATAGTTGGCTTTAAATCTTCTTTGTTGATTTCAAATTGTGAAACAGGTTTTTTTATGATTGGTGGAATTGGTCGCTCAGAAGTTGGGATTTCCAATCCATCTGCAACAGCAAATTCTTCTAAATTATAGGCTGTTCCATTTACGTTTGTTTGCTTATTAATTTGAGATAAATCATCATTTAAATCTGATTTCCTACTTTTAAAATAAGCTGAAATTGAATCAGGTGTAATTCCTAATTTAAAAATTCCATAAACAATAAGTCCGAAAATTAAAACCAAAAGTGTTCCCGTTTTGCCAATAAAATCTTGCAAAAAATGGTTCATTTCAAAACCAACAATACCACCAAGTTCAGGAATAAATTTTGCGATAAAACCAAAAATAACTGCAAGGACAATCATGGCAAATAAGTCCCAAAACCAAGTAGATTTTAGTTTTTTAAGAGGCATATTCAAGACCATATACAATCCCGTGATAAAAAATAGCTTCACAAGAAAAAAACTTGCAATTCCAAATCCTTTATAAATGAATAAATCGGCAACGTAAGCACCAAATTTGCCTAACCAATTTTTTACTTCAATTTTTCTATCCGTGATTTCTGCTACTGCACTTTGATCAAATTGACCAAACACAAAAAATGATATAAACGCCACCAAAAGCGCTACCGAAAACAAAATCAACAAACATCCAATCAAAATTTTCAGTTGATTATTGGATATTGAAGCTAATTTTGGATCAGAATTATTTTCTTTTTTATTCTGTGTAGAAGTCGGTTTATTAGTTTTAGCCATCAAATTTTTTAGTTACGACATTAATAATGCCGAAATAATCGGATAATAAATCATTATACCTATAAAAAGAGCTACACAAGCCACAAAGAATACGGCACCAGCAGAAATATCTTTTATAAAACCAATTCTTTCATGAAAATCAGGATGTATGAAATCTACCACTTTTTCAACGGCAGTATTTAATCCTTCGATGCTCAATACCAATCCAATAGCGACCGTTTGAAACATCCATTCTGTCTTGGAAATTTCAAAATAAAAACCCGCAAAAGTGATTAAAATAGCAATTGAAAATTGTACCATAATGCTGTGTTCGGTCGTAATCAATTTATACGCGCCTACGAAAGCATATCTAAAACTTTTTAACCTTCCAGTTATGAAAGTATGGTCTGTTTTCATGAAAAATTATAAAATTATCAATTACAGTACTGCCAATGCACCATCGTAATTTGGCTCGTCGGCAATTTCGCCAACTTGCTCCGTATAAATTACATTTCCGACTTCATCAATGACAATAACTGCACGCGAAAGCAATCCTGAGAAAGGTCCGTCAATAATTTCAAGACCATAATCTTGACCGAAACTGCCTTTTTTGAAATCTGAAAGAATGATAGCGTTTTCAATCCCTTCTGCACCACAAAAACGTTTTTGAGCAAACGGCAAATCACGAGAAATACATAATATTTTTGTGTTATCGAAAGCGCTTGCTTTTTCGTTAAAAGCATGAACAGACTTGGCACAAGTTCCAGTATCTACACTCGGAAAAATGTTTAAAACCAAACGTGATCCTGCATAATCTGCAAGAGTAACACTTGATAAATCGTTTGCAACTAAAGAGAAATTTGGTGCTTTTGAGCCAACTGCGGGTAGTGTTCCAGAAGTGTGAATCGGGTTTCCACCCAAAGTGATATTTGCCATTTTTTCTATTTTTTTAAGTCCTCAAAAGTAACATAAATATTCCACATTGAAAATAGTATTCTCAAATTTTGCGTCTTTAATTATAAGTATAAAATTAAAAAAGTCTAAGTCAATTTCTCGACAAAGACTTTTCTAAAGTAAATTTAATCTGCTAAATCTTTCATTTAATAACTTTCGATACAAATGTTTATATTCATCGTTTACAAAACTATTTTCTAAAACTTTTTCCATTTCAGGCTTGCAATATGAAAATAATTCTAACGTATTATCTAAAACTTTCTTGCTCAAACCACCATTTTGGTACACTGACAAAAAATCATTATAGTTTAGTTTTCGCTTTTTAGCATTCAACGTAAGTGCCAATTCTTCTTTATCGGCAGGATTTACTAATGCCGTCGGAACCAAATCATAGGCAGGCGATAAGAGCAAACCAACGCCTTCTTTTTCCAAAAGCGAAAAATTTTTGAGATGCATATCAGAATTTCCCGTGAGGAAACTAAACAACACTTGTTCATAAAAATTACTCACATCCAAAAGCGGACTTGCCGAATATTTTAGAACCAATTTTGCAACTTGTTCGTGGCTACCTTTATATTTATCTTCGGTCAATTTTTCTGAAAGCTGACACATATCTTCCATTTGCAACTTGCCTTTTTTTGTTCTGTCCACACGTTTTGTGAGATAGCAAAGCGTGTCGTCTTGCAACCGAACCAAACTGTGAGGAACGGCACTTATGCCACAAACATCGGCCATGTGCATCGTTGCGCTTTCCAATTCGGGCAATTGTGCATAATATTCAGACGGTGGTTTTAGTATATAATCGCCATACAAACCTACTATTGTAAGTTTTTTGGTTACATTTTTTTCTTCCTTGCGAAACAAACTCAAAGAAACCTTGGCTTGAACACCTGTTACCGACATTTGACTTTGGATGATTTGCGTGGCAAGTTGTTGCAAATCATCCAAACCATAAGACAAAACAGGCGCATCTTCTTGTCCAAAAAATTTCTTTGCGCAAGCTTTATGAAATTCTTTACGACCATCATTTACAGCTTCATAACAATACAAACACCTATTGCCATAAAAAGGTTGCGGTTCGTTAAGAACCATTTCCATTTCAACTTTTTTTTGATATTTTTTTTTATAATTCTTCATCTATTTTTTCTACGCTAACCGCGCCTATGCAATCTTTGCAACAGCGAAGTAGCAATTCCATTCTATCTTTATAGTTTATTTTCCAATTTTTTTCTGCCAAGTCTAAAAGCCAACCTTCGGGAATTAATCCGTCAAAAAACGCAAATAATGTTTTGCTGAAATAAGGTTTTTCGGTCAGTGGAAATGTTGGACTAACAAATTGAGCAGTTGCGTTTTGCAAATACAATACATCATAAACAAACAAATACCCTTCGTCTGTTTCACTTAATAAACCACAAAATTGGTTTTTCATGTACACTTTTCCGCTTCTATTCATTTTTTATTTACACAATAAAAATTATTTAAATTTCTAATTCTTCATAAATTTCTCTCTATCCATCGCCACAACGCCCACGGTCTCACCAAATAACCTGAGAACATCGTTTACTTTATCCATTTTTAAGGTTTCTTTTCCTTGTTCTAAATCTCGTACAAAACGAAGTCCTACGCCCGCTTTCATTGCCATTTCGGGTTGCGTAAGTCCGTTTTGCTTACGTTTCATTTTGACATGAATGCTAATATCATTTAATATTTTCTTCATTTTTATACCTTTAATAGCACAAATATACTATTTTGTATCTAATTTATCACATTTAAGGTATAATTTTTTAATATTTTATATATTTATACCTTAAATAGTATAATATAGGGTAAATATCTGTTTTTATACCTTTTATAGTATATTTTTTCTAATTAAAATTTTAAAATAAATTTTTATGATAAAAAAGCTAATCTTGTTACATTTGCAAAAAAAACATTTGAAAATCAACAAATATTACCTTTCTGCCCTATCATCATTCATTATTTGGGGATTTTTTAGTTTAGCATTGAAACCGCTAAAAGACTATCCTTCATTGGACATATTATTTTATAGGGTTTTTCTTGCAACCATTTTTTTGTTACTTATAAATTTAATTTTTAGAAAGAAAATACTCAATCAGGATTGGATTTCTTTTCAAAATCTTAGTAAAAAACAAAAATATAACACGATATTTTTGACCATCATTGGCGGATTTCTACTTCTTGCCAATTGGTTTTTATTTATATATGCCATCAATCATGTCAGTTTGCAATCGGCATCATTTGCTTATTTAATCTGTCCAATTTTAACCACAATTTTAGCCTTTTTTATTCTAAAGGAAAAGTTATCAAAGTGGCAATGGTTTTCAGTTTTATTATGTATAATTAGTTGTGCTATATTGTCCTACGGACATTTGCAAGATTTATTTTATAGCCTAACAATTGCACTTTCATTTGCTTTTTATCTTATTACGCAACGCAAAAACAATCAGTTTGATAGATTTGTAATTCTAACCGTTCAGATGGTTATTTGTTCGGTAATAATCTTGCCTTTTTACCCAAACTACACAGCTTCATTACCAATTGAATCAGTTTTTTATATTTTATTGATAATAATTGTGATTGTTTTTACAATAATTCCATTATTTCTAAATTTATATGCACTCAAAGGAATGAACTCGTCGGCAGTCGGAATTTTGATGTACACCAATCCGCTGATTCACTTTTTTCTTGCTGTTTTTTATTTTAAAGAAGAAATCAACAATGCGCAAATTATCTCGTATTTATTGATTTTAATTTCAATTGCATTATTTAATATTGATACGATTAAAAAAGTAAATCAAACAACTTAAAACAATCGTTAAAAATTTATAGTAAAACGAAATTTTAAAATATTGTAACAATTCAATAATTCTAAAAAAGTATATTTGCAAAAATATTTTTTGATAAATATGATTCAAAATTCAAAAATATCGGTTATAATGTCGGCTTTCAATACAGATTTTCAGCTTATAAAAAGAGCTATTGATTCTGTTTTACTTCAAACGCATGAAAATTTTGAACTAATTGTTATTGATGATGGAAGCGACAATGATGTTGAAAATAAGCTTTTAAAATATGTTATTAGACATGAAGAAAAAGTTACTTATTTACGTCACAAAAATATCAGCCAATCGCTGTCCATTAATAAAGGTATAAAATTGTGTGAGGGAAAATTCATTACAATCATAGACGCTGACGATGAATATAAGCCAAATCATTTACGCGAATGCTTGGATCAAATGCCATTTTATGATTTGATAGCCTCGACTACAGAAACGATTGTTGATGACAAATCAAACTATTTTGTGCCCAACAGATTTGATGTTACAAAAAATATCCATGTTGACGATTGCATTTTGTTTGCCACACTTTTTGGAAAAAAAGAAGTTTTTGAGTCTTTTGATTTTTTAGACATGTATGCCGCAGACGCGGATTTTTTCGAAAAAGCATCAGAAAAATTTAAAGTCAATAAATTAGATTTGCGTACCTATATATATTACCGCAATATTCCGAACAGCATCAGTGCCACTGTAAAAAACGATAATTTGATTTTTAATCTTCAATAAAATTTGTCAATCGCCAAAAATTATGTTCTTGCCTGCCAAATTTCAGGAGTTTACGATGTCAACCGAAATGAAATTTTGCCCGCTGACGATTTTACACTAATCCAAAATTGGTATAATTCTGTTGTTGATTTAAAATTAAACGGCATCATTTTTCACAATAATTTTTCTGATGAAACTTGTCAGAATTATGAAAATCAATTTATAAAATTTATAAAAATTGATTTTGATAATAAGTACAATCCAAATGTTTATAGATATCATGTTTATAATGAATTTATAAAACGCAATGCTTCTAACATAGAAAATCTATTTTTTACAGATATTTCAGACGTTATTATTTTAAAAAATCCTTTTGAACAAGAATTGTTTCGCGCGAATCAAAATCACATTTTTTGTGGCGACGAACCCGAAATTTTGGCTAACGAATGGATGATTGACCACTGCGAACATTTGCGAAATAAAATTCAAGACTTTAAAACTTTTGAAAATCTATATAGAAATCACATACTTTTGAATTGTGGAATTTTTGGTGGAAACATAAAAATAATTAAACCATTTATTGAACAGTTATGCAACATTCACCAACAGAATAATTCCGATAATTTGACTAAATTCACAGGCGACATGGGTGCATTTAATTATTTAGTTCGTACAAAATATAACGAGCTTCTATTTCACGGTGCGCCAATAAACACCGTTTTTAAAGCATTCGACATTCAAAACAAAGATTGTTGGTTTAGTCACAAGTAAATAAAATCCGTCAAAATGTCATATTAAAATCAGTAAAATTATAATAAACTGACATTTATAATTCATTCGTAAGTTGGCATAAAGATTGACTATTGACTTTTCGAGTTTAAAAAACGAATTTCAAACAATAATAAAAATAAATCAAAATGGGAAAAATAATCGGAATCGATTTAGGTACTACCAACTCTTGTGTGTCTGTAATGGAAGGTCAAGAAGCTGTTGTAATTCCTAATTCAGAAGGAAAAAGAACAACACCATCCATCATTGCATTCGTAGAAGGTGGCGAAATTAAGGTGGGCGATCCTGCAAAACGTCAGGCGGTAACCAACCCAACAAAAACCATCGCTTCAATCAAACGTTTCATGGGACACTCTTTCTCTGAGGTAACAACAGAAGCAAAAAGAGTACCTTACAAAGTTGTGAAAGGCGACAATAATACACCGCGTGTGGATATTGATGGTCGTTTGTACACGGCGCAAGAATTGTCGGCAATGACACTTCAAAAAATGAAGAAAACTGCTGAAGATTATCTTGGTCAGACAGTTACAGAGGCCGTAATCACGGTTCCTGCATACTTTAACGATGCGCAACGTCAGGCTACAAAAGAAGCAGGCGAAATTGCAGGTTTGAAAGTAATGAGAATTATCAACGAACCAACTGCAGCTGCACTTGCTTATGGTTTAGATAAAAAAGGAAAAGATCAAAAAATTGCAGTTTACGATTTAGGTGGTGGAACTTTCGATATTTCGATCCTTGAATTAGGGGACGGAGTTTTTGAAGTACTTTCTACAAACGGAGACACGCATTTAGGTGGAGATGATTTTGACCAAACCATCATTGATTGGTTGGCAGATGAATTTAAATCTGAAGAAGGTATTGATTTGCGTCTTGACCCAATGTCTTTACAAAGAATTAAAGAAGCAGCTGAGAAAGCAAAAATTGAATTATCAAGTTCTGCTGAAACAGAAATTAACTTGCCATACGTTACTGCAACAGCTTCTGGACCAAAACACTTGGTTAAAAAATTAAGTCGTGCAAAATTCGAACAATTATCTGATACCTTAGTAAAACGTTCAATGGAACCAGTTGCTAAAGCGCTAAAAGACGCCGGTTTGTCTACATCTGATATCGACGAAGTAATTTTGGTTGGAGGTTCTACTCGTATGCCAAGAATTGCAGACGAAGTAGAAAAGTTCTTTGGTAAAAAAGCATCAAAAGGAGTGAATCCTGATGAAGTTGTGGCTATTGGCGCAGCAATTCAAGGTGGTGTACTTTCAGGCGATGTAAAAGATGTATTATTGTTAGACGTTACGCCTTTGTCTCTTGGAATCGAAACAATGGGTGGTGTTTTGACTAAATTGATTGAAGCCAATACAACCATTCCAACAAAAAAATCGCAAGTTTTTTCAACGGCAGCAGATTCTCAGCCAACGGTAGAAATACACGTTTTGCAAGGTGATAGAGCCATGGCAGTTGACAATAAAACAATTGGTCGTTTCCATTTAGATGGCATTCCGCCAGCACCAAGAGGTGTTCCACAAATTGAAGTAACGTTTGATATTGATGCCAATGGTATCATCAAGGTTTCTGCAACAGATAAAGGAACAGGAAAATCTCACGATATTAGAATCGAAGCGTCTTCAGGTTTAACAGCCGAAGAAATTGAAAGAATGAAACGTGATGCTGAAGCAAATGCTGATGCAGATAAAATTGCAAGAGAGCGTGTTGAAAAAATTAACGAAGCTGATAGCAAAATTTTCCAAACTGAAACGCAGTTGAAAGAATTGGCAGACAAAATTTCTGACGATCACAAAACTGCAATCGAATTTGCATTGACAGAACTTAGAATGGCGCACGCCGCACAAGAATTGGATGCCATTCAAAAAGGTTTAGACAATGTAGATGCAGCTTGGAAAGTAGCAACAGAAGCCATGTACGCACAAGGCGAGCAAGGGCAACAGGCAGGACAAGCGCCACCACAAGCTGAAAAGCAAGGTGATGATGTTCAAGATGTTGAGTTTGAAGAAGTGAAGTAAGCAGAGAACCAATTTTGCTTTTGCAAAATTGTGTGAATCGCTTATCCCGATTTTTATCGGGATTTGTGAAAATAAAGTTTAAAAAACCGAGTCAGAGATGGCTCGGTTTTTTTTGTGAGTAGTAAGATTAAAAATAATTTTTTTAAGATTTTAATTCTAAAACGATATTTTATAATTGTACTGATAATTTAATAAAATTTTAATTGGTTTGTAGTTGCAACCAATTTAATATTTCACTCATTGCTTTAGGAGAAAAGGTTTCATCTATTGTTGCATATTCTGATGGTGCACCAGTCTTACAATCCTGAAATAAATGGTTTAAATTGGGTAATTCTTTTGTAGTTGTTTTTTTATTTCCTCCTTTTGTTAATGCATTTTTTATAGCTTCTAAATTTTCTTTTGGTGGTACTTGTAAGTCTTTTTCACCATTTATTGCCAAAACTGGACATTTAACTTTTTCTAATGCGGGAGCAGGATTGTATTTGATAAAATATTGCATCCAGGGATTTGCAATTGGCTTAACTTGCAATTTTATGAAATCATCTTCAGACATACCTTCGGATTTTCCTGAATCTGGATTATTTTTAAAATAGTTACTAATATATTCTGTTAAATCAATTTCTAATTGTTTTAAATCACTTGAATTTCTTACTATTTCAAATGTATTTTTATTTAAATTTTCGTTTTTTTGTAAATCAATATCGTTTACACCAGATGCTTTTCCAATTAGTTTTTGTTGCATCAACAGTATTTCGCCACCATCGATTCCAGTTCCTGCCAACAATACAATAAATGCTACATCTTTAGATTTACTGGCTACCATGGGTGCAATCATTCCGCCTTCGCTATGTCCCATCAATCCAATCTTCTTTTTATTAATTTCTTTTCTGGTTTTTAGATAGGTTATTGCAGCTTCCACGTCTGTTGCAAAATCTGCGGAAGTAGCCGTTTTGAAAACTCCTTTCGACAATGCAGTTCCTCTATCATCATATCGTAAAACTGCAAACCCATTCTTTGTTAAATAATCTGATAAAACTAGAAATGGTTTATGACCCAATATTTCTTCGTCTCTATTTTGCGGTCCGCTTCCGCTAATTAAAATAACAACTGGAAAATTTCCCTCTTTTTTAGGCATTGTAAGAGTACCCGCCAAAACGATTCCAGCTTTTTTGTTCTCAAATGTTATTTCTTCATCATAGTAGGAATATGGTTTTATTGGCTCTTGCGGTCTTACAATTTTTTGCTTTTCTATTTTTTCTTTAGACAAATTCATTGGAAAAGATTGTCCATTTTGTTTAAAAGTTCCAGTAATGATTCCGTCTTTTCCGAGTGTTCCTTCAAATTCTATTTTTGCATTTACAATGGCTATTTTCAAAACTGAATTTTCAAAACTAGTAGAAGTTACTGGTATATCTTTTGCACCTTGGTCAGGACTGTCCATTGTAGTTATCAAACCATTATCTGATTTTGAAATATTAAATGCAAGCCTTAATTGCGTTCCCTGAACTTTTAAAACTCCATTCCATTGACCTATTATCTCTTGAGCATTTAAAGCAATAGAAACAAAAAATGTGACTAATAATGTTGCGATAGTTTTCATAATGTAATTTTTTAATTATTAATTTTTTTGTTGATTGTGAATTGTGTCGTTCTTATTGATTTTTTTATTAAAATATCTCTTGAATTTTAGCAATGCTGTTATCATCAGATAAAAAAATATTGCAAGAAGGATGGTAACTGGGATAAACCAATTTCCTAAAACTTCATACTCCATTTTATTTTCAGTCATTGCAACTATACCGTATTGAAAAAACTCATTCTTTTTATAAAAAAATCCAGTAATTGATGGATAAACTATTTTTGCTATTATTAAAAACACAAATGAGAATAGTAGTAAATACAAAGTAGCAAATACAAAGTAAATTACCCCATTTGATATATTTAAAACCAAAGCTTGCAACACATAAATTGGATTGAAGGTTTTGGTTGCTTGACGCAATTTTTTATCTGCAATCAATGGTTTTAAAACTTCATTTGGTATTCCAATTTTTTCCAATGCAGTAAGTAAACTTGACAATTCATCTTCTTCTTTATTTATTTGAATACTTTCATAAATATGACTGTTTAATTCCATCAAAATATCTTGCTGGTGTGGTTTAGAAAGTTGTTTTGTAGCTGACTGAATTTGCAACAAATAATTTTCGTAAACTTTTTGAGCATTTGCATTTTTAAAATTTATCTTATTTAATTCCATTGCTGTTATATTAATTTGTTAACTGATGATTGTAAATTAATCCATTGAATTTTCATTCCTTTTAAAGTCCGCTTCCCAAAAGTGGTTAAAAAATAATATTTTCTTGGAATTCCAGTCGGCTGTTCAACCCATTTTGATTCTAAAAGATTTTCAATTTTAAGCCTGTTCATTAAAGGATACAGCGTTCCTTCTGCAATAGATATTCCTGTTTGAGATTTTATTTTCTCAATAAGTTCGTAACCATACATTTCATCCTCACTTATTACTAACAAAACAATAAAAGATAGGGTTCCTTTTTTTATTTGAGATTGCCATTTATCGATATACTCATTTTCCATATTGCAAATGTAAAACAAAATACATTGTTATACAAAGTATATTGTATTAAATTTTCAGAAAATTTATTACAATTTTTATGGAATTGGAATTCTATTTTTTAAATGCTTCAAAATCAACAGTTGATTCGAGTAAAGTAGAATATGAAGTAGTTTGAATTAATAAATTGAATATAACAAATTGAGTCAGTGATGGCTCAGTTTTTTTGTGAAAATTATTTTAAAATTAAATTACTAAAATCAATTTTACATATATTTGTGTATAATTAGTTTCATGATTTTCGAATATTCAATGGATAGCTTAGCTCAACTTAAATTGCGTTCAATTTCTGACAAAATTGTTGAGATAATTATGAACGAACCATACGAGATATTAATTGAAAACGATAATCAGCACATTTATCAGAAAATTATAGAGAAATATTTATATAGGGTTTTTATAAACGCACATAAAAATCCAATATTAATAAAAACGGTTTATAGAACTTCAAAAATTTATAAATATCAGTAAGTTATGAAAGTAAAATATGACAAAGAAACAGACATTTTATACATTACATTCAGCAATGTTGCAATTGAAGAATCTGATGAAGATAAAGAAGGATTTATTTTAGACTATTCAAAAGATGGGAATCTGGTCGGAATTGAGGTTTTAAATGCGTCAAAATCATCAATTAATCCAAGTAAAGTGGAATATGAAATAGCTTAATTGAAATCTATAAACATAAGATTTTTAACAAATATTTCTAAATTTTGTCTATAAAATTTGCAAAGTATTTTATTTTTAAAATATCATATCTTTAATCCTTAACTTATATAATTCCAAATATTTGCTTTTTTGGTCAATTCAATGTAAACCTGTTTCAAAATTTCATTCTTCGGTTTTTCCATCGGCGCATCGTCCTGCAAAACACGAAAAGCAATGTTTCTTGACACTAAAAGAATGTCTTTGTCTCGCACCAAATCGGCAATTTGAAGATTTAAAACACCGCTTTGTTGCTTGCCCATAATATCGCCCGGACCACGAAGTTTTAAATCTACTTCGGCAATTTCAAAGCCATCGTTTGTGGCAACCATGGTTTCCATACGGGTTTTTGAATCAGCACCAATTTTGTGGCTTGTCATCAAAATACAGTAGCTTTGGTCTGCCCCACGTCCTACTCTACCGCGCAATTGATGCAATTGCGACAGTCCAAAACGCTCGGCACTTTCAATCACCATTACGCTTGCATTTGGAACATTAACACCAACTTCAATCACGGTCGTTGCGACCATAATATTGGTTTCCCCTCGAACAAAGCGCTGCATTTCCCATTCTTTATCTTCAGCTTTCAACTTACCGTGAACCATGGAAACAGCAAATTCTGGCGAAGGAAATTCTCTGCTAATACTTTCAAAACCTTCTTCAAGATTTTTGAAATCCATTTTTTCTGATTCTTGAATCAGTGGAAAAACG
>JAYWGW010000073.1:0-17435 GCA_043778045.1 Bacteroidota bacterium | reverse complement strand
TATCGTTTGCAAGGCGTGAAAATCAACGACAAACACTTTGAAGTTGTGATTCGTCAAATGATGAGAAAAGTTCGTGTTCAAGATCCAGGTGATACGTTATTCCTTGAAGATCAATTGATTCATACTAAAGATTTTATCGTAGAAAACGACAAGCTTTATGGTATGAAAGTAGTTGAAGACGAAGGAAATTCATCTAACTTAAAAGCAGGACAAATCATTTCGGCACGTGAATTAAGAGACGAAAATTCTCTTTTGAAACGTAACGATCAAAATTTGGTTGTGGCTCGTGACGTAATTACGGCTACTGCAACACCCGTTCTACAGGGAATTACGAGAGCATCGCTTCAAACAAAATCGTTTATTTCTGCTGCATCTTTTCAAGAAACCACTAAGGTTTTGAACGAGGCTGCCGTTGCTGGAAAAGTAGATTACTTAGAAGGACTGAAAGAAAACGTAATTGTTGGACACAGAATTCCAGCCGGAACCGGAATGCGAGAATATGACCATACCATTGTAGGCTCCAAAGAAGACTACAAAGAAATGATGGATAAAAAAGAAGTTTTTAATTTCTAAAAAGAGATTTAAAAATTTAAAGATTCAATGATTAAAAGATTGTGAAAACTTATGTTTACATTTTCTGATAATCATTGGATTTTTTTTTTTAATTCTTAGCTTTCAGTTTTCAGTTTTCAGTTTTTAGCTTTTAGCAATCAGCAATCAGCATTTAGCAATTAGCTGTTAAACTGATAAACTATATTAATTTAAGAAAACAAAATTGATAAAACTTTGTTTGTTCTATTACTAAAGCTAATCAGCAAACATATTTTAAATTCACTATTTTAGTTTACAATAACTTTTTAACTTTACAACATTATAACTTTCAACTAAAAAAATGGAACAACAAATAAACATAGAGTTAGACGAGGCAATGGCCGAAGGAATTTACTCTAACTTGGCAGTAATAAACCATTCTGCATCAGAGTTTGTGGTGGATTTTGTGTGTCTTATGCCTGGATTGCCAAAGGCAAAAGTCAAATCGCGCATCGTGCTTACACCACAACATGCAAAGCGTTTAATAAAAGCATTGGCGGAAAATGTGCATCGTTTTGAACAAGCACATGGCGAAATTAAAGATACGGAGCAGCCACAAATACCATTAAATTTTGGGCCTACGGGTCAGGCATAAAAAATTGCCTTCAAGAATTTAAAGGTTTTTGTAAAATGATTTTTCTTTGTTTATGAACGAAATTGTAATATTTAAACATCATATTAATTACATACAATGTTTTTTTTAGAATGAACAACTACTACATTTGTGATTATCTTTGCTGTCACCTAAATGCGTAACTTTTATTTTTACTGCGAAATAATTTGCATTTTTATAGTAGTTGTGTAGCAAAGTTATAACAGCAATAAGATAAATAAAAATTTTTTTAATTAGAATTCGTTCATTTTTTTAACAAGACAAGATCAATTTAAATAGCATTGTTCTTAAAAATTTCCTAAGTTAGTGGCTTGCGCAATGATTCAATTTACAGAATGTGCAAATAACGAAGTATTGAAAAAACTAATTTTTTAACAATAAGATAAACTACCAACGGCAAACAGTTACTAATAAAATCTTATATTTGTGTGCTACCAAAATAATCGTAAATTTAAAATATATGAAAATTTCTACCAATAAATCATTAATTACATTATGTTTGTTATTGAATAGTATCGTTCTCCTTGCACAACCAGATCCTGATGCTATGCCTGGAGATCTCGACGCCATGGATAGTCCAATTAATGATAATATTTTGATAATGGTTGCTGTTGCTATTTTATATGCAGGCTATAAATATTACTCTAAAAAACAAATTGCAAAATAAAAATATAAGTCCACTGATTTTTAAACCGTCTAATTTATAGACGGTTTTTTTTTGGAAGTGAAACACATCTAACAATTTAAAGTTCTAATAATCTAACAATGTCTATTTAAAAACAATTGTTATATTTGCTTTTGAGATTTCCCAAAAAACAATGACAAAAGACATCATTCTTAGTGCCGAAAACATTTCAAAGCAATACCGCTTAGGCGTTGTTGGCACGGGAACAATTTCCCATGATTTGAACCGTTGGTGGAGCAAAGTACGGGGCAAAGAAGACCCATATTTGAAAATTGGCGAAGTAAATGATCGAAGCACAATTGCTGAAAGCGACTATGTTTGGGCACTTCAAGACATCAATTTTGAGGTTGAGCGGGGCGAAGTTTTAGGCATTATTGGAAAGAACGGCGCAGGAAAGTCCACATTGCTAAAAATTCTGTCGCGCATTACCAGTCCAACAACAGGGACTATAAAAACCAAAGGCAGAATAGCATCTCTATTGGAAGTCGGCACAGGTTTCCATGGGGAAATGACTGGGCGCGAAAACATTTTTTTGAACGGCGCCATCCTTGGCATGACCAAAAAAGAAATTAAATCCAAAATAGACGAAATCATAGAATTCTCTGGTTGCGAGCGCTACATTGACACGCCCGTAAAACGCTACAGCTCAGGCATGACCGTTCGACTGGCATTTGCCGTTGCCGCATTTCTTGATCCCGAGATTTTGGTGGTAGACGAGGTTTTAGCCGTTGGAGATGCTGAATTTCAAAAAAAAGCCATTGGCAAAATGCAAGAAATTTCGCGTGGTGGCGGGCGGACGGTGTTGTTTGTGAGTCATAATTTGGCTGCGGTGAAGCAACTTTGCACGAGAGGGATTTTGATGGAGAATGGAAGGGTTAAGTTTGATGGTGGAATGGATGAGACAATTGATGAGTACCTTGAACATAAAACAATTAATAATTTAATTGTAGAAAATGTCAAAAATAGAACTGGTACAAAAGACGTTATTTTTTCAGAATTTTATATAGAAAATTTTAAAAACATAAAAATTGATTTAATACTTTCAGGAAGTGCTTTGAATTTAGTTTTTATAATTAAAGTAAACCAAAACAACTGTAAAAACGTTGACTTAGGTTTTTCATTTCATGACACTTTTGGGGAATATTATACCATATTGTATAGTTCTTTTCAAAACCAAAAATTTGACTTTCAGGAAAAAGGGTATTATAAAATTATTTGTCAACTAAATGATTTTAATTTTGCATCAGGAAAAATTGATGTTATTGGGCGAATTACAGTTAACGGAATAGAATCTGATTGGGTAAAAGAACCGATTGGTAAGATAGAAGTAGAAATGGGCGATTTTTATAATACAGGAAGTTTTGGGCAAAAAAGTAGTGCGCCTTTTTTGGTTAAAGGACATTGGTCAGCTGAAAAAATTAAGCAAATTATTTCTAATGTTTAAAAAATTAAAAAAAATTTTCAGAATTATATTTCCCAAAAATTTGAATGATTTGGAAATGATGCATTTTAATTTGAAAGTTTTAGATTTAAAAAGTATTATTCAACATAATAATTTATTTGAAATTATTTTTAAAAACGATATATGTGTAAAAATTAGAAATACAAGCCATAGTGATTTAAGCGTTTTTCAGCAAATATTTTTATATGAAGAATATGCAGTTGTTCTAAAATTATTGACTTTAAATAAAGGGTTTTCGCAGAAAAAATACATTATTGATGCTGGTGCTAATGTTGGCTATACAACAATATATTTTTCGTCAATTTTTACAAATTCATCGATCTATGCTATCGAACCATCATCAGAAAATTGTAAGTTTTTTGAAGAAAACATTAAAACATTAGAAAATAAATCAACAATTAAATTATACCAAAATGCACTGACGCAAAAAGCGGGAGCATTATTTGAAATTGATAGAACTTTTAGAGACGGTAAAGATTGGTCAATCGCGACTATTGAAAATGAAAATGGGAACATACAAGGAATTTCAATAAATGAAATTATATTGGAGAATCAATTAACTCATATTTCATTGCTAAAAATTGATATCGAAGGTGCGGAAAGATTCATATTTGACGTAAAAAATGATTTAAGTTTTTTGAAAATTACTGAAATTATTGCTATCGAAATTCATGACGAGTTTAAAATTAGAGATTCAATTAATGCTTTGTTAATTGAATACAATTTTTTAATTTTTGAAAGTGGTGAGTTGACTATTGGAATAAATATGAATTATAACAATGCTTGAAAATCCATTAATTACTGTTTTAATGCCAGTCTACAACTGCGCTAATTTTGTTAGTGAGGCCGTAGAAAGTATTTTAAGTCAAACTTACACAGATTTTGAATTTATAATTATTGATGATTGTTCTACGGACAAAACGGTAAATATAATTAAAAGTTACACGGATACGCGAATAAGATTAATCGAAAAACCACGAAATACAGGTTATACTTATAGTTTAAACTTGGGTTTGGAAATGGCAAAAGGTAAATATATTGCCAGAATGGACGGTGATGATATCAGTTTGCCACTGCGGTTCGAGAAGCAAGTTGCATTTTTAGAAAATAACATTGATGTTGTACTTTGCGGAACCGCCCTGAAAATTATTGATTCAGATCGTGTAATACGCTATCCAGAATTTCATGACGATATAAAAGTTCAATTGTTACGGCATAATTGCATTGGTCATCCCTCAGTTATGTTGAGAAAATCAATTCTAAATAAAAATTCTTTAATTTACAATATAGGCAAAGAGCCAGCGGAAGATTATGATCTTTGGACAAAATTGGTGTTTTTTGGCAAATTTTATAATCTACCTGAAGTTTTATTATTTTACAGACAGCATGATATGCAAGTTTCAAAAAAAAACAGTTGCAAACAAATAGATATCTCTGCGGATATCAAAGTTAGTCTAATAAGAACCATATTGTTTGAGAATAATAAGCAAGAAATTGATTTATTAAAAAAAATTGTTTCGAACTCAATTTTGTTAGATATAGATGAAATCCAATTATTTCAAGTAATCAAAAAAAAATTAATTGTTGCAAATATAAGCGGTACATTTAATGCAATCGGTTTCAAACATTTTTTAGCTGAAATTGAGCAAAATCTGATAAAGAATTATTTTTATAAGCGATCTTCTTATACGCCCGTTTTAATTTATCAATTTTTCGTGCAATCGCGAATGGTTACAAGCCACTTTTCATTAAAACAGCAGTTTATTTTATGTGTAAAATCTATTTTATATTGGAATGCAAAATCTCCTTAAAATACCACTTTTCCTCATTCCCTACCACAAAATTGGCGGTGCCGAAAAAGTGCATCTTGAAATCATAAAATCGTTACCGTCAAAACCAGTTGTGTTTTTTTACAATCTTTCAGATGGTGCAATAACAGAGGAATTCGGCAAACATGCACATTGTTTTTATATTGATTCGCCTAAAAGAAAAAGAGCGTTATATTTAGGTTTAACTTTTTTAAGTAATTTTTACAGACCGATTTTTTTTGGATGTAACAGTTATTTATACTACGAATTAATTTGTAAATTAAAAAATAGAACTTTTAATATCGACTTAACACACGCTTTTTGTTTTCCCGAGAAAGGAATAGAAACCGCAACAGTAGATGTAGCGCAATACCTTCATAAACGGTTAGTTATAAACGAGCGTACACTGCAGGATTATAAAAAACTGTACGAAATGAATGGAGTTGACCCGCAGCTTATCAACAGAATTGAAATTATTCCAAATGGTGTTGATATTAAAGATTTTGATCACAATACGGTTCAAAAACGTTTTCACAATTTTACAATTGGCTTTGTAGGTCGGAATTCATATGAAAAACGTCCCGAAGTTTTTTTTCAGTGTGTACAAAATCTACAAATGCAAAATATTGAAAGTATTGTTATTGGTAATGACTTTACGGAATTTAAAAATGCTTTCCCGAATGTTAAATATTTTGAGAATTCCAATGATCCAACATTTGTCAGAAATGCGTTTCAAAACATTGGTGTTTTAATTATATCTTCATACCGCGAAGGCTTTCCTCTTGTCATTATGGAAGCAATGGAACTCGGAATTCCTGTTATTGCGACTCCTGTGGGCAGTATTTCAGATCATGTAATAAATGGTGTAAATGGTTATGTTGCGCCTGATGTTGATGCAAGTTCCTTTGTAACATACGCTACCGACAAAATTACTGCATTGCAAAATGATGAAGTTTTATACAACACCTTATGTACGAATGCAAGAGAATATGCAGTAAAACATTTTGATATAGCGGTTTTTCGTGAAAAGTATCGACGTGTATTTAAAAGTTATCTGTCATTTTACAAAAAATAACCAAGTTAAATTATGTTACACTTAGTCGCTTTAATTATATTTATTCTATCTGCATATTTGCTAATTACAGGAATTTATTATAAAAAATGGGAAATGTATTATTATTCAACACCCATAAAAATTTCGGGGAAAATTGTAAAAGAATTCTTAGGAGAAACCGGAATGAAATATTATTCAATTTTTGCCTCAATTATTCTTTTTATAATTTCAATGTTATTTGTGTATTTTGGTTTAAATAGCCAAGATAGCGCAAAGGTAGATTCTTATTTTTCTAAATTTAAATCAAAATCTACTGTGCAAATTGCCAGAGAACAAGCAATTAAAGAGGGTAAAACTGAATTTTCATATGTATCGGACGGAATAACAATTACTGAAATTCTTAAAGAAGATCCAAACAGTTCGGAATTAACTATAGATGAAAGTATTTTAATTAGTTCAAAAGGTGTTGACCACGTTATATGTTCAGAAATAAAAAACATATCTAAAATCCCTTTTAAAAATAGTAAGGACGAAAAAAAGTCAGCAGAAGTAAATGCCGAAGCAATACAAGTTTATAGCATTTCAGATTCAATAAAAAAAGAGATTATAAATTGTTTAGTTAAAAATAATTACAAAGAAAACTTGAAAGATAATTGGAACAATCAGAAAGTAAATATTAATTTTACAAAAAGTAAAGAAGATAATACATTAACTATTAGTAAATTATAATTCAAGCCGAAAAAAACGACGGATAACAGCGGTTTAGCGCAATTGGGGTTTTAGGCAATTCGCCGCGGCGAATGGTTTTGTTTCGCCGCGGCGAATGGTTTTTAAATCGATACATTTGGTTTATCAGATCCCTCCGCCGCGGCGGAACGCCAAGCCACGAGACGAAAAAGATAATAATGACCTCAAAAATCTCATTAACAATTTCATACTTCAACCAGGTGCAATATTAAGTTATTTAAAAGTTTAAGATATTATTGAGGATGGTAAGTAAAGCATCACATACGTTTATATTAAATTCCATTAGGTAAATAAGTTATCGATATGTCTATAACTATAATTAAATTATAAAAATGTTGACCATACGTTTATAGTTTATAGCAATATATCAAAAAGTTATAGATACACTTATAAAAATACTTATATTTGTACAAAATTATAATCGCATCAGTAATGATTAATTTTACAATTCCGTCAAATATAGAACCGAGAACTCACTATTTAGATCGCGTCAGACCTTTCATGGGCAAGAATATCATCAAAGTATTTACAGGACAACGAAGAGTGGGTAAGAGTTATTTACTATATCAAATAATGGAGTCCATAAAAAATGAAAGCGAAATTTCCATTTTATATATCAATAAGGAAGACATAGCTTTTTCATTCATTAAAAATGCAAAGGACTTGCATCACTACGTTGTTGAAAACAAAAGTAAAAATGGAAAAACATACGTGTTTATTGATGAAATTCAAGATATAGAAAATTTTGAAACTGCATTGCGTTCCTTAGTTTTGGATTTGGATTTAGACTTGTATTGCACGGGCAGCAATGCTAATTTGTTATCGGGCGATTTGGCGGGTTATTTGAGTGGACGATTCATTGAAATTATTGTTTATAGCCTTTCCTATAAAGAGTTTTTAGCTTTCCATAAATTAAAAAAAGGTCCTCAAACATTAGATAAATATCTAAAATATGGAGGTTTACCTTACTTAAAACATTTACAATTAGAAGACGCAGTGGTTTTTGAATATTTAAAAAATATTTATGCAACTATTGTTTACAGAGACATTATAAACAGATATTCAGTCAGAAACGTACCTTTTTTAGAACAATTGGTCATGTTTTTATCTGGAAATATTGGAAGTTTATTTTCAGCAAAAAAAATAAGTGATTTTTTAAAATCTCAAAAAATAAATATGGCACCAAATCAAGTGCAAACTTATGTGAATTATTTAACAAATGCTTTATTGATCTTTAGAGTCATGCGATTTGATATCATTGGTAAACGTTATTTTGAAATTGGCGATAAATATTATTTTGAAAATTTAGGTATTCGTAACGGAATTTGTGGCTATAAAATTGAAGATAGGGGAAAAATTTTAGAAAATGCAGTTTACAATCAGTTGCTTTTTAAAGGGTATAAAGTATCGGTTGGAAAATTAGATCAGTATGAAATTGACTTTGTTGCTGAAAAGGCTGGTGAAACGCACTATTTTCAAGTAGCATTAACGATTAATGACGCTAAAACCATGGATCGTGAGTTTGGGAATTTAATATCTATAACAGATAATTATCCCAAAACGGTTATCACCTTTGATGACTTTTCTGGAAACACGCATGCTGGAATCCAAACTATTTCTTTAGAACAATTTTTATTGAATTGATTTTATTATCAATCACAATTATAGACCAAAAACTTAAGTAGTACTATAAGCTTCCGAAACTTATTTAGATAAAAAAACATAACCCCAAAAATCTCCGTAATCGTTCCGTGCTACAACCAAGCACAATATTTGGAAGAGAATTTACAGTTAGTTTTGATTGAAGATTTTCGAAAATAGTTTCATCTGCTTCTTTAACAGTAACGAAATTATATCCTTCATATGTTCAATACAGTCCAATAAAAATTAAACTATTTTCACAATGTATCGGTATTATACCGAAAAAATTTATACTATATTTGATTTTTAAATCGTATTAATTCAGTTTTATTTCATAAAAAAGCGTTTATGTATAGCATAAAATTATTCAATGATCAAAATATTCGTGCGCAATGGAGCGATGAATCGCAGCAATGGTTTTTTTCGGTTATTGATGTTGTCAGCGTTTTAACCGATAGCACTGTGCCAAAGCGGTATTGGAGCGATTTAAAAAAAAAGCTTATTGTCGAGGGAAGTCAGCTGTACGAAAAAATCGTACAACTGAAATTTCAAGCTGCCGATCAAAAATTTTATGCAACAGATTGTCTTGATACGCTGGGGATTTTACGATTAATACAATCCGTACCCTCGCCAAAAGCCGAACCGTTCAAAAGATGGCTTGCTACAGTAGGCGCAGAAAGAATTGCAGAAATAGAAAACCCAGAGTTGGCGCAGGCTCGAATACGCAACACATACAAAAGCAAGGGATACTCTGATGCTTGGATTGAAAAACGAATAAGAGGCATTGTTGTTAGAGACGAGTTAACGAACGAATGGCAAAAACGAGGCGTTAAACAAGGAAAAGAGGATGCGATTTTGACCGCCGAAATAAGTAAGGCAACTTTTGGTGTGATTCCAAGTGAGTATAAACAGCTTAAAGGATTGACAAAAAGTTCCGAGAACCTTCGTGATCACATGTCCGATTTAGAACTAATTTTTACCATGCTCGGTGAAGCATCAACTACCGAAATTGCAATAAATAAAGATGCAAACGGCTTTGTTCAAAATAGAAAAGCAGCCATCGCAGGCGGTCGCGTGGCAGGAAAGGCACGCGCAGATTTAGAGAAACAATCTGGCAAAAAGATTGTGTCTGAAAATAATTTTAAAAATATTCTTTTACAAAACGATACAGATTTAGACTTATGACCCCAAAAATCTCAGTAATCGTCCCGTGTTACAACCAAGCACAATATTTGGATGAGTGTTTGCAGTCAGTCTTGGATCAAACATACCAAAACTGGGAGTGCATTATTGTAAACGATGGTTCACCAGACCATACTGTCGAAATTGCAACATTGTGGGTTGCAAAAGACAAGCGGTTTAAATACATTTACAAACAAAATGGTGGATTAAGCAGTGCAAGAAATGCGGGGATTGAAGTTGCGGTTGGGGAATATATCCTACCTTTAGATGCTGATGACAAAATAGGTGTTGACTATATAAAAATAGCATTAATCGAGTTTGAAAGCGATCCAGAGCTGAAAGTTGTGTATTGTGAGGCGGAGAAGTTTGGGTTGGAGAGTGGAAAATGGATTTTGAAGCCTTTTACATTAAAAGATTTAAGTTTGTCAAATATGATTTTTTGTTCTGCAATCTATCGAAAACAAGATTGGATTAGAGTTGGTGGCTATGATGTTAAAATGATTTATGGTTTAGAGGATTGGGAATTTTGGATTTCCATCCTAAAAAGCGGTGGTCAAGTACATTGTTTAAAATATTTAGGTTTTAATTATAGAATTAAAGAAAATTCAATGATACTTAAATTGGAGCAAAATAGGAAAGTAGAAATTTTTGACTATTTGAGCATTAAACATGCTGATTTTTTTGTTCAACAATTAGGAAATTCAGTGCAACTATATAAACAAAATCTAATTCTTAAAAAATTTCATTTAAGTGTAATCAACAGCTTTTATTATAAGATCTATAAATTTCCATTTATAATTTTTAAAAATCATTTTAAATAAGATAATGAAGTTATCAGTTATTATTTTGGCAAGGACTACCACAGATGAATTGTTTAAAATGACGTGTAATTGTGTAAATTCATTGTTAGCTTCCGAAAACAATATTGAGATGGAAATTATTATTGTTGAATCAAATAAAGATTTTTTACAATCTGATTACAAATATTTAGATTGTGTTTCAATAATTATTCCTAAATTAAATTTCAATTTTCATAAGTTTTTGAATATTGGAATTAAGGCTTCAACTGGCGATTTTATTGCATTGTGCAATAATGATTTGATTTTTTATAAAAATTGGTTTTCTGAAATACTAAAAGTAAAAGAGCACTACCCCGCGATAAAATCCTTTTCACCAAACGGTATATTAACTGATCATCCATTTACTAAATCCCATGTATTAGGCTATAAAGTTAGAACTCACATTATGGGTTGGTGCATTGTGGCAACAAAAGATGTTTTCCACAGAATAAAATATTTAGATGAAACTTTTGATTTTAATTATGCAGATAATGATTATGCAATGACTTTGAAACGATTAAACATAAAACACGCAGTAGTTAATATGTCAAAAGTTATACATTTAGCCAAAAATGAACGAAATGAAAAAAAATTTAATGTCGGCAGAACGTATAAAGATTTACAGTCTAAAGTAAATTTAAATGTTAATGATTTGCCAGATTATATTTTTCTTGATGATTATAAGTTTTTGCATTGTGACAATAAAAGTTTAGAGGACAATATTAAATTTCATAAGAAATGGGGTAATCCTAAAATATATTACCGCCGAAATAAAATTGCAGATTTTTTAATAAAATATAATTTAGGAATTTTAAATAGGTACATTCTTTTAAAAAATATTTAATTTACGTTTTAAATTTATTGTACGTACAAAAATTGTTGCAGAACTGTTAATACATTCAGCCATAAGATGCGAATAGGATATAATCCACATAGGGACGAACAACAAGAAAAATCTGATTATTTTCATCAAGTTGTAATACCCGTTTACATTCCAAACTTTGAAGATTACTTTAAAGACAGTTTTGAAATCTTGCAACTTTGTTTAAACTCGTTATTAAAAACCGTGCATAAAAAGACTTATATTACAATAGTTAACAACGGTAGCTCTGTTAAAATTCTTAACTATTTGGATGATTTATTAGAAAAAAATCAAATAAACGAATTGATTCACACTAACAATATTGGAAAGTTAAATGCAATTCTGAAAGGAATTTCAGGACATCAATTTGATTTGGTCACCATAGCAGACGCAGATGTTATGTTTCTAAACAATTGGCAAAATGCAACCTACAAGGTATTTGACAGTTTTCCAAAAGCAGGTGCAATTTGTCCAACTCCTTCATCAAAATCATTACGCATGTACACAAGTAACATCTATTGGAACTATTTTTTTTCTAAAAAAATTAAGTTTTCTGATGTAGAAAATAAAAATGCTTTAATCAATTTTGCAAATAGTGTCGGGGATGAAAATTTTTATAACGTTGAGCAACTAAACCAGTATTTAACGATAACTTCCAATGAAACAAAAGCCGTTGTCGGAGGTGGACATTTTGTTGCAACCTATCGATTTGATATTTTTGATAATTTGAACTATAAATATACACAATATAAACTCGGAGGCGACAGCGAAAAAAACATTTTAGATTTTCCGGTAATAAAAAAAGGATTTTGGCGATTATCAACTTCCGATAATTATGCATATCACATGGGAAACGTAAAAGAAGATTGGATGGATGAGGCTTTTGCAAAAATCATACAAAACAATAAAAATGTCAGTTTTGAGTTGCAGAAAATTAAACCTGAATCAAAATTTTCTTATTTTATAAAATCAAAACTATTTGGAAAATTTATCTTGACAAAAAAAATAATGAGATTATTTTTGATGTGGAAAGGTTTGACAAAGCAAGAAGCTCAAAATTATATATAAACAAAACGAAACTTTACACCTATGCAAAATATCAGACCTTTATATCATTCCATAGCTTTTTGCGCAAAGGTGTTTCGCTTTTTACAAGAAAAAATGGAAGGCGCGTATAAAAAAAAACAAACTGAAAAATACAATTTGCTCTTTAAAAATAATTTATATCTTGATCATAAAATTGATTCAGAGGTGACTATTAGATTATACAAAGACAGTATTTTATCAAAAATTATTTATGACGGTTTTGAACAAGAAGAATTTTCTTTTGTAAAAAACATTTTAAAAGAGGGTGACATATTTATTGATGTTGGAGCCAATATTGGTTTATTTTCTTTAATTGCATCTAAATATGTTGGAAAAAGCGGCAAAATTATAGCTTTTGAGCCAGCTCCAGTAATTTACCAACGCATGTTAGAAAATTGCACTGTCAATCAAATCGAAAATATAGACGCGAGGAACATCGGACTGTCAAACGAACAAGGCCAACTGATTTTTCACGTTTCTGAAAATGGGCATGATGCCTGGAATTCTTTTGCTCCAAGCGCAGATACAAAATTGCAAAAGCAAATTTCTGTTGCAGTTTCTACCTTAGATTATGAATTAAAAGATATTGATAAAGCAAAAGTAAAGTTAGTCAAAATTGATGTTGAAGGTTGGGAAAAATTTGTTTTGGCGGGTGGACAGCAATTTTTTAGAGATTTTTCGCCAATAGTCATGCTTGAATTTACAGATGAAAATACAATTAATGCGGGATATTCTGCTCGTGATTTATACGACATTATGGTCAGTTATGGATATGAATGGTATGCTTTAAAAAAAGGAATTTTAGTAAAAGAACCCAAAAAAATTTACTATCCTTATAATAATTTAATTGCAATGAAGTCAAAACCATAATGAAATCAATTTCAGTAATTACCATCAATTATAACAATCGTAGCGGTTTAGAAAAAACATTCGCCAGTGTTTTTAGTCAAACTAAAAAAGACTTTGAGTATATTGTTATCGACGGTGGCAGTTCGGATGGAAGTGAAGATTTGATAGAAAATCATTTAAGTGAAATTAATTATTTTGTTTCTGAAAAAGACAATGGCATTTATCATGCGATGAACAAAGGTATTAGGGCATCAACTGGCGATTTTGTAATATTTATGAATAGTGGCGACTTGTTTTCTGATAACAGTCAGATTGAAACAATATGTAACGAACTCAAAAACGATGACGAAATCGTTTATGGCGATGTTCGATTATTAAATAAGATAACTAATTATGATGCCATCCAAAAACATCCTAAGGTTTTATCTTTTAAATATTTTTATAATCAAACCATTTGTCATCAGGCTTGCATTATAAAAAGATCGTTATTTGAATTTATCTTTTATTATAATGAAGCTTATAAAATTGCATCCGATTGGGAATTTTTGATCGTAGCAATTTTTATAAACAACGTAAAATATAGAAAAATTGCAAGCACAATTGCCATATTTGATTGTGGTGGAATTTCGACAAATGGCCATTTAAAACTTGTTGCAAAACAAGAACGGGAGCAAGTTTTGAATAAATATTTTTCACTTTTCAAGGATGATTATGCAGTGTTGGCTTCCCACAGTTCAGTTCGTTCGCAAAATCTATTGTTGATTCAAAAATCCAAATTTTTCAGAGGAATTGTTTCTGCAGTTTTTTTTATGATTTTAAAATTTTTACCAAAGAAGTAATATTTTTATGAAAGTAACAATAGTTTTTGCCTTTAGAGATCGAGAAGTTAGCAGAGTGTTGCGTAGCTTAGATTCCTTGAAGACACAAAGCAATAAAAATTTCGACGTTTTGTTTGTTGATTATGGTTCAAAACCAGTTTTAGCAATTGAAATTTCATCAGTTGTTTCCCAATATGATTTTGTACAATATTCCTATTTATATACGCAATATCAACCATGGAATAAAAGCAAAGCACTAAATTATGCGCTAAATCAAACCATAACTGATTTTTTCTTTGTGGCAGATATCGACATGATTTTCCGTGCAGATTTCATTGAAATAGCCTTGCAACAGTCTGTAAATTTGCATAAAAACATATATTTTAAAGTTGGATATTTATCAAAAGAAGAATCAACATCAACAAAAGAATTTGAAAAATATGTGATACAGTCCGAATCAAATCATGAGGCCACTGGCTTGACATTATTTTATACAAGCAATTTAAAAAATATTGGTGGTTTTGATAATTTTTTTCACTTTTGGGGTTCGGAAGACACAGAAGTGCACGTACGTTTGCGTAATGCGGGATTTGATATTTATTTTTATGATGAACAAATTCTGTTATTGCATCAATGGCACTCGAGTTATATGCGGTCTGAAAGAAAAACTTTAAAAACCGATTTGCAGTTGCGTGACGTAATTAAATTAAATTTTAATCATCTTAACAACGCAATAAGTACCAAAAAAAAAGTCGTGAATCAGGTAAAATCTGAGATAAATAAAAATGATTTTTTGGAACTGATTGATGATAAAAATATTGCATCAGTTTTAAATATAAAGCACGATTTTACATATTTTCTTTTTGTTGTTTTGCCAAACTTTGAAAAAGGAATTCTAAAAGTTAATTTCACAAAAGATCCTTTTTCCAAAACATTAAAATTTTACATCAAACGATTGCTACGAAAAAAAGTTCCAGAATACTATTCTTTAAAAGAAATCAACGATCAATTGTTATTACACATTGTTTCATTCTACCATCATTTCCCATATATTTATCAAGTAAGTAATGATCTGAAAAGTATTACATTTGCTATAAAAAAATAATTTTGAAAGACATTCGATGCCAAAAGTAATTCTAATATCTCAAATACCTTTGCCTTTCTTTGAAATTGGAAGTTGGACAACGTTGTATAAAAATTATTTGGAATCCAATCATAAAATTGATTTTGTAGTTTGTGAAAAGCCAAATTATAATTTTGAAAATGTAGCTTATGGCTTTGTCGATAATAATTTGATAAGTAAAATTCAAAAGCGACTTTTAAAAAATCCTTATCTAAGTTATTTACATGCGTTAAAAAAAATACTCAAATCGGAAGAAAAATATATTATCCAAATTGTTGATAATTTTGGCATCGTGAAGCCATTACAAATTTTTTTAGAAAAATTAGGATTGAGAAACAATTGCTATTTGCAATTTTTTTACCACGGATTTCCGCCGTTTCATGCAAATTTTCACGGACGTTGGTTTCATGAGACTATAGACGAAATGGTATTACTAACAAACGATTCTTATCAAGAACATAAAAATTATTATACTGTTTTGCCTTGTCGTTTCAACATTTTGCATAACGGAGTTGACACTCAAAAGTTTTTCAAAGTTTCTGATTCAGAAAAATTGAATTTAAAACGGAAATTACAAGTTGAAAATAAAAAAGTCTTCATTTGGTGTTCACAAGACCGACCGAAAAAAGGCCTTTTTTTACTTTTAGACGCTTGGAAAAGAGTTTATAAAAACCGTCAAGATATCGTTTTGTGGATTATTGGTTGCGAACCCAAAGCACCGCATAAAGGAGTGCAATATCTCGGACGAATTCCAAACGATGATTTAGCTCAATATTTTCAAACATCAGATTGCTATTTGTTTCCCACGCTTTGTCATGAAGGTTTTGGATTAAGTCTTATCGAAGCATTGCATTGCGGCAATTATTGTATCGCATCCTCACTTGGTGGCGTTCCAGAGGTTTTACAATATGGAATATTAGGAAAATTAGTTGAAAATCCCAATTTTGTGTCTGCGTGGGAAAACGCAATTATTGAATTTTTAGAAGAGCCAATCACTTTTGAAAAAATAGATATTAATTTATATTCTTCAAAATCTTGGTCAAAAGGTATGAATATGATTATTGAAAATGCTAAAAATAGTATGACATGAAGCATAAAACCATAACCATTATCTCCAGCCCACGCTGGCTCTAAGCGTCTTCCTAACAAAAATATCTTTAATTTTGCAAGCATGCCACTTATCGCGGACAGCGTCTCGTGGATTGGCGTTCCGCCGCGGCGGAGGGATCTGATAAACCAAATGTATCGATTTAAAAACCATTCGCCGCGGCGAATTGCCTAAAACCACAATTGCGCCAAACCGCTGTTTTGCGTTCGTTTTTTTTAAGTTGCAATTGGTTTAATATTGACCTTTCCTCCAACTGCACCTAAAACTTTTAGTATTGTTGAGAATTGAGGTTTCGATCCTTCAGAAAGTGCTTTGTATAAACTCGGTCTGCTCAACCCTGATTTTTCAGCAATTTTCGTCATTCCAATTGCTTTTGCTACGTTTCCGATTGCCTCAACCAATTCTTTTTCTGAACCTTGATTTAAAACCTCGTTCAAATATTCCGCAATCATTTCGTTGCTATCTAAATAATCTGTTACTTCAAATTTAGTTATTTCCATTTTTATAAATTTAATGTGTTCAAAATTTCCTTTGCTTTTTCGATATCTTGTTGTTGAGTCGATTTATCTCCACCAATTAACAAAATAATCACTTTTTCGTCTTGTTCTTTGAAGTAAACTCGATAACCTTTTGCATAGTTTATTTTGAGTTCTCTAATTCCTTCGCCAACACTTTCGCAATCTCCGAAATGTTCATCATTTTCGAGTTTCTGAATGCGAATCAAAATTTTAGCTTTGGCTCGAATGTCTTTCAGTTTTCGTAACCATTTATCAAATTCAGTTGTTTTCTCAATCAAGAACATTACTTTATTGTATTCAATTGGATACAAATATACAAATTGATTTCACAATTTACCAACTAAATTAATTTACTGGTATAGGCGTTTAGGTCGCAATGTATTATATTTGTCTAATGATAGACTCAAAAAATTTCATAGGTGTGAATTCGATAAAGTTTAATCATAGGT
>JAYWGW010000072.1:0-18065 GCA_043778045.1 Bacteroidota bacterium | reverse complement strand
TTGTCGGATTCAAATCAACCAACACGATGTCCCATTTTCTATAAATCATCAAGACCGTCGTTTATGGTGATGTCAAAATCGTTAAATTCATCGTCAATGTCTATTTTTGTTTGTGCCATAATCGCATCCCACTTCAATCTTGGTACTATTTGCGATTGAACGGGCGTGATGATCAAGCTGTTTTTAACCAATTCAATTATTACATTTTTATTGGAAAATTCTTTCAAAAATTCTTTCGGAATGCGAACACCGTTTGAATTTCCGATTTTAATAATTTGGGTTTGATGTGCGTGTATCATGTTGCAAATGTAATTACTTTTGTGATAACATTTTTATACTCGAATTTAATTTATGCTTAATTTTAGAAATGTTTGTTTATTAAAAACTTATCCCATTAATTTTTTAAATGTTTCGGCATCAGGCAATAACCCATCAAATTCTTTTGGCAATTCATTCGCTGTTTTATAGGTCGAAACGCCCATTGCTTTATTTATATCTCTAAAAGAAAACTCAACTACTTTGTTGTTTTTTTCTTTGCACAGAATAATACCAATCGATGGATTTTCGTGCGGTAACTTTACCATTTCATCCAAAGCCGAAAGATAAAAGTTCATTTTTCCAAGGTGTTCGGGTTTAAATTTTCCTGATTTGAGATCAAAGGCAACCAAGCATTGCATTTTCCGATTGTAAAATAACAAATCTACAAAATACTCTGTTTCGTCTAAAATAAATCGGTATTGATTGGCAATATAAGCAAAATCAGTTCCAAGCGAAAGCAAGAATTTTTTAATATTTCTAACAATTTCATTCTCAATTAATCTTTCATTCTCTTCTTCAGGATCTTCAATATTTATAAAATCCAAAAAATATTCATCCTTAAATGCTACTAATGCCTTGGCGCGCAAATCATCATTTGAAATTGCTTTTACAAAATTATTAGTTAAAGTGCCTTGTTGCTGAAATAAACTTGATTTTAAATGATGTCTTAAAGTGTTTACGCTCCAAAATTCTGACGCAGTTTTTTGAATATAAAAAACCCGCTCCTCAATAGTTTTGGTTTTTGATAAAATTTCAAAATGATGTGTGAAACCAACCTTTTCAAAATAGATTTCTAATTCGTTCGTTACTGACGAACGAATTATAACTAATTGATTTTCATTGTTTTGTTGGTTTTCTAATTCGTTCGTTACTGACGAACGAATTGTAAAATAATCAGCCCAAGTATCGTAAAAAACTTTCATTTTCTTGATATTCGATGCTGAAAAACCTCTCAATCCGGGTAATTCTTTTTGCAAATCATTAGATAAAAGTTCCAATACTTTCGAACCCCATTTTTCTTGATTTGTTTTTTCTAAAATTAATTTCCCAACTGCAAAATACAAACCTAACATTTCTTTATTTGCCAAAACCGCAACGCGATATCGACTTGATAAAATTGCTGATTTTAGTTGTTTTATTGTCTCTATATGTGAATTATCTAAATTCATAAATTAATTTTTATACCGTTTGATTCAACCCCATCAAATATTTTTTCGGCGTGGTGGCATATTTTTTTCGAAATGCCACAATAAAGTGACTGCCAGTGCTGTACCCAATTTTTAGTCCGACTTCATTGACATTATACGAACCTGAATCTAATAATTTTCGGGCATAATCCATTTTATAATCAAACAAAAAACCGTAAACCGTGTCGCCATAAATTTGTTTAAATCCCATCTTCAATTTCTTGAGATTCAATCCTATTTCGTCTGCCAATGCTTGCAAACTTGGCGGTTCTGCCATGTTGGCGATTATAATTTCTTTGGCTTTTTTTATTTTCATCACATTGTCTTCATCAACCAAAAACGGACATTGCTCTGCGTTTGGATCTTCGGTTCGGTTGAAATAAAGGCTCAACAATTCATATCCTTTGGCTTTATAGTATAAATTTTTTATGCTCGGATTTAGACTATAATGAAACATTTGACTCAATACAATGGCCATCGACGGACTGATTTGCGCCTCGTTATAATATTTTTTATCTTGATTATCATCGCTCATAAACGGAATATATTCTGCTTCGGACGAAAACAAAGCATGAAATTTTTTGATAGAAACAAACACGGAAATCATCCACGATTGTGGCGCTAATTCTAAATTTAAAGGCAATTCTTTTTGTGGATTATAGAACAAAAGCGACTTTTCTTCACGCAATTCCAAGGCATATGAACCTTCATTAAAAATAAATTTCACACGCCCTTTTATACCAAAATGAAACTGAATAAGTCCCTGATTTATTGACTTTTCCGTATGATATGTTTCATTAGAATCGTTTTGAAAACGCATCAAAATAAAATCTTCTTCAATTTTTATAGTTTCATTCGAACCCATAGCGATGTTTTTTCGTATATGTTTTAAAGTCTTGTGAATTATTTATTTAGAATTAATCTACATAACAATTTTTTAAACACTTGATTTTAGTACAAATTTAAAGATATTTACTTTGATTTACACATTTTAGTTTAAAAAAACACCAAGCGACACAAAAAGTCCTTACAGCGTTACTTTTACATTTAAAAAACTAATAATTTTGTCTCACTTTTTAAGGAAAGTATATTTATGGAACACAACAACTTATCCAAACATCAAACTTTTTATGCCGTTGGCCTTAGTTATAAAAAAGCTGATGCTATAATTAGAGGGAAATTTAGTTTGAATGCTGAAGCTAAAATTCGTTTGTTACTTCAAGCCAAATCCGAAAATATTGAGAGTTTGATTGTTACCTCAACCTGCAATCGCACAGAGATTTATGGTTTTGCCGAGCATCCATTTCAGTTGATAAAATTGATTTGCGAAAACAGTTTAGGCACCGTTGCAGATTTTCAAGAAGTTGGTTTTGTATATAAAAATCAAGAGGCTATTTCACACATGTTTCGCGTTGCCACAGGTTTGGACAGTCAAATTTTGGGTGATTTTGAAATTATTAGCCAACTGAAAACAAGCTTTAACGACTCAAAAAAATTGGGTTTAATCAACACTTTTATTGATAGATTGATCAATTCAGTTATTCAAGCAAGCAAGAAAATTAAAAATGAAACCGAAATTTCGTCGGGTGCAACGTCATTTTCATTTGCTTCGGTTCAATTTATAATGAAAAATGTTGCCGACATTGGCAATAAAAATATCTTACTTTTCGGCACAGGAAAAATAGGTAGAAACACTTGCGAAAACCTCGTTAAACATACAAAAAACGAACATATTACGCTAATCAATCGTACAAAAGATAAAGCGGAAAAATTAGCAGGCAAATTAAATTTGATTGTAAAAGATTATGCAGATTTACATCTTGAACTGCAGAAAGCGGATGTTGTTGTTGTGGCAACAGGTGCGCAAAACCCAACTATTGACAAAGCCATTCTGAATCTTAAAAAACCATTGTTAATTTTAGATTTATCGATACCAAAAAATGTGCATGAAAACGTTACAGAAATTGACGGCGTAACGCTCATTCACATGGATGATTTATCGCAAATCACCGACGATACTTTGGAACGCAGAAAACAGCATATTCCCGGTGCCGAGGCCATTATCGAAGACATAAAACTTGAATTTAACACCTGGATGAACGGTCGAAAATATGCCCCGACAATTCATGCGTTGAAAGCAAAATTGAACGACATAAAAGACAGTGAGCTTAATTTTCAACGTAAAAAACTATCAAATTTTGATGAAGAGCAAGCAGAATTAATTAGCAACCGCATTATTCAGAAAATTACCAATCATTTTGCAAGTCACTTAAAAGACGAAGAAACTTCTGTTGACGAAAGCATTAGTTTTATTGAGAAAATATTTCAAATTGGGTTTCGTCCGACTGCGCAAGATCAAGAGATAACTGCAATCAACGAAAAATTTAATATTGGGCTTTCTTGAAAAATGTAATGTTTAAAACCAACCATTAAGAAATTAAGAAGCATTTAGTTTTTTTTGCTTACATTACATTTGTTCAACACAAATTATTTATTTATGACAAAAAAAGATGTTACAAATTTATCTTTTGCAATTACGGGTTGTGCAATTAAAGTTCATAAAAAACTTGGTCCCGGCTTGTTAGAAAGTGTATATGAAAAGTGCCTTATTTACGAGCTAATAAAAAGTGGTTTTGAAGTAAAGCAACAATTATCAGTTAAAATAAACTACGACGACTTAGAATTTGACGCAGATTTACGAATCGATATATTGGTAAATGATTGCGTTATAGTTGAATTAAAAACAGTGAGCGAAACTTTGCCGATTCACGAGGCGCAATTATTGACTTACATGAAGTTACTGCAAAAACCTCAAGGATTATTAATTAACTTTAATGTTTTAAATATCACTAAAAATTTAAAACCTTTTGTCAATGAATATTTTACAAATCTTGATGATTTTTAATAAACGTACATTTTCAAAAACCTTAATTTTTCTTAATCTCTTAATGGTAAGATTAAATAATAATGTTAAATAAAATTATTCGTATAGGCACACGCGATAGCGAACTTGCACTTTGGCAAGCACATCATGTTGAAAAGCAACTCACAGATTTAGGCTATAAAACCGAAATTATTGCCGTAAAATCTCAAGGCGATTTATTGTTGGACAAACCGCTTTACGAGCTTGGCATCACAGGAATTTTTACTAAAACTTTGGACATTGCCATGATAAATGGCGAAATTGACATTGCCGTGCATTCAATGAAAGATGTGCCAACAGCATTGCCAATTGGCATTATGCAGGGCGCTGTGTTAGAGCGAGCATCAACTTTAGATATATTGGTTACAAAAGGATTGTCCGATTTCGAAAATACAGCGTGCACGATTGCGACAGGAAGTTTGCGTCGTCAAGCCATATGGCTCAATAAATATCCGCATCACAAAGTTGTTGACCTTCGCGGAAACGTGAATAGTCGCTTGAAAAAATTAGAAAATAACGATTGGCATGGTGCGGTTTTTGCAGAAGCGGGATTGGAACGATTAAAATTTATTGATGGGCAAAGTGTTAAAAGCCCCTCCTTTGGAGGGGTTGGGGAGGCTCTTAATTGGATGGTTCCCGCACCCGCACAAGGCGCAATGTTGGTCGTAGCAATGCTCAACGATGATTATTGTCGTGAAGCCGTTGCCAACCTTAACCATCTCGAAACCGAGATTTGCACCTATATTGAACGTCAATTCTTGCGTACGCTCGAGGGCGGATGTACGGCACCAATTGGCGCGTTAGCAAAGTATGATGAAGAGGCAGACACTATAATTTTTGACGGAATTCTTTTGTCTGTTGACGGCAAACAAAAAATTGAAGTTTCAAAAGTGGTTCCATTGCAAGAATGGAAGAAATTAGGTTTTAATTTGGCTCAAGAGATTTTGAAAAATGGCGGTGTTCAATTGATGAAAAACATTAAAGAAAGTTTGAAAAAATAGAGACGCAATGAATTGCGTCTAAACTAAAAAAAGTGAGCCAAAAAAACGACATACAATCCGATAAATACCATCTTTTGTTAGATGAAGTTGCAGGCATGGTTCATAGCCATCGCGTTCAAGCAGTCCAATCTGTGCAAACTATTTCTAATCAATTGTATTGGAATATTGGCGAATTAATCATAAAAAAACAAGAAGAATTTGGTTGGGGAAATGCCGTTATTGAATCTTTGAGTAAGGATTTACCTGTTTTAATTGGCGACGGAATCAGTTGGTCTACCCGTAACTTGCAATTAATGAAGCAGTTGGTGCTTGAATATTCAAATGTGAACCAAGCGGATTCACATTTGACAAATGTGAAGCAGCCTGTTTCACATTTAGAAATTTCAAATACGAAACAACCTGTTTCACATTTGGAAAACATTAAAAGACTTATTTTTAATGTTGGTTGGGGACAGAATATTCTTATATTTCAAAAAGTAAGCAACTTAAATGCAAGGATCTTTTATTTAGAACAGACCATCAAAAACAGATACAGCCGTTCGGTTTTATTGCATCAAATAAAAGCAAATGCATTTGAACATTATTCAACAAAACCATCGCAACATAATTTTGCATCGGCCTTGCCCGAACATTTTTTAGAACAAGCCCAAGAAAGCATAAAAAGTGTTTATAGTCTTGATTTTTTGGATATAAACAAACCTGTTTTAGAAAGAGATTTAGAAAAAGCGATGGTCGAAAAAGTCAAACGACTGATGCTTGAATTAGGATATGGATTTTGTTTTATTGGCAACCAATACAGAATTTCGTTAGGCGAAAAAGACTATTATATTGACTTACTATTTTATCATAGAATATTAAAATGTTTGGTCGCCGTAGAATTAAAAACAACCGAATTTGAACCTGAGTTCGTAGGAAAACTTGATTTTTATTTACAGTTGATTGACGAGCAACTAAAACAAGATGATGACAAACCAAGCATCGGAATTTTGTTGGTTCCTGATAAAAACCACCTCGAGGTTGAATATGCGTTGCGAAATGCAAACAAACCAATTGGCGTTTCGGAATATATTTTGAGCAATCAACTGCCTAAGGAATTAATTGGTAAACTACCAACGGCTGACCAATTTAGAAATATGTTAAATTTGACAAATTAATAAATGACACAAACTATCAGCATATTATCCACAAAAACATTGTCCGACGAACAAAGACAAGCATTTATTGATGCTAAAGTTGATTTGTTGGAACAAGATTTTATTGAAATTGAAAACAGCAATTTTGAACTGAAAAATATCAACGATAACCTGATTTTTAGTAGTCAAAATGCGGTTCTAAGTTTAATGGAACAGCCAAATTGGGAACAATATAAAACCAAAAATGTATTTTGTGTAGGAATCAAAACTAAAGAACTATTGGAACAAAACGGGTTCAAAGTTGATGTTTATATGGATTATGCCTCAGAATTGGCAGAAATCATCACACTAATTTACAACAGCGAATCGTTTACTTTTTTTAGTGGCAACTTGCGCAAAGAAACCCTGCCAAAAGCATTGAAAGATGCAAAAATAAATTTCAACGAAATAGAAACTTATAAAACCAAACTATCACCTTTTAAAATATCTAAAGAAGAAAAATTTGATGGCATTTTGTTTTTTAGTCCATCAGGTGTTGAAAGTTATTTAATAGACAATAAAATAAAAAACGAAACGTGCTTTTGCATAGGCGAAACAACTTCAGAAGCATTAGCAAATAGAAAAATTAAAAACATTATCGTATCTGAACATCCAACAATAGATGATGTAATTGTTGAGGTATTAGAATATTACAAAGCCATAGACTCCTAATCCCAAAGGAGCATAAAAAAACATACAGTATAAAATTAATTTTAAAATGAACAATCAAGAAACACAAATTCCCCCTTTGGGGGTTAGGGGGCCTAAAAATGATCTTTTTCTACGCGCCCTTAACAACCAACCTGTAGAACGTCCCCCAGTTTGGATGATGCGCCAAGCAGGACGATATTTGCCCGAATTTAGAGCTTTACGCGAAAAATATGACTTTTTTACGCGTTGCGAAACGCCTGAATTGGCAGCCGAAATCACGGTACAGCCGATTAGAATCATTAAACCCGATGCAGCAATTTTGTTTTCAGATATTTTGGTTGTGCCACGCGCAATGGGCATTCATGTGGAATTGAAGGACAATTTAGGTCCCATCATTCCAAATCCAATTCGGACCATGGAACAAGTGAATCAGGTTTTTGTGCCCGATGTTCACGAAACTTTGGGCTATGTTTTTGATGCCATCAAACTCACCAAAGAAATGTTGAACAATGAAGTTCCACTAATTGGCTTTGCTGGTTCGCCATGGACGATTCTGTGCTATGCTGTCGAGGGAAAAGGCTCTAAAAGTTTTGATATTGCCAAAGGTTTTTGTTTTTCAAACCCAATTGCGGCGCACACTTTACTACAAAAAATCACCGATACTACCATTTTATATCTCAAAGAAAAAGTAAAAGCAGGTGTGAATGCAGTTCAAATTTTCGACTCTTGGGGCGGTATGTTGTCGCCTGTTGACTATCAAGAATTTTCTTGGAAATATATTGAGCAAATCACAAACGCATTGGCAGAAGACACAAAAGTGATTATTTTTGGAAAAGGATGTTGGTTCGCACTTAGCGATATGGCAAAATCAAAAGCCTCCGCATTGGGAATAGATTGGTGCACCTCAGCACGAAATGCAAGATATTTGACGGGTGGAAAAATCGCGTTGCAAGGCAATTTTGATCCATCGCGGTTGCTATCGCCCATACCTACTATCAAAAAAATGGTGCATCAAATGATTGACGAATTTGGAAAAGACAACTATATTGTGAATCTTGGCCACGGAATTTTGCCCACTATTCCTGTGGATCACGCGAAAGCTTTCGTAGATGCGGTGAAAGAATATCAGAATTAAAAATTTATTTAGCCAAACAAAAATAGTCAGGTTATCAACAAAAACAGATGTAAGGTTGGTATTTGGACGAAAATTAATCTAAATAAAAATGGCGGATAGCGTTACACAAGAATTTAGTACATTCAAATGGCTTGACGTTAAAAGTCCAAGTTTAGAACAATTTGAGAAAATTGCAGAAGATTACAACCTTGAAATTTTTGCTGTTCGCGATAGTTTAGAACCCGGACATTTGCCAAAATGCGAAAAAATTAAGGATTTTAACTTCGTTATTTTACGAGCCTACACAGCCAATGAAAATGATAATATTTCCACGGTTGAAGAGTTGTCGAACAAAGTGGCTTTTTTTTATAACGATAACCAACTAATAACCATCCATAGAACACCATTTGTGTTTATGGAAAATATCGCAACTTCGAATAAAAAGTACGAGTCAGTTTATGATTTATTGATTTTAATTTTTAAAGAAATTGTACTTACATACACATCTCCATCGCAATGGCAAACCAACCAAATTGACGAAGTTGAGAAAACTATTTTCCTCAAATCCGACAATAAAATTTCATTAGAAGATTTATATTTTCAAAAAGCAGAAACCCGAATTAGCAAAAAATTATTGCTATTAACACAAAATGTTATCCACCAAATTAAGGTTCCCGAAAAAAATCAAACTGCGCTTCAAGATGTGAAAGACAATTTGGTGAAGCTGATTTTAGAATATGAAGAAGCACTTGAAAACGCGAACAATCTGATGAATACGTTTCTTTCTGTCACGGCTCAAAAAAACAATGACGTGGTCAAACTATTGACCATATTTTCTGCATTTTTCTTACCATTAACTTTTATAGCAGGAATTTATGGCATGAATTTCGATTTTATGCCCGAATTGCGTTGGAAATTTGGATATTTGTATGTGATTTGCTTTATGACAATAATTTGTATCGTAATTTATTTATGGTTTAGACGCAAAAAAATTCTTTAAATTATACAATGTAAAGCATGGCATTTTAGCTAAAATTTGATTAGTTGATTATGCCACATTTCCCATCTACGCAACCTATTTTGGCGGGCGGATTTACAACCATGCAATCATCTGACTTGGCGCTTGTTCGAAGGTTCAAAGTCGCTTCTATCTGATTATAATCCGCAACCATCGCTTGCAATTCAGGTAAATTCACTGCATTTGAAAACACCAAATATTCCCATGGACCACCGCACGGTTTTGCACCAAAAGCAATGCTACTGCAACCAACCGTCGCCGAGCAAGGAAAACTGTTAATGTATGTTACAATTTTTTGCTTTTTGGCAACAAGTATTTCGGCGGAAACTGGTCCAGTTTTATCGACTTGTTTTGAGCATGCAAGATTTTGTAGAAACAGAAAAATGGCGAATAATTTTATGAATGTTTTCATGATTAATAAGTTTTATAAAAGATGTAGAAAAAGAGAAATGGTTGCGTAACTTCAAATATATACATTTTAAGTGTATAAGTTGACTTACTGTAAAGCAACAAACTTCATTAAAACATACCTATTTCGTCGCTATCACAAACCCTATCGTAAAATTTAAATCATTGTTTAACGATGGCGCTTCAGGTAGAAATCCTTTTGTTTTATAAAATAAACCCACATTCACATAAGCTGATTTTTCTTCTTGATTCCATTGTGAAAATCGAAAGGCGCAATTTGATTTAATTCCATAGCCAAATTCATTGTTTTTGGCTGAAAAGTCAAGGTTTTTTGGTTGGTTCCAAAAATCTACATTGCAATTTAATAAGATTTTATCGTCGTTCAATTTGTAATTCTGCAAACCTACGCCACCGCCAAAAAAAGTGTGGCTTTTATTAAAAAACTGCCTAAAATACGGATTGACTTTAAATTTATTATTGATATTCAAATAAACATTTTGTTCAACAAAATCGCCAAATGGTGCCAGTGAATAATTCACCGAAAAATTTCCGTCCAATTTATCATTGATTGTAAACTTTCGTTTTAAATATAAGTTGGGATTTAAAAAGTTTAATAAAGACATATAGCCCATTCGCTTGGCATACTTTTGTTCTTCGCCTGTCAAATTATCCCATTCTGTATATCGGTAGAAATCCATTGTTGGGCGGTGCAAATGTCGGATCATGCCATACAAATCATGTCCTACAATGTCTCTTTTCAATTCATCAGGTTCGTCTGCTTCGCGAATTCCGATTTTTGATTGGGTTAAATTTGAAAGATAATAAAAGGTAACTCCCATTTTGCGCATTAAATAATCAGGATATAAAACGTTATATTCTTCTTCATTAAAATTGAAATAAGAGTCAGCTTTTCTAAGGTATGCATAATCAGATTCTAAACCTGCGGTGTGCAACCGAATGTAATTGGCAAAATTGTTGTCACGAAGATTTATTAAAGTCGCATTTGAAACGCCTGTTACCTTCATAACTAAGTTCTTGTCAACAAATGGTTTGTTGATACTTCCAATGTTTAAATGCGTTAGTACCGACCGATGCCCTTCTTCGTGCGTCATGGCTTGACCGACTAAACCTGTAAATAATCCTGTAGATGCCCAAATTATTTTTTTTTCAGAGAATGATAAATCGTCCCATTTTATTTCATTTCCGATATATCGCAACGAATTTTGATACAAATCGTTGCTCTGATTCATAGTCAGCAAATAGCTTTGACCATCGTAGATATTAAAGTTGTAGAATTTTGATTGGGAAAATGATATAACTGTAAAAAACAAAGCAACGATAACGGAATAATTTGGCATTTTTTATTGATTAATTTAGAGTATAAATTTATTTGGTAAACGTAATAAAAAAATGAAAATTGCTATAACTGAAAAGATGAACGTAATAAATTAACGTATTTTTGATTTTGTTATACGCGATGAAGTTTTCTACGGTGTTGATGAAGAGATCAGAGAGAGAAAGTTGACTCCTAAATAATATTTAACTCTTTCATTAATTGAATTGCATTCATATTTTGAGTAACGCCATTATTTAATATATAATCTGGTTGAAGCAAATTTCCTTCTTTATGAAGTTCAAAACAATAATTCATAATATTATCTGGGTAGTCGCTTTGCATTTTTGTAAGTTCAAGATCATGTGTAGCAATTAAGCATGTATTAAAAGTTTTCATTTTAATGATCCGTTCTAAAAATAACTGTGACCCTTTTAATTTATCAGTAGAGTTTGTACCTTTTAAAATTTCATCTAAAATGATAAATTGAGGTTCGCCATTTTCAAGTTTGTCGATAAGTAATTTTAATCTCTTTATTTCAGCATTAAAATAGGAACTACCATCAGAAAGAGAATCGTTTGTTCTCATACTTGTAAAGATTGATACCGGATAAAAAGTAAATGAAGTTGCACAAACAGGGCAACCGTTCATTGCTAATACCATGTTTACACCCACAGTTCGCAAAAAAGTACTCTTTCCAGACATATTTGCACCAGTAATTATTGATATGGTATTAGTATGGTTGACATGAAGATTATTGCTAATACTTAATTCAGTAGAAAGAAGTGGATGTGAAAGCCCTTTTGCATTAAGGACATTGTTATTTTCATTACGTAAAGGATAAATAAAAGCAGGGTTTTGATAAGCAAATAAACCAAAACTTATTAAAGCTTCAAATTCGCCAATTACATTAAACCAATCGGGAATAAACTTCTTGTTTTCATGTATATATTTTTGAATTCTATAAGTATATTGTAAATCCCAAAGAAATAAAATATTAAGTATAGATGACATTAAAAGATTATTCCTGTTTTCAAATGCATCGAATAATTGAGATAGATTTTTTATGGATTGTGATGCTTTCACATTATTATATCCCACTAATTTTTCTTGAAGATTTTTATTATTAATAGATGTAAAGGATTCGTTTTCGATTAATTCAAGAGTTGCTTTAATTTTTTTTAACTCATTAGACTTAATATCTATTGTGGTATATATTTCTTTAATTTGCTTACGGTAAATTTTACCGATTGTAAAAGAAACGAGAATAGGAATTAAAATCAATTTTGCAGGTAGTTGAAAAATTAACAAAAAAATTAAAAATAAAAGATTTAACAATGGACCAATAACTAATACCAGTTTTATATAAGTTGGGTTAAACTTGTTGAAATCATTTTCTATCCATTTTTTTACAACACTAATATTTAAAACATTTAAATCTTTGAATTTAATTTTTGCCAAAAATTTAATATTCCATTCTAGTTTAGATGATAATTCTTTAATAGCGTTTTGTCTGTTTTCGATATCAACATGTGATAGCAGTGGATATTTAAGAAACGATATTAAAATTTCTTTTCCAAAGAAAGTTTGACACCTATTTATTTTTTCAAATAAAGATTTTCTACCAAAAATATCTAAATCGTATGAAAATGCGTGGTTTAAATCTATATCTTCAAATAAATCTTCGGATTGAGATTTTTGATTTTTAATTTCAAAACAAATTTTTATAATGTTTTCAAGGAATTGATTTTTCTTTAAAATAGTATTTAACGAAAAAATCAAAATAATAAAAAATAATAAGGAGAGGATGCTACTGATCTTTTCAAATAAAATATTATATCCAAAACCTCTGTAAGTTTCTATGGCAAATACTATGAAAAAAAAAATTCTTGCAAAAGAAATATAAGAAATTTGTTTCTTTATTTCACTAATTTGTTTTTCAGTTTCAGAAATAAATCTATCTATACTATCTGTCATTTAATTAAATCTAAAGTTTAATAAAGTTTAAAAAGGCAACTGCTATATAAATTTACAGTTACCTTTATCAAATGTTTTACATCTTAAAAAGACATTTTAGCACAATACTGGTTCACTGTCATGGAAGTGAAGACCTAAATGCAGTCCGACGTCTAACCACCAGCGTAAAAATCCACCATCTACTTCAACTACCTCTTGAGCATTAAGCTCCACTAAACCTAATTTTTCAATTTCTAACATAATTTCTAATTTTTATTGATTAAACATTTTTTCTTTTATCAAGCCCAAAATCGTGCACTACTTTGTTTTTGATGTTGCAAAGAAAAAAGAGTTCCGTCCAATAAAATTGGATTTTGCGAAGTTTAACAAATTTTAACAAATATAAGTAAACTGATATTAATACCAAAAATTTAAACTAAACTTTGTTTCTTCCACAATCCAGCATATTTTTGATCCAATACCAACAACTCTTGATGGTTGCCTTGTTCTACGATTTTACCGTTTTCCATCACTAAAATAGTGTCGGCATTGGCAATTGTGCTCAGTCGGTGCGCAATGATGATTACGGTTTTTCCTTGCAACCTAAAATCGTCAATTGCGTCTTTTACAATTTTTTCTGATGCTGTGTCCAGTGAAGATGTTGCCTCGTCCATCAACAAAATTTCGGGGTTTTTATATAAGGCTCTCGCTATGGCAATGCGTTGCTTTTGTCCGCCCGATAGCATCGTGCCGTTTTCGCCTATTTGGGTTTCAAAACCATTAGGCAATTTTTCTACAAATTCTGAAATTCCCAACTGCTTGGATAACATAACTACGCGTTGAATGTCGGGAAAAGAATCTCCGAGCGCAATATTGTCAATGATGTTTCCCGAAAATAAATTGAGTTGTTGCGGAACTACGCCAATTAAATTCCGTAAATTTTTATAATGGATTTGATTGATGTCAAAATCGCCGACCAATATTTTACCAGATTTTATGGGATACAAGTTTTGCAATAGCGAAATAAGCGTGGTTTTGCCACTGCCACTTTCACCCACAATTGCCGTTGTTTTGTTTTTTTGAATAATGGTGCTAAAGTTTTTAAAGACTTCAATACGAGAACCGTATCTAAAATTGACGTTTTCAAATATAATGTCGCCCAATTTTTCTTTTTCTAAAATCACTTTATTTTCCGTTGCTTCACGCTCTAAATCCATAATTTCAAAAAGCCGGTCGGCAGCAATAAGCGCATTTTGCACCGTTTTGTTTACGCCGATAAGCGATGCAACGGGCGATGTAAAATAGCCAATCAAGGCATAGAAAGAAAAAAGTTCACCAGGCGTAATTTGTCTGTCAATAACATAGCCTGAACCGACCCATAGCAAAATTACAGTAAAAATAGAGGCTAAAAACTGCGTTGAGGTTCCCGCAAAAACGCTGTTTAAACCGCTTTTAAAACCTGTAAAAAGCAATTTTACAAATTTGTTTTCGGTTTTAATGTTAGAAAATTCCTCAATGCCAAATTCTTTTACAGTGCGTATGTGTGTGACAGTTTCAACGAGTTGCGTTTGCAATTCGGCAGCATCTTCCATGATTTTGCGTTCTACATTTTTGTTGAATTTATTGATAATAAAATAAATTGCAGCATAGAACGGAATAACCAATAAAATGATTAGCGCCAGCTTCCAATAATAGGTAAACATTAGCGCGAACGAAAAAATGACAATAAAAACATTGACAATAATATCGATTGCCGACTCATTTATGAACGAACGTATTTTTACTGCATCATTTATTCTTGATGTGATTTCGCCAATCTGCATCGTATCAAAAAAACGCTGTGGCAAATGCAGCAAGTGTTTGTAATATCCAAGAATTAGTTTTGCATCAATCAACTGACCAGTTTTCATTACGAAAATGCTTTTTTGACTTCCAATATAATTTTGCAAAATAATGATCGCAATCATGGAAATGCTCAGTAAATTTAGCAGTTTGCGGTTGCCATCGACCAATACATAATCCGTAATTTTTTGAATGTAGATAGACATTGCCAAACCAAGCACTGTAAAAATAATGGCGCCAAAGAGCGCTTGAATTAAAATGGTTTTGTGTGGTTGCACCAATTGCCAAAACCTGCGCATGGGCGATACTTTTTCATTGGTAATTTTGAAATCATCGCTTGGCGCAAAAAGTATCAGAACGCCAGTCCAAATTTTTTGAAAAGCTTCAAACGTGTAGGTTTCCATTTTACCATACGCTGGATCCATTACCTCAATTTTGTCTTTTCCCACTGAGTAAATCACAACATAATGGTGCAGTTGCTCTTGCACAACAACATGCGCCACAGCAGGCAACGGAATTTTGTCAATGGCATCCATGCCGCCTTTAACGCCTTTGGCAGTAAATCCCATTTTTTCGGCAGCCTCAATCATACCAAGCACATTGGTGCCTCGCTTGTCAGTATTGGCAAATTGCCTTATTTTAGCAATAGGTAGCTGAACTTTATGATGAGCTCCGATAGAAGCCAAACAAGCAGCACCACAATCCTTAATATCATGTGGTTTTATTTTTACGCTCGACATTTTCTGAATTTTAGTTTTTCAGAAAATAAAAATGTAATTTGTATTATTCGATAGAACTTAAAAGCTTATCTATCATCTTAGGATTTCGCCTGTCGTCAATTACAAGTTGCACTATTAAAATATTGTCTTGAATATCAAATCCTGTAAAAATATGATTATAGGAAAAATAGAACAATTTTTTATCTGATGTTTTTTTTGGCAAGGCAACGGAAAAATCTAATGTTTTTAATTTCAAGTTTATTTCTTGGTACAATCTATAACTATAAATTTTACTTTTGTTTTTATTGTTGTAAAACTCCATTATTTCAATCATATCTAAAGTAGAATTTGTTGACCAAATTACTTTTCGTTTAGCCATTTTTCTACTTTTTTATCCATTTCATCTTGAGTCAAAAAATCCCCATCTTCAATTTGTTTTCTAGATTTGGCTAATTTATCTAACTGATAATCAGAAAGAATATAAATTTTCTCTTCTTTTTCAACAATTTTTTTGATTTTATCTAATACAGAATCGTCATCAATTAGATTAATTCGTGAAACTAAATATTTTTTCAATGCAATTGCTTTCATAACAATACTTTTTATCTACAAATTTACATATTATTTTCTTGGTTTAAATTTAATTTTTTCTATTTACTACCACTTACTTCTCACTTCCCACTTCTTACATCTTACCTACTAATTATCTTCGGGTTCAACCAGTCATCTACTTTGTCAAAAAGCAAATCAAAAAGGCTACGTTTTGTAATAATGTACCTTGCGGTTAGTGTCATGCCTTTTCCGATGGTGGCAGCATAGCCCGATTTTAGTTTTAATTGGCGGCTGTTGAGTTTGCAACGCACCGTAAAAAATGCTTGATCTTGTTGCAGCGTAATGTTGTTGTTAATATGGAAAACGTTGCCTTCGAGCAGGCCCCATTGGTTGTAGTTAAAAGCATCAAACTGAAATTTCACATGTTGGTTCTTGCTGATGAGTCCGATGTCTGATGGTAAAACATTGCATTCCACAATCAGATTGTCCGATGGTGAAATGTTTGCTAATGTTTGCGAGGCGTTTACGAACGAACCATTTTGCAATCCGATACTGTTTTCTATTGTGCCGGCAATGGGCGCGAGCACCACATAGTTGTTGGCCTCGGTTTTTATTTTTGCAACAGTGCCACGCAAATTTTTGGTTTGATTGTCCAGCTCTCGCAGTTGGTTTTGCCATGAAGCTTGTTGTTGCGACACGGCACTTTGCAGTGTTTGCTTGGCAAGTTTAAGTTCAAACTCATGTTTTTCAAACTCGGCGCGGGCAATAATGCCTTTGTCGTAGAGTGTTTTTTGGCGGTCAAAATTGGTTTGTGCCAACAATAGTTTACTGTTCAATTCATTTTTTTGCGATTGGTAGCGTTGCCACTCTGCCCGAACGGATGCGGAAGCAATAGCAGATTTGCCCGATAGCACTGCTGAAAGGTCTGCGCGCAATTGGTTTGTGTTGCCCAACAAAGTGTTTTGCATGTCTTTGTCAGCATCTAAAATTTGTTTAGAAATAACAAGCAGCGTGTCGCCTTTCTGTACGGTAGCATTGTTTTTTAGATTAATGTAGGTTGCGCGGCCACTAACCACCGTTGCCACAGGCACATTGTCTGTTACTGAGCGCACCATGCCACGACTTTGGCTACTCACGTCTACAGTTATAATGGGTAACAACGCCACAAAAACCAACACTGCCAAAATAACCACCAAATAAATTGAAAAAGTTTTGGTTTTGTTTTTTGCAATAAGATTTTCGAGGGTGTTTATGGGGTCGGTTGAGATTTGCATTTAATCAGTAAGATTATCATGTTTTGGACTACCAATCAAATAGTAAATTACATACAACCAGCTACAAATGGCGTGAATTACAGCCCAAAATGTTGATTTGTTCAGCGACCATGAAATGATGATAGCTAAGATGTTGCCTGCTGATAATACGATTATTGTGTGATTGTTGTTCATGCTCTATAAATGCATTCGTTATTGATTAGTTTTTCGCTCCATAGCGGTTTGTGTTGTCTTACTTTATGGGCACGGAATGCACCCGAGCCTGAAAGTGCGAACAGACGAAGTAATTCCGCGCAATCAAACCGTGGACATATCCGAGCCATCGGGTTTCATTTTATTGTTATATTTTATTGGCGCACTATATTCTTTGAATTGCTCCAAGTTTGTGTTACCTTATTTTATAGGCACGGAATGCAATTCCGCACTATCTAACCGTTGACAGATCCGCGCCATCGGAGCAATCAAACCGTTGATATATCCGCGCTATCGAGTTTTGCAGGCACGGAATGCAATTCATAAGTGTTCGAAACCTTAACTTGAATTTAAAATATTATCTACTTTGTAAGGATTGCCACCGCATTTTTCGACAATATCTTT
>JAYWGW010000071.1:0-18274 GCA_043778045.1 Bacteroidota bacterium | reverse complement strand
TAAAGATATTGTCGAAAAATGCGGTGGCAATCCTTACAAAGTAGATAATATTTTAAATTCAAGTTAAGGTTTCGAACACTTATGAATGCAATTCCGCGCCATCGGGCATCTAACCGTAGATATATCCGCGCAATCGGGCGTTTTTATCTTATTTTGTGCCAATGGTCTTGTAAATCTAATTTTTTATATTCTTGCTCCGTAAAAATCTTGTAATTGACTTGGAGTTCAGCATATACTTGCTCTTCTTTTGGTTTTGGCTTTATTGATATATAGTAGTATTTTTTATCGATAGTTTCAACATAGACCACTAAGCCGAATTTATTAGTCGAATACTTTTTCATACTTTTTAGAAGTGGATTTTTGTCATCAAAACCAATTTTATAGTTTTCTTCAAGTATAGGCACTCCCTGAGAATCACTAATTGAAATATTACCATCTTGATTGTACTTTTCTAAATTATACGGCAAATTATCCGAACAAGAAAAGCAAACTGTAAGTAAAGCAAAGTACTTTATAATACTATTTTTCATTTTTTTTCTTTTTTTATGGGTAGCGGCTTACCGTTTTTGTCTATTGGATAACCTGGATTTTTATATTCTATTGTCCAGATTACAGGGTCATAATTATAAGTATCCCCGCCTGCTTCTAAATTTGAACCCTTACCATCAGGCTCTAATGTTCCTGCATCCACTCCTGCAAATTTTAAAGCCGTACCGACTCCCTCTGCGAGGAAATTGGGATCTACAAATCCATCATCATCGACTGTGAAAGTACTTTTACAAGTTTTATCATCACAGGTTGTTGAATATTTTAATTTCATTGCTCCTAGATGAAATTCATCAAAGACCATCGTAATATCAACTCCGCCACCACTATGACTTGCTGGCCCTTGTGATTTTCCAGTTTTTAAATTAGACACTGCTTTTAATACTCTATCATTATTTTTAATGTCATTAACAGTGTTAGGACCTAACACAACATTATCGCCATCTCCTCTGTAATAATGTACTGTTGCTTTAATATTACCATCAATTATGGCGGTACCGCTTAAATTTCTTGCAGGACTATAAGCTTTTGTTTTTTCTATGAAATTTGAAACTTTTGAAGGAATATCTTTGATAGATTTAATTACACCTGACATACTCTCTTCAAAAGCCCGCTGAAATTGACTTTGCTTTCCGTTTGGATCTACATATTTTACTGGATTTTGATAACAATAGGAATAACTGTTTTGATTAAAATGATTAAATACGCCTCCATTATGGTCTCCTTTTATATAGTGCTCATCATCCATGAAAGGATTGAAGTTAGCCAAGGGGTCAACACTCGCCCAAATACTTAACCTTGGGTCATAATACCTTGCGCCATAATAATACAATCCGCTTTCTTCGTCAAGCTCTTTGCCATTAAACTTAAATGGGCTGTTTATGCTGTTTTTATGCTCCTCCACAAAGGTTTCGCCAAGCAATCCCGATAGCGATCGGGACCATGTGTTGCGACACATCTCCTGCAATATTAGTAATATAATTTGAACTCCCCAAATGGTCTGGGTGAAAATAGTATTGCTCGGTCTCAAGAACAGCTCCCGTAAAAGCTTGTACTGGCACAAACGCTGTGTTGGTGTTAAAAGATGGGCTTGGTGCAATGTCAAATGCAGTGTACACTTTGGTTACGCCTGTTTCGGCCTTGGTCAATTGGGTTTGGCTGGTTGCTACAAGGTTTATGGCAGCTCCGCCGTCGCTGTTTTCTTGCAGGGTCCATTCCTCCAAAAATTTACCCAAATTGGTTGTGGTGCCAATTTTGCTACTTACTCGTTGTGAACCTGCAAAATAGTGTTTGGTGTAAGATAATGCGCCTGTGCCATCTGCGGTTGGGCGAGCTACAATCATGCCACTTGGGTATAACATAAAGTCTGTCTTTATGCTACTGCCCACATTTTTGGCATTTTCATAGATGGCAACGGTTGCCGAGTTTTGTTTGATAATTCTTTATAATGTACCATCAAGGGTTACACCATTACTATTTTTATTAGCACTCCTAAATAAATGTTGACTGCATTTATTATGTGTTATATTTACATTTTTAATAAATCCATAAAAATGTCCAAAATAAAAACTTCTTTTTTCTGCCAAAGTTGTGGCACACAATATTCCAAATGGCAAGGACAGTGCAATGCCTGCAAAGAGTGGAACACCATTGTGGAAGAAGTGATTCAAAAAGAAGAAAAAACCACTTGGAAACCCATCACATGTGAAGTCAAAAAAGTGTCAAAACCCTTGCGCATCAACGAAATTGATGCCACGCAAGAAGTCCGAATGAATGCTGGCGATGGCGAATTTAATCGTGTATTGGGTGGTGGCATCGTTCCAGGTTCCATGATACTTTTGGGCGGAGAGCCAGGCATTGGAAAAAGCACCTTGTTATTGCAAGTATCATTAAAATTGCCATACAAAACACTCTACGTTTCAGGCGAAGAAAGCCAAAAGCAAATCAAAATGCGGGCAGAACGCATCACAACCGTAGCAAACAACTGCTTTATTTTAACGGAAACCAAAACCCAAAACATTTTTAAACAAATTCAGGAAATTGAACCTGAAATTGTAATTATTGATTCCATTCAAACGCTGCATACAGATTATATCGACTCTTCGCCCGGAAGCATTTCTCAAATCAGAGAGTGCACTGCTGAGCTTATAAAATTTGCAAAAGAGACTAATGTTCCAGTGCTTTTAATTGGACACATTACCAAAGATGGAAGCATTGCTGGACCAAAAATTTTGGAACATATGGTCGATACGGTGTTGCAGTTTGAAGGTGATAGAAATCATGTCTACAGAATTTTACGCTCGCTGAAAAACCGCTTTGGTTCCACGGCAGAATTGGGCATTTATGAAATGTTAGGTTCGGGACTTCGAGAAGTTTCCAATCCTTCGGAAATATTGATATCGCATAAAAACGAAGAACTTTCGGGCACGGCAATTGCTTCAACTTTAGAAGGAATGCGTCCACTGATGCTCGAAATTCAAGCCCTTGTTTCCACTGCCGTTTATGGTACGCCACAACGAAGTACAACGGGTTACAACGCAAAAAGATTGAACATGATTTTGGCCGTTCTTGAAAAACGCGCAGGTTTTAGACTGGGAGCAAAAGATGTTTTTCTTAATGTTACAGGTGGCATTTCTGTTGACGATCCTGCGATTGATTTGGCTGTTGTCGCCGCCATTTTATCATCTAACGAAGACATTCCGGTTGGAAAAGATTTTTGTTTTGCGGGCGAAGTCGGACTTTCGGGCGAAATCAGACCCGTGAACCGTGTAGATCAACGCATACAAGAAGCAGAAAAATTAGGATTTACCACTATTTTTGTTTCTAAATATAATAAAATAGCCTTGAAAAATACTGGTATTAAAGTGCAATTGGTGTCAAAAATTGAAGATGTGGTTGGAGTTTTGTTTGGGTAGATACATTACTTTCAAATGTTAATTTTAAATATCAAAACATCGCAATCTATATAACCTTTAAAAATCCAAAATAATTCCAATCGAAGGTAAAACCTGACCTTGCGCGGTGTTGACTGCTACTAAACTTCGTGGATTTGTTATTGCACCTGAACTTTCATCACGAGCAAGTCCAAACTCTATTGGTTGCGGAATTGTTTGTGCTAACACGTTTTGAACATCAAAAAATAGGTTAAAAGCAAATTTTTTAAAGTTCCATTTTTTATCAATTCTTAAGTCCAATTGACTGAAGGCATCAAGTCTTTCTTGTCCAAGATTGTCAAAATTCAAAACAACTTGTGGATAATTTGCTAAAGTTTGCGCCTGATTCACTTGTGCAAATGGCGTCTTTCCAGCGTATCTGTATCGCAGGCCGACTTCCCAATTGCGTTTAAATTTGTAGCCTGCCGTTGCCGAAACTAAATTTCTACTATCCCAAAGTGATGGCTTATAAGTATTATCCAAACCCGTAAATTCGCTTTTAAATAAGGTATATGCCAAAATTCCAAAGAAGTTTTTGGTTAACTTTTGTTGAAATAAAAACTCTACGCCATAGGTTCTGCCTGTTCCATTTGTAATCACATCTTCATTTCCAAGCACTTCAAAACCACCACCTTTGTTTGCTAACGAAACACCATCACGCACCAAAACTGCGTAATTTTGATAATCTTTAAAAAAACCTTCGACCGAAATTTGTGTGGTCGGATTTAAAATCTTGCTCAAACCCAAAACGTAATGAATGTTGCTTGTATAATCAGCGTCTTTGTTTGCAAAATTGCCCTGATTGTCTTTAAAACCTAAAATAGTGTATGGCGCAATTTTAAAATATTTGCCAACGGTTGCGTTCAATCGCCAATCTTTTTCTTGGGTTAATGCATAGGAAAGAGCCACTCTTGGTGAAAATGTTTCTAACAATTGGTTTTTTTGAGTGGTGAACGTATTGGCATCGGATCGAAAACCAAAAGACACATCCAACCTATCGTTGAGAATTGTTGTTGATGTTTGCGCAAAAAAGCCCGATTTAATGAAATTTATTTCTGTTGAGAATTTAATATTTTGATTTAAATCTTGCGTGTCGTTTTTGTAAATAGCATTTTCTACATTAAATCCAGCTACAACTTTCCAATTTCCGAAATTTTTTGTGATTTCATTTCGAAATTTTACTTCGGTTTCTCGTGAATTATTTACAAAAAACAAACCTTGTAAATTTTCATTATCTGTATACCGTTTAAAATTATTGTTTAAAATATTGGTACTAATTGAATTAATCATAAAGCCTGATTCGTCTTTAAAACGTTTTCTCCAGCTTAAACCGCTCGTCGTGCTCCATTGTTTGATAATTGGCACTTGATCTAATGTGATTTGCTGTTGAATATCAAAATTGTCAGGTTTTGCAACCGAAAAATCGTCTATCGACCCAACCCCAAGAAAATTAATTTCGTTAAAATCATCAATTTTTGAATTAATTTTATACTGATAATCCCAAAAATCAGGTCGAATTGGCAATCCAATTAATGAAAATAATAACTGCAAATAACTGCGACGCACGGATAATAAATAACTTGTATTGCTGCTTTCCTTTCCTTTTTTAAACATCGGGCCTTCAAATGTTAGCGCAGTTTCACTCGCACCAACGCGCAAATTGCCTTGAAATTTTTTGTTGTTTCCACTGCGTTGTTTAAATTGCAAAACGCCTGAGAGTGGATTGTTATATTTGGCTTCAAAAGCTGAACTTGAAAGCGTTACGCCGTCTATAAACGAAACATTTAATAATCCGACAGGCCCACCGGCACTGCCTTGCGTACTAAAATGGTTTATAATTGGAACTTCGATTGCATCAAGATAATACACATTTTCGTTTGGCGCACCACCACGAATAATGATATCATTTCTGAAACCGCCAACTGAACCCGAAACGCCCGGCAATGTTTGCACAACCTTTGCAATATCGTTATTTCCACCTGGATAAGTTGCAATTTCTACAGGTGATAAACTTTGTATGGAAAGCGGTGATTCTTTTTTGCGTTTGAATGGATTTGAAACGATTTTTATCTCGTCTAATGCTTTTGAGATTGCTTTGAGATTGAAAATCATATCGCTGTTCTGCAGATTTTATAATGATATTGAAGGCGGTGTCTTGTTCAAAACCCGATGCTGTTGCAATAAAATTATAGGTTTTGGGTACGATGCTTTCAAAAATAAAATTACCATTTTCGTCGGAAATAACTTCAATTGATAAATCTGTAATTGATATTTTTGCGCCAGAAATAGGTCTATCGTTTTCGTCGAGCACTTTTCCGAGAACAGAAACTGTGTTTTGTGCTTTTAAAATAGTAGTAAATAAAAGTAGAGCAAGTAAAATATATTTCATAGGATTGATTAAAAATTGGTATTCAAAAAGTGATAAGTTAAAAATTCGTTTTCGTTAATATTTAAGTTTTATAGAACTTTGTATAATTTGATTTCTTCTGTTTTAGATAAAGCACTGAAATTTATAAGCGCGGATTTAAATTTAGGTTCGCCAAACGGTTTATAGTTATTACCAAATCCTACAAGCTCCTTTGGAATACCTAAAAAATTCATATCAGCTTCCCCATTTCCATTTAAATCCTGATAAACAGTAACCGCATATTTGCCGTAAGGCACTTGGAATGAAGCTATTTCAAAATTTTTATTGGCTGATAATGTTGCCGTACGAAATGGAATTTTCAACCAACTTGATTTGGTGTTATAGATTTCTACAACCACTTTACCACTGTTTTTTTTGATATTAGTAATTTTGAAGTTTAATAATTCCTTTTGGTTTAAAGGCATAAATGCGGTAAAACATAATATCGCAACTGAGCAAAGGATTAAAATACTGATGCGCTTGAATAAATTCATGATATTATTTTTTTATAAGATTTGCAACGTGCAATTATTATGCTGCAAATTTATAAAAAGATTGATCAACTGGTATCGGAGAATTATTGCCTTTACTCGGACAAATCATGCGTAAGTGAAATTCTGTATTGCGAAGGCGTAACTTTCGTTATTTGTTTAAACAGTCGTCCAAAGTAGGAAGCGTCTGAAAAATTGAGATCAAATGCAATTTCCGAAATATCTTTTGAAAAATTTTGTAGAAGCACTTTGCTATGATAAATTACCAATTCATTGATATGTTGCTTTGGCGATTTATTTGTGACGAGATTCACGCATCTGTTAAGGTAGTTTTCAGACACTGCCAATGAATTTGCATAAAATTTTACCGTTCTATTTTGGATAAAATTTTCATAAAGCAATTCTTTGAAAAGCATCGTAATTCGCGATTGTCGGTCAGAATTAGACAGTGCTGCCGGCCACGTTTGGGATAATTTTAAAACGATGGATTTTAACAAACTTGCTTCAACTTCATTGGATTCATTAAAATTATTTTTATGCTGTACCATTAAATTACAACATTGGCATAACCACTCCATTTCAGACCTTGATACAGAATGTTTTGGATTAAATGTAAATCGGTTTAATAAAGCTTTATCCTCAAAAATTTGAGAAATTATAAGATTATCAATGTAAATATAAAATCCTTCGGTTGTAGATTTTATAGATTTTATTGCATTCAAATGTCCTTCTCTGATAAATAAAATATCATTCGCTTGCAATTCTATAATATCATTGTCCACTTGTTGCTCTCCACCGCCATCTAAAAAAAGCAATAAAAAATTATAAGCAGTTCTAAATAAAGGTGTTGGCGGTTTAATGAAAGATAGCGCAATATTTAGCGGATATATTTGTAAGGACGATTGTTCAAATTTAAATGGTTCCTTTGTGTTTTCCATAAATTGGGAAACAAAACCTTCAAAATCCACAATTTTTGATTTTTTTTTATCCATATTACTTTTAGAATGAAAAATTGCAACAATACAAAATATAAATTAAATCCGAGCGTTGTTTAATAATTAATATAATTGAAAATGTAACTATCAAATTTCTTTAGATTTTTCATTTTCACTTTTCAAAAACTTCTCAAAAAGTTGTACTGTTTTCGTATTAATTTCCTCAAAAGAAAGCCTGTCTTTGGTTTGATAAAAAAACATAATCGCATAGTTTTTTTGAACATTATCTAACAGCAAATGTTTGTTTAAACGATAGGTTTCTCGCAACAATCTTTTAAAATGGTTCCGATCCACCGCTTTTTTAAAGTTTTTTTTGGATACAGAAACGCCAAATTTTAGCTTTTCGTTTTTGGAAATATCCAATCCAAAGCTACTTTCGACATACACCAGTCGCAACGGAAATTTGCTAACCGATTTTCCAGCAGAAAACAACGAGTCAATTGTTTTTTTGCTTTTAAGTTTTTGATTTTTTGGATAGGTAAAGTCCATGTTATTTGACCTTATAAATGTTATATACCATTTTTACATCCTGATAATTGATGTAAAACTGCATGCGATCATCCTGATTTTTGAACGTAATAACTATAATGGTAACATCTCCACCATCATTGTCAATACAATTGAAAACTACGGTGTCTGTTTTTTTATTTGAAATCTTCTTGCCATAATTCACAATTTTGAACAGCTGAATTTCTCGTGAAGCCACGATAATTCTATCTTTTTTTCCGTCTATAGATATAATGGTGGTCGATGGCTCGAATTCCGTCCATTCGCCCCATTTGTCTTTGGTAGCTTTTTCCATCACACTAAAACTTACCGCTTTAAAACGATAGACTTGAGCCACATTTTTATTGCTAAAAAAGCAAAAGACGAATAGTATGAATATATTTTTAAACATAAATATTTGTAGTTATTTTCAGTATACAAAAATACGTAATCTCTGAAACATATTAAGGGAAAACGAAATTTTACAAAATTTATTTTTAATAGCTTCAATGCATTTTTTTATTTTAGGGCACCGCTAAAAACTAAGTCAAACTTTATCTTTAAAGTAAACCACTCAGAAATTAAGATTATTAAGTCGTTACTTGCTTAGTTTTCTTAATAAACGTAATGGTAAGTTATTAAAAATTTAATTAAAAAGTTTTCATTTATTGACAACTGAGTTTTTAGAAGTGCCCTTAATCATTTAATGAAATGCTTTGATTCTTAGTTTCTTTATACATTTGATTTCGTTAATTTTTGCCCAACCCAAATCGAAGTAATACCTTTGTAAAAAAATCAGCAATGACCTACAATACGTTACCAAATACCGATATACAAGTCAGTAATATTTGCCTTGGCACCATGACTTTTGGCAAACAAAATAGCATGCAAGAAGCCCACGCGCAAATAAATGTGGCTTTAGAAAATGGCATTAATTTTATTGATGTTGCCGAAATGTATCCTGTTCCGGCCACAGCAGAAACGTATGGCATCACTGAAGATTTTATCGGACATTGGATAAAAAAATCAGGACGACGACAAGATATTGTTTTGGCTACAAAAATTGCAGGTGCCAATCGCAATATGGATTATATTCGTGAAGACATGCGATATAATGATGCAACAATTCGATTGTCGGTAGAAAAAAGTTTGAAACGTTTGCAAACAGATTACATTGATTTATACCAACTCCATTGGCCCGAACGAAAAACAAATATGTTCGGACAACTTGGCTATATTGATGAAAATGATGGTTATTGTGATAACATATTTGAGGTTTTACAAACCATTCAAAATTTAATATCAGAAGGAAAGATTCGCCATTTTGGATTATCTAACGAAACACCATGGGGAATTATGCGTTTTTTAAATGAAAGTGAAAAACACAATTTACCAAAAATTGTGACCTTACAAAATCCATATTCTTTATTAAACAGAAGCTTAGAAGTTGGAATTTCAGAAGTTTGCTGTCGGGAAAATGTCGGGATTTTGGCATATTCGCCATTAGCTTTTGGACAATTGACGGGAAAGTTTTTGAATAATCAGCATCCCAAAGAAGCAAGACTTTCACTTTTTCCGCAGTTTATGCGCTACAACTCGGAGCAAAGTTTACAAGCTGTAAATTTATATAACAACATTGCAAAAAAACATAACATTTCGCTTACGCAGTTATCGTTAGCCTTTTTACAACAACAAAAAGTTGTAACAAGCACAATAATTGGTGCCACAACTTTGCCACAATTGCAAGAAAATATAGATGCGTTTGATGTAATTTTAAGTATAGAAATTTTAAACGAAATTGACGTTGTTCAAAAGCAATTTCCAAATCCCGCACCTTAAATTATAATGTTTTTAAATCTTTTATAACTTTAAATGCCACATCAACATCATCATCGCTTACTAAAATTGTAAATTCATACGAGGTAGAAATAACCTCGTTGATTATAATGCCTTCCCAAGCCAATCGTTGGAATATAAAATAATAAACACCGGGCGTTGACACATTTTCTTTGGGGAGTTTAACGGTTATCGAAGCTAAATTGTCATAGCGTTGCAACAGTTTTTCATCTTTTAAAAACGTTGGAACCAAATTCGCAACGGTTTCGCTTACGACAATATTGGTTTCACTAACACCACGCGATGAATTATAAAAAATATCTGAATTTTTATTGATTTCAGAAATTAATTCCGCCTGCTTGCTGAGTATCGTTTCCGAAACTGCGTATGTAAAATCTGATAAAGGTGAACGAACTGTAATTTCGCCTAAATTTTTCATGATCTTAGATATTTTATGATTTAATCGAAAATCTAAATCCGACGAAAGTCGCTTTAAAGCCATAACAACGGCGCCTTGTTTTACATCTTGACCTAATTCAGAGCCTAATTCGTCAATCATATTTCGCGAAAGCGAGGTAAGATTTATAATGTTTTGCGACAACGCACTTAATAGAAAAGGTTTTGTTTTGATATAATTTTCAACAACTGAGGCTGTGGTTTTCATTTTTAGATATTTAAATAAACCACAAAGATATAATTTTTATAACAAAATGTTATATTTCAAACAGTGAAGTCGTTTAGCTTTTTTCAATTGGCTGAAAAATCGTCTCTTATACCATATTCTGCTTTTTTTGAATCAGTAGCGCTGCTATTCATTGAGAAAAAGTGAAACAAAAATCTTGATTTTTCGCTACAATCAAAAAAGTTTAAACGACTTCAATCTAAAAGTGATAAAAGGCATCTTCAAGGTGTTCAATATCAAATATCCCGTTGTTCTTATGAATGGCGATAATGTCAAAGCGAACTTCGACATCTAAATTTCGAGTGACCACATAAGCATCAATTGCTTTTACCAAAAGTTGAATTTTAGATTTTTTTACGGCTTCTTGTGGTAGGCCAAACGCAATGCTTGAACGTGTTTTAACCTCAACAACTGCTAAAATGTTTTCTTTTTGTGCAATAATATCTATTTCGGCTTTTTGAAAAACCCAATTTGTTTCTAAAATTTGATAGCCATTTTTAAGTAAAAAATCAACGGCCGCGGCTTCGCCAAGTTTCCCGAGTTCGTTGTGTGCGGCCATTTTTTTTAGATTTTTAGACTATTAGATCTTTAGATTTTTAGATAGGCGATAAATCGCTATTAGATTTATAATCTTGTGATAAATTGCTATTAATTTTTATAGAACTTTTAGGACTGATGTCAGTTTGATAACGCGTAAAAATATTTTTTTTGGTATTCTAAAATATGTCTAAAAAATCAAATATTACTTTTATATATCATTTATAGCTTTTCCGTACGTAAAAAATTATATTAACATTCAACAAATCAAACCTATAAAAATAAAGCGCGCAATTCAGTAGCTTCTGATGGTTTCATTTTTCCAGCAAGAACTAAACTCAATTGTTTGCGCCGAAGTGCAGCTTCATATCGTTCTTTTTCTAAATCCGTTTCTGGAATAACGGGTGCCACTTCAACAGGACGTCCTGTATCGTCAACGGCAACAAATGTGTAAATGGCCTCGTTTGCTTTGCTTCGAATTCCAGATTCACGGTCTTCAATCCATACATCTAAAAAAATTTCCATGGAACTTTTGAAACTTCTTGATACTTTTGCTTCAACAGTAACAACGCTTCCAAGAGGAATGGCACGATTAAAAGCGACATGGTTTACGGACGCAGTGACGGTAATTCGACGTGAGTGTCGGCGTGCAGCAATGCTTGCTGCCCTGTCCATTCTTGCCAAAAGTTCCCCGCCAAAAAGATTGTTTAGTGGGTTTGTTTCACTTGGCAATACCAAATCCGTTAAAATTGTTAATGATTCTGAAGCAGTTTTTGGGATTATCATGAAGACAGTATTTAATGAACTGCAAAAATAAATAAATAAAGTAGTAGTAGACCTTATTTTCTATAGTTTCTTAATCAATATCCAAGCTTCAGGGTTTTCAGAAATATGAATTTTGTCTAATGCTGTCTGTGCTGCTCCAAACGTGGCATAGCTACCAAACAAAACTTGCGTAATTCCTAAGCTATCTTGTGGTAGTGCCTTTGGATTATAGCCTAAAAGCGTCATTCGCTTCATGAGATTTTTTAAATTTCTTTTGCTTCGGAATGATCCTGCTACAATATGAAAATGCTTTTCTGCTTCGGCAACATTTACGTCGGAATATTGCAATGGGTTTGTAATAAAAAAAGTAGCTTCTTGTATTTTTTGATTTACTTCCTTGCGAACCTCACTTTGCGTAATTTGATTTTGAGCCTCAATTTGCTGGTTGTAAAATTTGTTTCCAACATATCCGAAGGTGCCAATAGCTATAACAGCAACGGCAGCATAATTAAAATAATTTGTTTTTTGAATGTATTGTACAGGCGTTTCAACACGTACTTCTTTTGCTTGCGGAATAAGTTTTATTATTTTTTCATTCGAATTTTCAAATTCTCTTTTTACAGAAGGTGAAACGAAACTATGTAATCCAAAGGATGTTGCAAGGTAATTTGTTTCATATGACGATTCAAAAATCTGGGTATCAAATTCATTTTTTTTGATAGTTCCGATATTTTTAAAAGATAATGTGTTTGTGGATTGCAATATTTTTGTCCAACTTTCAACTGCTGTTTCAATAATTTTTAAAGCTGTCTCGTAGTCAATTTTTTCAATCGTAATGATATGATTAATCAGCAAACCATCGTTATTTTTAATATGGGTATTAAAAGAAACTGTTTTATGTGGTGGCGAAAATGTCTGTGTAAACGCATTAACCTCAGCTGGTAAAACATTTGTCAAAAACGCTCCAAAATTAGGAATAGTTACGCATTGATGACGATATAAGAGTTGTTCGATGTGCTTTTCGATTTTCATAAACACAAAAATAGATATTTTCATTACAAATAAATATATTTATCAACAGTTTTTATTAACAAATTTATTTTATTTTCGCAGTTCTGATTTGTAAATTATAATGACCGACAACGAACTTTTACATCTTTTGGCGCTTCTTAAAATTGAAGGAGTAGGAGATATTATGGCTAAAAAACTGATTGGAATTTGTGGATCTGCCGAGCATGTGTTAAATTCAAAATCGTCTGTTTTGGCTAATATCGATGGGGTAGGAGCGGTGTTGCTGAAAAACTTGAAAGACAGAAAAGCGTTTGATAGTGCCGAAAAAGAGTTGAAATATATTAGGTCAAATAACATTAATGTTTCTTGTTTTCAAGATGGTCAATATCCCGACAGATTAAAACATTGCATCGATGGGCCTGTTCTGTTGTTCACTTCTGGAAACATAGATACGATAAACCGAAAAATTATAAGCATTGTTGGCACAAGACAAATCACATCCTATGGAATTGAATTTTGTAAGAAATTGATTGCCGATTTGGCACCTTTGAATCCTGTTATTGTGAGTGGTTTTGCATATGGTGTTGATATTGTGGCACATCAAGCCGCAATGGATCACAACTTGCAAACAATCGGAATTGTAGCGCACGGTTTAAATCAAATATATCCTAAAGTACATACCAAATATGTGGCACGAATGGAACAAAACGGCGGATTCATGACCGAATTTTGGAGCAATTCCAGTCCTGAGAAAGAAAATTTTGTACGTAGAAACCGTATTGTGGCAGGAATGTCAGAGGCCACAATCGTAATAGAATCCGCAGAAAAAGGAGGTTCTCTAATCACGGCAAACCTTGCTAATGATTATAATAGAGATGTTTTTGCACTCCCAGGCAGAAATACCGACAAGTTGAGCCAAGGATGCAATAATCTGATAAAAACCCAAAAAGCAAACTTGCTGACAAGTGCAGCAGACATCATTTATATTTTGAACTGGGATATAGAAACAAAATCGAAACCAGTACAAAAACAACTTTTTGTTTCGCTTGAAAACGACGAACAAAAAGTTTTTGATTTTTTGATGTTAAATGGAAAAGAGCAAATGGACATTATTGCCTTGCGATGCGATTTTCCGATTTATAAAATATCTGGAATGCTCCTAAACATGGAATTGAAAGGCGTTGTTCGTCCTTTACCAGGCAAAATGTTTGAGGCAATTTAGTAGGAGATTTTTGGATTGTTGGACAGTTAGATTTATAGATTGTTAGATCTTTAGACTGTTGGACTATTAGATTTATAGACTATTAGATTGTTGGATTTTAAGATAGATAGGTTTTTAGAAATGGCGTTTTTTAATGTTCGGCCTAAATGATTTTTTTTGCTTTTTCTGTTTCGCAAAAATTAAAATACATAAACAAAAAATCCACTTCAAATTTATGAAGTGGATTTTTTTATTAAACTATAATTTAATTAACTAAAAATTTACTGTTCTAAATATTCGAAATTCCAAAATCTAATTATCCAAAAATATAGTAATCCGAAAATCTAATAGTCTAACAATGTAAAGATCTAAAAATCTCTTTACAAACTACCTGGAAATAGGATTCTAAAATTTCCAACATCAAATGATTTTAGGTTTGAACTAAACTTCGTATTGATAGCTTTGATAAATTCATTAGCAATTAAAGCATAACCTCTTGGACTTGGGTGAACACCGTCTAATGAAAATCCACCTCCTGTAACGTATGTAGATGAAATTGTGAAACCATTTGAAACATAAGTTCCACTTGCTACTTTAGCTAAAATAGCATTAGCATCAACGAAAGCTAAGCCTTTTGCATTTGCAAGAGCCAAAATAGTTGCGTTGTAAGCATCTGTTGCAGTTTTGACTTGTGCAGTTTCGTCGGCTGTTAAAACTGCAGCGTCCTGCAATGGAAACGAAACTCCTCGGACAGCAAATGTAGGAGTCAAGCCAGCAGGTAGTCCCGCTTCAATATTATTTCCAGGAGGTGTTGGTCTAATTAATCCCGCAGTTGTTAAAAGAATATAATCTCTGTTCCCAACAGTAGTCCTTGCATGTCTTGCGCGACCATATTGATTTCCTAAAAATGCAGCTGCAGGACCAAAAGTTGGTGTCAACGCTGCTGTTATTTGTGCAGAAATATTTGGTAAAGTTTCATCTATAATTAACAAAGGATTTGATTCTGTAGTTGCAGGATTACTATCATCCGCAATTAAAGTTACAAATCTTGTAGGCAGTCCCGCAGTAGTAAGTGCTGCATTTATACCTCCAAAAAGTTGATTTAAAGATGTAGCATTTGCAGCAGGTAATCCAGGTAATTCATTTGGTCTAACGGTAGTAAAAAACGGAACGGAAGTTACATAAGGAATATTTGAAACAACTCCTTTTGCGCCGCCTTTTGTCAATCCGTTTGTACCATCAAGAAGTGTGTTGTAAACAGAAGCAAAAACGTTCGGGTCTGTAATGTCATTGCCACCGTATGTTGCTGGGGTCAGATTACCTGTTTGATTAACTCCTGTTCCACCAGTAGTTGCATATCCTAAAACATCATTATTTCCAATCCAAAGAGAGAAAAATGTTGGTGCTTGTGCCACAGCATCGCCTAAAACAGAAGCAGTTGCAGATGACGAGAATCTTACGAAAAACGGATTAGCCTGTCCTGTTGCAAGACCAGCTGCATTGCCGTATCCTGATGCAAGTAAGTGGAAACTTTTAGCTCCTGGAACGCCCATATTATTAAATCCACCCGTCAGCTTTGTAGTTATTTCAGTTGATGGTACGCCCGAAACTGGACCCGGTGCAGCTCCATTGAAAAACAATCTGGGACCTTGAAAAACAGTACCTCCAATTTTAAAACCTCCCACATTATCTGCCATAAATGGCACTTTAAATTCTCCACCGCCGGCAAGAGCAAAACGACTTGCAAGCAAAGTGCTCCACGCCCCTTTTTGTCCTTCAATAAATAAAGTTCCATCGCTGTAACCCGCAGTCAATGAATTTCCAACAGCAACATATTTTGAAAAATTTGCTGTTCCTGCTGTAACCGGAAGTCCGTCAGAAGAATTTGGATCAATGGTAGCAACGTCTTCGTCGTTGGTACATGACGCAACCACGAGTGCAACTATAAAAAGGTATTTAATATTTTTTATCATGATATTATATTTTTATAAATTATTATTATGGTGTGATGGTCCAAGCTGCATAAAACTGCTGTCCGATTAAACCTGCACCAACAATCTGACGGTATTCTTTTCCACCAAGATTTGTTCCACCTAATTTGAAAATTGATTTGATTGAAGGAATGCCGTAGCTTACTTGCATATCAATAACGGTTGCTTCTTCAATAATTCCATCAGCAAAGTTAGACTGATATAAATATGATGAATTCCATCTTCCGCTGAGGTTGAATCCTAAATCGCCTATCAATTTATCTGCACTTAAAGATGCTTTTGCTCTGTGTTTTGGTGTATTGAAACCTGCTTCAAAACTTGGATCTAATGCTTGATCAAATTTAAATTCAGCAAAATTATAGTTTCCGCTTAATTCAAAAGTTTTGTTTAGTCTTTTAGATATTCCAGCTCCAAATCCTAAAGATGTGATCTCTGGTTTTGTATTCGTATAAAGCTGAAATGTACGTGTATCGCCATTTGCCAAAGCAATAACTGATTGAACTCCAGGGTTACTAATGTAAGTTGGTGCGCCTGTTGCAAAATCATGTGCTTCGGTAACTGTTCCATATAAAGGAGCCAATACGTTTAGATTTCCGATAAAATCGTTATACATATTGTAATATCCATTTAAATCATAATTAAATCCTTTAACAACGCCTCTATATCCAAGTTCAATTGCTCGTACTGTTTCTGGTTGTACAAAATTTACGTTAGTTTTTTTCAATAATGCTGCTGCGCCCGGCGTGTTTCCTGGATTTGCTGCTATAAAAGCTCCAAAAGCACGAACAGAATCAACGGTGTAAGAATTAAAATAAGCGTTATTACCATTGATAGTAACAGTGTTAGTCGGTGCACCATTTAATGCTGTTAAGATGGCAACTCCAGTTGGTGAAATTGTTCCGTCAATTCCTCCACCACCACGAGTTTCGGTAAAACGAGTTAAATTATCTGGCGCTGAACCTACCAAAACCGCACTTCCTACATTAAAACCAATATATTGATCTTGTGTAGATGGATTTCTAAAACCCGTCTGAAAAGATGCTCTGAAGTTATGATCTCTTCTTTCTCCCGCAGAATAAACAGCTGAAATTCTTGGTGAAAAATTACCTGCGAAATTTTGCGCTTTATCATATCGAATGGAGCCTGTAAATTTCAATTTGTCTTCCATTAACTTTTTTTGCACTTGAGTGTAGATGCCATATTCGTTGTAGCGTATCGGGCCATCTTTGTCGGTATAAATTCTACCTTGTGAATCCAAATTAAACAAGCGGTATGATCCACCAACTTGAATTTCTGCAACTTTCACATCATCTTTAAAGTTATAGTTTGCGTCTGAATGCCAAATTCTTGAATTATCAACAAGTTTTGAACCTGTGCGAACATCCGCGTCATTCGTTACCGTTGAGAATGCTTGATTAAATGCAGCTGTGCCTGGCAAAGCACGTCCTGTATCTGCAACACTTCTTGCGAAAGCATGCGCTTGAGGAGCAGTCAAACCACCAAGAATTGTACTTTGTGCAAACGCACCAGCATATTGTCCAAACCACGTTGCATCAGCTTTCCACTGACGATTTACGTTGAGTCCTGTAAACAACATGTCATAAGATTTTCCGCCGTCTTCTGTTGTAGTATAGCCACGAACAAAAAAGTTTTTGCCTTTCACTTCAAGCCCTTGTTGGCTCATCATAAAATTATTCAAATAATATCTGTTTCCACCTTGATATACAGTATTGCCATATCCAAGTTTAGAACGAAGGATGATTTCAAAATCATTTGCAAATGGTCTAAAGTTTAAAGAGACATCAAATTTTGAGTTGCTTACTTTGTTGTCCGTTAAATCAACTTCATTATATCCAGTTCTACTTACGTTATAATTAGGCAAAACACTTGCTGCGCCAGCACTTAATAAACCTAAGCCAACCAAAGTCTGTCCAACATTTCTGATGTTTGTAGAAGCTTCATCACCATAGACATTCAATCCATTGTAGTTATGAAAAGAACGGTCTGCACCAGGATTTGATAAATCTGAATAGTCAGTTGCAAACCAATCTGTTCCGCTCATAAAAGCGAAGTTGGCTTTTGCTGCAAAATATTTTGAAAATGTTTTTGATGCCCTAACACCCAAATCATAATATCTGTTGTCTCCCGCTGCGGCTTGTCTTGTTTGACCATATTTAAGATATGCAGTAACGCCTTCTTTTTCAAATGGACTTTGGCTGTTCATAAACAAAATACCATTGAAAGCATTTGCTCCGTACAACGCAGATGATGCTCCTGGCAAAAGCTCTACACTTGCTACATCAATCTCAGAAAGACCAACAAGATTTCCTAACGGGAAGTTTAACAATGGAGACGAATTGTCCATTCCATCAACCAATTGCATAAAACGTGTG
>JAYWGW010000070.1:0-18422 GCA_043778045.1 Bacteroidota bacterium | reverse complement strand
GATATTGGGTGTTTAGCGACTACAAGATACTGAATTTCAGTATCTTGTCCCAATATTTATACACTTTTATTTAAAAAAATAATTGCACCCAACGGGTTGACTTATTGTTTTATTATAGATTTAAAAATTAAAGCTTTTTAAGATTTAAGGATGCGTTATCGACGGCCTCTTTTAAGCTTAACTTATATGCAATTATTTTTTTTATTACAGATTCATCTGAAATTCCTATAATTTGCGCTGCTAAAATTCCTGCATTTTTTGCGCCGTTCAAAGCAACTGTAGCGACTGGAACGCCGCCTGGCATTTGCAAAATAGACAGAATGCTGTCCCAACCATCGATGGAATTGCTGGATTTTATGGGTACGCCAATGACGGGAAGTGGACTCATGGCTGCCACCATGCCAGGCAAATGCGCGGCGCCACCCGCGCCTGCAATAATTACTGCAATGCCACGAAGGTGCGCATTTGTTGCAAAATCGTAGAGTTTTTCGGGTGTGCGGTGGGCAGAAACAATGTCAATTTCGGTTTCTAAATCAAAGCTTTTGAGAATGTCGATGGCTTCTTGCATAATGGGCATGTCAGATATACTGCCCATGATTACGGCTATTTTAGTCATTTCGTGCAATTAAATTTTTCTGATTAGCTTGCCATTTTGATAATCCTACAACATTTTTGTTAACATTTATTGTCCAACTTTTGCCGAAGGTTTTTGTCAGATATTCAAAAATTGTCTGGTTGTAAGTTTCAGCATATTCATTTCCGATACATCCTAAATCGATGTATTTTATGTTGTGTTTTTTCTCAAAAATGGGGTCTGCTTTGTAGACCATCGGTGCAATTCCGCCTTGTACGAAAATTGAAATTTGTTTATTTTTAATGTCTTTTTTAGCATAAGAGGCAACGTCTTTGCAGTTTGCTGCAACTATTGTTTTTTGAGCACCTGTTAATTTTGAGCTCTCTTTGGAATTTGTTTGTGCAATTGATAGGTTGCATATTAACAATAAAAAAAATAGTTTTTTCATGATTAAAGTTTTTTCAAATTTATGCTTTTGTATGAAAATGGTGCAGGTTTTATTATATTTTTAACTAATTGGAAAGATTTAAAAAGAATAATTCCATTTTTAGCTTGGAAATGGAATCATATTCCATATATCAATTTTGAATTCTTCTTGAATAGCTCTTAAATACGAAATTTGTTTTATGTCGTCTTGGATTAAAATATCAAAGAAATCATTTGAAGATTGACCAAACTTTTCGATTTCGTCTTTTTTTCTTCTAATATATTTCTTCCGTTCATCAGCTAAAATTAAATCATCCAGCTTGATTAATTTAATTAAATTATAGGATCGTACATCATTAGAGTTGGATACTCTGTAATCTCCGTCGTCGTATATTATTTTTGAATTAAAATTTTTATCAGTTGGAAATAAAATAGGTTGATATTTATCCCATTTTGATGATTTTTCACTATTCCATTGATGTTTGACTAAAAACCAGTTTGAATGCCCATCAGTATTTCTTCCTTTTAAATGTGGATTAAAATGTTCAATGTCTCTTGCATCAGCTCTACCTATATATTCTTCCGTATAGGCACAAAATCCTTTTTGTTCTTTGAAAAGTATTTTGGAAATATTTTGATTCTTTGCGGAATTACCTTCGATATATTTTAGATTTTGAGTGACAATTTCTGAATTATCATCTTTGATTACCCTTCTCATATTTTAAAAATTATATGTATCTCCTAATTTTACAGTTTCCAATAACAGTTCTTTCTTTTTTACTGGGTCTGTTTCTGATGCTAAATTTTCTTTTAAATTCAGATACTTTTTATAAGCCTCCTCCCCAAATTTATTGTAATAATTTACACCAAAATCATTTTTCAACATATCATTGGGGTCATCACCGATCGGAGAACTTCCTCTTCTAACTGCAACTTTTCCTTCATCGTCAAAATACAAAATATAGCGCTCTTCAGGTTCGAAAGAAGCAGCAATAAATGGAGAATGTGTAGCTACAATAAATTGTGCATCAGGAGCAAGGTTTTGATAATATTCCATCAAATTCATTTGCATATCTGGATATAAGGAACGTTCGGGCTCGTCTATTAAAACTATTGAGTCTTTACTGTTTAGTTTAAAAAGTGGTAAAAAAGAGAGAAGTAAACCTTTTGTTCCTGTGCTTGTGTTTTGAATTGGAATGACTTCGTCAGTTAATTTGTTTTTAATTGGGATTGAATATTCGGTGTTAATTAAATCAACTTCTAAATTTAATTTTTCTAAAATGGGATTGAACATTTCAGCAAAATCTTCCAATTGATTTGGATTTTCTTTTTGCCATTTTTCAAATTCTGAACTTAATTTTTTTTGATTTGCTAATAATCCTTTGTGGATTAGTTCAGACATTTTCTGAGTAAATTTTTTTCTGTAAATTAAAATATCTTTTAAAATACTTAACCAAATAGCGGGATTTACATTATTGTCAAAAAAAACAATTTGACCATTATTTTTTAGATTAATATTACTATTTAATCCTGGGTACTTTTCAAAAAAATCCACTGGATTGTGGGTAAAAAGCTCAATATTATTATCAGAAATCAAATTGGCTTTTAAATAATATGACTTAAATTTAAATTCAAAATATTTGGTAAAAGAAGCACCCACTCCGTTCTTACGTGCATCTTCATAAATCACTTTTTCAATTACTAGTTCGTTTCCATTTATTTTTAATTTCTCATTCAATAAATTAAATTCAAATAAACAATTGTCAACAAAGGAAAATTCATTTTCTGATAAAAAAACATTGGTTTGATTTCCAACATTAAGGTTGTATAGAGTTTCTATTTCTTTATAAATCAACTCCAACAACCCAGTTTTCCCGGTTGCACTTTGACCGATAAAACAAATTTTATCTAATGGTTTACCTGCTTTTGAGGCGTCCTTATAGTCAGTTGGGTAAGTAAAATCAAAAGTAAGATTTTCTAAATGTCTGTACTGATTTATATGGAGTTTTGAAATTTTCATTTATATAATTTTTTCAAATTTAGGTAAAAAGATTTAATTTTTTAAATTTCACAAACGACTCGTAACGAGTTCTTGACAATCTCCGCAATTCTTCTCGCCTCCGCCATATCTTCATTCACAATCGTCACATGTCCCATTTTACGAAAAGGACGCGTTTCTCGTTTGCCATAAATATGTGGTGTAACGCCGTCAATAGCCATAATTTGATCAATGTTTTCATAAATCACATTGCCTGAAAAACCTTCGGCACCGACTAAGTTTACCATAATGCCCGCAACTTTGCTTTCGCAATTGCCAAGTGGAAGCCCAAGAATTGCTCTGATATGATTTTCAAATTGTGAGGTGTAGCTTGCCTCGATGCTATAATGTCCAGAGTTGTGCGGGCGGGGCGCAACTTCGTTAACCAAAATTTTGTCGTCGTGGGTTTGGAACATTTCTACTGCCAAAATGCCAACATGATCGAAACATTTTGAAACTTTCAAAGCAATTTCAATGGCTTTTTGAGCAACGACATCGCCAATTCTCGCTGGGCAAATCACATATTCTACTTGGTTGGCCTCAGGATGAAATTCCATTTCCACAACAGGATAATTTTTAACTTCACCTTTTCCAGAGCGAACAACAATGACCGCCAATTCATTTTTGAATGAAATCATTTCTTCCGCAATGCATTCCACATCAGGCAAATTTTCTAAATCTTGAAAGTTTCGTACAATTTTTACACCGTTTCCATCATATCCAAATCGCGCGCATTTCCATACGAATGGCAAAGTGATTTTTGATTGCTGATTTTTGATTTTTGATGTTAGATTTTGTGTTGTAGAATAACACTCGAAAGCCGAAGTTGGTATATTATTGTCAACATAAAATTCTTTTTGTGTTGCCTTACTTTGAATTAAACGTAAGGTTTTTGGCGATGGAAAAACTTTTAAACCTTCGATTTCTAATCTTTCTAATGCATCAAGATTTACGTTTTCAATTTCAATTGTCAACAAATCGACTTGTTTTCCAAAATCGTAAACCGTGTCAAAATCCATCAAATCGCCAATTATGAATTTTCTGGCGCCAAACTGCGAAGGTGCTTCATTGCTTGGGTCTAAAACATAAGTTTGAATATCAAATTTTCGGGTTTCGGCAAGCAACATTTTGCCGAGTTGTCCACCACCAAGAATGCCAAGTTTAAAATTAGAAGAAAAAAAGTTCATAGAATTAACTTTAATAAAAGCCAAAGATAAGCATCTTTTTTAAAGCTGTTTTAAATAACTTTCGGGGTTTTGCCGATTGTCTTTAAACAGTAAAAACTTGATTTGCGCATTTGCATGATCATATTCATAATACAAATTTGCATTTTTGTGCAACACAATTTCTCGAATATTATTTATAGTAATTTTCCCTAATTCGGGATTTTTAATCAGCGAGATTTCTATTTTATCAACTATAGAAATGAAGTCTTGTTCAATATCTTCATTCCAAATATAGACAAGAAAGTCTAAAATTTTTGTAAAAGAAGTTAATGCTTTGTCTGTGTAAATAATTTTCATTAAACAGCCAGTTTGTGAGTAGCCAGTCTTTCTTTAATCATTGCCTTAACGCTTTCCAAAGAATGTGTTTTCCCATCCCGCGCTTCTTGTTGCGATTGTTCCAACAGCCTGCAAAGAATATCTTGCCCATATTCAGAATCCCAACTTTTAATATTGGTATAATCCATTGTTATTCGGTCTATTATATTTTCCGAAGTTTCTTTTTGAATTTGGTCGATAATGACCTGTTTTTTTTCTTGAAGTGTCATAATAGAAAATTTATACTACAAATCTAATAAAATAAAATTACAAAAGTGTACATGATATAGGAAGGAAGATTTTATTATTTTACAGTTAAAATTACTTATTCAAAAATTTCTAAAAGCCAACGATTAAAAGTCGATATTTAATTAATGCAAAAAATTTATCTCTTCACAATAACCTTCTCCGAAAATCGTCCTACATCTGTTTTTATATCTAAATTGTAAATGCCAGTTGCAAATTGTTGTACTTCAATTGTAAATTCATTATTAAAATTGTTGTTTTTATAATGCCCAACAAGCTTTCCGTCTATGCTGTAAACTGAAACATTTTCAATGATATTTGTGGCATGAATAGTAACAATGGACGACGATGGATTTGGGTAAACTACAATATCATTTTTGGACTCAAAAATTTCGTTTGAAAGCAACGCATTGGCATAGCAAGATTGCGGAACGGTTGCGCCAACAGTTATCAGATTTGATATTTTATTGGCGACAAAACCTGTGTTTGTAGTATAGTTAAACAAACTTGCATTTAATGCTGGTGTGCTTGCGCCCAACCAATCTTGCAAAATGGTGGCAAAAACCCGCCTGTAATCATGTTGCACCGTTTGAACTTGAAAATTGTTGCCTGCGGTTGCTTCAGTTAAGTTTATGTTTGTGCCAGAAACACCTGCCTCAATCGCACTTCCAAACACAAACATCGGAGCAACCTCGCCGTGATCGGTTCCCAGATTTCCGTTTTCGGCTACTTTTCGTCCAAATTCTGAGAAAGTAATTGCCACCACGTCGTCAATTTTGTTTTGATTGGTAAGGTCAGCAATAAAATTCGAAACTGCCATGGACAAGTCTCCCAATAATTTCGCGTGCGTACCCAAATGCGTGATTGTGTTTGTTGCAACTTGCATATCATGCGTATCAAAACCGCCAATTTTCACTAAGTAAACTTTTGTTTGCAAGCCTCCAGAAATGAAACGTGCTACTGATTTTAACTGATTTGCAATGCCTGTATTTGCATAGGTTATAGAATTTGTGCCAGCATTAAAAGCTGTTGAAATTGATTGTGCATATATGTTCGTATTGGCATCATTCTGCAAAATAAATTGCAACAAATTTCCAAATTCAGAATTTGGAATATTTGACGGTGCTGGTCCACCAAGACCGTTCACAACAGAATAAAATCCTGCAGGGTCTTGTCCATTAATATTCATTGACATGCCGTGTTGCGTTTCGCCGTGGAATCCCAAAGAGTTTTCTGAACTTCCGAGCTGAATGCCTAACGGAAAATTTGCCGTCAAAAAATTTGCATAATAACTTTCCATAAAACGTCCCATCCAACCACTATCTAAACCATTGTTGGCTTGCGTTCCATCGCCACCAGTGAGCCACAAATCGGTTGATTTAAAGTGCGACTTGTCTTGGTTTGGATAGCCAACACCTTGAATCAATCGCATTTTTCCGCTGTCGTAAAGGTTTTTAAATCCTACCATCGATGGATGCAACCCCACTTGGTTGGCAAGCGGAAGTGTTGTGTCTAAATTGATAATCCCGTTTACGCCCGAGTTGGCAAGTTTTATGTTTGGTCGCAATGACGCATATAAATCATATTGGTTTATTGGCACAATGGTGTTCAGACCATCATTTGCACCCGAAAGTTGAATCAGCACAATTTTCTTTGCATTTACATTCGGACATGAAATCATTCCTGCGGATTTAAATAGTGCAAAAACTTCGTTTGGCAAAAGTGTCAGAGCACTTGCTGAAGCGGATAATTTTAAAAAATTTCTTCTTTTCATGGTTCTACTTTTAAAAAATTTGCGATTCAGGAGCACTCAAAATTTTTGTTACCATCAATTTCAATCTTGATTCTACAACGCTGTTGTTGTTTGTCGACAAATATAATTGCCATGCATCCGACCAATAAAAAGGTTGAAGTCCTTGCAAAAGAAACGAGTTCATGTAGTAATTAATTCTATCGACATCAGGCGTTTGCGCAAAAAGTGCCTTGCACAATTCTGACGTTAACGTGAAGGCGTCGCTTGCATTTGAAATTAGACCTCCGTTTTTAATCACATCAGAAATATTGATTTTCGCAACAATATTATTGTTTCCAGCAATTCTGTTCAAACCATCGAGCATCGATTCGCCCGCACGATATCGCGCAATAAGTGTAGATGAAGCGATCCAACTTTTATCAAAATCAGGCGCTTGATAATACGCAGGATGCCCAGCCACACTATCGGGATCGAAAAGTAGCATATTGGATCCAGCAAGAAAAGAATTATGTACAAAATTCCACCAAAAACTGTTGTAAAACCCAAGCGGATTTGTATTTGGATTAGGAATTGTAGCTTTCAAATAGGTGCAAATTTCAGAAATTTGCTGAATAGGCGATTTGATAATGCCACCAATTGTTTCATCATTTGCATTGCTATCATCCAAATCATAAAAATGCTGACTTTCCAAAAGCGTCCTTATAATAGGTGCCAATTCATATCCATTCGTAAAAAGTTGTTGCGCCAACGGCGAAATAATGTCGGTTTCCACTTCGGCAGTAATGTTTCCTTTTACAAAATAAATATACATTTTTCTGCAAATGTGTTTTGCAGTTGCCATTTTGCCGAAAATCATATTTATGAACGCATCCAATTCAATATCCATTGTTGTGGCAGATGTCGCGCCAAGAATTGAAGTATTGTCAAATGCGCTACTAAATATTTTTACGTTCACATCATGTTGCGAAAATTGAAAATATCCACATGGAATGCCAGTCTGCGAATCAATAATGGAGCGATTTGCTTGCCTTCTGATTCCCGTAAAAACTTTTGCCGTTTGCACGACGTCGGCTTCAGTATAATTGGTATAATTTCCAGGCGCAATCGTATCTCCTTTTCCAATCGTAAAAAGTTCCAAAAATTCACGGGCATAATTTTCATTTGGTGCCGTTTTTATGTTTGCCGTATTATTCAAATATAGCAACATCGAATTGTTGAGCGTCATTTTTTTGGCAAGGGTTTTATAATTTCCCAAAGCATAAAATTGCAACAACCGAACATGATCAAAAAATTCTGTCGCTGTCCCTGCGCCATTTGATTTTTCTATTGTAAACCTTGTCGATAAAAAATGCGACATTTTAAATTTTAATGTAGTCGAATTCATCGCATTATACCACCACCAGCCAACTACAATTCCAGCTTTTCTGCTTTGACCCAAAAACGAGTTTGGCAATGCTGTGGATTCTGTCCAAAATCCGTCGGGTGCGGCAGTTGGCAACGGATCATAAGGCAAATTTACAGCCAATGGTAAATCCTGTAGCAGTAAATTTAATGCTTGCGAAGCGGTCAAAGTTGCAAATTGGTCAACAAATGTTTTTGTATATGAAAATGTGGCGCGACGCAACAAATGTCTTGCAAAAACAGTACCTAACGGCAAAGTGTGGGGTAGGAGTGAAGCCATAAATTGTAGTTTAAAATTTTGACTATTTAAGATGTAAAAGGTTTAAAACAAAATGTAAAACTATCAATAAAAAATGTAAATCGTTCCAACATAATTACATAAATACAAAATATAACAAAAAAATAAAAATACATTACACGAATTACTTTCTACTTTACTAAATTTGCAAATTAAAGTTAAAATAAAAATGATTCATCTTCACGATAAAACCTTCGAGCCATTCATCTCTGCCGAGGAAATAAATTTTGCCCTCGAAAATATGGCAAAACAAATGGACGACGATTTTTTTGATGAAGTGCCTATTTTTATTGGTGTTCTCAACGGCGCATTCATGGTAATGTCCGATTTGATGAAGCACTATCGAGGCATGTGCGAAGTCTCTTTCGTCAAAATGCAGTCCTATGAAGGCACACAATCCACAAACGACGTCAAGCAACTTATTGGATTAAACCAAAACCTTGAAGGGCGCACCGTCGTGATAGTTGAAGATATTGTCGACACAGGAAATACCGTTGAAGAATTGAAAACAATTTTCAAAGCTCAAAACGTCAAACACCTGAAAATTGCAACCTTGTTTTTCAAACCCGACGCATTCAAAAAAGACATAAAATTGGACTATATTGGCATCCGAATTCCCGATAAATTTATTGTCGGATACGGTTTAGACTATGATGGTTTAGGCAGAAACCTGCGTGATGTGTATCAGTTAGTTGAAAGTTCAAAAATTGAAAGTTAAAATGTATTACGCGTTTTATTATATTAAATATTTTTTTTACAGTTAACATTTCACTCAACACTTTTAAACTTTTTACATTTAAACATTACAAACAACATTTCTTACCAATGATCAATATCGTTCTTTTCGGAAAACCGGGCGCAGGCAAAGGCACACAAGCCGAATTTTTGAAAACAAAATATAATTTGGTACACCTATCAACAGGCGATATTTTCAGATTCAACATAAAAAACAACACAGAACTTGGCGTTTTAGCAAAATCTTTCATGGATCATGGCGAGTTGGTTCCAGACGATGTTACCATCAAAATGCTCAATGCCGAAGTGGACAAAAATCCTACAGTTGCCGGGTTTCTGTTCGACGGATTTCCAAGAACAATTGCACAAGCCGAGGCTTTAGATGCATTTCTAAAAACAAAAAACGAACGGATTACCGCAACAATTGCACTTGATGCCGACGACGAAATTTTGGTGCAAAGACTTTTGGAACGAGGCAAAACATCAGGAAGACCCGACGATCAAGACGTAGAAAAAATCAGAAATCGATACCAAGAATACAACCAAAAAACAGCACCGCTTACTGAATTTTATAACAATCAAAAAAAATATATTGCCGTAAATGGCATTGGAACCGTAGCCGAAATCACCGAAAGGCTGAGCAAGGTTATTGATAATTTGTAGCCAATCCGGCTATCCGTTTCAAGTCCTCGTTCAAAACACCATTTTTCTAAGTTCAAAAAGGAACTTCCGTAGGTCGCAATTGCGAGTTTCGAAGCAATCAAAAGAAAAATTGGTATTTCAAACTCCGGGCTTTCCACTACTATCCGGGCTAAAAAAATATTAACGAACAAAAAACAACTTGGAAATTTTAATCATTTTCTTTCTAATTCTCCTCAACGGCATATTTTCAATGTCCGAAATTGCCCTCATTTCTGCACGAAAAACCCGTTTAGAAAACGGAGCAAAAAAAGGAAATTCTAATGCACAAATTGCCTTAGATTTAGCCAACTCGCCCAATAAATTCCTATCGACAGTTCAGATCGGTATCACACTGATTGGCATTCTAACAGGTTTATATTCAGGAGACAAAATTACGGCTGACGTTGTGCAATTCGTAGCGTCTTTTGAAACACTATTGCCCTATTCAAAAAGCATTGGCGTTGGAATTGTTGTTTTGGTCCTAACTTTTTTTTCGCTTGTTTTTGGAGAATTGTTGCCAAAACGAATTGGATTAAATCATCCAGAAGCCATTGCAAAAGCTGTTGCCGTGCCTATGAAAATGGTTTCAATCGCAACTGCGCCGTTCATTTGGTTGTTGACAACCACCACAGAATTTTTTCTGAAAATATTAATGATAAAACCATCGGCAGACGGAAAAGTCACCGAAGAAGAAATAAAAGCCATCATCAAAGAAGGAACCGAAGGAGGCGAAGTGCAAGAAATTGAGCAAGACATTGTAGAACGCGTTTTTCATATTGGCGACAGAAAAGTGAACTCGCTCATGACGCACAGAAAGTCCGTGGTTTATTTGCCTTTAAATGCCGACAAAAATCAAGTGCGCGATTTGATGTTGCAGGAACTGCATTCCATTTATCCAGTTTTCGATAAAAACTATGATGATATTGTGGGCGTTGTGAATCTAAAAAATATTTTTTCTCACTTTGAAAGTCCAAATTTCAATCTGAATGAAATCATGACCGAAGCACCATACATCATGGAGCAAACCACAGCTTATGTAGCTTTGGAAAATTTCAAACAAAGTGGCGTTCATTATGCTTTTGTGTCGGATGAATATGGAGATTTTCAAGGTGTTATAACGTTAAATGATATTTTGGAAGCCTTAGTGGGAGATGCCTCTGATTTTTATAAAGACGATTTTCAAATTGTGGAGCGCGAAGATGGCACTTTCTTAATAGATGGACATTATTCATTGCACGATTTTCTAACCTATTTCGAACTTGATGAACTAATTAATGATTACGAAGTTACAACCGTTAGTGGCTTGATCATGACGGAATTAGATCGAATTCCAAAAGAAGGCGAAAAGCTATATTGGCAGAAATTCATTATTGAAGTTATGGACATGGACGGCGCAAAAATTGATAAAGTGTTGGTTTCGAGTGCAAAGTAAGTTTGTTGAAAGTTAAAACATTGTAATGTTAAAACGGTAAAAAAATTTAAATTGAATTTCGCGAACAAATACAACGATTGTGATTTGTGTAATTTTTTTAAAATACAGATTTTGTGATAATTTGTGGAATCAGCCTACTGACGGACAGGTTTGTGGTTTAAATCTAACATTTACAAGCGGACTATTTTGTCACGAATTAAATTAAAAAAGTAATTTCAATTGAATTTCACGAACATATGCGGTGTATTTGATTTGTATAATTCTATCAAAATATAATTTTAACAATTTGTCGGATTTATATTCTAAAGCCGTAATAAGTAATACACGCAACAATTCAAATATTTTTGAATAAATGCAACACCAGCATATACTTTTTTGAAATGCAAACGCAAACTGCTCGTGCATAATGAAGTTGATAATTAAGAAAACATGACAGAAGGAAATTTCGTAGACTACGTAAAAATATATGTTTCGTCGGGCAAAGGTGGCAAAGGAAGCACACACTTGCATCGCGAAAAATTCATAGAAAAAGGCGGTCCAGATGGTGGAGATGGTGGTCGTGGCGGGCACGTATATTTGGTGGGAAATAAAAGTTTATGGACCTTGTTTCACCTAAAGTTTGCTCGGCACATAAAAGCGGGTCACGGTGGCGACGGTGGTGGCGACCGAAGTTCAGGTGCTGATGGCGATGATAAATTTATTGAAGTGCCGCTCGGAACGGTTGTTCGGGACAAAGAAACGGACGAAATTCTGTTTGAAATTACAGAACACGGCGAAAAAAGAATTATTGCGACGGGAGGAAAAGGCGGACTTGGAAATTGGCATTTCCGGAGTTCCACAAATCAAACGCCAAGATATTCGCAACCCGGACTTGCTGCAACGGAAGTGGACATGACATTGGAGCTGAAAGTTCTTGCGGACGTTGGTTTAGTAGGTTTTCCGAATGCAGGAAAATCAACTTTGCTTTCTGTTTTGACTTCTGCTAAACCAAAAATTGCTGATTATCCATTTACGACGTTGAAACCTAATTTAGGAATTGTGGCATATCGCGATTTTCAATCGTTTGTGATTGCGGACATTCCAGGAATCATTGAAGGCGCGGCCGAAGGTAAAGGATTGGGACATTATTTTTTACGCCATATTGAAAGAAATTCAACGCTATTATTTCTTATCCCGGTTGATACAGATAATATTCGAGCTGAATATGATATTTTGGTCAAAGAATTGACAGAATATAATCCAGAAATGCTTGACAAAGAGCGTATTGTAGTGATATCGAAATGCGACATGTTAGATGAGGAGCTTAAAAAAGAATTGCAAACTCAGTTAGACATTGATTTTAAAGACATACCTTATATGTTGATTTCGTCAGTTGCAAATCAAGGTTTGACGGAATTGAAGGACAAACTTTGGTCGATGTTAAATGAAAATGAAGTTGTTTAAGATTTAAATTTCATAAATTATAGAAAATCAATTTGCGAATTTACGTTTGCGGTTGATTTTTTTTTATAAGTTTGCTGTTGATTATAAATGCTTTGCGAAAGGAATCCACCACAGCGGACAGCCCGACCAGTCATTGCGAGGCACGAAGCAATCAAATGTCGCCCAAATTATTAAACTATTTTTTATGAAAAAAATCATCATTTTCTTTGCCGTAATAATGACGCAATTCTCAAGTGCGCAATGTGTTCAAGGATCAGAATTTAGCAAAGTAACCCCAAAACGAGATTTGCGTGGCGTTTTTTTAACATCAGTTTTTAATTTGGATTGGCCAACAAACAAATTAGCAACGCCTGCTGTTCAGCAAGCGGAATTACTGGTGATTTTGGATAATTTGAAAATCAATGGTTACAATACGGTTTTTTTGCAAGTGCGATCTGAATGTGATGCATTGTATAATTCCACATTGGAACCATGGTCTTTCAGGCTAACTGGAACGGAAGGTTTGGCTCCAAATCCACTTTGGGACCCGTTAACTTTTGCAATTGATGAATCGCATAAACGTGGTTTGGATCTACATGCATGGTTGAATCCATATCGTGTGAAATCTAATGTAAACGAAGTTGGAAATGTTTCCGCGGCCAGTAGTGTTTTGAACACGCAGCCAACTTGGATTTTGACGCCGTCGAATGCTGTAAATCTTCGTTATTTAAATCCTGGTTTGCCAGCCGTTCGAAATTATATTACAACTATTGTACAAGATTTGTCAAACAGATATGATTTAGACGGTATTCATTTCGACGATTATTTTTACCCAAGTGGAGGAATGACGGGCAATCCAGATAACGCTACTTTTACTTCTAACAATCCGACCGCCATTGCAACAATTGAAGATTGGCGTCGAAACAACGTGAATTTGATGATAGGCCAAGTCTATGATGCCATTCAAACAATTAACACTTCGGCTAACAAAAATATTGTTTTTGGAGTGAGTCCATTTGGAATATATAAGCCCAACAGTCCAACAGGAATTATTGGCAATTATTCTTTTTCGGCGCTGTTTTGCGATCCACTTGCTTGGTTAGATGCAGGAAAAGTTGACTATTTGGCACCGCAATTGTATTGGAAAGCTACAGGTCAGCAGGATTATAATATTTTATCAAAATGGTGGAATGATCAAGTAAAAACTCGCAACAAGCAAGTTTATATGAGTCAAGCGTATTATAAAATGACTGACGCTAATAATTATGCAGGTACGGAAATGCAAAATCAAATTATTTTGAATCGCGCCACGCAAATGGACGCTACTTTAGGTCAAATAGCTTATCGATATCTTCAAATTAAAAACAACGATAAAACTATAAACACGTTACTAAACGGTGCGGAATATAAATATAAATCTTTCGCACCTCCGATTTTAGGAACTGGAAAAGATGCAATTTGTGCTTTAGCGCCAATAAATGTAAGGGTTGAGGGTCTGATATTAAAATGGGATACGCCGACTGTTGCTTCTGACAACGATTTTCCTGCGAAATATGTGGTATATGCTTTTGACAACATAGCGCAAGCTTTAACGAACAAAGACGATGGTTCGAAAATTTTGGATATTGTTGCCGGAAACCAGTTATTGTTAACTCAAAATCAAATAGACACGAAATTTTTTGTGGTTTCATCTTTGGATAAAAATAATAACGAAAACGGAAATTTCGCACAACCTTTATCTTCAAATGCATTCGTAGATAGTGATAAAATACTTTCCATTTATCCAAATCCGTTTAAGAATGAATTTACAATTTCATCAAAAAACGGACTTGATGTGACAGAAATTATGCTTTATGATATGGCTGGAAAATTAGTTTGGAGTAGAAAATACCAAGTATCATTAAATGATATTATTGTAAATCCATCTGATTTGAGTCTCGGACTCTATGTCGGAATTATCACTAAATCTGATGGTACGACTTCAAGTTTTAGGATTTTGAAAGAATTGTAAAAAAAAAGGATTTCAAATTAATAAGATTCTTGTAAGCTTATAAAGGTGATATGTGGTCCGTGGCTTGTTCAGTTTGACTGCAGAAAAAAGTTTGAGCATATTGTTTCGTTTTGCAAACCATTGCAAAAACTGTAAAACATCTAACTCATTGCCACGATTACAGACGTCGCCAGCATGTATGAGTATGTCACCGCCTTTTAGTTGAAGTTGGTTATGTTTGGAGTGAGTGTATGAGATTAGTGTTGTTTGCAAAAGGGTTTCATTTCAAATACTTCCTTATCTCAAACTGAAATAATTCTGGTTGTTTTTTTAAGTATTCCTCAAAATCATTTTCATCTTTAGATTTTAAATTTCCATTTTCATCTAATTCCAGATTGCTCGGATGTACAATCATTATTTCAGCAAGATAGTGCGGAATTTTTAAGGGTTGACTATTTAGCAATAAATTATTGAAATAATTTTCCCAAGTTTCATAATATATTGTATCGGTTAGTTTTACAACCTTAAACTCATTTTGCAAATAAACTTTTTGCTCGGCGCCACTTGAAACAAATGTTGAAATATCTATTTTTGAGTTCTAAAAATTATTTTCGTAACAATAATTTTTTAAGAGCGTTGTTTCTTCAGATTTGATTTACTTGCAGTTTTTAGTTGCATCGCTTGCAATTTTGCATCTTCTAATGTAACTGGCAATCGCTTGGATAGCAGTTCCATACCTATTTTAGCGCATTCCTGAAATGATATTTTGTAGTTCATGTTTCATTTATAAAATGTGAAAATACCGATTTTAGTGAAACTTCAAAATATGGTATTTGAGCATTTTGATATACAGTTTTGGTCTTGACTGGTACAAATCTTATCATTATTTATCGATAATCAACTATTATAGGTTCGTTTCTCAAATTGTACCGATAATCAAAACTGACGCATTTACGAAAGTTGTGCCGTTGATTTCTCTGATGCCATATGCCTCGTGAATGTGTCCATAAGCATGAATTTTAGGTTTTATTTCTTTGATTTTTATCAGTAAATCGTCACAACCGACATGTCTGCCATCCTGTGTTTGGTCTAAAATATCAAATGGCGAACCTTGAGTGATTTGAATATCCAATTTTTCAGAAAAAATTTTGTATTAAAATACTGAATCATCTTTATTATTTTCAAGTAAAAGTTTTTGCAAATTTTTTATTATTAATTTTTTTCAATTGGATTAGCGTAAGCGCTGATTTGTGAAATTAATTTTTCGAATTTCATTTTTAGTAGGATAATATTTGAAATTTTAATTTATAAATCATTTTTTATGGTTTGTATATTTAATTAAAAAGCATTAGCTGTTTTTAATAAAACATTTCTAAAAGTCAATGATATTCTTTTTAATCGGTCAATTCTTTTACCAAAAAAAATATCTGTTTTTCTTGCAGGTATTCCATGTGACCACAGATGTCTTGATTCACCATTAATTACGACCAAACTTCTCGGTTCTAATAATATTTCAATCTTCTGTTTAGTTTTAATATTTATAAAATCCATTATACAATAGGAATTTAAACTTATCGTTATTATTGTTTCTCCAAAACATGGCTCACAATCAACATGATTGGAGATTCCTTGACCAGGATTGTATTCATTAACAATAATTTGATCAGGTTCGTACTCAATATATTTTTGATTAACTAAACTGTCGGCTATCTTCTTTGACCAATTTGGTAATTTCCCTAAATACATTGAGTAATCAATTGATCTTATCTTGTAGTCATATTTATAGCCATAATGTTGAACTCTGCGTTTGATGTCATTCAACCAATTTTCAGAATTAATAGAATTAATTAGCATTTCCTCCTCTTCAACTGTAATAAAATTTTTCACATATTTAAGCCCTTTGATATTTGAAATGTCATCGTTAACCAAACTCTCTTGACTAAATTGGTTTTCTCTTTCATCAATATGACTAAATAAATCTAACATATTACAAAGGTACAATTTTTAGAATTTCATAGTATACTTCTTCTTGAGAAATAGTTGATGCAGCTTTATATTTAATTACTTCTTGATTTATTTTGATAATTGTAAAATTAATATGCTCTTTAAATTCAACATACTTAATGTTTTTATCAATGTGACTTGGATTTTGAAAAATAAAGTAAACGTTTTTAATTTGTTTAGCATAATCATTAACTGTTTTGGCTAAATCAATTGGATCGACGGAATCACTTGCAAATAAATACGAAGCATTAAAAATGATAGGATTGTTTACACCTCTACTATAAATCTTTTCGGACTCAATTTTTCCCCAATTATTATAATAATAAAAATCACAATTATTAGAGAAAATCTCTAAACAATGAAAAGTTTTAGCTCTATCAATCATAGGTTCAGATATGTCAATTCCTATATAACTAAACGATATTGGTTTACAATGTGTTTTGTTAATTAAATCTGCTAAAGCCAATCCAGATGTCATTGGTCCACAACCAAGATCAATAAAAGTTGGTGCAAATGAATCGTTATTAAAAAAATGGCTTAATGAATTAATAACTGTTTCAAAAACAGCATAAGTAGTAAAATAATGCTTTTTGAAATTAAAAAAACAATATAATAGAACTTTATCTTTTGCTGTAATTTCTCCAGAATCACTTGTAAAGTCAGCTCTTCCTCTTTTGAGAACATTATTAATTATATACTCCTTATTAAATCCCCATAAATTGTTACTATTATGGTTTATTCTTGGATGATTAAAATATTCATTATTAATCTCACTAAATGCATTTTTTATGATGATTGATGATTCAAGACAATCTCTATTGTAATCATTAACCGATAGAGTGAAAGAATTTTTATCGTTTATTAAGTCTTCAATTAATATATTTTTAAGGATCGGATAAGTTTCCAATAAATCATCATTAGATAGTTTTTGTTTTAATTCAATCAGAAGAGAATCTAAATTATTGTTCGAAAAAGCATTTTTTGCTTTGTTGTAAAAAGCAATAATAATATCTAAAACTAACCTTTCACTTCCATCTTCGAATTCAATTAACGATTTATCTAAGTAGACTAGAATCTTCGGTAAACTTTTAAAATAACCAGTTTTTATATCATCTAATTCTGAAAATTCATTAATGGCTAGTAGTCTATATTTATTTGAACTATCTGGCAAATCATTTATTAAACTAATTAAAATACTATTATTACCTATCAATGCTAACTTTTCACATGCTATTGAAATTATATTTAAAAAATAAATAAACTTATTAGAACTAATTTTAGTAGTATGATATTCTTGATAAACTGTAGAATTAAAAAAATCATCAAAATAAAAACAATGAAAATTCAAATTTTCAAAATCAGTCGCATTTTTTTTATAGAAAAAATTTATTAAATCATCTTCAACTTTTGAATACCAAGAATCAAATTCATCGAAGTTTACAATTTTATTTAAATCATTACCAATAGAAATTAAATCAATCATTTGTTTTTTAAAATTTCATCAAATCCTATTATTTTTGAGACGTCATCAACGTTTATTCTATTAATATTTAGTTTTATAATATTTTTAATTACCTCGTTATTTATAACTACGTAATCAACTAAATAATGAAATAACAGAGTTTTATTTAAGTTGTAATTAGAATAATTCTTGTCGACTAATTTTAAAATTTCATCTAATTTATCAATTTTTTCTAAAATTGTAATTTTGGTATTCAAAAAATTTATTGATTTGTCTAAATAATTAAAACTTGTATTTGAAATATTACTTGAGTTATTTTTTTTGGTTATGTTTTAGAATAATGTAGATTTTTATTATATTTGTGATCTAAATCACAAACATATGGATTTTAAAGAATTTGTTAAAAATTTAAATGCAAG
>JAYWGW010000069.1:0-64634 GCA_043778045.1 Bacteroidota bacterium | reverse complement strand
GTGATCGACGTGAGCAATAATTGCAATATTTCTTATAGATTCCATATACTTTTTTTGAAGTTGCAAAGGTACACTTTATTTCGATATAAAAAACATTTGGTAAGTAACTTCAAATTTGATTAACAAAATATAGCGACAGGCATCGCAAAGTAGCTTTTATGTTTACAATTTCATAACAAAGTAAAGCAAGTAAACATAAAATTGCTCTCACTTTTGACTTTTTACTTTTGACTTTATGACTTTCGACTATTTCCTGCCGGTCAATCCCACGGGTATCATTAAAATTCCTTTTTCATAAATATTGAGGTATAATTTCAAAGGTTTTTTTTGTCCCGTCCATGATATTTCATAAACATCCAATAGTCCAGCACCTGATGCAGATTTTTTTGAAGGAAACGGACAGCAATTTTCAAGTTTTTTGTATGATATTTTCTCACCTTTAGGCCCAGCCAATGCATTCAAAAAACGTGGTTGATTTATAGAATCATTTGTGGATGAAACGTAAAATATGTTGATCGGATAATCTTTATTAAAACCATACCGCTTGTCTGTACTACTTTGTTGTATTTCAAATGTATTATTCGACAACAAAATCAAAGCCGGTGCATTATCGTCAATGTTTCGAATTGTATTTCTTGTGCTCACGCAACTATTTAGAAACAGACATAATACTAAAATTTTTATAATATTTGTTTTCATATTTAATTTTATTTTTTTGTTTGCAAAAAAAATGCCACAAGTGCAGAGAGAACCACGCCAACAGACAACGCACCAAAAACACCTTCAATCAAATAGCTTTTTAGATTAAAATACTCTTTTGCACCTTGTACAGTCATTGCTTTTGTTGATATTAAATAGTCAGAAATATTTTGGAAATATTGTGGTGAAATATATTCAAGACATATATAATTGATTAGTAATCCAAATAAAGCTACAAAAAAGGATATATAAATACCTGATACTACGCCCTGTTTCCAAGTCATAATCCCATTAAAAACAGTTTTTTTCTTATCTCTAATTGCAAAAAAATAGAGTAGAATTGTTGGTAATGCGGAAAAGTAACTGATTACCAACTGCTTACTAACATTAATATCGTGTAAACCAAACATTTTTTCAATGCTAAACCATAGTAGAGAAGCAATCGATAAGATTGTAGCCCATTTTAATTCAAGGTTAAAATTTTTAAGCATCTTTATATTTATCACTTATATAGTATGTGCACCAAAAATACTTTTTTTTGGATTCAAAAGGCAGGCAAATTAATAAATTTATTCATTTTTTTGGTCACTTATTTTAGAAAAATTTTCGCTTGTCCAACAAATCATTATTATGCTCCTATGTTGCTGCCACGATGTTTTTAGATTGTTTTAGATTTAATAACCCACAAATATCTTGGTTATTATCAGTAATTGTTGGCGATAATGCAGTAAATTTTCTCAGTAACTTAATAGTTGCCATTTGTATACATCATATAAATTTTGGTAAATTGAGATGTAAATCTCTAAAGACCATTATTGGTTTTATTTGGTGGCTTACTAATGGTTCAATTTATATTTTATTTCTTTTTTTAAGTTTATGATGTTTTATTATTCTTTTTGGCACATAAATCTTATTATTCTACGTCGTAATTAAAATCGTAAAGTTTGAGAGTCTTCCCTTATTGAAGTGCTGTTGTTTAGAAATTTAAAGCAATATTTCAAATTTTTTTTACAATATTTCACTGCAGTGTGTCACGTCGCTTGTCTTAAAAAAAAATCCAACCTCATAACGAGTTTGGAATTTGTTTTAAAATTACAACCTTACTATCTTATTTTCCGAAAAGTTTACCAAGCAATCCACCAATTCCACCACTACTTTTTGTAGCAGCCGCAATCGCATCACTCATGTCGACTTTTCCATCGGCATTTTGATCAAGCCCAAAAGCGCCCCCATATTTGGAAACGGCATCCATCAATCCGCCACTTTGTTCACTACCGCCAGTAATTGCGCCTACTAAATCTGTCATTTGAAATCCTGGTTTTGCATGGTCATTTGCATCCCCAATTAACGAACCAAGAACTTTTGGAATCAAAGACGTCGCCAATGCCGAAGCCGCGCCACCGCCAATGCCAAATTTAGAACCAAGATTGTTCACCAATTGCGTCGTAATCATACTCACGATTGGATTTGAGCTGTCAGCAGAACCACTACCAAGCAAACCTCCAAGTTGTTCCATTCCACCACTCTGCCCCAGAACACCTTTCAATCCATCAAGGATTGTAGTGCCAGCTTCTTCCATCACAGCCTCGTTTTGCTCATTTGGGACTGCTGAATTATTCACAACAGTATCTTGTCCGTACTGCTGTACCAGTTGCGTTAATTGTTCAAACATAATTTAATTTTTTTTTAGGGTTATATAGTTTTGAATTTCAAAAGTAAATAAAAAATAATTAATTATGTTAATTTCTTTCAGTTTTCAGCAAGCTTATAATTTGCTCTGCCAACTCCGTACCAATTCTATCTTGCGCTTCATCCGTTGCTGCGCCGATGTGCGGCGTCAATGAAATTTTCGGGTGCATCAAAATTTTTATTTCAGGATTTGGCTCGTTCTCATAAACATCCAATCCTGCAAAAAGTACTTTTCCAGAGTCCAAAGCATCAAGTAATGCCACTTCGTCCATCACCCCACCGCGCGCACAATTTACCACGCCTACGTTGGCTTTCATCATTTCAAATTCTGCTTTTCCAATCACATATGATGTTTGTGCAGGAACGTGCAACGTAATAAAATCCGAGTGTTGCAACAAGTCTTCCATCGGTTCGGTCTCAATTTCTACATGAATGAATTGACCGTTATAAAAGTCGACCTTCACTTCTGCCTTTCCAACAAACTTGTCTGATGCAATCACTTTCATACCCAGTCCAAGCGCTATTTTTGCCACCATTTGTCCAATTCTTCCAAAACCAATAATACCAAGCGTTTTGCCTCGAAGCTCAATTCCATTAGCATATGCTTTTTTTAATCCATCAAAATTTGAATCGCCCTCAAGTGGCATACTTCGGTTGGAATCATGCAAAAATCTAACGCCCGTAAACAAATGCGCAAAAACCAATTCCGCTACAGATTCGGACGACGATGCAGGCGTATTTATTACATGAATTCCCTTTGAACGAGCATATTCCACTGCAATATTATCCATGCCAACACCTCCCCGACCAATAATTTTTAAATTCGGACACGCATCAATCAAATCTTCCTTTGCCTTCGTCGCACTGCGAACCAAAAGCACAGCAATATTTTTTTCGTTTATAAAATTTGCCACTTGCTCTTGTGCAACTTTTGTAGTAATTACTTCAAAACCAGCTTTTTCTAAAGCCAAAATTCCACTTTTCGAAATGCCATCATTGGCTAAAATCTTTATCATTTTTTTATTTTTAAGAGAAAAATACCACAATATTCTCAAATTAAATTCTTTTTATTTTTTTTGGAGCCATTTCCCGCTTTCGTCCCAAAAATTTTCTTGGCTTAAAATATAGTTTCCGTTGAGCGCCAAAAAAATGTTTTTCCTTCTCTATCGGGGCTATGTTTTGCTAAGTATAAAGTTGTAAGTAAAAAGTAAAAAGTAAGATGTGAAATGTAAAAAATCACATCGAAATTTAAATAGCAATATTTACATTACACGTAGCATAAAATTTCAGCCATCAACCAATCAAAATACCTTAACTCAATATTTTTACAATTATTTTCCAGTCTTATCTCCCTCTTCGCCGCGGCGAAAGGGCCGGGGTGGGGATTCTATCCCCTTTCCAATTCCCGCATCACATCAACCAAAACCTGAACGCTTTCAATCGGCAACGCATTATACATCGACGCCCTGTAGCCACCCACAGACCGATGTCCGGTCAAACCTGATATATTTGCTTTTTTCCACATGGCGTCAAATTTTGCAGTAAGGCTTTCATCGTGCAATAAAAATGTAGCATTCATTGGACTTCTGTCTGCTACTGCTGCTGCACCTTTGAACAGCGGATTTCTATCTATTTCATTATATAACAATTTTGCTTTAGCATCGTTCAATTTTTCAATTCCAGCAATTCCACCTTGTTTTTTCAACCATTGCAACGTCAATAGTGACGCATAAACAGGAAAACAAGCGGGAGTGTTATACATACTTTCTGCCGTAATGTGTTTTTCATAATCCAACATACTCGGGATATTTCTTCCACTTTTGCCTAAAATTGATTCTTTCACAACGACCAAAGTGGTGCCTGCGGGACCCATATTTTTTTGTGCGCCTGCATAAATCAAATCAAATTTTGAAAAATCAATCACTCGCGAAAAAATATCAGAACTCATGTCGCATACAATCGGGACATCAGTAGTTGGAAAATTTTTTATCTGCGTTCCAAAAATCGTATTGTTCGACGTGCAATGAAAATAATCTGAATCCGCAGAAATCTTGTAATCAGTTGGAATATGATTATAATTCTCTGCTTTTGAAGAAGCTACCACAATGGTTTCACCAAAGTTTTTTGCTTCTTTTATCGCGCTACTTGCCCACGTTCCCGTGTCTAAATACGAAGCTTTGCCATTATCTTTCATTAAATTATAAGGAACCATCAAAAATTCCAAACTCGCACCGCCATGCAAAAACAAAGCTTGATATCCTTTGTCTTTTAAGTCCAAAAGTTCCAATGCCAAATCTCGTGCTTCGTCCATAATGGCAACAAATTCTTTGCTTCGGTGCGACATTTCTAAAATAGAAAGTCCAGTATTGTTATAATTTAATATGGCTTGCGCCGATTTTTCAAAAACTTCTTGAGGCAAAATGCACGGTCCAGCGCTGTAATTGTGAATTTTCATAACTGCTTTTTTAGACTGCAAATTTGCAAATTAAACAGCAAAAAACGGCATAAAATGTTAAATAAGTTACCAATAGTTTATCAACAAAATCGAAATAGCTTATTTAGATTTTTGGACTATTAGATTTTTAGACAATTAGATTGTTTGATTTTAAGACAATTAGATTGTTAGATTAATTCAAATTCTTAATTTCTCAATCTTTCAATTAAAAATATTATCTTTGATTTTAAATTATTTAATATGGGAGCAGTAGAAAAAATTTATTTGTCACCTGCAGATTTTTTAGAGTTTGAGCGAGCATCTGATACCAAGCACGAATACTATCAAGGAGAAGTTTTTGATATGAGTGGCGCATCATTGAAGCACAATATTTTGTTTTCAAACATTTTTAGCGGTTTAACAACAGCTTTAAAAGGTAAAGAATGTCGCCCATTTGGAAGCGATTTACGAGTTCACATACCAATAAACACCTTATACACTTATCCTGACATTAGCGTCGTATGCGGTAAAGTTGAAACCACTGACGACAGTTTTGATACCATAACAAATCCAACAGTAATTATTGAAATATTATCTGCATCAACGCGAAACTACGATTTAGGTAAAAAGTTTTTGCTATATCGACAAATTCCGTCATTAAAAAATTACATAATGATTGATAGTGAAGAGGTTAGAGTTTTGATGTACACCCGAAATGATAATCAAACTTGGATTTTTGAAGAGCATACAAATCTTGAAAACATACTCACAATAAACGCAATTGGAACTGTTTTAGAAATAAAAAATATTTATGAAACTGTTGATTTTAAATAGTTTAATCTTTGTTACTTCAAGTATTAATTTCAAGTCATTAATTTCAATAATGTTAATTGTTCTAAGACAATATCTACAATAGTTTTGTAAATAGGTGATTGTATTTGTTTTATTATGCTGATCATACTTTTGACTTTAAAACTTTTGAACTACTTAAATTGTTTTTTCACATATATTTGCAAAAAAGATTGTCATGCAACTATTGGCGTTTATTATTGTTTATCCTATTCTCTGGCTGATATCAATCCTTCCTTTTCCATTATTCTATGCACTTTCAGATTTAATATTTTTTTTCATTTATCGCGTTTTTAAATATCGAAAAAAAACAGTTCGACGAAATTTGGTTTTGGCTTTACCTCATTTGTCTCACCAAGAAAGAAAAGAAATTGAAAAAAAGTTTTTCGCTCACATGTGCGATATGTTTTTAGAAATGGTCAAAACAATGTCTATCTCTCGGACGGAAATTGACGAAAGATTCAAGTTTACCAATATTGAAGTTTTTCACAATTTAGAAAAGCAAAACAGAAATATTGCAGTGATGATTGCGCATTATGCAAGCTATGAGTGGGTTATATCGCTAAATCGGTTTACAAACTTTCCTTCATACGCGATTTATAAAAAAATTAATAACCCATATTTTGACAAATTGGTTCGTAAAATTCGATTAAGATTTAAGGCCAATCTTATAACAACTTCTGAAACAGTTCCAAAAATGGAAGAAAATCGAGACAAAGGAATATTGTCAAATTATGGGTTTGCATCCGATCAATCTCCTCGGCTGTTTGCTCAGCAATACTGGGCAGATTTTATGGGAATTAATGTTCCAGTTTATGATGGCGCAGAAACTTTAGCTCGAAAATTCGATATGAATATTATTTTTTTAAAAACAAAAAAAGTAAAACGCGGATATTACGAAGCAACATTTGAAGTTTTGACCGAAAATATTGCATCGGAACCCGAACATTCAATCACCGACAAGTTCTTACGTTTGGTTGAAAATCAAATTTATGAACAACCTGAATTTTATCTCTGGACGCACAAACGTTGGAAACATGCAGGAAAAAACCCTAATTTGCAAACCAAGAATTAATTTAACTCTTGTCTGTTTGATTTATCGTTTTTATAAATAAATTTGTTGGTTAATGCTTTATATATATTGCCCATATTTTGTAGTTTCCAGCCATTGCAGCAATACTGTTGGAAACAAATACCTTAATGTGATTTTTGATGATTTTTCGAGCCACATGTTATGCCATCGTCATTGCTGTTCTGGATACTGTAGTTTCGGTATGTGTGTTGGCAACAAAAGGTTCGGAACTATTGATAAGTTTTTTTCGATAGGTCGGTATAATCGCCCAGAAGCTGTCCGATCGGTATAAATGATTTTCTTTTTGCCATTAAGAAGACCTCTAAAAACTAAATCAATCTTTAACTTTAAACTAAACCAGTATGAAAATTAAGATCATTAAGTCGTTGCTTTCTTAATTTTCTTAATAAACTAAATAGTAATTTGCTAAAAATGCAATTAAAAAAATTTAAATTTAATTGCAACTAAGTTTTTAGAGGTGCCGTAAAGTGATATAAATTCTTGGTTTATACCGATAAAATTGCGCCGAAAATACTTAAAATAGTGTTCTAAGCTAATTTCCAGAAGTTCGTAGTTTAATATTTCCATGGCACAATTTTAACAATATGGATATATTATTTTAAATTAAAAAACAATTCTAAAAATTTTGAAATAACAAAAAATCGTTTATTTTTGTCATTAAATATTTAAACAATTCATAATCCCCAAAACTACTACAATTGAAAAAAACTTACATTTTAATGTTAATGTTGGTGCTTAGCGCAAACATTTTTTCACAATCAAACATTGTTTCATACGCAGGAAATGCGGGAAAAGAAACATTTTACGACGTGTTGCAACTCAGCGACGGAACTTTTTTAGTTTCAGGCTATGCCGATAATCTTGAGTGGATTCCTGCAACAATTTCCAAAACACAACTTACATATACGGGCGTGATTCCAAATGTTGGAGGTTCTAATCGGTATGGTTTTTTGATGCAATTGTCCAGCAACTTGCAAACAATTTTGAAAGTTGTGCATTTTCCGCAAGGTGTTGTTGAAGATATCAGATTTATAAAAACAAATTCACAACCATTCACCACAACAGGTGATTTGTTTATAAGTTGCAACACAATGGTTTCTCAGGCAAATAATGGCGGATATCTTCTTGCTAAATTAAACGGAAATTTTATCACAAATTCGCCTACTGCTTTGTCTTGGAATTTTGCAGTTTGGGCAGATGGAGAAACCAAGCTTGCGCATCCGTGGGACGTCACAAGTTTAGGAGAAGTATATTACGTAACAGGTTTTGCACATAGGCCGGATTGGAGTGCCATCCACTGCTTAAATGCGAACGGACTTAGAAAAGTAGTTCCAAATTGGAGAACCCATTGGTCTGCCACGGGTGCTGAATGGCGTGGCACGCCCGCAAGTGCAAATCCTACTACGTCAAGTTACAGTGGAATTGCGCTAAAAGCGGGTGGACGGGCTGAACTACGATCTTGGACTGACGCCGATTTTAATTCTATAAATCCTGATGGAAACGGTGGAACGAGAAAAGGTAAATGGCCAGCTGACTTTATGTTTAACACTGCTGGAAATCCGATAACGCCCGTCGTTACATCGCCCGGCTATAATAATTACAGCTCATCTGGTGACGTTTATGGAGCAACTTCAATAATTGTAGATAAAAGAAATAATAAAATTTATATTGGAATGAATTTTAAAACAACAACAGCCGGCACACCCGATTTCGAGCCAGCAATAATTTGTTTTGACAATACAGGAAACATGCTGTGGTGGGAAAGATTGTATCACGAGATTACACCAGCAGGCGCAACTGTTCAATCCCTTCCTGATCAATATGTGGATGCTTTGGCGATAGACTACAATAACAACACATTGGTTGTGGGAGCACGTTGTCATGGAAATGGCGCATCAAATTTTTATAAAGGAAACAGCATTGCATCTAATCCAACAGCAACTGGTTTTCAGAATCAGTTTACGGGTACAAATGGTAATATTCATTTATCATGGTTAGGTAAATTCGGATTGGCAGATGGAATTTTGTCAAATTCTACGTATATGGGTGAATATAATGAAGGTGCTTCGCTTGGCACTCCTTTGACAGCAGTAAATTTGGACAATTGGCCTAATCCAAACACTGGTTGGGCAAATCTAAATACCACTCGAATGGCAAAAAATGCTATAGAAGTTTCAAGCAACGGCGATGTTAGTGTATTGGCTGTAGGTCGTCGAACAATCACAACTGCTAATGCCTATCAAAAAATGATAAAACCAGCAGACGGCGTCAGCAGTTGGAATGAATTTGTTCGTGTGTATGATACGAATTTTAATGCACCAAAATATTCGTCGCTAATTGGTGGAACCTGGGATCCAGTCTCGGGCGCAGGCGGCGATAATACGGATTTATTTGGGGTTTGCAACACAACTGATGGCGTTGTTGTCGTGGGCAGACATGTTGCAAATGCAACCACTGGACTTGCAAGCGGAAATGCAATTCCAGTCGCAAATATTGTTCCGTGGGGAAATGCAACGCCTAATGGCGAAAGTGCTGTTTTAGTTTATTATAAAACAACTGGGACTTTATCAAATGCTTCAACAGCAAATGTAACTAACAATGCTTTTGCGGTTTACCCAAACCCTTCCTCTTCAATTTTAAATGTTGAATTTTCAAATAATGATTTGAATACAGCTTCGTGGAAATTTTCAATCATTGATATGCTTGGCAGAAATATTTTGTCAGGAAATTTAGTGAATAATACAATTGATGTTTCAAAATTTAATGACGGCATTTATACTTTAAAAGTTACTGCAAGCGATACTTCGTATTCTAAAAAAATTGTGGTTAAAAAATAGATTTTTGATTTTTATGTTTCTATTATATGTAGAAAACTCGAATTTCCACAAAAAGAAATTCGAGTTTTTTTATTAATACAGGTGACGCAAATTTCTATATTCCAGCGATAATTTTTATTTCGTCTATTATTTTCAAAGCCAAATCGTCTGCCAATTGTTGCGTTGCTGCTTCGGTATAAATTCTTATAATTGGTTCGGTATTTGACTTTCTTAAATGCACCCAATTTTCGGCAAAATCAATTTTTACTCCGTCGATTGTTGTGATTTTTTCCGATTTATATATTTCGGTCATCGCGACCAAAATTGCATCAACATCAATGCTTGGTGTTAATTCAATTTTGTTTTTACTCATATAGTATTGCGGATAGGACGCACGAAGTTCTGAGATTTTCATCTTCTTTTCCGCCAAATGCGTCAAGAATAAAGCTACGCCGACCAAACTATCTCGACCATAATGCAACTCAGGATAAATGATGCCACCGTTTCCTTCGCCACCAATAATGGCATTATTTTTCTTCATTAGTTCCACCACGTTTACTTCGCCGACTGCACTGGCTTCGTAAGTTCCGCCATGCTTGGCAGTAATGTCGTTTAAAGCTCGTGAAGAAGATAGATTAGACACTGTGTTTCCTGATGTTTTTCCAAGAACAAAATCGGCGCAAGCCACTAACGTATATTCTTCTCCAAACATTTCGCCATCCTCGCACACAAATGCTAATCTGTCCACATCTGGATCGACAACGATGCCCAAATCTGCTTTTTCTGCAACCACAAGATTGGAAATATCGGTCAAATGTTCTTTCAAGGGTTCAGGATTATGCGGAAAATGTCCGTTCGGCTCGCAATATAATTTCACTACTTCTACGCCCATTTGTTGCAATAAATTTGGAATGACAATGCCACCCGATGAATTAACGGCATCAACAACTATCTTAAATTTTGCGGATTTTACCAATTCCACGTTAACCAATGGAAGGTTCAAAACCTCATCAATATGGATGTCCATGTATGAATCGTTGGTTGTGATTTCGCCTAAACTGTCCACATCAGAAAAATCAAAATCTTCGGTTTCGGCAATTTCAAGAATTTTTTCACCTTCAACGGCATTCAAAAATTCACCTTTATAGTTAAGCAATTTTAAGGCATTCCACTGTTTTGGATTGTGCGATGCAGTCAGAATGATTCCACCATCAGCATTTTCCATCGGAACAGCAATTTCAACAGTTGGCGTTGTTGATAGCCCTAAATCTATGACGTCAATACCAAGTCCAAGTAGCGTGTTTACAACTAAATTGTGAACCATTGGTCCAGAAATGCGAGCATCTCGACCAACAACAACTTTTAGCTTCGTATTCTCTTGCTTCTTGCTTCTTGCTTCTTGCAGTAACCAAGTTCCATATGCTGCTGCAAATTTTACGGTGTCGAGTGGTGTAAGATTATCGCCAACTTTTCCGCCAATAGTCCCACGGATTCCCGATATAGATTTTATTAAGGTCATTTTTTAATCAATTTAATATTTATAAAAACGTAAATATATGCATTATTATAGCACTGAAAAGATAATATCAAAGATTTGAAGTTATATTTTAAATGCAATAATAGCGATTATAAAGTAACACTAATTGCCACAATAACATATAAATTTATGTTCCAATAACAATCCAATTTGTTCCATCACTTTGCACCATATAACGGTCGCCTGCGTTTAACGCAGTAATTGCAGAAGGACTTGAGTCAATAATAACTGATCCACCTCCTGCAGGTGCAGAAATTGATTTTGATGTAAGTGAACGAGCGCCAACAATAATAAAAATTTTACCAATGTTTCCTACCGCAGTTGGTAACTGAATGCCACTTACAGCATCTAATATCCGAATAGTATATTGAGTTAAGGTAATGTTATAAATTCCTGTTGCCGCTCCAGTGGTTGCATATGGTAAAAAAGTTGTAGTTGAAATCGATCCCCAAACAGGTGCCACTCCAGCACCACTACTTGTCAAAACTTGACCAGCAGTTCCGGCAACGCTATTGGGCATAAGCGCACCAGAAAATTTTAAGTTACCTGCCACATCTAATTTTTCTGTCGGAAGACTGGTTCCAATGCCAATTTTAGAAAGTAAGGTTGTTGACATTGTATCGCCAAAAATCGCGTTTCCAATATTCATTTGATTGCTTGATGTTGCAGTTGTAATTTGTGTATTTGCGCCAATTGCTATGTTGTTGCTTCCAGTTGTTATTGCAGAAGCTGCAGAAAAACCGATGGCTGTATTGTTATTATTAGTTGACTCTCGCAACGACTCCCATCCAACTGCAGTATTGTTATTAGCAGTTACGTTATCTTGCAAAGATTTTTGTCCAACGGCAGTATTTCCATTTCCAATTGAATTTTTGTTTAAAGCCAAAGCGCCAAATGCACTATTGCCTGTTGCTGTGTTTTTTTCTAATGCAAAACTACCAACAGCGGTGTTATTTGTTGATGTTGCAGGAGCTGTGCTTGACAAAGCTTGTGAGCCAACAGCGGTATTTAAACTGCCAAAATTACCTTGTAACGCAGAATATCCAATAGCAACATTATCTCTTGCCGTATCTAAGTTATTTGCATAAAAAGCGCGGTAACCCACCGCTGTATTTAATCTTGAATTGTTTGTGTTTGGATTGCTATTTCCAGCTTCGAAGCCAATGAAAGTTGTACCACTTGACGAAATTCTACCTGCTTTTTTATTTTCGACTCTAAAATTTAAAGGTGCTGCGTCTGTTGTTCCTATAAAATTTGTAGCATCTGCAGTTCCAGAGTTTCCATTTACATTCCAAGATTTTGATGGTATTGTTGGATCATTGCCAAGATAAATCCAAAGTAGCGAACTGGCATCCCAATAATAAAAGGCTGGAACAATATTGTTCGGGCTTGTGCCTGCGGTTGCTGTATTATAAATTAGTGTACTGTTTGCAACAGTTGCTCCGCTGGGATTTGTAACTGGAGCCACTACGTTTTTAGCCGTTAATGCAATGCGCGGAATTAGCAAACCATTGTTTGAACTTTGAACATCTAATGCTCCTTCTGGCAAAGTTGTACCAACACCAACTTGCGCAGAAATCAATAATGGGAATAAAATTGACAATAGAAATAAAATCTTTAGATTCATTTTGAGATATTGGAATAATTATAAATTAGGACAACAAAAATAATAAAATAGTTCAACAAATTATGAAAAAAAAAATGATAATTTATTGTGTTCACAGTAAAAAATTTTTAGCATAAATTATTAACGTACAACAATCTGTAATAAATTTCAAGCCTAATCGATAAATATAATTTATGGAAATTTTATGGTAAATTTTAAAGATCAAATTGCATCGATTTTTTTATTTTTTAGCTGTTTTTACTATACAAATCATCATTGTAAAATGTCAAAAATTCTAACTATTTAGTTTTACATTTCATTTATGTGAGATTGTATAATTAAAAATAATTTTGTATTTTTCCACTCATAAATAGTATGTTCCTAAAAATTTGCATTTTAATAATTTGAAATATCGTTTCTGTAAACAAGCGCTACGTATCATGTTTTTAGGATATTTCGCACATATTTTATCCGTGATATATTTTAAATATCGTTTATAAAGTAAAATAATAAATTAAAATTTAATCCATTGTAAATTAAGTCATTAGGTTATAAAAGTTTTTATAAAAGTTATCATATTAACGCCCGAATTTAGAGTGTGATATGCAATTTAAAGATATTTGGTATTGTTGATTATTAAAAGATTTTAGAAAATGCTTGTACAAAATTTTGATTTTGATTTAGAATTAATTGAAGCAAAAAATAGAGCTACAATGATGGTCAGCAACGGACTATATTCTAGATTTAATTATAGTTTAGAAGTTAGGATAGACAAAGCACTCTTGGGATGTATCGGTGAGATTGCTTTTCAAAGGTTTTTGGAACAATCAAATGTTTCTTTTCAATTAGATAATGACAATTTTACAAATAGAAATTGTGATGAATTTGATTTTTTAATCAAAAATAAGAAAATAGATATAAAAGTTGCTAATAAAAAAACTGCAAATCCTCCGAACGACAATTGGACTTATGGCTATCCACAAGAGCAAAATCCAATAACAAAGGATTATGTTGTTGTGGGCTGGGTAGATTTAAAAAATAAAAATGTTGGGTTTTATGGCTGGACTACTGGTGAAATCATTTCACAATATGAAATTGTTACAAAAAATACATTTGTTGGATATTCATATAATACTCCAAATCATGAATTTCCGTGGAGAATTTTAAATAAAAATCTTAGTGAAATATTTTGATAACTACCAAGTTGCTTATAAAAAATTTCTAAATATATTATGGCAAATATTTCCGTCAAAAAGCATTAACCAATTTTAATGTTTTATTTTTGTAGTTAAATAAAGTATCTTACACTCTTAATTCTACAAATGGAAATCCAAACGCCCTACCAGCCTAAAAATAAAATCAGAATCGTCACCGCAGCCGCACTTTTCGACGGACATGACGCAGCAATAAACATTATCCGACGCATCATTCAAGCCACGGGTTGCGAGGTTATTCACCTTGGTCATGACCGAAGTGTAGAAGAAGTTGTAAACACCGCCATTCAAGAAGATGCAAATGCAATCGCGTGCAGTTCGTATCAAGGTGGTCATAATGAGTATTTTAAGTACATGTATGATCTGTTAAAAGAACGAAATGCTACGCATATTAAAATTTTTGGTGGCGGTGGCGGCGTCATTCTTCCTTCAGAAATCAAAGATTTGATGGACTATGGAATTACACGTTTATATTCCCCTGACGATGGTCGCGCAATGGGACTTCAAGGCATGATTAATGACAAGGTTAGCAAATCCGACTTCCCCCTACCCGACTTGCCCGCAAATTTGGATGTTTTAAAATCTTTAAAGGAAAAAAATATTTCCACTATTGCACGCCTAATTTCAGTGGCAGAAAATAGACCCGAAGATTTTCAAAAACACAAGCTACCCGTTCCTACAAATATTGCGTCTTCGCCTGTGCTCGGAATCACAGGAACAGGCGGTTCTGGAAAATCATCATTGGTTGATGAATTAGTACGCAGATTTTTGATAGATTTTCCAACAAAAACAATCGGCTTAATATCCGTTGATCCATCAAAACGCAAAACAGGTGGCGCACTTTTGGGCGATAGAATTCGGATGAACGCCATCAACAATCCACGGGTTTACATGCGCTCATTGGCAACGAGACAATCAAATTTGGCATTATCAAAATATGTTGCTGAAGCAATTTTGGTTTTGAAAGCTGCCGAATATGACCTTATTATAGTAGAAACGTCGGGAATTGGACAATCAGACACTGAAATTATGGATCATTCCGATGCTTCGCTATATGTGATGACGCCAGAATTTGGAGCAGCCACGCAACTTGAGAAGATCGACATGCTTGATTTTGCGGATCTTATTGCGCTTAATAAATTTGACAAACGTGGCGCGCTTGATGCCATTCGCGATGTCAAAAAACAATACCAACGAAACCATAATCTTTGGGATTCAAATGCAGACGAAATGCCAGTCTTTGGCACAATTGCTTCGCAGTTTAATGATCCAGGAATGAACGCTTTGTATAAAGCCATTATCGACAAAATAGTTGAGAAAACGGGCGCCGACTTGGTTTCAACATTTGAAATCACAAGAGAAATGAGCGAGAAAATCTATGTGATTCCGCCACATCGCACCAGATATTTGTCCGAAATCGCCGAAAGCAATAGAAAATATGACGTTGATGCCAAAACACAAGTCGAAGTTGCTCAAAAACTTTTTGGTATTTTTAAAACGATTGAAAGTATTACAAATTCAAAACCAAATCTTGAAAAAACAGGATTATCCGTTGCAACAGAAAAAACATTAGCAGACGATAAAGTTTTTATAAACCTTCTTTTACAACAATTTGAGAAAGTCAAAATGGACTTAAATGCGTACAATTGGGAAACAATTCTCAATTGGAACCATAAAATAGAAACTTATAAAAACCCTTTCTACACCTTTAAAGTTCGAGACAAAGAAATAAAAATTGCAACGCATACCACCAGCCTTTCTCAAAGTCAAATTCCAAAAATAGCATTGCCAAAATACGAAGCTTGGGGCGATATTTTGCGATGGAATTTGCAAGAAAATGTTCCAGGTGAATTTCCATTTACGGCAGGTTTATATCCATTTAAAAGAGAAGGCGAAGACCCAAGCCGAATGTTTGCGGGCGAAGGCGGCCCAGAACGCACCAACAAAAGATTTCATTATCTGAGCGCAGGTTTGCCAGCCAAAAGATTATCAACAGCTTTTGACAGTCCAACCTTATATGGAAACGATCCGCACGTTCGACCCGATATTTACGGAAAAATTGGAAATGCTGGCGTCTCTATTTGCTGTTTGGACGATGCCAAAAAACTCTATTCCGGCTTTGATTTGGTGCATGCCATGACGTCCGTTTCGATGACCATCAACGGGCCTGCGCCAATGCTTTTAGGATTTTTTATGAACGCCGCAATTGACCAACAGTGCGAAATTTATATTAGAGAAAATAATTTAGAACATTTAGTTGAAGAAAAATTAGTCGAAAAATACGATAGCAAAAAATTAATCAGACCATCATACCAAGGCGAAGTTCCAAATGGAAACAATGGTTTAGGTTTGATGCTTTTAGGAATTACTGGCGATGATGTTTTGGATTCGAATGTTTATAATGATGTTAAAACCAAAACATTATCTCAAGTTCGAGGTACGGTTCAAGCCGATATTTTAAAAGAAGACCAAGCGCAAAACACTTGCATCTTCTCAACAGAATTTGCGCTTCGATTGATGGGCGATGTCCAAGAATATTTCATAAAAGAAAATGTTCGAAACTTTTATTCTGTTTCAATTTCGGGTTATCATATTGCCGAAGCAGGCGCAAATCCGATTACACAGTTGGCTTTCACGCTTTCAAATGGATTCACTTATGTGGAATATTATTTGAGTCGTGGCATGAATATCAATGATTTTGGACCCAATCTGTCTTTCTTTTTCTCTAATGGCATCGATCCTGAATATGCCGTTATTGGTCGCGTGGCTCGAAAAATTTGGGCAAAAGCCATGAAAAACAAGTATGGCGCCAACGAAAGGGCACAAATGCTTAAATATCATATTCAAACAAGCGGAAGAAGTTTGCACGCCCAAGAAATTGATTTTAATGACATACGAACCACATTGCAAGCTCTTTACGCGATTTATGACAATTGTAACTCATTGCATACCAACGCATACGACGAAGCCATCACTACGCCAACGGAAGAATCTGTTCGGCGCGCGATGGCAATTCAACTGATTATAAACAAAGAATTAGGCTTAGCAAAAAACGAAAATCCCATTCAAGGTGCATTCATCATTGAGGAATTAACAGACTTGGTTGAAACGGCCGTTTTGTTAGAATTTGAACGCATTACCGAACGTGGTGGCGTGCTTGGCGCAATGGAAACCATGTATCAGCGCAGTAAAATTCAAGAAGAAAGTTTGTATTATGAAACCTTGAAACACAATGGTGAATTTCCGATTATTGGCGTAAACACATTCTTGAGCTCAAAAGGTTCGCCAACCATTATTCCCGCTGAAGTGATTCGCGCTACCGAAACCGAAAAACAATATCAAATTGATATGTTGCAAAATCTTCACCAATCAACAGCTAAAAAAGTAGCAGAACAAATTGCTATTTTGCAAGAAACTGCCATCAAAAACGAAAATCTTTTTGAAAAACTAATGGAAGCAACTAAATTTTGTTCGTTGGGGCAAATCACACATGCGCTTTTTGAGGTTGGTGGACAGTATAGGAGAAATATGTAGATTAGACTTCTTAGATTCTTAGATTTTTAGACTTCATAACTTGTTAAATATTTACTGTCAAGTTTCATACAATTATTTTCAAAATCAAAAATCGCAAATCAACATTCAAAAATCAAAAATCTTATGATATATCCAATTCAAAAAACAGAAGAACAATGGCTTGCAGAACTTGGCAGAGAGCGATACAATATTTTACGCCAAAAAGGAACAGAATATCCGCATTCTGGCAAGTATAATTTAAACTATGCAAAAGGAACTTATTGCTGTGGCGCATGCGCAACGCCACTTTTTGAAAGCGATTCAAAATTTGACGCACATTGCGGGTGGCCATCTTTTGACGAAGCCATATCTGGAAAAGTCAAATATATTTTAGACAAAACCCACGGAATGACGCGCACAGAAATCGTTTGTGAGAACTGTGGCGGACATCTTGGTCATGTTTTTAATGATGGACCAACAAAAACTGGCGAAAGATTTTGCGTGAATTCTTTGTCAGTTGATTTTTTGGAAGATTAGATTTCTGAGATCGTTAGACTACTTAGATTTTACACTTCTTAGATTGTCAGATTGTTAGATTGTTAGACTTCTTAGATTGTCAGATTGTTAGACTTCTTAGATAGTCAGATTGTTAGAATTCTTAGATTTTTAGATTTTTAGATTAATGTACTTCTTAAATTGCCTGATTGATAGACTTCAAGAATGAAAACTTATTTGTAAAAAAATCAATCTAAAACAAAACTTACGCTAACATTTGCAACAACTTCTATTTCGCCAACTGCCAAAGTTTCTCTTGGTGCAACGGCATCAGACGCATATGATTCCGTCTTCATCATCTGCATATGTGGTTGTGGATAATAAGTTTGCGTATTGTCATTAATTGTAAAAGCGCGACCTACTTTCTGTCCCAAAGCAGAAACATAATCATCCGCTTTTTGTTTGGCGTCTTTAATAGCTAATTTTCGTGCGTCAGATTTATAAGTTTCAAATTTAGACGATTTAAATTCTACACCATTAATATTGTTAATGCCAGAATCCATAAGGCCTTCCATCAAAACATCATATTTTGAAATATCTTTTAGCAAAATTGTAATTGTTTGAGTCGCCACATAATTATGTTTCTTTTTTTGATAGTCATATTGGTCATTCAAAGACACACGTTGTGTTTGAAAATCTTTTGCGTCAACGCCCATTTTTTTAATATATTTTACAACAGCGTCAATTTTCTTATCGTTTTCTGTTTTAACTTCAAGTGCTTTTGCGCCTTTTGACTCTACAGAAACAGATATAAACACCTGATCTGGTGTGATTTTGATTTTACCTTCGCCCGAAACTGAAATTAGCGACATTGGTTTTTGTTCTTGTGCGTCCATAGTTACAATAAAAAAAAGTGATAATGCAAAGAATAAATTTTTCATGATATGTTTGTTTCCAAAATATTTGTCAATAACTGTACCAACTTACAATTTACCGGACTTAGACATATATAAAAGTATTATAATTGGAATAGCAAGAATAATGACAGTTTGCAAATTGTTGACCAACATGCTTGGTTCTCGTATAATTGTATAAGCATATCCGCCAATGGCTCCACCAAAATGCGCGGTGTGCCCGATATTGTCATTTTTGGCTTTCATGCCATATATAGAATAAAGCAAATATCCAATTCCGAAAACATACGCTGGTAAAAACCAAATTTCCATGCCTGGATTTAGCAAAATAGCGGAATATACAATGCCAGTCACCGCACCCGACGCACCAATTGCACGATATCCATAGTCATTTTTATGTATGAAATATGTTAACAAACTACCACTTAACAAACTGATTAAATATACAATCAGAAAGCCAAAACCGCCCATATATCCAATAACTGCTGGTGCAAATAAATATAATGAATACATATTAAATGCAAAATGCATAATATCTCCGTGCAAAAAAGCCGATGTAAACATGCGCAATTGTTCTCCAGCGCGAATGCTTCCAATATGAAATTCGTACTTTCGAAAAAAACTTTCATCCTTAAAACCCATGTAAGAAAAAATGCCGTTGGAGGCAATAATGGCAAGCAAATATTCGTTCATTATATTATTATTTTATTTAAATATTTTTGATAGAATTAAATCTTTAGCAGGAAATCAATCGAATCAACATTATCCGCGTAATCCCAAAGATCTGGTTTTTGTGTTTGTCCAAATTTAATTGAATTTTTGATAATATTATTGGAAACAATGCACTGAATTTTGTCCCTATCGTTTTCTAATTTCGATTTTATTTCTTCTAAATCATCATAATATTCATAAAAAACAGATGCAATTGGCGACGCATAACTTTCATCTTCTTTGATTGTCAGAAATTCATTGTCTAAAAGTTTAAAATTACTCATCAAAAAAACTGCTTTGTTATAATCATAATTATTGGCATATTTCTCATATTTAATAACATCTTGATAGGTAAAAATTCCATTAAAAAACAAATCAAAATTATAGTCACGAGGTACAAATAGTTTTGAAACAGACCGACATCCAAGTCCAAAATATCTGAAAATATCTTCGCCCAACGCAATCATTTGCTCCTTCGATTCTGAACCGTCTAAAACCGCCACAGAATTTCTTGATTTTCGAATTATTGATGGTTTATTCCTGAAATAATATTCAAAATATCGTGACGTGTTGTTGCTTCCTGTAGCAATGACCGCATCAAAGTTTTGAAGTTTTCCGTCAACAAATTCAATATATTTTTCAATTTCGGAATTAACTGAAATTAAATATTTACAAAAGAATGGCAATAAATGCTGATCGTTCGATGATATTTTTACAATCACTTTATTTCCTGAAAGAAGTACTGATAAAAAATCATGAAAACCAACCAATGGAATATTTCCTGCCAAAATGATGGCAATTGATTTTGTGTTTTCAGTAGAAATTTCATTCTCAATTAGATATTTAGAAAGCCAAAGTTGCAAATTTTTGTCTGTCAAAGCTTCTGACCAAGATTGAATTGCAAAGAAAACATTTTCGGGCGTGTACCAACCATTGTGTGATTGCGATAACTGAATTAAATCTATAAAACTTTCAAAATATAAATTGTTATTTAGAACATTTTCGTTTTTTAAATTATCGTTGCCTGAAAACTGCGACAGAAATTTACCAAGTTCAACAAAACATTTAATTTTTTCGGATTGTAACATTTGTTTATTTGGATAAGAGTAGATTTGATTGTAATTTTGCACAAAAATAAGCATAAATAATCAATTTGAAATCATAATTAATTTTGATAATTTGTTTTAAATTTAGTTAAAAAAAAACATAAAATGGCCATAATAATAACTGATGAATGTATAAATTGCGGGGCTTGCGAGCCTGAATGTCCAAACACGGCAATTTATGAAGGTGCAGACGATTGGCGATATAAAGATGGTACAAAATTAAAAGGAAAAGTGATTTTGCCTGATGGATCAGAAGTTGATGCGAACGATGCACAAACACCAATTTCCGATGATGTATATTATATTGTTCCAGGGAAATGTACAGAATGCAAAGGATTTCATGATGAGCCACAGTGCGCTGCCGTTTGTCCTGTTGATTGTTGTGTGCCAGACGAAATTCATGTTGAAACCGAAGAAACTTTGCTTAATAGACAAGCATTTTTGCATAATGTCTAATGATTATCTGTAAAAATAAATTTAATGAATTATAAAAAAACCACAATTTACTTGTGGTTTTTTTAATTTATAAATATATTTAACAATTGTTTTTTGAACATAATTATGAAAAAGGTTTTCTGGATAATTTTCTTTATTTCATTTTCAATCGCATCGGCTCAAAATGTTGAAAAAACAATCATCGTAAAAGATGTTGCAACGAATCTTCCAATTGAAGATGCTGTTATTATGATAATGAAAACCAAGCAAATTATCATCACAAACAAAGAAGGAAAAGGAACTTTTATTCTCAAAAGTGCCTCTAATATTCAAGTTTCGCACGCCTCATTTAATAAAATAAATTTCCGTTCAACAACCTTAAACAAAAACGAAACGGTTATTCTTTTACGAAATGGTTTAAATGATTTAGACGAACTTATCATCACTAAACAACCGCAAAAAATTCTTAAAAATCTGATTGAAAATTCTAAAAGACGGCTTACAATTCCCGCCAGATTGAAGGTTTATGGACGTGAATTTTTTAAGTTGAACGGCAAATATGCATATTATAATGATGGTTTAATTAATTTTCAAATTTTTGGTAAAACAAAAAAATTTGATTCCAATATTTTAGTTGAACAAAATCGTTCTTTTGGTCTGCTGGATCAAGAAGTTAGTGTCGATTTGCTTGGATATAATTTGAATGATATTATGGAGAACTATTATAATTTTAAATATCTTAATTCCATCTTAGAATCATCTGCTAAAAAAGATTACACTTTTGTATTACGCGTTTTGACAAAAAACAAACAATACAATGTTTTTAAAATCACACCAAATGAAAATATGAAAGGACTTTTGGATGAATATAGTATTGTGTATGAGCCAAAAAGTAATACCGTTGTTTCGGTTACGACGGACTTAAGACCAGAAATTATCGCAAAAAATATAAAAAAAACTGGCATTGGCTCAAAAAATATTTATAAATCATTCTTTCAGGCAACTTACAGAAACGATAACGAAGGATATTATTTATTGAGCTCAAAGGAAGAGATTGGTTTTGAAAAAATTGATAAAAAGCAAACAAAAACTTTAGAAGTTCGTAACTATTTTGTAACGAATAATTTCAGTACGCAAAACTATAGCTTTAATGAAAGTGATGTTTTTAAAGACAAGACACTTTTCAATAAAAAAAATCTTATTATTACAGATTATTGGAATGTTTCTGGACTTACGGCAACCGCCGAAGAAGAACTTATTTTAAAAGAAATTGAAAATCGCGATTAAAATTTTGATTGTAATTTTATATTATCCTTATCATTATTCACGTATTTTTAACAATAGAATGTTATTTTTGTACTTATATATTTTTATAGATGTACAAGAAAATTATTCGCCCGATTCTGTTTTTATTTAACGCCGAAAAAGTTCACTATTTTAGCTTTTCAGCTATAAAATTTCTTTCTTTTATTCCAGCTATGTCTTGGATAATTCGCAAACTATATCTTGTTGAAGACAAACAACTTGAAACTGAAATTTTTGGATTAAAATTCAGAAATCCTGTTGGTTTGGGCGCAGGATTTGACAAAGATGCCAAACTTTATAATGAACTTTCAGATTTTGGCTTTGGGTTTATAGAAATCGGCACCGTTACGCCAGTCGCACAAGACGGAAATGACAAACCTCGACTTTTTAGATTGCTTGATGACAATGGGATTATCAACAGAATGGGCTTCAACAATGAAGGTGTTGAATCAGCAATTAGTCGTTTGCGAAAACATAAAAAAATTATTGTCGGTGGGAATATTGGTAAAAATAAATCTACGCCTGTAGAAAATGCAAGCCAAGATTATTGCATTTGTTTTGAAAAATTATTTGATTTCGTGGACTATTTTGCCGTCAATGTAAGTTCTCCAAACACGGCGAATCTTCGCACTTTGCAAGACAAAAAGCCTCTTTTTGAAATTCTATTCGCTTTGCAAAAAATCAATAATTCAAAACCTGAACGAAAACCTATCCTCTTAAAAATTGCTCCTGATTTAGATGAAAACCAACTTTTAGATATTATAGATATTGTCGCAGAAACAAAAATTGATGGCGTCATTGCTACAAATACTACTATTTCACGTCAGGGATTAGAAAGCAAACAAGCCCACGAAATTGGTGGGCTTTCGGGCAAACCGTTGACAAAAAGTTCAACAGAAGTGATTCGTTTTTTATCTCAAAAATCTGATAAAGCTTTTCCGATTATTGGCGTGGGAGGCATTCATTCAGTTGAAGACGCTTTAGAAAAATTAGATGCGGGTGCTTCGCTTCTTCAACTTTACACTGGCTTTATATATGAAGGTCCACAATTAATTCGAGATATAAACATAGCAATTCTAAAACGAAGATTACATTAAACATTTGACATTGCAAGTGCTTCGTTGTAAATGGCTTCGTACATTGGCAAAATATTTTTAATGTCGAATTTTTTGGCAGTTTCAAGTGCGTTAGCTTTAAAAACGTCTAAAGTTTTGTCGTCTTTTAAAATTCGTAACGCATTTTCAGCCATTTCGTCAACATTTCCGACATTACTTAAATAGCCTGAAATTCCGTCATAGTTCACTTCGGACAGTCCGCCTGCATTGCTGGAAATTACCGGAACACCGCAAGACATTGCTTCGAGCGCTGCCAAACCAAAACTTTCGGTTTCTGACGGTAGCAAAAAAAGATCGGTATAACTCAGAATTCTATCAATTTCATTACTGTTGCCGAAAAATATAACTTTATCAGAAATTCCTAAATCTTGACAAATCTTTTCGGCTTTTGCTTTTTCAGGACCGTCGCCAACCATCATTAATTTTGCAGGAATTTGCTTCTGAATTTGATCAAATATTTTTATAATATCTGGAATTCTTTTGACTTTTCTAAAATTAGAAATGTGCGTTACAATGCGTTCATTTGAATTTGCAATCGCTGAACGGTAGCATTCAATATGCGGATCGTTTAGATTTTTGTTACTTTCAATAAAATTAGGAACTACTCTGATATCTTTTCTGATATTGAAAAGCTTCATGGTTTCGTCTTTTAAACTTTGCGAAACCGACGTTACAATATCAGATTTGTTGATGCTAAAAGTTACTGCAGTTTTATAAAACGGATGATTGCCAACAAGTGTAATGTCCGTGCCGTGAAGTGTTGTCACCATTGGCAAATGAATGCCTTCGTCTTTCAACATTTGTTTCGCCATGTAACCCGCATAGGCATGCGGAATGGCATAATGAACATGCAAAAGTTCAATATTGTGCAACTTAACCATGTCTACTAATTTGCTTGAAAGCGCCAATTCGTATGGCTGATAATGAAACAGCGGATATTCTGGAACGTTCACTTCGTGATAATGCACATTAGCACTCAAAAGCGCAAGACGAACAGGTTGTCGGTACGTTATGAAATGAATTTCGTGTCCGCGTCGAGATAGTTCCAATCCCAATTCTGTAGCAACAACGCCACTTCCACCAAAAGTTGGATAACAAACAATTGCAATCTTCATGTAGCTAAGATAATAAAATTCTTAACAATTACAAGTTTAAAAAATCAATTTAAAGATTTAATAATGTCATTAAATTACTTTGAAATTCGTATAAAAAGTATACTATCTTTACTAATTTTCATCTGTACTGTGAAATGAAATATCGTAAAATTTCTGATTAAATGTTGGCTTAATTATGTCTTTATTTTGCACATACTTTTTCACGAATTAAAAGATAAAAAATTAAATTGAATTTCAAGAACACATTTATCGCTTATGATTTGTGTAATTATATTGTGGGCACTTCTAAAAACTAAATCAAACTATAACTACAAAAATAAACCATTAAGAAGATTAAGTTCGTTAAGTCGTTACTTGCTTAATTTTCTTAATGAACTTAATGGTAATTTACTAAAAATGTAATTATAAAAATTTAAATTTATTTGCAACTGAGTTTTTAGAGGTTGCTTTAAAATATAATCCTTATTAATTTGAGAAATACGTGTTTAAGATCTGCCATTTATGAAATAGACATCAGCGATAAATTTTATATTCCCAACAATATTTTTAAATTAGGCTTGATTATTTAACAATAGCATCCTGAATAACTTTTTGAATTCTTTCGCGGACTTTATTTTTAGTCAATAAATTAGGCAAATTTGCATCGGGATATGTTCGGTTAGATAGAAAAACATATACAATTTCCGTTTCAGGATCTGCCCATGTCATGGTTCCAGTAAAACCCGTGTGACCAAAACTACTTGAAGATACGCAATTGCAGGTTGGACCTTCTTGTCCAACAAGTTGCGGTTTATCAAAGCCTAATCCACGTCTGTTTCCTTCTGGGCAAGAATGGCAGGTATTAAAATCATCAAAAGTTTGGGGACTAAAAAATTTTGTTCCACCATAACTTCCTTTTTGTAAATACATTTGCATGATTTTCGCAACATCAATAGCATTTGAAAAAAGACCTGCTTGACCTGAAACTCCGCCTTCCATAGCCGCAGCCATGTCGTGTACATGTCCTTGCAAGGTTTGTTGACGAAAATATTTATCAACCTCTGTTGGGGTTATTTGTGATCTGTCAATTCTTTGCAACGGATTAAATAACGTATTGTTTGTGCCTAATATACTGTAGAAATTATTATCTGTTACTTCGTCCAATGGTTTTTGCAATGTTTTTTCTATAAATTCCTTTAAAATTATGAATGTAAAATCACTGTATTTATATTCTTTTTTTGGATTTAATTTACTTTCGACGATATATTTTATGATTGTATCATGATAGTCATTTCTTATATATAGACTGTCGGCAACCTTCTTTTTAAAAGTTTGTGATGGTAACTTTTGGTACCATTTTGTTGTTGGTTTTTGTAAGCTATCAATGGTTTTTTTATAAAACGGCTCCCATGCCTTTAATCGTGCGGCATGTGTCATTAAATCTTTAAAATTAATATCCGCCTTGTCTGAATCTTTAAAAACAGGCAACATTTTTCCGAGTGTCGAATTGAGAGTTAATTTTTTCTTGTCGTATAGTTGCATAACATTTGGCAATGTTGCTAATATCTTGGTAAGTGATGCAACATCATACACATCCGACGATTTTACTTTTGTCTTTTTTTCATAGTCAAAATGCCCATAAGACTTTTCAAAGATTACTTGCCCTTTACGAGCAACTAAAACTGTTATTCCAGGTGCTACTTTTTCTTCTATGGCCGTTTGTGCAATACCATCTATTTGTTTCAGAATCAACGGATTCATATTTACGTTTTCGGGCGCAGTAAACCCCAATCGATTAATTTTTTGGGTTGAAAGCCCCTCACCTACTTTAAAAAAATCGGCTATTGTAACTGGCAGAATCCCTTTGGCAGCGACAGCACCAAAAATAATTTGAGCAGAAACAATTTGCGCAATATCACGATTTTGGTAGGAAACAATCACGGCTTCAATTTCGTCAAAATTGGAAATTTGTCCTAAAGCGTATGGTTTTACAAAAGCATCTAAGATCACCACATTTTTTTTGGCAATTTCTTGAATATCAAAAAGTTCTTTGTCTGTAAACGCATGGATTTTCCAAGGTTTATCTGACTTATGAAATCCAATGATTACTTTGTCAAATTGTTGCAATTTTATATTTAATGAATCTACATTTTCATGCGATACTTCGGTAACTTCTGTATATTTCTTTAAAGTTTTTACAAAATCCGAATTCACATCATCACCCATTTTCACATAGGCAATTTTATTTTTCTGTAGATTTTGAATCGGTAGAATGTCATTTTTATTTTTCAGAAGCGTAATAGCATTTTCATAAAGCGTATAACTTAACGCATCATTTTCGGGTAAATTTAAATCTGAAACAAGGTTGCTTAGCTCAACTTTTTTGTAGTCTGCAAACCCTGATCGATATTTAAATTTCAAAATTTTCTTTACGGAATATGCCAATCTTTCTTCTGAAATTATAGAATCTTGATAAGCCACGCATAATTTTTCTACAGCAATCGGCACATCGTCAGGACAAAGCAACAAATCATTTCCCGCAAGAAAAGCTTCCAAATCAATTTGCCCTGGTTTACGGAAATTAGATGCCGCTTTCATATTCAAGGCATCAGTAAAAATCAAACCATCAAAACCCATTTTGTTTTTTAATAAATCAGTCACAATTTTTGAAGATACGGATGATGGAATGTTATCGCGTGTTTCCAAAGCTGGAATATTCAAGTGTGCCACCATCACAGAAGCCAATCCTTCGGCGAACAATCTTTTATATGGATACAACTCAATATCATCTAAACGTTCTGCCGTTAAAGACAATGTTGGCAAGGCTTTATGTGAATCAACATCGGTATCGCCGTGTCCTGGAAAATGTTTTCCTGTTGAAAAACCGCCCGTGCTTTGAAATCCTTTTATAAAATATGAAGCACTTTCAGAAACGTTTTCTTTGGTTTCGCCATAGGCTCTAAATCCTATAATAGGATTTTTTGGATTTGTATTTACATCTACATCTGGTCCAAAATTAAACTGCATTCCAATTCTTTTCACGTGTTTGCCGATTTGAAAACCAACTTTTTCTAAAAGCGATTTGTCTTTTATGGCACCCAAAGTCATGTTGTATGGAAAAGCATACGTTGAATCCAATCGTTGTGGCAATCCCCATTCACCGTCATGGGCAATGAGCAATGGAATTCTCGCGATTTTTTGATATCGATTTGTGAGTATTGCCTGGCGAACTGGTCCACCTTGAAAAAATATTAAATTTCCAATTTTAGACTCTATAATAAGTTTGTCAATTGCTTTCGCATGCGTTGAATCTCGGTTTGAATATGCCGAAACCATAAATAATTGTCCAAGACGTTCATCAAAACTTAAGACATTATATATACTATCCACCCATTTTCTTTCAAATTCAGATTGATAAGTAGATTTAAAGTTAGCAAATGGAACGATATTAGTTGTTACCGAAGTATTTTCCGCTGGTTTTTCAACGACTACTTTTTTTGTAGCGCAACTTATAAAGAATGCAAAAATTATGATGTAGGTAAATGCCTTAAATGTAAATCTCATATCTAAAATTTTAAAAAAATCGGCTGTGCCAACTGTCTCCTGCGGGAACTTCCCAAGAATCGTTATATTCGGCAATATTATTAATTAAATTATTGAAAACAATTGTATTTTCTGTAACGGCATTCTCTTTTGCCATTTTTTTGAAATCTGACAGTGTTTTGTGCGCAACATGTTCGCCAAGTTTGAAAGTGACATTCATTTTATCCAGCAAGTCAACGTCAAATTTTTTCTCAAGCGATTGAATAAATTGCACTGAAGCGTCGATGGAACAACCCGTTGGATTTTGAATTTCCTGATCAACAGCTATAACGATAAAACGATTATATTTTAATTCATATCCGCAAGAAAGTGCCGTGCCGTGAGCTGACCATTGTTCTAAAAACGCAATTAAATCCGTTTCAATTGTAGAAAACTCATCGTCAGAAAATTTTCTGTTTGATTGATAAATCCAAATTTTGGATTCTTCGGGTAAATCTGTAAAAGGTATTAGCATTATATTTTGTGTGAAATGTATATTGTATAAAGTAAAATATGTATTTTATAATACGCTCTTAATTTAAAAAACGAAAAATTCTATAAATTTTGTAAAAGTTGAAAAATCTACTAAAACATTACAAATCTCCAGCGTTTGCTATCAACTCCGCAATGTCCATCACTTTTACGGTTGCCTCTTTTTCTTGGTGTTTGACGCCGTCGCTCATCATCGTATTACAGAAAGGACAGGCCGCCGCAATGATGTCTGGTTGTAATTCAAGCGCTTCTTCGGTGCGTTCAATATTGATTTCTTTATTGCCAGGTTCTGCATCTTTGAACATTTGCGCGCCACCTGCTCCGCAACAAAGTCCGTTTGTTTTTGAACGTTTCATTTCAACAAGTGCGACGTCAAGTTTTGCTATTAAATCGCGTGGTGCTTCGTATATATTATTGGCTCTTCCGAGGTAACATGGATCGTGAAAAGTGATTTTTTTTCCTTTGAATTGTCCACCCTCAATGGTTAAGCGTCCATCATCTAAAAGGGATTTTAAGAATTCAGTATGATGGATAACTTCATATTTTCCACCAAGTTCTGGATATTCGTTTTTCAGTGTATTGAAACAATGTGGACAGGCTGTAACAATTTTTTTTGCTTCGTATGCATTTAAAACGTCAATGTTCATCATGGCTTGCATTTGAAACAAGAATTCGTTTCCTGCTCGTTTTGCTGGATCGCCCGTGCAAGATTCCTCTGTTCCGAGAACGGCAAATTCAACTTTTGAACGGTTTAAAATTTTCACAAATGCTTTTGTGATTTTTTTTGCCCTATCGTCAAAACTGCCCGCGCAACCTACCCAAAACAATACTTCTGGTTGCTTGCCTGCGGCCAACATTTCGGCCATTGTTGGAACTATAAGTTGCTCTTCCATATTTTTTTGATTTAAAAATTTAAAGATTTAAAAATTTAAAGATTATAAAATTATTCATGATGTTCGTCGTCAAATACTTGGATTGTAACTTCTTTGTCAACCAAATCAGTGAATTTTCCACGGTATCTGGTGGCTTTTACCAAATGATTGTCTATCCAATGATAGTTGCCGCCACGAGGTTTTCCCATGACCATTCCATGATATTTGAAACCGTGTTTTTTGAGCCAAATTTCGGTATATTCTCTGTGGGCTTCGGTGCGCGAGGTGAAAAAGAAAATGATGTGTCCTTCGTCATACCATTTGTTGAGCGTGATGAGTGCATCTGGATAAAGTTCTGCAGTGAGCATGCGTTCTGGCTCTTCGTTTGGAATGTCGTCACATACGGTTCCGTCGATATCAATGAGGTAATTTTTTATGCCTTCAGGCAGAATTGGACTAATGGTGTGTCCGTTTTCTGTGGCTATTTGCAATTGTTTTTCGATGTCTTCGGTATTCATTTTGGTATGTTTGGGTTCTGTTTTAGTTTGTTGTGGTGCGCTATGACTGCGTTAGGGATAGAAGCGATATCCTTTTTTTGAATTGCAAAGGTTTTTTCTACCTTTGCAATTCAAAAAAAGATTTAGCGGATAGCCCGATTCGCCGCGGCGAAAACGCCCAAATATTAATTTTCATTTTTCCAATTTAATCTGTCTTGTTGACTGTATTGCCATGGTGCGCCATTGTTTTCAATATTAGTCATCATGGCGTTTACGGGCATTGGCGCGGCACTTTGTTCCATGACCAAATAGCGTCGCATGTCTATGATGATGGAAAGTGGGCTGATATTCACTGGACATTCCTGCACGCAAGCGTTACAAGAGGTGCATGCCCAAAGTTCTTCGGGTGTGATGTAGTCGTTTAGTAAAGTTTTGTTGTCTGGGATGAAAACGCCATTATTTGCATCAATATTATCGCCAATTTCGACGAGCCGATCGCGAGTGTCCATCATGATTTTTCGAGGCGATAGTTTTTTGCCCGTAATGTTTGCTGGACAAACTGACGTACATCGGCCACATTCTGTGCAGGTATATGCGTTGAGAAGTTGCGCCCAATTGAGGTCGGTTGCGTCTTGTGCGCCAAACTTTTTGGGTGCTTCGCCTGCTGGTAAGGCGGCATATGGATCGGCGTTTGGATCCATCATCAACCGTACTTCTTTGGTAACTTCGGGTAAATCATCAAGTTCTCCAAGTGGATTAAGATCAGCAAAATAGGTGTTTGGAAATGCCAAAAGAATGTGCAAATGTTTTGAAAAATAAAGGTAATTCAAAAAACATAAAATTCCGAAAATATGCAACCACCAAAATGTTTTTTCGAGCATGTGAACGGTTTCAAACTGCATATTTCCGAAAAGTGGGAAAAGATGTCGAGAAACGGGAAACGCGCTTGGCGTAGCAATTTGTTGGTTAAAATCTGTAGCGTTCATAAGCAGAAACAAACTCATCAACACAATTTCAAAATAAATGATATAATTCGCATCGGACTTTGGCCATCCTTTTAAATCGGAACTGATGAATCTTTTTAATTTTATGACGTTTCTGCGTGTCCAAAAAATGATAACCGCAACTAAAACAAACAACGCCAAAAGTTCAAACGAAGCAATCAAAACGGAATATAATGCGCCAAGGCCTGCAAAAGCACGGTGTGTTCCAAAAAGTCCATCGATAATAATTTCGAGAAGTTCGATATTAATTACGATGAAACCAACGTAAACCACAATATGCAATATTCCAGAAATTGGTCGGCTCACCATTTTGGATTGTCCCAGTGCAATTTTAGCCATGTTTTTCCAACGCAATCCTGAGTTATTAGCACGATTTACATCTTGACCTAATTTGATGTTTCGTATGATTTTTTTAAAATTTTTTACAAAAAACCAAATGCCTCCAAAAAGCATTATTGCAAATATAATATTGTCTAAATATTGCATATTTTATTTTTTTATGGTGTCCGTTGGCGCAACATAAGGCTTGTTTTTCTTTCCAAAAAGAGACACGTTCACATATCTTGTGGGCTGCAAACGTAAATCTTGAAGTAGCAGTTCAAGCTCTTTAGAAGTTTTGTTGAAATTTTTATAAAGAGACTCGTCTGTTAAAAGCTTGCCCATTGTTCCTTTTCCAGCTTGCATTCCTGCCATAATCTTATCAACATTTGCTAAAGTTTTCTCGAGCGATTTTAATGTATTGGCAATTTTTATTTTCGATAAAGTGTCGGAAAGCGAAGCAAAATTTTTGGTCATTTTGTCAACGTTTGTAAAGGTCGTGTTTAATTTAGCTTTGTTATTGTCTAAAATGCCATTCACGGATTTTGAGGCAATCTTAAACTCAGCTAAAGTTTGATTTAAATTTTCTAAACTGCTTTTAAGGTTTTCTTTGGTACGCGTGTCCATGACGCCATTCAAATTTAAAATCATTGTGTTGGCATTTTCTAAAAGCCTTTCTACTTTTTCTTTAACAGGTACAATTTCTTTTCCAAGCTGATCTGTTAAACCAAGTTTGGTCGCGCCAATTAAAAAATCCTTTTCTTCTGCCAAAATACTGTTTTTTGTATCTGGAATAATCGCAATTTGCTTACCACCGATTGGACTTGGCGCATAGATTTCAGCAATTGAAGTCTTTGATATTGGAAAGTCGGACTTTAGTTGCAGTTCAATCAATATTTTTCCTGTTTTTTTATCTAAGGTCATGTTGCTGACTTTTCCGATATTAAAACCATTAAGCGTAACAATTGCAGATTGTGGCAGTCCTTCTATATTATCATAGGTAACATAAAAAGTTTTATAATCAACAAACAAATCCCGACCTTTTAGGAAACTGTAGCCCCAAATAAACAAAAGTATTGAGGAAATTACTAAGATTGATGCTTTTAGTTCGCGAGTGATTTTCAAGGTTTTGATTTTTGTTACAAAAATAAGATAAATATCTATTTGTTTGATAGTTTTATAGCTTGTTTAATGTCAATTTTTTTTGAGTCTTTATATGCAATTAAAAACGCAGTTTTATATCCCGCAACTTTTGCTGTTTTCAAATTTGTTTGCGCTTCGGCATATTTTGAAGTATCACCGTAATAATATTTATAAAAATTTCCAACCTGTTCAACGCTAACATTTTCAAGACCACTGAAATTGCTTGAAATTAAACTTAGATTGGTAGTAATTGCAGCTAATTGAACCTTATAAACAATACCTTTTGAAGCAGTATCCAAAACTTCTGGCTTTATTATGACTTGTTTTACAGCGGTATCTTTTGGAACAATTTTTATTATTTCAACAACTTTTGGAACTATTTTAAATTTGGATTTCTCAATTATTGGTTCATTTTTATCTGCGCCAAAATATTCACGTTTATAGGAAACAACAGCTGCTGCAATGTCGCGCGCAATGTCCGTCTGACCTTCTTCAGACGCTAAATATTGACCTTCACTCGCATTTGAGATAAATCCCATCTCAATCAAAACCCTTGGCATGGCAATTTTTCTAAGTACCAAAAATCCTGCCTCGCGCACATCTCGATTTTTTCTATCACTGTTTTCTGCGAAATTTTCTTGAATTTTGGCAGCCAAAGCCACGCTATAATCTCTATATTCTTCTTGTAACATCATCATTCCTATGGTAGATTCTGCTGAATTTGGATTGTAGCCTTCGTAGTTTTGTTTGTAGTCTTTTTCAAGTGAAACCACGTCATTTTCAAGTTTTGCAACTTCCAAATTGGCTTTTGTTCGCGCCGTTCCCATCACGTAAGTTTCAAAACCGTGCGCGACTGTGTTTTTGTTTGCATTGCAATGAATGGACATAAAAATAGTTGCTTTTTCGCGATTTGCAATATCTGCTCGTTCGTCTAACTCAACAAAAACATCGGTTTTTCTGGTATAGATCACATCAATATTTGGATTTTTTTCTAACAATTTTCCAACTTTCAAGGCGACTGCAAGTGCAATATTTTTCTCGGCAAATCCATGATAAGACGCACCAAAATCTTTGCCTCCATGCCCAGCATCAAGCACAACTTTAAATTTTTGACCGTATGAAATTATAGATAAAAAAAGAAGGTATATATATAGGTAGGATTTGATGTGTTTTAAAATCATTTTTATGTAGTAAATTAAATAATGTAAGTCTTATTTGTTATAATTTTCTAAATCGTTAATGTGGCTCAATAATATTATGTAAATTTGAACATTCAAAAAGTAAGCCATCATTTTACAAAAATAGTATTAAATCCTTTGCGTACCAACTTATTTTATATCGTTTTAACAATACCTTTTTTACTATTTGGATCTAACAATTTGTTTGGTCAAGAAATTCGTAGTAAAACTGCTCCAAAAACTATTGTTCAACAAGCAGATAGTTTAACAAAAAAACCTAAACCTGATGTTCAATTAGAAACTATAATTATAAAAGATTCTCTAAAACCAGGTAAAGCGGGTCTTGAAAGCATTGTAAAACGAAAAGCGAAAGATTATGAAAAAATAGATCAGAAAACAAAAATAGTTACACTTTATAACGAAGCAGAGTTATATTATCAAGATATTGAGCTTAAAGCAGGTATTATAGTTTTGGATTATTCCAAAAATGAAGTTTATGCGGGTCGTTTAAAAGATGAAAAAGGGAACTACACACAATATCCGAAATTTAAGCAAGGACAAAATGAAGTAGAACCTGACTCGATTCGGTTTAATTTTAAGACCAAAAAAGCATTGGTTTTTAACTCGCGCACCAAACAAGGAGAATTAAACATTATTGCAGAAAAATCTAAAAAAGAAAACGATTCGGTCTATTTTATGAAAGGCGCAAAGCTGACAACTTCTGAAGACTTAGAAAAACCCGAATATTATTTTTTGGCAAGAAAAGCAAAATTTGTTCCAGGAAAAAAAGTTGTTGTTGGACCCACGAATATGTACATTGCCAATGTTCCAACGCCAATTGGATTGCCGTTCGCCTTTTTTCCGATGACGTCTACAGCGCAATCTGGCGTTATTATTCCTACTTTTCAGGACACAAGTACAAGAGGATATTCCCTTCAAAATGGTGGCTATTACTTTGCATTGTCAGACAATTATGACCTGACACTAACAGGAGATTATTTTACAAACGGCAGCTATGCACTCCGTGGTGAAACGGCGTATGCAAAGAAATATAAATTTAATGGCAATGTTAATATACGTTTTGAAAATCAAATTACAAGCGAAAGAGGTTTTCCAGATTATACCAAAAGTCGCATATATAACGTCCAATGGTCACACGCACAAGATCAAAAAAACAATCCAAATTCGAGATTTTCAGCAAGTGTAAATTTAGGAAGTAGTACTTTTTTTCGTAGTTCTTTGAATATTATCAACCAAGGTTCACAGTTGAACAATACGTTGCAGTCGTCTGTGAATTATGCGAAAACCATAAACTCGGTTCCGTCCGTAAATATGTCACTAACGGCGACACATTCGCAGAACACTTCGACACAACAGATTGACATGACGTTGCCAACTTTTCAAGCAAGTGTAGATCCAATTTTTCCGTTCGCGCCAAAAGATGAAGCAAAGAAAGGATTTTTTAAAAATATCAATTTGCAATATAGTGTCAATGCGCAAAACAGAATCTTAACCACGGATTCTTTATTTTTTAAACCACAGATGTTTAAGGATTTAAAAACTGGCGTGCAGCATACCATTCCAATTAATACAAATTTCAAGATTTTCAAACATTTTAGTGTCAGCACAGGTGCCAACTATAATGAAGTTTGGTATTTTAAAACTATAAAAAAAGAGTTTAACGATACTGAGGATAAAGTCGTAACGAGTGATGTTCAAGGTTTTGATGCATTTAGAACCTATACCTTCAATAGTAGCATCGGAACAACAATTTATGGAACATTTAATTTTGGAAAGAAAAGTAGAATAAAAACCATTCGGCATAAAATTACACCATTGATTGGTTATTCCTATGCGCCAAGTTTTGCAAATTATTATGACACGTATCGAAAAAACAGGAGTGGAACACAAATTGAAGAGTATACGCGATTTGAAAATGGCTTTTATGGCCCGCCTGGCAAATCATATTCAAATACATTAAGCTTTAGTGTTGTTAATAATTTTGAAGCAAAAGTTGTAGATCGAGATAGTACAAAAACCGAACTTAAAAAGATTATTCTAATCAATAATTTATCATTTACATCTGGCTATGATATTGCCACAAAAACCCTGTCAGCAATCGATATGAGAGGAGGAACAACGTTATTTAAAGACGAAATGAGTGTGAATTTTGGCGCCACGCTTGATCCATATGGTTTAGACAATGCCAACCAGCGTATTCAAAAACTGAACATCGACAATGGTGGAAGTTTATTGCGATTGACAGCTGCAAACATGAATGTTGGCTATACATTAAGTAGCAAAAAAGAGGGCGCCGACGATAAGGAGAAAAAAAACAAACAAGGTGCAAGAAATGGGGGGCGAAATGACAATCTTTTTGGCAGTAACACTGACCTTAGCGATAGGCGCCAGAGTCAATTTGATGACGATGTGAAAGAAGAAGATAAAGAATTTGAAGGCTTCTACAAATCAAAACTTCCGTGGAATTTGCAAATTCAATATAATATTACATACGGAAACGCAACCAGAGAAAATAGAATTGTGACAAATTCGCTAATGTTTACAGGCGATTTACAACTCACACCCAAGTGGCGAATTGGTGGAAATTCAGGTTATGATTTTGTAGACAAAGGCATTGTTTTTACTACATTGCGTTTTGAAAGAGACTTATTGAGCTGGCGAATGGATTTTAATTGGACACCAATTGGAGTTACACAATGGGGATTTTTTATTGGTATCAAAGCAGGAGTTCTTAGCGACATTAAATGGGACAAAAGAAAAATTCCAGACAGTAGTAGATTATGATTTTAGATTAACGAATGTTTTGAATAACGATTGTTTTGATTAACGATTAATGATTTTTTGGATTAACGATTAACGATTGTGTTTATTGATGATTATTAGAATTATGTTTTCGTTCATTTAATTTTATAAATTTCCGATGTCTATATTTGAATTTTAAATCACTTAGTATTCAATTAGTAACAGCAAATTTTCAAATACTTAAAACATTTATATTATGACAAAAAAAATTATCCATACAACACTTGCACCAGCTCCAATTGGACCTTACAATCAAGCTATTTTAGTTGGAAACACGCTGTACACATCAGGTCAAATTGCTTTAGATGCCACAACAATGGAATTGCGAATGGACAATATTGACATGGAAACAAATCTGGTGATGAATAATCTGAAGCATGTTTTAGAAGCTGCAAATATGACATTTGACGACGTTGTGAAAACAACAATTTATGTAACAAACATGAACAATTTTGCGGAAATTAATTCAATTTACGGTCGTTATTTTGATGAAAATAACGCGCCGGCTCGTGAAACTGTTCAAGTGGCTGGACTTCCAAAAGGCGTAAACGTTGAAATTTCTGTGGTTGCAATAAAATAAGTGATAAAATTTTAATTTCTAAAGAAATTCTCTAAATTAAATTTATATCACAAAACTGATTACTACTCTTTATCTTTTCGTTTTTTATCTCTGGTTCTTACCATATTTCGATTGACCGATCCGTGTGTTTTTTTCTTGGTTTTGCTCGGTCCACCCAAATTTACTTTTGTGTTTTTCTTCGCTTTATTATGAAAAGCACCGTCGCCATCAAGTTTGGGTTTTTTTAGCAAGAATTTCAACACTTGTTTATCTTTTTCGGGACCGATAAGTTTTAGTGAAATTTCTACATCCAATGGAAAATCAGTATTTTCCAATTCCATATCCATCAATTCTTCAATAGCAATTTTCATATCTTGCTCTCGCTCCGTATAAAAACTAATTGCCGTTCCCGTCGCATCTGCCCTACCCGTTCGTCCGATTCTGTGCATGTAAAGTTCTGGTGCCTCGGGCATTTCAAAATTTATCACGTGCGTAACATCAGAAATATCCAATCCACGCGCCATAATATCAGTTGTGATTAGGCCTCGAAGATTACCTTCTTGGAACTCCGCCATCGTACTCAACCTATAGTTTTGCGATTTGTTCGAATGAATCACGCCAAACTGACCTTCAAAATCTATTTCAATACTTTCATGAAGTAAATCGGCAATTTTTTTATTGTTCACAAAAACCAAAATTCTGCTCATAGAATCATCGTCGGAAAGCATTTTTTTGAGTAGGTTTATTTTTGTATTAAAATTTTGTACCTTATATATATGTTGCGAAATTTGCTCAAGTGGTGTTCCAGACGATGCCAAACTTACTTCTTGTGGAAAATCGAAAAAATCGTTTAGGATGGCATCAACTTCATCAGTCATTGTTGCTGAAAACAAAATGTTTTGTCGTTTCACGGGCATCATTGCAAAAATTGAAGTTAGCTGTAAACGAAAACCTAAATTCAGCATTTCGTCAAATTCATCAATAACCAATTTTTGAGTATCTTCAAACCGAATGATGTTGTCCAAAGACAAATCCATCACGCGTCCAGGCGTGCCAACAAGAATATCAATACCTTGAAAAACCGCTGTTTTTTGGGTGTTGATGTTCACGCCACCATAGATTCCGAGTGTGCGAACCGACATATATTTTGTCAGTTTTTCAACTTCTTCAACCACTTGTACCACCAACTCTCGCGTTGGCACAAGAATGACAATTTTTGGTGTATGCGTTTCAGAAAATTTATATAATTTTAGAAGCGGAAGCAAATAAGCGAATGTTTTTCCTGTTCCCGTTTGGGCAATTCCCATCATGTCTCGTCCCGACATAATCACCGAAAAAGAGCGTTTTTGAATGGGTGTTGGCGTGGCAAAACCCAAGTCGTCAACGGCTTTTTGTAAAGATTTAGGTAATTTGAAAAGCTCGAAACTCATTTTGATTTTTTTTGCAAAGATAGGATAATACAATCATTATAGTGGATGTTGTTTGAAATTAGAGATTTTGGGGCTGGAGATGACATGTAGTGATTAGAATTGTAAAAATAAAACTTGTGTATTAAAACTCTAAAACCCCTCAAAAACTCCTAATCCAAACAACGCAAAATCATATTTTGCGGGGTCGGTTGCATCCATTTTACGAAGTGATAAATCAAGTTCTGCAAGTGCTTTTCCGTCGTTTTGAGTGCGTTGCAAAAGCAACAGTTTTCGAGCTACATTTCCCGAATGCACGTCTAAAGGGCATGATAGCAGTGCGGGCGAAATGCTTTTCCAAATGCCTAAATCAACACCAGCATTGTCTTGACGGCACATCCATCGCAAATACATATTGATGCGTTTTGCTGCGGTGTTTTTTGCTGGGTCAGAAACGTGTTTTTGCGATCTATATGATGATGAATTTTCAAAAAAAAGCTTTTTGAAATTTGAAATTCCAAGTTGCAAATCTTTTTCAGGAATTGACTTTGCGAAAGCGTTTTCAAGGCCGCCGTGATTTTGATAGATGTTTTTCAAACAACTAATAAATGTCGAAAAATCAGTGGCATTAAAGGTGCGATGCACAAATCCTTCTAATCTTTCCAAATCATAAACAGTGTGCGATATCACGAAATCATGTGGTGAATTGCCCATCAAATTCATCATTTTGTTTGCGTTTGTGATGATGGATTTTCTGTTTCCCCAAGCAATTGTTGCAGCCAAAAAACCAGCAATTTCAATATCTTCTTTTGCAGAAAACAAATGCGGAATTAAAATTGGATCACTTTCAATAAAATTTGGACTGTTATATTGCAATACTTTTTCGTCCAAAAAAGCTTTTAATTCTTTTTGAGTCATCATTGAAAATTACACAATTTCGCCGTCTTTCATGGTCAATTTTCTGTCGGCCATGTTTGCAAAATCCTCGTTGTGCGTAACAATGACGAAAGTTTGCTTAAACTCATCTCGAAGTTTAAAAAATAGTTGGTGCAGATTTTCAGCAGATGCAGTGTCTAAGTTTCCAGATGGCTCGTCAGCAAAAATAATTTTTGGTTTGTTGATGAGTGCTCTCGCAACGGCAACGCGCTGTTGCTCACCGCCCGAAAGTTCCGAAGGTTTGTGACTGATGCGATGGGACAAACCCAAATAGTCAAGCAATTTTTTTGCCTCAATTTCAGTTTGTTGTTTGTCTTTTTTGGCAATAAATGCTGGAATGCAAACATTTTCTAATGCTGTAAATTCAGGAAGCAATTGGTGGAATTGAAAAATAAATCCGAGATTCAAATTGCGAAATCGAGATAGATTTTTATCATTCATTGTCAAAACGTTTTGACCATCAATTTCTACGGAAGATTGATTTTTTGCAATTTCTGTGGGCTGATCTAACGTTCCTAAAATTTGCAGTAACGTAGATTTTCCAGCACCAGAAGCACCAACAATTGAAATGATTTCTTGTTGGTTTATGTCAATAGAAACATTTTTTAAAACCTGCAAATCGTCATACCATTTGCTGATGTTTTTTGCCTTGATCATTAGAAAATTATTTCTACAAAGAAACAAAGTTTTTACCATATTTAAATGCTATTGTGACTATATTTTCGACCAATAAGCTATTGCTAAATACGCCTAATTTATAAAAAATTCATACCTTTGATAAAAAAATGAATGATTCAAAATTTTTAGAAACTGCAACTTTTGCTGGTGGTTGTTTTTGGTGTACTGAAGCAGTTTTTTTATCATTAACAGGTGTTCAATCTGTAACTTCTGGCTATATTGGCGGAACGGTTGAAAATCCAACTTATGAAGCCGTTTGCAAAGGAACAACTGGTCATGCCGAGGCAGTACAAATTGTTTTCGACCCAAACAAAGTTCATTTTGTGGATTTGTTGGTTGTTTTTTTTGCAACACACGACCCAACTACACTAAACCGACAAGGCGCAGATGTTGGCACACAATATCGCAGTGAAGTTTTCTATGAAAATGACGATCAAAAAAAAATTACATTAGATTACATCAATTTTTTAAAGGAAAACGAAACATTTGCAAATCCAATTATTACGGCCGTTAACAAAGTTTCAAAGTTTTACGAAGCTGAAAAATATCATTCAAATTATTATAACAATAATAAGGAGCAATCATATTGTCAATATGTGATTACACCAAAAATGGACAAGTTGAAGAAGCATTTTGCGGATAAGATGATTGGTTAGCTTTTAGCATTTAGCGTTCAGCCTTAAGCTTTTAGCTTTTAGCTTTACACTATTATTTCATAACCGTGTTTAATAAACTAAAAATCAGTAGCCTTTTGCTGATTGCTGATAGCTTTTCCGCATCAAAAAACAGTTTGGCACTACATTTGCAACGGTACTATAAATTTTAAAAAATTACTATAAAATGAATGAAAATATACAAACTTTGACACCTGTTAACAATAAAACACGCGACTTATTTCTCGGAATTTTGTTTGATGTAATTGGAATGCTAACGTACGCAGTGCCGTTTTTAGGCGAATTTGCAGATGTGGTTTGGGCACCAATTTCAGGAATTTTGATGGTTTGGCTCTACAAAGGTAGCATTGGAAAAGTGGGCGGAATTTTCTCAGTTATTGAGGAGCTTTTACCCGGAATGGATTTTATTCCTACTTTTACATTGGCATGGATTTATAAATATGTGATAAACAAAAATAAATCATAATCGAAAAAACTAAAACTGCTCTTGAGGCAGTTTTTTTTTGAATAAATACGATTAAATTGACAGAAAAATGATGATTTTCATAAAATAAAATTAATTTTGAAAATTATTGTCATAGCCCTGATCGTGTCGCAGCAGACAAGACAATGCGACATCCTTTTTAAAAACGATTTTTCTTCGTTTTTGAAAAGATACAGCGGATAGCAGGATTGCTTCGAAGCTCGCAATGACTGCTCCAAAAAAAATAGCTTTTATGAAAAATATTATTATTCTTATTAATTGCATTGATCAGAAAGCAATTGTGGCTTCTGTTACCTCATTTATTGCTGAAACGGATGGAAACATTACGTATTTAGACCAGCACGTGGACGAATATCAGAATGTGTTTTTTATGCGTTTGGAATGTGCATTTGATGCAAATGATTTTGATATAGAACAATTTAAAAATAAATTTGACAATCGATTGGCGAAGCAATTGAAGATGTCTTGTCAAATTTATAGTTCGGAAGAAAAACCACGAATGGCTATTTTTGTATCTAAATACGCGCATTGTTTGTATGATATTTTAGGTCGATATGCTGCTAAAGAATTGCTGGTTGAAATTCCGATTATTATCAGCAATCATTTGGATCTGAAACCAATTGCTGAAAAATTTGATATTGCGTTTGAGCACGTACCTCTTACTGCGGAAAATAGAGCAAATGGTGAGTTGCGGCATTTGGAATTGCTGAAAAAGCATGCCATTGATTTTGTAGTTCTTGCGAGATATATGCAAATTATAACGCCACAATTTATTTCACTTTTTCAAAATAAAATAATTAACATTCACCATTCGTTTCTGCCCGCTTTTCCAGGGGCGAAACCATATCACTCGGCATTTGCGCGTGGTGTAAAAATAATTGGCGCTACGAGTCACTACGTTACTGAAGATTTGGATGAAGGCCCGATTATTGAGCAAGACACAACGCGGGTTTTGCATAGTCATTCGATTGACGATTTTATTATGAAAGGTCGAGATTTGGAAAGGACGGTTTTGGCAAGAGCTATTGCACTTCATTCGAGCAGAAAAACGATGGTTTACAATAATAAAACGGTGATTTTTTCATAAAATTTATAACATTCGATATAATTATAATTAGTTATTGTAGCGAATTGCAGCACGCAATTATAGTAATTTTACAAAATTATGCCCATCAATAAATGTCGTTTATTGCTTTTATTTCTGTATGTTTGTTTTTAGAAAAATATATAAAAATTGATAATTAGGAACGTTTTATTTTAATTTTCTTTTTTTGAACATTTTATTCCTATTTATAACCAGTTTATTTTCAGATGCAAAAACGCACCGCTGCCCTCGGATTTATTTTCGTAACTATTTTAGTAGATGTTATTGGAATAGGTATTATTATTCCCATCGTTCCAAAATTACTTGAGCAGTTGACTGGTGTTGATATTAATGAAGCATCAAAGTACGGTGGTTGGTTGATTTTTGCCTTTGCTTTGATGCAGTTTCTATTTTCACCAATACTTGGTGGACTGAGCGATCAGTTTGGGCGACGACCAATTCTACTATTATCATTGTTTGGTTTGGGGCTTGATTATATTTTTCATGCCTATGCGCCGAGTATTTTTTGGCTTTTCGTTGGACGCGTTATTGCGGGAATTATGGGTGCGAGTTTTACGACCGCAACGGCATATATTGCCGACATTAGCACACCCGAAAAGCGCGCACAAAACTTTGGTCTGATTGGAGCTGCATTTGGTTTAGGGTTTATAATCGGCCCATTGATCGGTGGCGTCGCAAGCCAATATTCGCAGCAATTGCCTTTTTTTATTGCCGCTGGACTCACATTTTGTAATGTTGCTTATGGCTATTTTATACTTCCAGAATCATTGTCAATAGAAAATCGTCGAAAATTTGAATGGAAACGTGCCAATCCTATCAGCTCCCTGCGACATTTAACAAAATATCCTGTAGTATCAGGTTTAGTTGTCTCGTTGGTTTTGATGTTTTTGGCATCTTACTCTGTACAGTCAAATTGGGGATTCTATACTATGTTTAAATTTAATTGGACACCCGCAGAAGTTGGATATTCCCTTGCGGTTGTTGGCGCTTTGGTTGCGTTTGTACAAGGATTTTTAATCAGGAAAGTAAATCCTATATTAGGTGCAAATAAATCAATATACTTAGGACTTACATTTTCGGCTATAGGTTTAATATTGTTTGGAATTGCTCCATCGGGCTTTTGGATGATTCTATTTCTTGTTCCGTATTGTCTTGGTGGCATTGGTGGTCCATCACTTCAAGGCATCATCTCTTCGCAAGTGCCTGCAAATGAACAAGGTGAACTGCAGGGTGCGCTGGCAAGTTTAACAAGTCTGACGGCGATTGTTGGTCCACTACTTATGAATAATCTTTTTGCATATGCCACGTCAAAAAATTCACCTATTTATTTGCCAGGAGCCAGTTTTTTTTTAGGAGCAATTTTTATCTTGATAAGTTTGTTTATGGCTTATCGAACATTATCAAACAAAAATATAATTAAAACTTAACGAAATTAAGTTTTAAGAAAAGTGCAGTAACGTAATTTTTGAAGTTATCTAAAATTCTAATTATGCACTTTAGTAATGTTTTTGTTAATAAAAAATGCAAATTTCTTATAATAAATCAAATAATTTTGGTGGATTTATGGCTATAAAGTATTGTATATAACTCTAAATCGCTTGCTCTCTCGTGATAAAAATACTTTGCACAATGTCGCTTTGTATTTCTTTTTCTTCTTTTTTAATAATTTTATTGAGCCATAACGATAGGAAAAAACCAACAAGACCTAATGCAATCATACAAATCCAGTTTAAATTAAATCCATATTTAGAAATCACGCTCATACCGATTGTCGAACTCAGCACACGTGCTACGCTGTAACAAATCGTTATTATCGCCATATATCTGGCAACCATATACTTATTAGATCGTGCCATCGCAAATGAAATCGAAAACGGATAGGTTAAGATAACTCCAAACGAAATAAAAATTAGCATAAAAATTAAACCTGTGGTATTATTTGTAAGAAGGCATGCAAAACCAAGAATCATTGAAAGTAAGCCAAAGGCAATTGTCTTAATTTTGCTAATATTTTTTTTAGTAATATACGCTACAATTGGAAATTCAAATATTATAAGAATAAGTGCATAACCGCTAATAAAAAAACCATTAGAATAGTTGGGTATTTTAAGAATTTCTTCATCATAAATTGGGATTGTAACAAAAATTTGAAAAAACAGAATACCCGTAATTAGCGTAATTATTAAATGCAGAATGTATGGTTTATCCTGTAGCATTGATGTTGCATTTAATTCTTTGCTGACTGCTCTTAATTTAAACGGAACTTTTTTCTCTCTTATTGTGATCATAAAAAATGTTACGGCAACAAGGCAAGAAATTCCATCTACTAAAAAAAGCAAATCATACTGATTGTACAGCAAAACAAAACCACCCAGCGTTGGCCCAAAAAGAAAACCAAGATTATCCGCCGAACGGTATAACGATAATGCTTTTGCGTTGTTGGCACTGTTTGTATTTAATTTTATAAAGGTCAACATCGCAGGGCGGAACAAATCAGAAATACAAGTGATAAAAAATATCATGGCGCAAACGGCGTAAAAATCTTTAACGTGACCCAATGCAATAAATGAAATTCCCGTTCCAGCCAAACTTATCATCATTGTTTTATAAAAGCCAATTTGATTAGAAATTTTCGAGCTAAGGTAGTTCCCGCAAATGGTTCCCAAACCGAGAAAAATCATTATAAAATCTATTTGATAATAAGTGAATTTTAAACTTGTTCTCAAATAAATGGTTAAAAATGGGATAACCATCGACCCAAATTTGTTTATAAATGTAGTGATTGCAAGTATCCAAATGTCTTTACTTAAATCGTTATATTTGGTAATATTTTTAAAATTCATTCCGAATTAAAAGTTATTTATTAGGTGAGTTGCATAGACCACATAAACTGTGAGTTCAGTTTAGTGCTTACTAATGTGCAATTTTTTTTAAATTATAAATAGTTAACAATAATGTTGCTATATATATACATCGTGTTATTATCAAAGACAAAATATGTTCAACAAATTTTTTCTACTCAATAAAAACATTAAAATTTGAATTTATTTTTAAGAAAACTAAATTATTGCCCGTAAAACTATACGAATTATATTTTTTATTTTGGTTCAATAATTTTACGGCTAATAGTAAAAAATATAAACATTATAAATTAAGGATATCAAATCTGTCTGCGAAAAACACCGTGAAAAATAGTTTAGGTTGTATGAAAATCAAACTTTTAGCTGCAAATTTTTAATGATTAAAAAACTTGCAATCAAGTAATTTAAAATGCTGACTAACAATAATCAACCGATATGCCTATAAACCTTATGATGTTCTACAATAAAAATTTTTATTTTATTACATTTTTAATCCCAAAAATGAAATAAAATTATAATTCTTAGCCTTTAAAAATACAAAAGACCTATCTAAATTGCTTTATATAGGTCTTTTACGCAAAATATTGATATTCAAGAATATTAAAGATTTATATTAATTTCTTGTTTGTATTTATTAAGCAACGATTTTGTCATTCCTAAATTACCTTTTGCAGAATCCACAGCAAGATAAATAAAATAGTCACTTTTTGGAGAAATTTCAATAATGTGAATTTGAGAATCCAACGTAATCATGATGTTATCAATACTCATGTTCAACTCCATGATACTGATTGCATTCATTTTTGCTTTTACAACTTCAAGATTAAAACTTGCTGCTAATTCAGGATCAAACGTTTTTACGGATGAATGGCTGTAATAACAAATCCCACTTTTAATCTCAGAAATGGCACATGCGATGTAACCTGGAATGTTTTTGCTTAGATTTTCTCCAAACGTTTTTAGTGTGTCAGACATATTCTTTTTTTTTAGTTTTAATATAGGTAGCAAATATAATCAGTTTTTGCATTATTTAACAAATTTTTACAAATTATTTTTATCTGTTAATGACATTATTTTTGCTTAATTTCTTAACAAAAATATTTCGTACTTATAAAACAAGATTTTTCTGATGCAAGTATCACCAAAGGATTATTTATACATTTTAACAAGTAGCTATATTAAAGCAAAAATTGAAATACAACAATGTAAAGAAAATTTATGCTTTACAGTTCTATAAAAATATTCACAGAAACAACGATACTTTTTAGCAAGTCAATAAATTAAATATTGTGCAACTTTTTTTATGGAAGATTTCTTTGAAAATGTATTGGCGTATAAGAACAAGTTGTGACTATTTAACAGACATAAATTGCATTAAACCTTTCCTAACGTGTATAGTTGCTCCATTGTTGGTGTTAAACTGCCACCTTTTGGCTCAAGCGTAATTCCAAATGCTTCCGCGCCATTGGTGCTTGCCACGGCGAATATTTTTGAATCGTTGGCACTAAAGTCTGCCAATGTTCCAATACTGGTCGGTGTGAGAACTGGCGCTAACTTTAATGACCAAATTTGATATTCCTTGCCTTCTGGCGGTTCTGGTAGTCCAGATGCATCAACGTAAACCACTGCAGTTGTTTTGTTCCAATATATTTTTGCCTTGGCTGTCGGCGCAACTGCCTGTCCAGCAAGTGGAATAATGCTAAACGATTCATCACGAACAACGGCCAAAACTGCGTCTGTTTGTTGTTTTTTAAGCGTTAAATTTTTAAAATCTAATTCTATTTTTGTTTTGTCTTTAGTGGCCAATGCCACTTGATTTTGCGATATTGAATTTTGATTGTAAAAATATCCCGTTCCAATTAAAAGCAAAACAGATGCCGCCCAACCCAAGTAAGAAAGTGCTTTCGATTGAGGTTGCAACTGAACCACATCTTGATGTTTTTCAATAAGTTGGGCTTTAATTTTATCAAAATTTGCAACAGAAAGATATGGTGCAATGCTATAAGATAAACTCACAACAGCTTTTTCAATGGCTAAAATTTCATCTCTAATTTCCGGATTATTAGCAGACATATTTGCAATTTCTTGTGTTTCTGCTTCCGATAAATTTCCAAAAACGTACAGTTCGAGTATTCCTGAGTTGATATATTCTGATGTTTCCATTATATTTTTAGAAAATTACGAAGATCATTAATGCAATTTCTGTTTTGCGTTTTCACTGTTCCAAGCGGAATAACAAGCTCGTCCGAAGCCTCTTGTTGTGTGTATCCCTTAAAAAATAAAAGGTCGATAATTTGTATGCATTTTGGTTTCAATTTTTTTACAAATTCCTGAATACCAATAGTATCTATCATGTTTGTCATTTTGTTGCTATCGTCTAAAAGATGTACGAAATTATCTGCTGATAGGTTTTTCTGACTGTTATTATATCCTTTTGAACGCAATTTATCGATGGTTGAATTTCTTGCAATGTTTATAATCCATGTAAAAAACCGACCTTTGCTTTCGTTATAAGAATCAATGTTTTTCCAAATTTTTACAAAAACTTCCTGCAAAACGTCTTCTGCCTCTTCGCGATCATTTATAAGATTATATATCACACCATACAAATTTTTAGAATACATGTCATACATAATCGTAAAGGCTCTATCGTCTTTTTTTAGGATCAAAGGCAAAATTTCTTCTTGAGTCATAATTGTATATTTGGTACCAAAGCTATTAATTTGTATTTAAAAACCAATGATTTGCGATTATAAATTTAATGAATTAACAAAAATTAACATTCACTAATAAATATATTAATTGTCTATACTACATACGATGGATTTTTATGATTAGATTTGTAAAAAAATTATAATTATGAAAAATTACATTTTTATTGCGGTTTTTGCTTTTATAAGTTGCAAAAATTCTGCACAACCAAACAATTCAACTCAAAACGATGATTATGTTTATGAATCAGAACCAGTAACAACTTCAAACGAAAAACCAATGGCAACGAAAACGATTTATGACTTCAAAGTAACCGATTTATCAGGTGCGACATTCGATTTTGCAACTTTAAAAGGAAAAAAAATACTAATTGTTAACACAGCGTCAAAATGTGGATTAACGCCACAATACAAAGATTTGCAAAAAGTTTATGAGCAATATAAAGGTAACAATTTTATTGTAATAGGTTTTCCAGCAAACAATTTTGGATCTCAAGAACCAGGAACAGATAAAGAAATTGAATCTTTTTGCGCCAAAAACTATGGCGTAACTTTCCCAATGATGAGTAAAATTTCTGTAAAAGGAAATGACATGCACGAAATTTATCAGTTTTTGACTCAAAAATCTCAAAACGGTCTTGAAGACAGCGAAGTGGGATGGAATTTTCAAAAATATTTAATAAGCGCAGAAGGAAAATTAGAAAAAGTGATTGCTCCTAATGTTTCACCTGCGGATGAATCCGTTATTAATTGGATTAAAGCGTAAGTAAAAGTAAATTTATTTTTTTAAAATTTATAAATCCGTAGTGAAATTTTATTATTACTACGGATTTTTTAATTTTAATTGCATAATAACCAAGTCCAACCAGCGATCAAATTTGTACGCAACTTCCTTTATAGTACCCGAAATTGTAAATCCAAACTTCTCGTGAAACGCGATACTTTCATTATTTGATGCGTCGATGCAACCGATCATAGTATGCAAATTTTGTGTTTTTGCATAATCTATAAGTGTTTGTAGCAAGATTTTACCAACACCTTTTCCACGATAATTTGCATCAATGTACACCGAATGTTCAACCGTATGTTGGTAACCAATTTTTTCTCTGAAAGTTCCATAACTCGCAAAACCGATAACAATGTTGTTTAGCATTGCCACAAAAACGGGAAAATTTTTTTTGCTTTTGTCATTAAACCATTTGGTTTGATCTTCAATTGTTTGTGGTTCATAATTATAATTAGAAGTTGTGTTGGCAATGGCATCGTTTACTATTTCCAATATTTTTGGTAAATTTTCAACGGTAGCTTGCTGTATGATAATTGACATTTGTGAAAGTTTTCTTAAGCCAAAAATACATAATTTAAGCTTATAAATATTTTTAAAAGAGCTCCATTTTTCGTATTTTTGTATAAACTATTTGCAATACATTATTTTTCAAAAATGCTATATCCTAAAATTCCGCTTGCTCAAAATATTATTGAAATTTGTTTAGCAAAGGGATTGACCGACATTGTAATTTCTCCAGGATCCAGAAATGCACCGCTAATAATAGGATTTGTAAATAACCCGAATTTCAAATGCTACAGTATTGCAGATGAGCGTTGTGCGGCCTTTTTTGCTATTGGAATTGCACAACAAACAAAAAAGCCTGTTGCCGTGGTTTGCACATCGGGTTCGGCTTTACTCAATTATTATCCTGCTTTTGCAGAAGCATTTTACAGTCAAATTCCACTGGTTGTGATTTCTGCCGACAGGCCAAGCAACAAAATTGACATTGGCGACGGGCAAACTATCAGGCAACAAGATGTTTTCAAAAATCATAGTTTATACAATGCGAATCTTACCGCCGAAAGTTGCCCTCAAAACGATTCCGACATAAACGAAGCCATCAATGCTGCAATAATGAGTCGAGGTCCGGTGCATATCAATACGCCTTTTGAAGAACCTTTGTACGAAACAACAACAACGCTCGAAAGAGAAAGCTTAATTTTTGATGCTTTTGATTTTACAAATTACTATGATAAAAATATCAAACAATCCATTTTTGATATTTGGAATAAATCAACAAAAAAAATGATTTTGGCTGGTGTAAACTACCCTAATGTTCTGTCTGAAAAAAATATTGAATTTCTTGCCGAGGACAATTCCGTTGTAGTGATGACTGAAACGACTTCAAATTTGCATCATCCATCGTTCATTAATAATATAGATAGCATCATCACACCTTTTTCTGAAGATGAACTTGAAGATTTCAAACCTGAAATTCTGATTACTTTTGGTGGAATGATCGTGTCAAAACGAATTAAAGTTTTTTTAAGAACACACAAACCAAAACACCACTGGCATATTGATTTGCATCGTGCGTATGACACATTTGACATGCAACTGAATCATTTTGAAATGAATCCGAATGATTCTTTTGATCAATTACAATCAAATTCTGTAACAATTGAAAGTAATTATTTTGCGAAAATGGATGCCGTGAAAACGCTTCGCGAAAAACGAACAATGACATATTTAAATAAAATTCCATTTTCGGATTTTAAGGCTTTTGACATTATTATTAAAAGTTTACCTAAATTTTCAATGTTTCAAATAAGCAACAGTTCGCCAATTCGGTATGCGCAACTGATTGACATCGACCCAACAATCGAAGTCTATTGCAACCGAGGAACAAGTGGCATTGATGGAAGCACTTCCACAGCAATTGGCGCAGCTGTTGCTCGAAATATTCCTACAGTTTTTGTTACTGGCGATGTTGGTTTTTTGTATGATAGCAATGCGCTTTGGAACAATTACATTCCGAAAAATTTTAAAATAATTTTGATAAACAATGGCGGTGGTGGCATTTTCAGGATTTTGCCAGGCCACGCAGAGACGGAAGTTTTTAATGAATTTTTTGAAACTTCACATTGTCTAACGGCAGAGCATTTGGCAAAAATGTATGGTTTTGAATATGCGATTGCAAGCACAATCGAAAGTTTGGAACTAAACTTAGAAAAAATGTATCTTCACAATGACAAACCATATTTATTGGAAGTTTTTACGCCAACTCGAGACAATGATATAATTTTATTGCAGTTTTTTAAGGAGTTGGCTTGAGTTAGTTAAATGTTTTATAGTTACAAAGTTTTGTGTAAGCTTGAGTTGTGTGACATTTTAAAAAAATGTATCGCCCTAAAATAGGTTGACTAAAAATTAAACAAATTTGTGAATAAATGGTAAATAATATTAATTTTGAAGAGAGTTTTAAAATTAAAATTTTTAGATGAAAATAGAAAAATACATTTTGCTATTATTGATTATTACCATTAAACTATTTGGGCAAAACAATACTACCATTATTCCAAGCAAAAAACTGTCACCGAAAGAGATTCTTAGTAATGAATATAATTTTGTTGATAAAGAAAAAATTAAATTTGAAAAATTTAAAAAACAGATAAAGTCTAATACAACAAAAGATTATTTAGAAAAAATTAGAGCGTATTCCAAAGATTCTTTAAAAACTTTAGTAGTAAAACTCTTGAGTGTAAAAGAATTGAACCAAAAAAAATTACTTCAAACAGATATTGCACTAAACTCAGAATATTATATTAGTTTACTTGATGAACTGAAATATAGTGAAATAAATAATCTTGAATATTTATTCTTAGAACGAGAATTAAGTAGTTATTATTTAGTTAATTTAAAAAAGAAACAAACATTAAGCATAATTTTAAATATCATTTTTGGAATAATAATATTGGTTCTCACTTATATTATGTACTCATTTAAGTCTCAAAAAAAAATGTGTATAATTGAAGAGCTTAGTAATCAAGAAATAAAAATAAAAAAACACATCATAGAAGGTAAGAGTAATAAAGAAATTGCAGATGAATTATTTATTAGTTTAAACACTGTAAAAACGCATATCACTAATATTTATAGTAAGTTAAATGTATCAAATAGGAAGGAATTGATTGGTAAATTTCAAAAATAGTACCAGTACTAGTACTTAAATCATACGGAGAAAAACATTTTGACAAGTGTTTTATCTTTCTCTTTGTGCAAGTATTAATTATAAAACACTATTAAATAAAATGTACACAAAATATTATTCGTTTGCTTTATTCCTCTTCTGTTTAAATGGGTTTTCACAAAATAAATTTACTTTAAAAATAGAATTCACAGATTCAAAAAATGAATTAATCACAGAAGGCAACACCTTCTTATGTAATTCAAATACAAACCAAATTATTAAAGTAGAATCTATTGTAGATGGTCAAGTTCAATTTAATTCACTAAACGAAGGAATTTACAATATTCAAATTAAGACAGAAAATTTTGAAGAGATTGAGCAAAAAATCACTTTGAATAAAGATATGAATTTGAAATTAGTATTATCTAAAATAAAATCAAATCAGTTAAACGAAATTGTTTTAAAAACAAATAAAAAGACTTTCTCAAATTTAAACGGAAATATAAAAGTAGATATTGCTAATTCTATTTTTAAATCAATACCAAATCCTCTTGATTTGCTGTCTAAACTACCCGGAATTCAGATCAGTGCGGATAAAGAAACTATTTCGATGGTTGGCGTCGGAAACCCTTTAATTTACATTGATAATCAACGAGTAACTGTAAATGACCTAAACGCTTTATCAGTTGAAGACATCAAAACCATTGAGTTAATCAAAAATCCTTCTGCAAAATATGAAGCCGAAGGAAGAGCAGTTATTTTGATTTCAAGAAAATTTAACAAAAAAGAAGGTCTTGAAACTATTTTTAATGAAGTAGCTTCTCAAAAAAAGAGATTCAACAATTATATCGGTTTAAATTTAAATTTAAAAAAAAATAAAACAGAAATAAAATCAAATTTTAGTTACAATAAATTAAATCCTTGGGAAAGCATTTCTAATGATTTTGAAATTCCAATTAATGCTATAAAAACAAATTTTTTAGCCGAATCTTATACAAAAAGAACGCAATACATTCTTGGAACGTCTATTTATCATCAAATTAATGACGATGATTATTTGTCTTTGAGTATTAATGGTAAATTACAAAGTGATTTTGATGAAAATACAACCAATACTTTTTTTCAATTAAATAATATTAACAACAATATTGTAACGTTAAATAACAATGATGAAAAAAGAAATTCTGTAAATTCGTTTATCAATTACAATAAAAAAATAAAAAAAATAAACACCCGAGTCTTTTCAGGAATTCAGTATTCCAAATTCAGTCAAAATTCAAAAAGTATCATTCAAAATAATTTCAATGCAACGCAATTTGATTTAACACAAAATAGAAATCAAAAATTTGCTGTTGATGTGTTTTCAGCAAGAACCGATATCGAAAAAACATTTAAAAATGAAATGAAGATAGAAGTTGCCGCATTGCATTTATCCGCCGAAGCAAATACCGATTTTAAAATAGCAGATTTTGTATCAAACAATAATGAAATCTCAAAATATAATTTTAAAGAAAAAAATAGTGCTGTCTATTCTCAATTAAGCGGAAAAATTAAAAAAATCGACTATTCAATCGGGCTTCGGATGGAAAACACTAACATTCAGGGAAAGTTTGAAAAAGATTCTTTTTTGACAATAGATAAAAATTACACTAATTTTTTTCCAAAAATACAAATTGATATTCCTGTAGATAGCACAAAAACAATTAGTTTAAATTATGCAAAAACCATAGCAAGACCCAATTATTCTTCGACAAGCCAAGTAGCAATTTATACAAATCCTTATTTAGTCTTTTCAAGAAATATTAATTTAAATCCAACAATTTCTAATGAAATTTCTGCAACATTTCAATACATTGATAAATCCGTAAAATTAAATTTTCGTCATAGTACAGATCCTGTAAATTTTTCATTTTTCTACGATACTACCAACAATCTTATTACATTTAACTCAATTAATTATAGAAAAGAAACTGCTTTAAATGTTGAAATTACACTTCCTTTCACACATAAATTTTGGAGTTCTACAACGGTTTTAAATGTTATACATAATAAAATTGAAGATCCATTCGCTGTATTTAATAGTGCAAAACCGTACTTATATTATTATTCAAATAGCATTTTTAAATTGCCCAAAAACTATAATTTTTCAGTAAGTGGTTGGGGATTCACCAAGCGTTATGAAGGAGTTTTTGAGAGAAACGCACTATTTATTATGGATTTGGCACTGTCTAAAACGTATTTTAAACACTTTGATTTTACTTTAAGTTTTAACGACATATTCCGAAATATGAATTTTAATGAAAATTTAATTATAAATAATGTGAACTCAAAAGCAGTTTACTTCACTGACACAAGAGAAGTTTCACTTTCGATACGATATAAGTTTGGGACGATGAAAAACTCAAATTATAAAGAAAAACTAATTGACGAAAATTCAAACAGAATTCGATAAAAAAACAACACATAACAGCGGTTTTTCGCTCCGCCGCGGCGGAGGCATTTGAAACTCCCTATGGCTATCGGGTTCAAAGTTAGTTTTGTTTCTTAGCTGCGAATGGTTTTTAAATTCGATACATTTGGCTCACCAAATCCCTCCGCAGCGCCGGCACGCCAAGCCAAGAGATGTTGTGCGTCATTTTAAACGAACAAAACTTGATTGACAATCATTTAGAATTATAATGTATTTGGAAAACCGAATGTTAATAGAAAAATATACATCAACTTGGATTAAAGATTTTGAGAACTTAAAAATTCAAATCGAAAATGTACTTTTTGGACTTAATTTTACTATTGAACACGTTGGCAGTACGTCTGTTCCAAATTTGGATTCAAAACCTATAATAGATATGGACATCATTTACACAAAAAAAATAGACTTTGAAAAGATAAAGGCAGGACTTTTAAAAATAAGATACTATCATAATGGAAATCAAGGAATTGAAGACCGTGAAGTATTTAAGAGAAATGGCGAATTGACATTTGAAATATTAGACAAAATAAAGCATCATCTGTATGTTTGTCCAGTTGAGAGTGCAGCATTAGAAAGACACATTTTATCTCGAAATTTTTTAAGAAATAATGATTGGGCACGAGTAAAATATCAACAAATGAAATACGAATTAGCCGAACAAGCCAATCAGGACAGAAAAAAATATGCCGAACTAAAAGAACAAAACGTTAATGATTTTATTGACTACATTATAGAAAAAGGAAAAAAACAAACGCACAACAGCGGTTTGTCGCAATTGAGATTTTAGGCAATTCGCCGCGGCGAATTGTTTTTTAATCGCTACATTTGGCTACAAAAATCCCCAGTCTTGTCCTTAAAAGACGAGACCAAGCAACGAGGCGTTGGCGATAATTGTACCACAACGTAATAAAAATAGATAAATTAACAAGTAAACAATTAAAATGATAACAAAAAATAAACTTAGTCTTTTAATAGTAATGATGATCAGCTCATCATTTGCACAAAGCATAAACGCTGTTAAACTTGATAGTTTGTTTCAAATACTTGAAGCAAAAGACAAGTATATGGGAAGCATTGCAATTTCTGAAAATGGCAAGTTGCTATATACAAAATCAATCGGGAAAGACGACATAGAAAATAATAAATCATCAGCAATAACTACAAAATATAGAATTGGTTCAATTTCAAAAATGTTTACTGCTTGTTTAATTTTTAAAGCAGTAGAAGAAAATAAAATTGATTTGAATCAAACAATTGAAAAATATTTCCCAACAATCCAGAATGGTTCTAAAATAACAATTGGAAATTTACTAAATCATAGAAGTGGAATTCATAATTTCACAAATGATGAAAATTATATGAGTTATTTCACAACACCTAAAACCGAAAAAGAAATGGTTGAAATTATTACAAAAGGTAAAAGTGATTTTGAACCAAATACTAAAGCCGATTATAGCAATTCAAATTATGTATTGTTAAGTTACATTCTTGAAAAAAAATACAAGAAAAAGTACAGCGAAATATTAAACTTTAAAATTATAAAACCACTTGGATTAAAAAACACATATTTTGGAAGCAAAACTAATATTCAAAATAAAGAATGTTATTCTTACAACTACGAAAATAAATGGGTTAAAGAAAATGAAACCGATACATCAATACCAATGGGCGCAGGAGCAATTGTTTCAAATCCAACGGATTTAATACTATTTGTCGAAAAATTATTTACAAAGAAAATTATTAATCAAAATAGTTTGGAAAAAATGATAACAATCAAAGATAATTTCGGCATGGGAATTTTCCAAATTCCATTCTACGATAAAAAAGGTTTTGGTCATACTGGTGCAATTGATGGTTTTAGTTCTGTTTTATCATATTTTCCTGAAAATAAATTAGCAATTGCATTGAACTCAAATGGAAATATCTACGACAACAATAACATTATGATTGCGGTTTTGAGTAATTATTTTGGAAAAAACTTCGAAATTCCAAGTTTTAAGACAATAGAATTAAAAACAGAAGATTTAGACCAATATTTAGGAGAATATTCAAGTCCAACATTTCCATTAAAAATTTCAATAAAGAAAGAAAATACAAAATTATTTGCTGAAGCAACAGGACAACCAACTTTTGTATTTGAAGCCACAGAAAAAGATTGTTTTGAATATGTACCTGCTGGAATCAAACTAAAATTCACACCGAAAAATAAAGAAATGGAAATAAATCAATCGGGAAAAAAGTTCATATTAACAAAGAGTTAAAACAACGAATCGACAACAGCGGTTTGTCGGCAATTAGTGTTTGTTCAAACTCAAAAGTTTATTTTGTTTCGCAGCGGCGACTCGCAAACTCAAATATCTAACGCAATTATAGTAATTTAGCGAAGCAAAAGTAAATTTTTCAAAAATATTAAGCGACAAATATTTTAATGTCAGGTTTCATAACGGTTTTTGTAAAGGAAATAAAAACTAAATCAAATTAAAATTTGCCCAGAATAAGGGCGTTAGGGCTGAAGTGGAATCAGCCTTCGGTGGACAAGCCCTTTTTGCCGCTCAAGAGATAGCTTCCGGCGCGGCGCACAAGTCGTGCCTCGCAAATACAGTTTGGGAACGGCAGCCCGACCACAAAAAAATCGGATTTTTCTTCCGATTTTTTTGTGGTAACGCCCAAAAGATTATAATTTATTCTTGCATGGTGTGGTAGACATTCATCACATCGTCGTCTTCTTCAATTTTTTCTATAAGTTTCTCTACATCAGCAATTTGCGATTCGTTTAGTTCTTTCAGCAACTGCGGAATGCGCTCGAAACCCGAGGACAAAATTTCAATATTTCGGTTTTCCAGTTCTTTTTGGATGGTTCCGAAACTGCCAAATGGTGCATATATCAGAATGCCATCTTCGTCTTCAAAAACTTCTTCGGCGCCAAAATCGATGAGTTCAAGTTCCATTTCCTCGGCGTCTAAATTACCTTTTGGAATTCGGAAATTGCAGGTGTGGTCGAACATAAATTCCACTGAACCTTGTGTGCCCATTGTGCCGTTGCATTTGTTGAAATGGCTTCGAATATTGGCTACGGTTCGGTTGTTATTATCGGATGCAGTTTCAATTAAAATAGCAATTCCGTGCGGTGCGTAGCCTTCGAAAAGTATTTCTTTATAGTTTGCGGTGTCTTTGTTGCTTGCATTTTTGATGGCGCGTTCCACATTGTCTTTTGGCATGTTGGCGGCCTTTGCGTTTTGTATCACGGCTCGAAGTCGGGAGTTTGCCTCGGGGTTTGGACCGCCTTCTTTTACTGCCATTACGATGTCTTTGCCTATGCGCGTAAACGTTTTTGCCATGGCGGACCAACGTTTCATTTTTCTGCCTTTTCGGAACTCAAATGCTCTTCCCATTTCTAAATTTATTTTTATGCGTTTGCAAATTTAAAGGTTTCAATTTTGTTATACAATAGTTTAGTTGAAAGTTGAAAGTCAAAAAATTTGCAAGTTGAAAGTTTTAAACTCAAAGGTCGAAAGTCAGAAAATCGTTCGTATGAAAGTCAAATTTTGTAAAAAAAACGTCGCATTTATCAGTTGATCTATCGGCAAATCTTATTAAATAGAGGTTCAATATTTTTCAAATCTTTTCGACTTTCAAACATTAAACATTTAAACTTTCAAACATTCAAACTTAAAAAGCATATCCGAAAGATGCGCCATATCGTGGTTGAAATCCTTTTATGTTTTCAATATTCGGATTTGTGCTTGCGCTCGAAAAATAGTTGCTTGCGCCTAAATTTATGTCAAAAATGAATCCTGATTTTTGGTTTTTTTCGCCCAACATAAATTGATAACCCGCTAATGCACCAATTCCCAATATGGTATATCTTTTACTAACATCCTCCGAAGTTCTAATTAAAGTGCCGACGGGCGCGACATAAATTCCTCTAAAAGCGTCTTTTTTTTGCATATAAAATTTATATCTTCCTTCAAAACCGAGAATATTGATTTGGCTGTTTGCTTGATATCGATTCAAAATGGCAGTGGCAACAACAATTTCGAAACTGCTGTTGTTTCCAATATAGTTTTCATAACTCGCCTCAAAACCATTGTTGAAAAACCCGATTGGATTGATTTTAAAAGCATGATTTTGTGCCACAGAACTTGCAGAAATAAATACAAAAAGAAGTACAATTTTCTTCATAATAAATTTTTATTTTTTATAAAACGGCAATTTCACAACCTTCGCTTTCACATCGTTTTTTCTAATTCTAATAAAAATCTCACTATCAATTTTGCTATTTTCAATTGTAACATATCCCAAGCCAATGCCAATATTCATTGACGGCGACATGGTTCCAGAGGTCACAATTCCTATAATTGCGCCCAAACTATCGACAATTTCATAGTCGTGGCGAGGCACCGAGCGTTCTTGCATTTCAAAAGCAACTAATTTTCTGGTAACACCAGCTTCTTTTTGAGCTTTTAGATTTTCAGAATTCACAAAATCTTTCGAGAATTTTGTAATCCATCCCAATCCAGCTTCCAGAGGCGATGTGGTGTCGTTTATGTCATTCCCATAAAGGCAAAATCCCATTTCCAGTCGCAAGGTGTCTCGCGCCGCAAGTCCAATTGGCTTGATTCCAAAGGGTTTTCCAGCCTCAAAAACTTTGTTCCAAATGGTTTCCACTTCGCTGTTTTTACAATAAATTTCAAAACCACCAGAGCCAGTATATCCAGTCGCAGAGATTATAACGTGTTCAATTCCAGCAAAGTCTGTTACTTCAAAACTGTAATATGCAATCGCCGACAAGTCAACAGAAGTCAAACTTTGCATCGCTTCAACCGCATTTGGACCTTGAATAGCCAGCAAGGAATAGTCGTCTGAAAGGTTTTTCATGTCTACATCCAAATCGTTTTGACTTGAAATCCAATCCCAATCTTTCTCGATATTCGATGCATTGACAACCAGCAGATATTGCGCTTCTTTTAATCTATAAACCAATAAATCGTCTACAATTCCGCCAGTTGCATTTGGCAAACAAGAATATTGTGCTTTTCCAATCGCCAAAACAGAGGCATCGTTTGACGTAACTTTTTGAATCAAAGCCAACGCATTTGCACCACTCAAAAGAAATTCACCCATGTGCGACACGTCAAAAACGCCCACCGCATTGCGCACCGTTTCGTGTTCCGCGTTCACACCCTCGTACAAAATCGGCATATTATATCCTGCGAAAGGCAACATTTTAGCACCCAGAGCTTCGTGAATGGCAGTCAAAACTGTATTTTTCATATCTAAATTAATTCTTTATTTGATATGCTAAAATAATATAAATTTCTTAACAATATTTATTATTTGGAGCCAATCCAGCTATCATTCCAAATCTTTTTTCTCAAAGCCTTTTTTTTGTAGTTTTAAAAAGAGCTTCTATGGTCGCTTTTTTAAAACTCAAAAAAATAGGCTTTGCTTCAAAAGGATTTTCCCTTCTATCTGGGCTATCAATGCAACGTTTCCAACCAAAAGTATGCTAATACCAGTTATGCATATAAAATAGCCCAATAAATTTTTTATTTTGTGCCAATCCGTCTTCTAAAAAATCTTCCGTAACTAAGGCTATGCAATATTTCTTATCATTGTATTGACAAAAAATAATTAAATTTCTGCAGACTATTTTGTACACATGACTGGTATAACAATAAAAAACAAATTTACACTTTTGGATACTTATCTTTTATGTTCCTAATCAAATCTTCCAATCCATTTAATTTTAATTCATAAACCAATTGCAAAAATTCGCCTAATTTCCCGTCAGGAAAACCTTTGTTTTTGAACCAAACGACATAATATTCTGGCAAATCTATCAAATATCGGCCTTCATATTTCCCGAAAGGCATTTTGTAGTGTGCAAGTTTTATGAGCTCTTCTTGGTTTGACATTAATTAGTGAATTGTTGGATTTGAACAATGATTATTGCTTCTTTGTGTTCAGGTTGATTGCGTGAGGGACTGACGTGGAGCTCTTTTTTAATTGGGCGATTTTTCTTCGCCCAATTAAAAAAAGCGGGAACAAAAGGCCCGACCCAAAGTTGCGACCGCGAAGCAAGGTTGCAACTTTGGGGCACGCCCAAATAATAAGCAGTTTTATAGACTTTATTACTGTTATAAAAAACTATCATCTTTAAAACCAATTAGATACAACTTGTCTTTTGCCCGCGTGATTGCTGTGTAGAGCCATCGCACGTAGTCTCTGTCAATGCCGTCGGGCAAGTATGGTTGTTCTACAAAAACCGTGTTCCATTGTCCGCCTTGCGATTTGTGACACGTGATTGCATAGGAAAATTTAACTTGCAAGGCGTTAAAATAGTCGTTTTCTTTCACTTTTTTAAAGGCGTTGAATTTGGTCAATCCTTCATAATCTTTCATCACTTCTTGATACAATCGGTTGGATTCTTCAAAACTCAACGACGGTGATTCGCTTGCGATAGTGTCCATCAGAAGCACGGTTTCAAAAGATTTTTGGTTGGGATAGTCCACCATTCGGATTTTTACTTTGGCAAATTTAAAGGTGTAAATTTCCATAAATCCGAAAATTTCCAACACTTCAATAATGTCGCCGTTGGCAATAAAACCTGCTTCATCGGTTTCTTTGAGCCAAAAATAGTTGTTTTTGACCACCATCAAAAAATCGCCCGTCGAAAGTTCGGACTCTTTGTCGAGAATTTTTGTCCTTATTTGTTGATTGTATGCATTAGCACGCTTGTTTGACCTTACAATAAACGCCGTATCTTCAATAGCATAATTGCTATACGCCATGTTGATAGCATCTTCAATATCATAGCCGTCTGAAAGGCGCACAATGTCTTTAAATCCGCGAAGTTTAAATTGGAAATCGGTAATGAAACTTGCTGCTAAAACTTCACGAAGTTCAGTAGCATTATACAAAATTCCAGATTTTTCTGCCTGTCGCATCACTTGATTAAGCTCTATATGTTGCACATTTTTGCCGTAGTTTAGCTCTAAAGTGTCAGTGTTTAAAGCAGGAGAAATGTCGAGATGCACTGGCGGAAGCTGCGCTGTATCGCCAACGAGAATCATTTTGCAATCCGTGCCCGAATAGATATAAGAAATTAAATCATCGAGCAACGAACCGTTTTCATACATTTTCGATTCAGCTGTAACATCCGAAATCATCGATGCTTCGTCGACAATGAAAATGGTATTTTTATGTTTATTGACTTGCAATGTAAAACTGACGCCACCGCCCGAGGATTTCTTTGGAAAATAGATTTTTTTGTGAATGGTGCTCGCAGGTTTTTGAGAATAATTGGCGATAACCTTGGCTGCACGTCCTGTGGGTGCGAGCAAAACATATTTTTTTTGAATCGCAAATAGGCTGTTAACGATTGTTGCAATTACGGTGGTTTTTCCTGTTCCTGCAAAACCTTTTAATACAAAAATTTCATCGTTGCCAAATTTTGTAACGTATTCTGCTATTTTCTGAAAAAAAATTTCTTGTTTTTCAGTCGGCTCAAATGGGAAATTTTTGGACAGAATACTATAAAAATTGGCAGCAGACATGAATAATTAATTTGACATACAAAGTAAGGTGTTTTTATTTTATTGTCGCAGATAATTTATTCAATATAATGTTACTTTTACGGAAACGTTCACATTCGGATAAAATATTTAAAATAGTTATATTTGCATAACAAAATAGATTTAAATGAAATTTGTTGATGTTACAAACGATGTTGCTTTCAGGAAAATTTTCGGCAATGAAAACCGAAAGGAAGTTCTGATTTCATTTTTGAACGCCGTTCTATTGTTAGAAAATGGGAATCAAATTGTGTCTGTTGATATTTTAAATCCATATCAACTGCCGTCAATCCGAGGTGGCAAAGTTACTATTGTAGATATTAAGGCAAAGGATCAAAATCAAAAATCATATATTGTAGAAATGCAAATAGCGCCTGTTGATGGTTTTGACAAACGCGTATTGTACTATGCATCAAAAAGTTACAGTTCACAAATTGAAAGGGGCGATGCATATAAAAATCTGAATCCAACTTTTTTTATTGGAATCTTAAACTTTGAAATCACACAAAATCCGCATTATTTAAGTCGCCACAAAGTTGTGGATATTGCAACGGGCGAAAACATTATAAAAGACATAGAATTTAATTTCATTGAATTACCAAAATTTAATAAGTCTGAAAATGATTTAAAAACCATCATTGATCAATGGGTTTATTTTATTAAAAATGCTGAAGATTTAGAAGTTATTCCACAAAACATTGTCGACAAAGGTTTGAAAAACGCGTATCAAGATGCAGAAAAACACAGTTGGTCGAAGGCAGAATTAGAAGAATATGATTATGCTTTGATGCGGGATCAAGACGAAATAGGTAAATTAGAATATGCGGAGAAAAAAGGAAAAACGGAGGGCAAACTTGAAGGAAAAACCGAAGCAATTAAAAAAGTATTGATCAGAAACATTTTGTCCATTGAAGAAATTGCCGAAGATTTTGACGTGACAACTGAATTTGTGAAATCAATTAAATAAAAATTTTTATTGTAGATGATGTTTTTTGACTTCATAATTTTATAACTGTATCATTAAATCATGTTAATTCAAAATTAAACGTACTTTTGCCACTTGAAGAAAAACATGTCAAACCAGCAAAACATTACCGATAAAGTCTATCGCAAACTGATTATTTCTGCAGGTTTGCAAGGATTTTCTTTTGGCGTGGTGGACACGTTGCTCAACCGCGTGGAAGAATTGCGCCATGTTGATTTTTCAGTTTATCCGAAAGTTGATAAAGTAGAGGAAAACTATTGGAAAGCGTTTTTGATTCACAAAGAATTGACAAGAATCTACGATAATGTTGTGGTTTTGCACCAAAATAATTTAAATACATTTGTGCCACAATCATTTTTTGATAAAGATTTTTTATCAAGCTATTTGCAGTTTAACACAAAGGTTTTTGAAACCGACAGTTTTGCGTTCGACGAATTAAAACATGCAGAAATGAACAATGTTTTTGTGCCGTTTGCCAACTTAAACAACTATCTGTTAGATCAGTTTGATAGTTTCGACTTCAAACATTTCAGTTCAATTTTAGTAGAAAAACTGTTGGAACGAACCATCAATATCGAACAAAAGCAAGTTTTTGTGCATTTGCGAAAAGATAGTTTTGAAATAATAGTTGCAGAAAACCAAAAGCTTCTACTCTACAATTCGTTTGAAATTACTGGCGCGGCCGATTTTATATACTATTTACTATTCACAACAGAACAATTGCAATTAAATCCAGAACATTTTGAACTTTCGCTACTGGGAAACATTTCTACCGACGATGAAAATTATCAAATAGCATATAAGTATATTCGACATACAAAATTGTTAGATGTTTCTGATCTTCAAAAACATAACAATTTCAATACCGCGGAAAATTTGAAACATTTTATACTGCTTCAATCATGAGAATAATATCCGGAAAATTCAAAGGTCGACGTATTTTGCCACCAAAAAACTTGCCCGTTCGGCCAACAACTGACATGAGCAAAGAAGCTTTGTTCAATGTTTTAGGCAATCATTTTGATTTTACTGGACTCAAAATTCTTGATCTTTTTGCAGGCACAGGCAACATCAGCTTTGAATTTGCCTCGCGCGGAAGCGACAACATTACGAGCGTGGACGCAGATTTTGGGTGTGTAAAATTCATTACTCAAATCGCCGAAGGTTTCGATTTTGGGATTGCACCAACAAAATCTGATGTGTTTAAATATTTAGAGCGAAATAAGAAAAATTCATACGATATTATTTTTGCCGATCCGCCGTATGCCATGATACAAGAAAATTTCGAAAAAATTGTACTCACAATTTTCGAAAAGGAAATGTTAAATGAAGATGGAATGATGGTTATTGAGCATTCAAAATACACCAAACTTGACCATTTGATAAATTTTTCTTTTAAAAAAGTTTATGGAGGCTCCATATTTTCATTCTTCGAAATCGACAAGAACAACGAAAGCGAAGATCAAATTCTTGATTTTGAAGATGAAGGGTAATTTAAAATAAAAAAAGCAGACCTATAAGCCGGATTCTGTATTCCGCACCAAATAAATTCGACGCGAAACCCTTATCATTTATCTACGCCCAACGTTACCATTAGGCTCAAGCTGTCTACCCTTCGGCAACGGACGAGACGCCCTTAACTACCGATATACTTGACATTTCACCGCATAGAGTTTACCTGTTTTCACTACAGCA
>JAYWGW010000068.1:0-18628 GCA_043778045.1 Bacteroidota bacterium | reverse complement strand
GCATCGCTCCATGGCGCATGTCCAGAAATATACCAACGTGCAGCAAGTCCCAGCGTATGAAGCGCAAACAATAATCCAATTAAAACATGAAATCCATTAATAACATAGCGAATACTTTTTTTCTCAAAAAAGATATTTACGATAACAAACACCAGCATCATAATACCTGATGTCATATACAAATAATATAATTTTTTGAAAATATCATATTTATTATACATAATTTCAGATGCAATTTTTTCATCGCTCGGCCGAACGGCAGCGCCATATCTTTTCTGATAGCCGTCTAAACTTTTGGCAATATCATTGGGAACTTTATAATCACCCGTTGCTTTTGCAGATTTCAAAGAACTAAAATATAAAGGCAAAATAGTTTTTGAATAAATCGAATCCATACCTTTCATTCCCGAATGATTCAATTCCAAAAATGAAATCCACTTATTATTTTTGTCTTTTGGAATGGGGAAAATTCGCAAAATGCTACCACTTAACGCAGAATATAGCAAATTTACTTTTCTATCCGCATCAACAAAATCTTTTTGAAAATTGTTTTGAATTTGAGCCTTGGTGGCATCTTCCATATATTTGGATAACTTATAGTTTCCTTTGACATCAAAAAAATCAATAAGCTTGGCATATTTTTGTTTGGCATCAATTCCAATAATTTTTCGGATGCTATCATTGCCTTTTACCAAATATATCAACGGCACATTATACCAAACTTGTGGAATGCGACACATCGACAAAAATACTTGATCGGAATTCATCCCGTTATATGAATCACTTTTACTCACTTTTCTGAGCAATTCGGACGAAAATGTATTGATAGGTTTCATTCTGCCTTTCTCGTCTTGAATCACCAAACGACCAAATGTTGAGGCGTGACTTTCTGAAACGGTGTACACATTTAACAACGAATCGATTTGCTTTGGCGTTGGCATTTGTTGCTCGTGATTGTCTTGCGCAAAAACCGTAATCGATAAAAACAATAATAAAATTGTGATCAGATTTTCTTTTTTGGTTTTGATTACTTCCAATTTTCGTTTTAAATCAGCAAAACGAGAAAAATTGGTGAACAAAATGCACATCATACCTATATATAATAGAAAATATCCAATGTAGGTGATCCAAGTGCCCCAGAAATCGTGGTTCACAGAAAGTATCGTTCCTTTTTCGTCTGGGTCGAAACCAGATTGAAAAAGTCTGTAGCCTTTATGATCCAAAACATTGTTCATGTAAATGCGTTTGTCAAATTTTTCGGCACCGTCAATCACGGTAACTTTACTTTCAAAAGATGAATAGTTTTTTTCGGTTCCTGCATATTTTTCGGCAATAAAATCGTTGAGTTTTACCTTGAATGGCGTTTCATAAACCTTACTTCCATACATCATTGTGAATTCTAAATTGCCAAGTTTAAAAGATTGTGGTTCGCCCATTTTTCCTTTCGAGCCAAGAAATGTAACGGTTTTGGTTTCGTTATTTGCTGTGACGTCAACAACCAAGGCATCATCCATGGTTTTATCTTTAAAATCGTTGTTGGATGTGTATGCTTTTAAGCCTAAAATTGGCTTGTCAGGAAAAACAAATTGCGCGCCACCAACATTATATAAGGAACGAAGCATCAAATTTTCTGTCGCATTTTGGGCCACCTTGCCTTTCATTTTGTCTGCCATTCGCATAAAATCACCATTAAATGGTGTTTGTATCGTGTATGGTTCTTTTGTGGTGTCGATATTTATGGCACCTTTTGTAAATTTATTTAAAGCAAAAAGCACGTTGTGAATATTAACCACTTCACCCGACACCAAATAATGTTCATGACGTTCTCCCCCACCCGACTCGACTAACTTTAAATATAAAATACCTTTGGCATCTGCCTTCACATATTCCTTTCCGTTCATCACAAAATCTTTGTAGGTAATGCTGTATGGCGTATCTGCAAACTGATCTTTTACTTCAAAAAAGTTATTTACGGGAGGTGACAGTAAAAGGTTTTTTTCAATAGTTTTTCGTTTCATTTCGCCCTTAAATTCACCATCCACAAATGTTGTGAGATAGACTTTTTCCGAAAAAATCTGGTTTGAACTTGCGCCTTCGCGAATAGGCATAACGCCTTCAAAGGAAATGTACCGCGTGACCATTGCACCAATTAAAATTAAAATAAACGACAAATGAAGCATCAAAGTTGCCCATTTTTCTTTTTTCCAAAGTTGGTATCGTTTCATATTTCCGAGAAAACATATCAAGAAAAAAACATGAATGGCTTCAAACCACCATGAATTATAGATGATAATTCTCGCAGTATCGGTGTTAAATTCATCTTCGATAAATGTGCCACGAGCCATCGCGAAAGCATAGACTAAAAACAAAACGGCCATGGTTCGCGTTGAAAATAATACGTTTGTTATAAAGGAAATTAATTTTTTTTCCATCGGAAATATTAGTATTTTAATATTGCGCAAAATTACTTAAAAAAACACAAAAAATTTAATTTAAGGCGTGTGACTTTTCATAAAAAAACCATAAAATAAAATATTGTTAAAGCCTCAAAATTTATAAACAATTTCTGCTATTTTTGTATTATGATTTCAGTTACAATAATAGGATCGGGAAATGTTGCCCATCATTTAATTAAAGCATTTTCGGAATGTGAAACCGTTTCTTTACGTCAGATTTTTTGTAGAAAAAATACTTCTGAATTTGATAAATTTGATGTTTTGATTACGGATGATTACGACAAAATGATTGAAACCGATGTTTATATTATTGCCGTGTCAGACCAATCGGTTGACGAAGTGTCTGAACAAATTCCATTTCATAATAAATTGGTTGTTCACACATCAGGATCAAATTTTATGGATGGTTTGAGTGCGAACAATAGGAAAGGAGTTTTTTATCCCTTGCAAACATTTTCCAAAAAACGACATTTAAATTTTTCAGAAGTTCCAATGTGCATCGAGGCTGAAAATCAAGAGGACTTAGTAATTCTGAAAAACTTAGCAGAGGCAGTGGGTTCTAAAACATTTCTTATTGATGGATTGCAACGAAAATCCCTTCATGTTGCGGCTGTTTTTGTCTGTAATTTTACAAATCATCTATACAAACTTGGACATGATATTTGTGATGAACAAGATATACCTTTTGAAATTTTATTGCCACTAATAAAAGAAACAGCAGCGAAATTAGTAGATTTAGAACCTCAAAAAGCGCAAACAGGCCCGGCAAAACGTCAAGATTTTGGAACTATTTCTGCACATTTGAAATTCTTAAAACATTCTGATTATAAGCATTTATATGAAACCTTAACACAATCGATTATTCAAAATGGATAGAAGTTACAAAGAAATTATGAACGATATCAAAACTTTTGTGTTTGATATTGATGGCGTGTTAACCGACGGAAAAGTGCATGTTGCGCCAAATGGTGAAATGTTGCGAGAGATGCACATTCGAGACGGTTTTGCCATGAAAGCGGCGTTGGAAAGTGGTTACAATATTTGCATTATTTCAGGCGGAAGCAATGAAGGTGTGCGCATTCGACTACGAAACTTAGGCATCACAGACATCTATATGGCATCGCCAAACAAGGTGGAAACATATAAAGAATATGCGGAACTTTATAAAATTGACGCTGAAAATGTATTATATATGGGTGACGATATTCCAGACTATCACGTGATGAAAATTGTTGGATTGCCAACCTGTCCGCAAGATGCTGTCCCAGAAATTAAATCTATATCTAAATATATTTCGCATGTCAATGGTGGACAAGGTGCCGTTCGTGATGTGATTGAACAAGTGATGCGCGTGCAAGGAAAATGGCACGTGTATTATGATGGGAAGTTTTGAGTTTAGCGGTTAGCTGTTAGCTGTCAGCTGTCAGCTTTTAGCGATTAGCTGTTAACTCCAGAAAAGAGGCACATATGCCATGTTTAAGATTTAAATTACCTATAAAAATAAATAGAAACAAAAGTAAATTAATATACCCAAATCCCAAAAGCTGACAGCTGACAGCTAACAGCTAATAGCTACAAAAAACATGAAACAATCCGAACTTATACTGAATCCTGATGGTAGCGTATATCATCTAAATCTATTACCTGAAAATATTGCTCACGATATTATTTTTGTGGGAGATCAAGACCGTGTAGAAAAAATCACACAACATTTTGATTCCATTGAATTTTCGACACAAAAACGAGAATTTAAAACACAAACAGGCGTTTACAAAGGCAAAAGAATCACGGTAATGTCCACAGGAATTGGTCCAGACAATATCGATATTGTGTTGAATGAACTTGATGCTTTGGTGAACATCAATCTAAAAACAAGACTTGCAAAAGATGTATTGACGTCGCTTAACATTATTAGAATTGGAACTTCGGGCGCGCTGCAAGCAGAAACTGCCGTTGACAGTTTTGTGATGTCTAAATATGGTTTGGGGATGGACAATATGTTGCGTTCCTATCAAATTGACGACATTTCAAACCATGAAATCGAAAATGCGTTTGTGTCGCAAACCAATTGGGATTTAAGAAAAGGCCGTCCATATTGCACCTCGTGTTCGGAAGTTTTAGAAATGAAAATGGAAAGCTCTTTAATACTGAAAGGAATCACAGCCACCGCACCAGGTTTTTATGCGCCACAAGGACGAGTTTTGCGGTTGCCGTTGCAAGATATCGAACTGAATAATAAAATGGATGCCTTTGAATTTGAAGGTAATAAAATAACAAATCTTGAGATGGAAACTGCTGCAATTTATGGATTGTCGAATCTTTTGGGACATCACGCGCTGTCACTAAACGCTATTATTGCCAATCGGGCAACGGGCGAATTTAGTTCTAATCCAGAAAAAGCCACGGAAGATTTAATTATTTACGTATTGGGAAGAATTTAAGTTTTTTTTAGAAATAGTTTGATAATTTTTAAATTAATTCTTAAGCTGTAGGATTGCGTTAGGGATGGAAGTGGAAAACCTTTTTGCCGCTCAAGAGATTGCTTCGTGCCTCGCAATGACCTTATAGGCAAAAAGTTTGGGAACGTACAGCCCGGCCGAAGGAAACGCCCAAGTAAATAGAAAATATAAACCAATTTATGAATTTAATTTTAGAAACCAATCGATTGATTTTAAAACCATTGGAAGCGTCACATGCGCAAAATTTTTTTGATATGGACAGCAATCCAAACGTACATAAATATCTGTGGAACAAACCTGTTTTGAAAATCGAAGAATCAATCGCGATTTTAGAAAGCGTTATGAAACAATATGATTCTAACGGTATCGGAAGATTTGCGATGCATTTAAAAGAAAATAATGCTTTTGTCGGCTGGTGCGGTTTGAAATATAACACAGAAATCGTGAACAATAAAACCAATTTTTATGATATTGGGTACCGCTTAAACGAAAAATATTGGGGAAAAGGTTTTGCAACAGAGGCAAGTTTGCCTTGGATTGATTATGGATTTGAAAAAATGAACATTGAAAAAATAGAAGCTGCAGCGCATAAAAATAATTTGGCATCAAACAAAATTTTACAAAAAATTGGTCTGAAATTTACTGAAACATATTTGGAAGACGACTTCATTTGGAATTGGTACGAAATGAATATTTCTGAATATAAAAAAACAATCTGATGACCAAAATCAACATTTGTGGCGTTCCAGAACATTTCAATTTGCCATGGCATTTATGCTTAGAAAATGATGAATTTTATGCTGAAAATTTAGACGTAAATTGGACAAATGTGCCCGAAGGAACAGGGAAAATGTGCCAAATGTTGCGCTCAGGTGAAACAGACATTGCAGTTGTTTTAACAGAAGGAATTGTCAAAGATATTGAAGCTGGAAACGCATCAAAAATTGTTCAAGTTTATGTCGAAAGTCCTTTGATTTGGGGAATTCATGTGGCAGCAAATTCTGATTTTCATGAAATATCGGATTTGGAAAATAAAAAAGTAGCCATTTCTCGCAAAGGATCAGGTTCAGAACTGATGGCAATTGTGCATGCAAAAAGTCAAATTTGGGATGCTAAATCTTTGAATTTTGAAATAGTAAATACGTTAGATGGCGCTGTAGAAGCGTTGTCAAATGGACAAGCAGATTATTTTATGTGGGAAAAATTTATGACAAAACCACTTGTTGATGATCACATTTTTCGACGAATTGGCGAGTTTCCGACGCCATGGCCGTGCTTCGTTATTGCTATTCGAGAGGATTTTTTAAAGAAAAATTTAAATGCAGTTCAAACACTATTAAAAGTAATTAATCAAAAGACAAAAGCTATAAAAAGTGTTGAAAATATTATAAATATTTTTGCTTTCAACTATAAATTAGACCTTGCAGATGTTGCGAAATGGTTAGCAGAAACAACATGGTGTCAAAGAAATTTGACTGAAAATGAATTGTTTGCGATACAAACTGAATTATTTAATTTACAACTTATTAAAAAGAAAAGCAGTTTTTCTTCCGTTGTTTTAGCATAATTAAATAACACAAATGATTGACATTAAACAGCTTAACATTCAAACTCTAAAATCAAAAGTGATGCTTCCCAAACCTTGGGACAGTATTATGTTGATTTTGTTAAGCATTATAATGACAATACCTATTTTCATTATTGCACATCAGCATCTTGTCGATCCTTTTTGGTTTTTCGAAATAGATCGAATTCTTTTGTTTTTATCATTGTTTACAATAATATTTTTTGTTCTTAAAAGTTTAAAAACAATCTTGATTTTATGCTTTTTGATTTATATATTTTTCTTGTTAATCAGCAGTATTGTAGGGAATTATGGCGTTTCAGACATTTTTCAAGACTATAATTCCATGATGTTTTCAATGGCTGAAAATCCAAATCCGCAAGATATCATCATTTCAAAATTGCTGCCATTTCCAAATAAAACAAAAATTTTGAATGCCATTGACTATGCACATCCAAAGGTTAGAAATTTTGCTTTAATGGCAACAACAAAACATTTTCGCAAAACAAAACAATTTAAAAAGTATAGAACTTTGATTCAGTGCTTCGCAGTATTTTCTGAAATTCAAAACCGATGGAATTATGTAAACGATCCAAAAGGCGAGGAATATATTGCAAAAGCAAGTGAATCTTTGCAACATTTTTCTGGCGATTGTGACGACCATGCGATTTTAATGGTAGCAAGCGTTCGAGCCGTTGGTGGCACACCGCGACTGATTTCCACAAGTGACCATATTTATCCAGAAATTTTAATCGGCACAAAAGCAGAATTTGAAGCTATAAATTTTATTATTAAAAAATATTTGTTCCAAAAGCAAACCTATAAAAAAACTTTAAATTATCATATTGATGAACGTGGTAATATTTGGTTAAATTTGGATTATACTGCCAAGTATCCGGGCGGACCATTCATGTCTGAAGAAATTTTGGGTGCTTTGACGATACAATAAATATTGAAAAATCATCTATTTCAAGATGTATTTTTCAGTTCATCTGACTTTTTAAACAGTTAAACAGATTAAATTATAGAATTCTCTTATATTAAGTTTATTTCTTGTTGAATCTATAATCATATTTTACATTTGCACTGTTTTTTAACCAAATTATCATTTTTATGAATACAGAAACTACTATTGCTGAAAGAATTGTGCTAATTACCCAAGAATTACAATTAAGTATAAATGAGTTTGCTCTGAAGCTTGGATATAACCGTTCGCAAATTTTATACGATGTTATCAATGGAAAATCAAAACCAAGTTTTCAGTTCTTTGAAAAACTAAGTCAATCAGAATTTTCTGAATTGTTTAGCTATGAATGGATTATTACGGGTCATGGACACATGTTAAAAAGCGGAATGGAAATAAAAAATAGTTTGTTAGAATATGAATATACGACTTGCAAAAACCTGTGCGAAACCCAAAAAGATTTTATTAAATTGCAAAAAAAAGAAATTTACCGATTGGAAAAATTAGTTGTTCAAAATCATAACAGTCAAATCATTGCCACATGACACATACATAAAATTGCTTCGCATTAATATTTTTACAACATAAAAAAAGCGACTAACATAGTCGCTTTTTATGTAATTTTAATTTTTTTATTTCAAACTAAAGCTTGTTTGGGAAACTAAATCACCTTTGTCAAAAACATTTACAAAATAATTTCCCTTTGTTAACTCGTCTTCGTTGGTAACTAACGTTTCCAATACATCAGTGTTTTTATTATTATAAACTACCGTTGACGTGAAACTGTAAGTTAATATCTTAGATCCAAATTCTTCGGTTTTCTTTTGTCCAATCACATTATTGTTTGAATCTATGATCTGCACATAATATTTTTTATCTCCAGATTTCGCAATTTCATTTGCAGCAATCGTAAAACTAACTTTCAATCGATTGGCACGACTTGCCTTTTCCGTTTGAATTTGTTTTCCTGAACTTCTTTCTTTGAATGCTTGCGTTTTTAGATTGGTTATGGATAGTTTAGAGCCTCTTTCTACGGCATTAGCTAATTTTTCGTTTTGACTTGACAGCGTATCAATAAATTTTTTCTGCTCACCAGAAACCGTTGCAGTACTGTCTCTTTGAACCATTAATGTTTGATTAGCTGCTTTTAAAGCATCATTTTCCACCATCAAATTTTTCATGTTATCTTGTAATTTCAAATACTGACCTCTATATTTAGCCATAGAAGCCACATCACCTTTTGATTTTCTTAAATCTGAGATAAGGTTGACAACTTTTTCACGCTCGGCCACTAAATCGTCAGACATTGCAGTTTTGTCTTCCAAAGCTTTATCGTATGTATCGCGCAAAATTGACAATGAATCTAAAACATTTTCTTTTTCAGATTTTTCAGTCACTACCTGATTACTTAAAATTTTTGCATCTTTTGTAAGGGAATAAATGTAGAATAAACTGCCCGTTAGCAACAATGCTAAAACAACTATGACAGCTTTTAATCCAGAATTACTTTTTTGATTTTCCATTTTAAAGGTTTTTAGTTTAACAAATTAGGAATTGTTGTACAAATATAAATTTTAATAAAAGTACTTTACAGAATATAACGCAAGTTTAACCAATTATATTATTTTTGACTGCGAATAAAATTCAGTATGGAAAAATTAATCCCGTTCAAAATTTCAGATTTAGCTAAGATTACAAATTTCCGGAGTGGCGAAATTAAGTTTGGCGAAAAAATGCAAACTGTACCAATTGGAACATCTGCTACCGATTATTTGCAAGTTTGCGAAGCACCTTATGTGTTGTTCGGAATTCCTGAAGATATTGGAATTCGAGCAAACTATGGTCGTCCTGGCGCGTCATCTGCTTGGGACAGTGCCATCAAAAGCATTGCAAATATTCAGCATAATCGATTTTGCAAAGGCAGTAGAATTTTGGTTTTAGGACATTTGGACGTAAAAGAAGAAATGATTTTAGTACAAAATTTAGATTTTAACGTTTTGGAAGATCGCGCGAAGATGAGTCAGCTTGTGGAACAAATTGATAAAGACGTTTCGCACATTGTTTGCACAATAATCAAAGCAAGAAAAATTCCAATTATCATCGGTGGCGGACACAATAATGCATATGGAAATATAAAAGGAACGGCATTGGCAAAAGGAAAACCAGTGAATGCGGTAAATTTTGATGCACATTCAGATTTCAGAATTTTAGAAGGTCGCCATTCTGGCAATGGTTTTTCTTATGCTTTTGAAGAAGGTTTTCTTAAAAAATATTTCGTTTTTGGGCTACATGAAAGTTATACGTCCAAAAGCGTTCTTGATATGATTAAGAAATTAGAAGACCGCGTGCGATATAATACATACGATGAAGTGAAAATTCGCAAACAAAAAAACTTTGATCAAGAGCTTTTTCAAGCCATGAATTTTGTAAAAACCGAACCTTTTGGAATTGAAATTGATTTGGATGCCATTCCGAATATTGCAAGTAGTGCTATGACCATGAGTGGATATTCTGTTGAAGAACTGCGACTTTTTGTTAGTTATTTTGGTCAAAACGCAAATGCATCATACCTGCACATTTGCGAAGGCGCACCCGATTTAGGCGAAGAAAAAAACAACCATTTGATCGGAAAACTAATCGGATACTTAGTAACAGATTTTATAAAAGCGAACTTTACTGACAATTTATAAATTTACGTAATTAAACGAAAGTTAAAATATTGAAAAACAATTTATTCCCATTTATTTTTCATAGATTTAGGCATGATAAAAAAATACCTTAAGTTCGATTTTTTATACGCCAAATTGCTGTCCGAGCAAACCAAGAAAAAAACAGAAGCTTTGTTTGTTTCTATTGCGATCATAAGTTTTCTACTTCACCTTTCCATAATTCTTTTGGTCGATTTTGAAATAATTGATTTAAACAGCAAATCAAAATTACTCAACAATCCAATCGCGTCAATTTATACGCCATTTTCTTTTATATTGATTTACGAGGTTTATTTGTTGGTATACTACTTACCAAAATCCACGACCATATATATAGGTAAACAATATGAAATTATTACGCTGATCATAATTCGTAGAACTTTTAAAGATTTAACATCGCTAAAGTTTGACAAAGATTGGTTTTCTCATCAAGAAAATATTTTGTTTGCACTTGATTTGGCAGCAATACTAATTTTGTTTTATTTAATTTTTATTTTTTATAAACTCAATACGGCCAACGAAATCAGCAAAGCCGTTATTCAAAAGTCAGTCGAAGTGACGAAATTTATAAATTTTAAGCGTGCCGTCGCCGTACTTTTAATTCCTGTTTTTATTATCATGTCAACATACAGTCTTGGGCATTGGATTTATGAAAGTTTGACGATCACACAAATAGTAAAAAACATCAAAGACATCAATAAAATATTTTTTGATGAGTTTTTTACAATTTTGATATTAATAGAGGTTTTATTGCTTTTGGTTTCACTCTTTTTGTCAGACAAATTTAGTCGCGTGATCAGAAATTCAGGTTTTATAATTTCAACAATTTTAATAAAACTATCATTTAATACCGAGGGAATCTTGAACACAATTTTGATTATCGTTGCCGTGATATTTGGCGTTTTGATTATGAAAATTCATAACAAATACGAACTTTTAGAAGCAAAAGCAGTTTCCAAAATTGAAGTGTAGTTTGGTAATTTGTTCAAAAGTTTAAAAGTAATAATGTTTAAAAGTTTGATATACCATTAAATTAATTACAATCAATAGTTTATATTGTTATAATTAATTAAGTATTACACGAAATATTTTCTGTTACTTAATATAAATCGCTATCTGATTTTAAACCTCAAGCACATAGAACTTTCACAGCTTGGACATTCAAACTTTATGACTTTCTAATTTTCGACTTTATGACTTTATGACTTTCCAACTTTCGACTTAATTACCCAATTCTAAGTCCATTTTCGACTTTAAAATTTGGGGATAGCAACACAATATCGTTTTGCAATCCAACCGAGCCGAGCACCAAACATTCGCTCATGAAATTTCCAATTTGCTTTTTAGGAAAATTCACAACAGCAACAATTTGTTTGTTTAACAACTGTTCCTTTTCATAATGTGTTGTGATTTGTGCAGACGATTTTAAAATTCCAATTTCCATCCCAAAATCAATTGTTAATTGATAAGCAGGTTTTTTTGCCGTCGGAAAATCATAAACTTCCAAAATGGTTCCCACTCGCATTTCCACTTTCTCAAAATCTGACCACGTTAAACTATTATCCATAAATTATCTGATTATTAAAAAAACATAAATTTAAATAAAATTCTGAAAAGTACGTGATTTATTATGTAAATTGGTCAAATATAATCTTTCTAAAATGACCATCTTCCATATCAGTGCAGAATGTTTTCCCGTCGCGAAAGTTGGCGGTTTGGCGGATGTTGTTGGTGCACTTCCAAAATATTTGAACCAACAAGGGCATCATGCAAAAGTTGTTGCTCCTGGATATGACAATAAATTTAACAACGAAAATAGTTTTGATGTTGTTCATAATGGCAAATTAAAAATGGGTTCTTTCTATTTTGATTATTCCGTTTTAAAAGAAAAAACCAACAAACTCGGCTTTGAACTTTACATTATTGCCATTCCAAAACTGTTCGATCGACCAGATGTCTATTCTTATGATGATGACAGTGAGCGATTTACGGCGTTTCAAATTGCCTTTTTAAATTGGCTAATCGAAACTAATCAATATCCCGATGTTTTGCATTGCCACGACCACCACACGGGATTAATACCATTTATAGTTCAAAATTGCTATAATTACGATGCGCTAAAAAACATTCCAACTGTACTCACAATCCATAATGGACAATATCAAGGTTGGATGGGATTTGACAAACTGCATTATATTCCGAATTTTCCACAACAAAAAACAGCATTTTTAGAATGGAATGGCATCATAAATCCATTGGCATCAGCTATTAAAACTGCATGGAAAATCACCACCGTTTCCCCGAGTTACCTTGATGAAATCAGCCATTCGGCAAATGGATTAGAAAATTTGTTGCGTTTTGAAAGATACAAATCCGTCGGAATACTTAACGGAATCGACACACAAATTTGGAACCCAAAAACAGATGAACTCCTCTCCTATCACTATGATATTGATGATTTTGAAAAAGGAAAACTTGACAATAAAAAATTTCTTTGTCAGCAATTTAATCTTGATGAAACCAAACCACTTTTCACCTTCATCGGCAGATTGGTTCACGAAAAAGGCGCAGAACTTTTGCCTGAACTTTGCGACCTTATTTTACGAAGAAACCCCAACGAAATAAATGTTTTGATTCTCGGTTCAGGCGATTCAAACGTTGAAAACGGATTGAAACATCTGCAAAATTTTCATCAAGGAAACTACAATTGCTACATTGGCTACAACGAAAAATTGGCGCATATTATCTATGCAGGAGCAGATTTCCTGCTCATGCCTTCGCGCGTAGAACCTTGCGGACTCAACCAAATGTATGCGCTTCGTTATGGAACAATCCCAATCGTACGGCGCACCGGCGGGCTAAAAGACACTATTGTTGACATTGGCGATGGCGGTTTTGGAATCTGCCACGATCATGTTTCCATTTCAGACATTAATTATTCAGTAACGCGTGCCATCGATTTATTTAATGACAAAAATAAAATGACAAAAACCATAAAAACCGCCATGCAACAAGACCATTCTTGGGACAGCGTGGCGCAACAATACATCAATATTTACCAATCCTTAAAGTAGTAACACCATGAGCAAAAGCACATTAGCCATCATTCTCGGTGGCGGACAAGGTTCAAGATTAGCACCGCTGACCGAAAGTCGTTCAAAACCCGCAGTTCCAATTGCCGGAAAATATCGGTTGGTGGACATTCCAATTTCAAATTGCATTAATTCCGACATCAAACGCATGTTTGTGTTGACGCAATTTAACTCAGCATCGCTCAACCAACATATCAAAAACACCTATCATTTCAGCCATTTCAGCACCGCTTTTGTGGACATTTTGGCCGCCGAACAAACACCCGACAACCCAACATGGTTTCAAGGCACCGCCGATGCAGTTCGCCAATGCATGACACATTTTTTGAACCACGACTTTGATTATGCGCTGATTCTTTCGGGTGATCAGCTGTATCAAATGAATTTCAACGAAATGATTGACGCCCACCAAAAAAGTGGCGCGACTATTTCCATTGCAACTTTGCCCGTAACCGCCAAAGAAGCACCTGAATTTGGCATTCTGAAAACCGACGAAAACAGTCTTATCACCTCGTTTATCGAAAAACCAAATGCAAGTCTTTTACCCGAATGGACGTCCGAAGTCAGCGAGGAATCCAAGTCCGAAGGCAAACACTACTTGGCTTCGATGGGAATTTATATTTTCAACAGAGCGCTTTTAGTCGAGCTAATGTCAAATCCCGACACCAAAGATTTTGGCAAAGAAATTATTCCGCAAGCCATCGGAAAACAAAAAATTCTAAGCTATCAATACGAAGGATATTGGACTGACATCGGAAATATAGAGTCGTTTTTTGAGGCCAATTTAGGACTGACAGACGACATTCCAAAATTTAATTTATTTGATAATTCAAGTAAAATTTACACAAGAGCACGTGTTTTGCCACCATCAAAAATCTCAGGAAAAACAACTTTAGATAAATCTGTTATTGCCGACGGTTGCCTCATTGACGGCACCACAATCGAACATTCCGTGATCGGAATTCGAAGTCGCATTGGCAAAAATTCCATTGTAACAAACTCATATTTAATGGGTAACGACTATTATCAAAACCTTGACGTAATCAAACACAACATTTATAACGACATCATAAACGTAGGAATCGGTGAACGTTGCATCATCAAAAACACTATTGTAGACAAAAATTGTTGCATCGGAAACGACGTCATTCTCAATGGTGGCAGTCATCTCGCCGATACTAATACCGCACTTTATACGGTAAAAGACGGCATCATCGTCGTAAAAAAAGGAGCAGTGTTACCAAATGGGTTTACGGTTTAGATGAAAAATCTTTTGAGTGTTTTCGGAAAAAGCAAAGAACCTTGACTGAAAGTAGCGTATAACAAATTGCAATTTATAAAACATTTAAGTTATGTTTTAGAATATTATGAATTTAATAATATTTTATATAAATCTTCAATTTCTCTATATCTAAATTGTGCTTTTTTGCTTTTTATTATAATTTCAGCTAATTCAATAACTTGATCTGTTTTGTTTTTTGTTTTTTGTAAAAACATAAACCAATTTAAATATTGGCGTAAAAACTTTGTCGAAATTCCATAAAACGGTTTAATCCATCTTTCATATAGATTGTCTATGGAATTGACATTTTAAACATGATACATTTTATTTTTGCTGTAGTATTTTGATAAAAATGTATGATGTTCTATTTCATTTTCTTTAGCCCAACTTATAATTGAAGGGTGATTGTCTGAACAAAGAATTTTGCTATTATCCATGAAGTCAGCAATACATTTTTCAAAACTCGTTGTGTCAATTCTACCTTTCTTAGCAATTTTCATTGTTGGGTTTTCTTTTCTGTCCGAAGCTACAATCACTAATATTTTACCATCACAATCCCGTCTTTTTGTTTTCCTATCACTTGGTCTTTTGTAAGATTCTTGATCTAAATGTTTGTTGCCTTTTTCATTTATATTTACTAATTTATCATCACATTCTACAATCCCAATAAATTTATAACCATTGATTTGTTCTAAAAATGTAGCTATTTTATGTCGCCAGTCTAAAACTATTTTTACATTTAAATTTAATGCCTTTGAAGCTTTTCTAATACTAACGCTTTCTAAAATTAATTTTAAATATGCTTGAAATTTTTCCACTTTTTTAATTTCCGAAATAGCAGTTCCGGTATAATCATTAAAGCTTTTTTTACATGATTTGCACAAGTATCTGCCTCTACCTTTATATGTTCCATGCCCAACAACTTTTGAATTATTACAATTTGAACACGCAACTTTAAAGATATTATTTGAACTATCATTCAAAACATCAAACTTAGGAATTTCAATTTCTTATGCAAAAAACCGCAATAAAATAAGCTGTTGGCTTGCATTCAAATTTTTAACAAATTCTTTAAAATCTATAAGGTTCTAATTTAGACTACAAATGAAGTGAAAATCCAAAATATTTTGAAGCATAACCTTAATTTTTAAAAATCTTTGTGTGAAACATCAATTTTTAAAATACTTGAGGTTTGACTTCTTTGAAAAAAAATTACTTCGCCGGTTTGAGCGCTAAATTTATTTTTTACAGTCAATGTTTTCAAATTATATAGCGATTTAGCTGTCATTTCAATTGCTTTTTTAGAATGTTGAATTGCATTTATAATTCTAAAATCTACGAAATTTAGCTGTTTGTTAAGATTGGAAATTAGTAGGTTTATTTTGGGATTCATTCAAAATAATATCTCTATGAACAAGGTTATAAAGAAAGTGTTCTCACTTGAGAAAAATTGTTAACTAAAAACTATATCAATTCATATTTTACAGCAGTTTTTATAAGTAGCGCCGTGTTGCTGGTTTCCAATTTAAGCATTAAATTTTGGCGGTGCGTGCTAACGGTTGTAATGCTTATAAAAAGTTTGTCAGCAACTTGTTGGTTGGTCAAACCTTCGGCAATTTCTTTTAAAACCTCTAATTCTCGTCGAGTTAATATTGGTTTTTGGTCATATTTGGAAATATTTTGTTTTTGATAATCTACATTAAAATACATATTTCCTTTTGAAACAGCATCAATAGCTTGCATTATTTCTTCTTTTGATGAATTTTTAAGCAAATAGCCGCTTGCACCATTTTCGATCATTTTCGAAACATAATTTCTGTCGTTGAAAGTACTCAATGCCAAACATTGAATATTTGGAAACTCGGTTTTGATTTTTTTACATAAATCGATGCCGCTAATATCTGGCAAATTAATGTCGAGAAAAGCAATATCTACTTTGTTTTTTTTGAGAAAATCCATAGCTTGAAAAGCATTTTCGGCACTTCCAACAATGTGAATTGCTTCATTATGGTTTAATAATGCTTTGAATCCTTCAATAACCATCGGATGATCATCAACTATAAAAATTTTGTGTGTCATTTTATATTATTTCAAATTCAATATGGGTTGAAGTGCCTTTGTTGTCTGATTGCACGTCCATTTTTCCGTTCAGATATTCTACTCTGTGATTTATATTTGACAAACCAATTCCTGTCATTGCAAGTTTCGAAGCAATCTGTTCTGAATTTACATCATATCCTCTTCCATTGTCTTCAACTGTTAACGAAATTACATTGCCGTTTCGAGCCAATTGAATATTGGATTTTGTAGCATTTGCGTGTTTTATTGTATTGTTTAATAATTCTTGAACAATTCTATAAATTACAATTTCGTTAGTTTGTTCCAAACGTTCTTCCATTCCAAAACTTTGATAAGAAACTGTGAGTTCTGAACTTTGTGAAACAGACTCGCAATAGCTTTTTAGGGTTTCGTTTAACCCAAATTTAAGCAAAGCTTCTGGCATCATATTGTGTGCCACACGTCGCATTTCGGCGATGGCATTGTCTATTTGAGAAATGCTTTTGGTAAAAGTTTGGGCATTTTCTTCGGATAAAATTACGTTTCCTTTCATAGAATTCAGTTGAAATTTTACACCTGACAGCATTCCACCTAAGCCATCATGCAAGTCACGCGCCAATCTTGTTCGTTCTTGTTCTTCGCCTTGTATCATATTTTGGGCAGCATCGAGTTGCTGTTCTTGTTGTAATTGGGTTATTTTTTGTTCAATTATTCGTTTTCTTGCGGTATAGTTTCTGTACAATAAATAACTAAAACCAAGCAATCCTATTGCAATTGCAACCAACGAATAAATTAAAGTTCGTTGTTTGAGTTGTTCTTTTTCAAGTAATAATATGTTCTTGTCTTTTTGCGCAGATTGGTATTTGGCTTCTCGTTCAGAAAATTGTTGTGTTCGTTCGCTGTTTAAAATTGTATCATTTAATATAGAATATTTCTCAAAATTTAAATAAGCATCTTTATACTTTCCAGTTTCGAACATAAATTGATGCATAACATCATAATAATTTCTTTTCTCAGTTGGATCTTCGCTTTTCAAATAATAATTTTTGCATTCATCGAAATATTTTTCTGCCGTTGCAAATTGTTTTTCTTTCAGTGCAATAGTTCCAAGTTGCCATTTTGCATTTGCAATGCCATCTTTAATTTTAATTTCTGTGGCTGTTTTTAAACTTTTATTTGCATAAATTTTGGCTGAATCTATTTTATTCAATTCGAAATATTCTTGTGAAATATTGTGATAATATCCTTGCAAATAGGTTTTTGGAATGTCACTTTTTTCTAATTCAGGCAAATTCTTTAATCTTGTTCTAAGTGCTTTTTCGGTTTTGCCATTTTCAAAATAATTATCTGCTTTTTGTTGTGTATAAAATGCAATTATCTTTTTATTTTTATATTTGTTTGCGATTGCAATTGCTTTGTCAATATATTCTTCGGCTTTTGGTAGATTTTTTAATGTGTTAAAAACAGCACTCATATTGTAGAATAAATCTGATTTTTTTTTGTCAAGAATTTTATTAGTAACTAATTTATCTTCGAATATTTTTGGTTCGTCGAATATTTTTTGAGCTTTTAGAAAATAATCAATGCTGCTGTCATATTCTCCTTTCCAATATTTTATGTTTCCAATATTAAAATAAGCACCAGCCATTAAATATAAATGATTGCTTTTTTTTGCAGCATTTAACGATGCGTTTTGACAAATGAGAGCTTTTTCTTTTTGGTCAAAATTGCTGTACCAAAGTCCTAAAAGTCTGTAACTATTTGCTGTTGCATAATTGTCATTTAACTTAATGCTTTTTGCTAAAGCATCATTTAGTAATTTTTTTGAAAGTGTACTATCGATTTCTCGAATGTCATAACCCAAGTTTCTTAATTGTCGCACTTGCGAAGAATCGCTTGGTAATTTGTAAATTTTTGCAATAATTTTATGTAAACTATCCGATTGATGCTGTTGCGCAAAAATCATAAGTTGAGTTAAGAATACAATTAAAATTAAAATCGATTTTTTCATTTTATAAATCTACAATAAATTATTTTTATTAAAA
>JAYWGW010000067.1:0-19343 GCA_043778045.1 Bacteroidota bacterium | reverse complement strand
GCCTTCTAAATTTTTGATTTCTGGATCGTTTCCTACGTTTCCAATTAATTGTAATCTGTTGTTCATTGTTGTCATGGCGTGTAAATATTAAATTGTTAAAAATTGTTTGTTGGTTATCAACGGTGCAAAGATGTGGCGACTCTCAAAACTTTGTCGGTAAAAAAACATTTAATTTCGGTTGTAAATGTTTGCTACCGTTTGTAAATGGAAATATTTTATTATATTTGTTTGAATTATAATCGATTAGCAATGAATTTAGATACTGCAAATTATTTAGAAAAATTAAAATATCCGATTGGAAATTTCGCAAAGCCTATAATTATATCTGTAGTTGAAAGAAAAATTTGCATCCAAAACATTGCGAATTTTCCAAAAAACTTGATTGAAGAATTAGAAAAAAGCTCAGCAAATTCACTTTCATGGAAATATCGACCTGATGGTTGGACAATCAAGCAAGTGGTTCATCATTGTGCAGACAGTCACATCAATGCTTTTTTCAGAACAAAATTGGCTTTGACAGAAATCGAACCTAATGTTTCTCCATATCAAGAGCAACTTTGGGCAAAACTTATCGATTCACAAGACGATGATTTAAGTTTTTCTGTAAAAATTATTGAAGGAATTCATCATAAATGGACACAAATTTTGAATAATTTATCTGATTCTGAATTTGAAAAAACCTATTTTCATTCGGGAAATAAAACCATTTACAGTTTGAACGAAATGGTTGCTCTTTGTTCATGGCATTGCAACCACCACTTGGCACATATTGCGCAGGCGATTCGATATAAAGATAAATTTAATTAATAAAAAAATGAAAAACTGTTTAGACTGCAACGAAAAAATTGTTGGACGTGAGGACAAAAAATTTTGTAGTGATGGCTGTCGCAATTCTTATAACAATAAAATCAACAAGGATAGCAACAACTATATGCGCAATGTGAATAACAAATTGCGGAAAAACTATAGAATTTTATGTGAATTAAATCCAGACGGAAAATCAAAAACCACTAAAAATAAATTGTTTTCCAAAGGTTTTGACTTCGATTTTTTTACAAATATTTTAAACACAAAAACAGGAAACACCTATTATTTTGTTTATGAGCAAGGTTATATGTTTTTAGAAAATGATTATTTGATGTTGGTTAAAAAAGACATTTAAACTGCAGTCGAAAGTTTGAAAGTCGAAAGTTAGAAGATTTTAACTCGTAAATTATCTACTTAATGCTATGAAAAAAAATTTTGCTTCTTTACTCTTCACGATTAATATAAAATGTGCTGGTATATTTATATTTTTATAGAAATTTGCTTCAAATTAAAAATTATTTTTCATATTTGTATGGAATTTTTAAATAATTCATTTATAATGATTTAAATTATAAAAATTGAAAATACAAAACCTACGTTCCCCATTTTAATTCTTTAAGAAATGAAGAAACCCTACGCTTCAATCTTTTCATTTGCATTTATTGCAGTCATTATTTTTTGGATTTTCTTTTCGATGACGCCGCATTTTGACTTTTCGGTCAATGTGCCAATGTCTGAATTTTCGACCAATAGAGCTTTAGAACATGTGAAGGCAATTGCAAAAAAACCCCACTTTGTTGGTTCAGAAAACCATAATGTGGTTGCTAAATATCTGGAAACCGAACTCTCTAATTTGGGTTTGGAAGTGAAAACCGAAGATACTTTCACGATTATTGATGGCGGAGTATTGGCAAAATCTCGTAACATCATTGCACGTATAAAAGGTACTGAAAACTCCAAATGTTTGCTATTGCTCTCGCATTATGACAGCGCACCTCATTCAAAATCAAAAGGTGCAAGCGACGACGGTGCTGGCATTGCAACTATAATTGAAGGAATTCGAGCCTTTATTCACAACAATACATCACATAAAAACGACATTATCATTCTTTTCTCAGATGCCGAAGAACTCGGATTGAACGGCGCCGCAGCTTTTGTTACAAAAAATAAATGGGCAAAAGAAGTTGGTTTGGTCATTAATTTTGAAGCGCGTGGAACAAGTGGGCCATCCTATATGTTAATGGAAGTAAATGGCGGAAATGCCGCCTTGGTCAAACATTTTCAAGCTGCAAAAACAGAATTCCCTGTTGCAAATTCACTAATGTATAGCATCTATAAAATGCTGCCAAATGATACCGACTTGACAATTTTTCGCGAACAAGGACAAATTCAAGGTTTCAATTTTGCATTTATTGATAGTCACTATAATTATCATACTGCTCAGGACGATGTGCAACATCTCGATAAAAATTCGTTGGCGCAACAAGGCACGTATCTGATGCCACTATTAAAATATTTTGTTGATATCGATTTAAAAAATCTTGATTCAAAAAATGATTATGTCTATTTTAATACGCCATTAAATTTTATAAGTTATCCTTTTTCATGGACTTTATATCTCTCTATTGGTGCACTCGTGGTTGTGATTCTTTTCGTTTTCATAGGTCTTGGAAAACGCGTATTAAACGGAGCAGAAATTGTTCGAGGATTGGTGTTGTTTTTGCTTTCTGTTAGTATCACGGGAGTTGTAGCATTTTTGCTGTGGAAATTAATTTTACTTATCTATCCACAATATAAGGATATTCTACATGGTTTTACTTATAATGGGCATTACTATATTTATGCCTTTTTGGCGATTACAATAGCAATAAATTTTTGGATTTACAGCAGAAAAACGCATTCGAAAGAATATATCAATTTTGGAATTGCGCCGCTATTTGTTTGGATTCTTATAAACATTTTACTTTCATTTTATTTGCCTGGAGCAGGATTTTTTATAATTCCAGCATGGTGTTGTGTTTTTATGTTAGCTCACAATGTTATATCCCAAAAATCAAATTTTATTGTTCAGTTAATTTTAATAATTCCAATTTTAATAATATTTGTTCCTTTCTTAACAATGTTTCCGATTGGATTGGGTCTAAAAATGTTGTTTGTTTCTTCAGTTCTATTGTCAATTACTTTTGCATTGCTGGCGCCAATTTTTGCTGGTTTTGAACATAAAAAATTGATATCCGGGCTGTTTTTTGCTGCTGCAATTGGGTTTTTAATTCAAGCGCACATAAACAGTGACTATGAATTTGGGAAGGCAAAACCAAACAGTTTACTGTATGTGCAGGATACTGATTCGGGCAAAGCAAATTGGGTGACCTATGATTTGAATCTCGACTTGTGGACAAACAGATATTTTGAAAATTCAAAAAATAATACATCGGAAATTCCTGTTTTCCCCCTTTCCAGCAAATATAATTCAGGTTTCTCTTTTGCAGCAATTTCAGAAAATAAAAAAATAGCCTCACCAACAATTCAGTTTATAAAAGATTCTGTTACACAAGGAAAACGATTTTTGAAAATTTTGATTTCACCAAATAGAAAAGTGAATCGATATGATATTTTTGCGCCAGAAAATGTTGTAATAAATGATTTTATGGCTAATAAAGTCAAACCAATTGAAAGCAAAGGATCAACTTTTCAGCGTTCAACCAGTCGCGTTGTACGATACTATGTTGTTGACAATCAACCGTTATTATTGGAATTCAATACAAAAAGTGGCACAAATTTAAACATGGAATTGCTTGAATCGTCTTTTGATTTATTGGAAAATCCCGTATTCAAAATTCCAAAACGTGAAAACTGGATGATGCCTCTTCCATTTGTTTTGACTGATGCAGTGGTGATAAAGCAAAAAATTCGTCCAACAACAATTGCGTTAAAAGATTCTGCTTTGCCTAAGAAAATTTGGAAAAAGAAAACTTTTAGAAAAGCAAAAATTCACAAAGATACAATATAAACTATTTTGACAAAAATTGCCATACTTGGTTGCGGCTGGCTGGGATTGCCACTTGCAAAATCTCTAATCGATAAAGGTTTTGCAGTTTCTGGCAGTACCACAACTTCAGATAAACGCGAAGTTTTACGTAATGCTAATATCAATTCCTTTGTAGTTTCTATATTGGAAAACGAAATCGCAGGAGACTTTGATGGACTATTGGAAGGCAACGACATTTTAATTATCAATATTCCTCCAAAACTAAGAGGCTCTTCCAAAGAAGATTTTGTTCAAAAAATTGCAAATTGCATTCCGTACATTGAAAAATCAAGCATCGAAAAAATAATTTTCATTAGTTCAACCTCCGTTTTTGACGATGATAATTCTATAATTGACGACGATACTGCTCCAAATGCAAAAACAGAAGTTGGAAGGCAATTGTTTGCATCCGAACAACTTCTACAAAATAACAAAAATTTTGAAACCACCGTTATTCGCTTCGGTGGATTAATCGGCAAAGATCGGCATCCTGCGAAAATGTTAGCAGGCAAAAGCGACATTGAAAATCCCAATGCGTTTATAAATTTAATTCACCAAGAGGATTGCATTGCAATTATTCAAAAAGTGATCGAAAAGAATTTATGGAACACATCGATCAATGCCGTTACTCCGTTTCACCCCACACGACAAGCATATTACACGCGAAAAGCCAATGATTTTGGTTTGCCAGCGCCAACTTTTGACCATACGAAACCATCGGTTGGAAAGTTAGTTGTTGTTGACAAAGTGGACCAAATTTTGAGACATCTGTTTATATGGACAGAAGGGATTTGATATAAATTTTTCAATTACATCTCATTTAACATCTTCGAAATCTCATCTAATTTAGGAGTTAAAATAATTTCGATTCGGCGGTTTTTGGCTTTGCCGTCAGCGGAATCGTTGGAGATTAAAGGTGCAAATTCGCTACGCCCTGCGGCTGTCAGATTTTGTTTGTTGATATTCTTATTTTCTGATAGAATAGACACAATTGCCGTTGCACGTTTGGTGGATAAATCCCAATTGTCGGCAATTGGACCATTGGCAGAAAATGCATCATTGTCGGTGTGGCCTTCGATTAAAACTGCAATTTCTGGGTTTGATGCCAATACTTTTCCTACTTCAACCACGGCTTTTTTGCCTTCTGCGCCAACGGCATAACTGCCAGAATCAAACAATAGTTTGTTTTCCATTGACACATACACTTTTCCATTTTTTTGCTCCACCGTCAGGCCTTTTCCTTCAAAACCATTGAGTGCTTTTGAAAGGGTTTCTCTCAATTTTTTCATTGACGCTTCTTTGTTTGCGATTAGTTTTTCAAGCTCGGTGACGCGCTCTGAACGTTCTTGAAAGTCGCCCATCAGTTTATTGATGCGGTTTTGTTCGGTTGCCAAAGTTTTTTCCTTCGCCTCAAGTTTTGCAAGCAAGTCTCTGTTTTTTGCTAAGTTAGATTGCAACGCTTCGCTGCTGTTTTTCTCCAACGCATCATATGATGCTTGCAAAGTTTTCAGGTTTTTGCCAGTTGCTGTATAATCAGCTTGCAATTTGGCACGCTCGGCATTGATTTTGTTTAATTCTGTTTGCAAATTTGACTTGTCGGTTTCGAGTTTGTTTTTTGTTTCGGTCAGCAACTGATTGTCGTCGAGCGATTTTCGGTTTTCTTTTTTGAGTTCAGCATATTTATTTTCTAAATCGTTGAATATTTTTTTGGAAACGCAGGATGATAATAAGGTTATGGCTATGATTGAGAGAACAATTTTTGATTTCATGGTTTTGAAAATGGGATTTAAATTAGATAGTTTTTGCACAAAGAAACAAAGGAGCGAAAGTTTTTTGATTTTAAGGTACTTTGCTCAATATAATTTGCTTAAAAACGGTTATTTTCTGTACTTATTTTATTGTTGTGATTAAGTTATGCCTTAGCCCTGATGGAAGTGGAAATCCTTTGGTTGCGAAGTCGATTTTTTCTTTGAGAAAAAGAGCGACCTCCTCACCCCCAGCCCCTCTCCAAAGGAAAGGTAGCAAGAAGCTCCTTTTTTGAGATAGAAAAAACGACTTCAAATAAAGTAGAATAAGATTACAGCAGATTGCTTCGTGCCTCGCAATGTAGCGCACAGCAGTAGTAGCTCCAAAAAACTAAACCTCAATTTCCAGCAAAACTGGGCAATGGTCGGAGTGTTTGGCATCGGGCAGAATGGCGGCGCGCACAAGATTGTCTTTGAGGTTTTCGAATACTAAAAGATAGTCGATGCGCCAACCTTTGTTGTTCTTTCGTGCGCCTGCGCGATAGCTCCACCACGAATATTGGTCTGGTTGCTGATTGAACTGCCGAAAACTGTCTATGAATCCAGATTTCATGAAAAGGTCAAGCCAGGCGCGCTCTTCGGGCAAAAATCCCGAAACGTTTTTGTTGCGAATCGGATCGTGAATGTCAATTGGATGGTGGCAAATATTATAGTCGCCTCCTATAATAAGGTTTGGAACTTCTTTTTTCAGATTGTCAATATACTGATGGAAATCTTTCATGTAGCCAAATTTATGTCCAAGCCTGTCGATGTTGGTTCCCGAAGGCAAATATAAACTCATCACAGAAAAATTTTCAAAATCGACTCGAAGGTTGCGTCCTTCAAAATCCATGTGTTCGATTCCTGTTCCATAAACCACTTTTTTTGGTTCGGTTTTGCACAATATCGCCACGCCACTATATCCTTTTTTGGTTGCCGAAAAATAATATTGATATGGATATCCTGCTTTCGCGATGTCTTCTTGTGGGACTTGGTCTGCGGTGGCTTTTATCTCTTGCAAACAGATAACGTCTGGATTTGCGGCTTGCAACCAATCTATAAATCCCTTGGAGATTGCGGCGCGAATGCCGTTGACGTTGTAGCTTATGATTTTCATTCTGTTTTATGTTTTTTCAAAAATAGTAAAAAGTTATAGTGATGCAATGCATTGTTAAATAATTTTGACGTCATAATAATCGATTTTGTAATTATTTGATTTTACAAATTTTAAAATGAATATTCAAAAAAAATCAATCACTAAGATTTTATGTATATTTGCTATTACCAAAAAATCAAACTAAAATGGGTTTAGTAACCGCAAAAGAAGTTGCGAAAGCAATAAATGTCGATAAATATGGAATTTTAGGTACCTTATTTGGTTGGTCGCTCATGAAGGTACTTCGGATTTCAAAATTAAACGACATTTACGATAAAAATAAGCACTTGAGTGATGTTGCGTTTCTAAATGCTATTTTGGAACAACTTGAAATTAAATTTGAAATTCCGGCAGAAGATTTTAAACGCTTGCCCAAAGATGGCGCTTATATTACCATTTCAAATCATCCGCTTGGCGGCATTGATGGTGTGTTATTGTTGAAATTAATGCTTGAGAAAGAGCCAAATTTTAAAATTATTGCAAACTTTTTATTGCATCGGATTCTACCTTTGAAACCTTATATAATGCCCGTCAATCCTTTTGAAAATCATAAGGATGCGAAATCAAGCGTGATTGGAATTAAAGAAACGCTTCGGCACTTAAGCGATGGAAAACCTCTTGGAATTTTTCCAGCTGGTGAGGTTTCAACATACAAAGATGGAAAACTTGTTGTTGATAAAACTTGGGAGGAAGGCGCCATCAAAGTGATTCGAAAAGCCCAAGTGCCCGTTGTTCCGATATATTTTCATGCAAAAAACAGTCGGTTGTTTTATTTGCTTTCAAAAATTGGTGGCACCATACGCACCGCAAAATTGCCTTCGGAAGTTTTTTCGCAAAAAGATAGGGTTATTAAGGTGCGAATTGGAAAAGCAATTTCTGTTGCCGAACAAAATGAATATAAGACTATTGAAGAATTTACGGAGTTTCTGCGCAAGAAAACTTACATTCTTGCCAATCCGTTTGAAAAAGAAACAAAACTCATTCCGACACCAAATCTCAAAATAACGCGTGGTCCAAAACAAATTGTAACGGCTGCCAATCAAGAAAAAATGGTTGTTGAAGTGGAAGCGCTTCGCGAGAAAGATGCCCGATTGCTGCAAAGTAAAAATTACGAGGTTTTTTTCGCTCGAGCTTCTGAAATTCCAAATGTATTGCACGAAATCGGCCGCTTGCGCGAAATTACTTTTCGGGAAGTTGGCGAGGGCACCAATAAATCGATCGACTTAGATTCGTACGATCAATATTACCATCACATGTTTTTGTGGGATGACAGCGCACAAAAAGTTGCAGGTGCCTACCGCATGGGCCTTGGATCTGAAATTTATCCAAAATATGGTATGGATGGTTTTTACTTAAATGATTTGTTTCGGTTTGAACCTGAAATGCACGAAATGATGCACCAATCCATTGAAATGGGACGCGCGTTTATCATCAGAGAATATCAGCAAAAGCCAATGCCGCTATTTCTTTTATGGCGAGGCATCATACATACAACTTTGCGATATCCTGAACATAAATATCTATTAGGTGGCGTGAGCATTAGCAACCAATTTTCGGATTTTTCAAAATCGCTGATGATTGAGTTTATGAAATCCAACTATTATGATCCATACATTGCGCAATATGTGCACCCGAAAAAAGAATTTAAAGTAAAACTGAAAGATGCCGACAAAGATTTTATTTTTGACGAAGCGGAAGCCGACCTAAACAAACTTGACAAAATCATAGACGAATTGGAACCTGGCAATCTGAGACTTCCAGTTTTAATCAAAAAATATATCAAACAAAATGCGCGTTTGGTCGCATTCAATGTAGATCCACTATTTAACAATTCTGTTGATGGCCTCATGTACATACGAATTGCGGATATTCCAGATAGTACAATGAAGCCCGTTTTAGAAGAGTTTACAGCCGAAATGGAACGTAAATTGGCAGGAAAAGATGCTTAGTTTTAACTTTAGATTTTCATATTGACCACCTACGATTTAAACATTTTGTTACAACCTAATAATTCAAATTGTTTTAGATTAATGTAAATTTAGCACAAAATATTTCGTAGCAGTATTATACGATTATATACAAAGATGACGTTTACATTTCATCGAATTCAAAGTTCGCTTTACTGCAAAAACAATACTCGATAAACAAAAATCAATCAATTTTTGAGTTTTTGATGCGGTTTAGAAGTCAGATTTACTATATTTGCACGCTATTTTAAAATCCATGAAAAGATTTTTTTTAATATTATTGATATTTACATTAATATCAACAGGAAATGCACAAATTCATGAAGTAGGAATTTTTGGTGGAGGCAGTAATTTTATTGGTGATATTGGCAGTGAATCCTATATTAAACCAAATGAAACAGCTTTTGGAATCGTGTATAAATGGAATGCAAACCCAAGATATGCTTGGAGATTTACATACATTCAGTCAAAAATAACAGGTCAGGACGACCAAGCAAGCGATCGCAGACGGCAAGCGCGCGGGTTGCGGTTTCAAAATAACATTAAAGAAGTGGCACTCGGATTTGAATTTAATTTTATGGATTTTAACTTGCATGATTTAACACCAAAAGTCACTCCTTATATAGTTGCAAGCTTGAGTTATGTCAACTATGATGCTTTGTATTTTGTTGGAGATCGCGCAAGATTTGATAATTCCAATGGTACGCTGGGAATTCCAATGATAGTTGGCGTAAAACATAACATTGCCCCAAAATGGATTTTAGCCGCCGAAGTGGGCGTGCGATATACAGTGGATGACGATTTGGATGGTAGCAATCCAACAAACGAAAATCTTCAAAAAATACGATTTGGAAACATTAACAGTAACGACTGGTTTGTGTTTTCTGGATTGACATTAACCTATACCTTTGGCAACAAGCCATGCTATTGCGCCAATTAGAAAATGAGTTTATTAGAATCTATAAATAAAGACAACCTTCCAAAACACCTCGCCATAATCATGGACGGGAATGGTCGTTGGGCAAAAAAACAAGGACTTTTGCGCGCTTTTGGTCATGAAAATGGCACAAAATCTGTTCGAACTATTGTTGAAACCTGCGCAAAAATTGGTATCGAAAACCTTACCTTATATGCTTTTTCTACCGAGAATTGGAACCGCCCAAAATTAGAAGTGGCAACTTTAATGAATCTCCTAATAAATTCATTAAAAAATGAACTTAAAACGCTTCAGGACAACAACATTCGACTTAATGCAATCGGAAATTTACAAAAACTTCCTTCATCAGCACGGGTAAAACTTTTAGATGTAATTAACAAAACTTCAACCAATTCCCGAATGACTTTAACACTTGCTTTGAGCTATGGCGCAAGGGAAGAGTTAATTTTAGCAGTAAAAAACATTAGCGATAAAGTTAAAAATAATATAATTTCTATTGACAATATTGACGAATCAATTATAAAACAGCATCTTTACACCCAAGATTTGCCCGATGTTGACCTTTTGATAAGAACAAGTGGTGAGCATAGAATCAGTAATTTTCTGCTTTGGCAAATTGCCTATGCAGAATTATATTTTACGGATGTGCTATGGCCAGATTTTAGGGACGACGATTTATATGAGGCCATCGTCAGCTTTCAGAAAAGAGAGCGCAGATTTGGAAAAACAAGTGAACAAATTAAATAAACCATTAGTGTTACAAAAAAGCATACAACTATTCTTAACAATACTATTTTTAGGAAGCATACAGCAGGCGCAATCGCAAGATAGAATCCCATTTGACCAAGGAAAACCTTATTTTTTGGCAAATGTGAAAGTCACTGGAAAAGTAAGTTACAACGAACAGACTATCGTCACATTTGCTGGTCTCGAAAAAGGGCAACCCATCACAATTCCTGGTGAAGAAGTAAGCAACGCCATAAAAAAATTGGGAAAACTTGGACTTTTTAGCGACATTGATTTTTATGTAGAAAAAATTGTTGCTGACAGCGTTTTTCTTGAACTTAACATTATTGAATTACCTAAACTTAAAGACGTAAAATTCGTTGGAGTCAAAAAAGGAAAAGCAGAAACTTTTACAAAAGACAACGGACTTACGGCAGGCAAAATTGTTAATGAAAACCTGCTCACAACCACAAGGAACTACGTCGAAAACAAGTTTAAAAAAGACGGCTTTTATAACGCAAAAGTGAACATAAGAACGGTGCCAGACACAACGGATGGCAACCAAGTCAAAATGTTAATAAACGTTGACCGAGGAAGCAAAGTGAAAATCGCATCTATTGATTTTGAAGGTAACGAAAAATTTACCGACAAGAAATTGCGAAGTTCAATGAAAAATACCAAACAAAAGCTTATTTATAGAGTATGGAAAGGTTCAAAATACATTAAAAATAAATTTCAAGAAGACTTAGAAAGCATTGTTGATAGATATAAAGAAAAAGGTTATCGAGATGCGAGAGTTGTTTCTGATACGGTAATTTACAACAAAGATAAAAACGATATTGCCATAAAAATTAATGTCGAAGAAGGGCGGAAATATTATTTTGGTGATATTAAATTTTTAGGAAATACTGTATACTCTGACCAAGGATTACAACGAATGTTAGGTATTAGTAAAGGTGATACCTATAATGGAACACTTTTAGAAACACGAATTGCAGACAAATCAAAACCTGATGGCGACGACATTACAAATTTATATCAAAACAGTGGCTACCTGTTTTCGAACATAAATGCTGTTGAGACCAAAACGGCAAATGACACCATTGATTTTGAAGTAAGAATTATGGAAGGGCCACTCGCCTATTTTAATAAAATTACGGTTGTTGGAAACGACAAAACCAATGATGAAGTAATTTATAGAGAACTTCGAACCAAACCAGGACAAAAATATAGCAAAGAAGACTTGGTGCGAACTATTCGTGAAATTGGTGCTTTAGGATTTTTTGACCCAGAAGCTATTGATCCGAAATTTAAAAATGTTGATGCAGCAGCTGGAACAGTTGATATTGAATATAATTTAGTAGAAAAAGGCTCAAGCCAAATAGAACTGCAAGGTGGTTATGGTGGCGGTGGATTTATCGGCACTCTTGGACTTTCGTTCAATAACTTTTCGGTTAAAAATATGTTCAATAAAGAGGCATACAAACCTTTGCCAATGGGCGACGGGCAAAAAGTAGCGCTGAGATTGCAAGGAAGTGCATTTTTTCAAACCTATAGTTTGTCTTTTTCTGAACCGTGGTTTGGCGGTAAAAAACCAGTAAGTTTCAATTCTTCTTTTTCATATAGCAAGCAATTTCTAAACAATTTCCAAACGGGATTGGTCGATAAAGACAGAAGTTTTAACATCATATCTTTATCTGTTGGTATTGCGAAAAGACTTACCGTTCCCGATGACTCTTTTGTGCTATCACATTCCGCAAGTTTTCAATATTATGATTTGAATAACTACAATACTGGCTTGTTTACATTTGGAAATGGTTCCTCTCGAAATTTTGCATACACAGTTGGATTGACAAGAAACAACAAAGGTACGAATCCAATTTTTCCAATGTATGGTTCTGAGTTTGCACTTTCGGCAAAATTTTCACCACCATATTCCTTATTCAATGGCGTAGATTATGCAAATTTAGGAAACTTAGAAGAAAATAAACTCCGATATAATGCTGAATTGCAAGCATCAACAAACCTACCACCACAAGGCGAACCACTACTTCGTGATGGGGATTTACTTGGTTTTGCAACGGATGGATCTGGCCGATTTGAACGGGTTTCGGATTTCACCCAAGCAACACCAGACAGAGCCAAAGTCGATCAAATTAAATTTAACTATTTAGAATATTTTAAAGTAAAGCTTAAAGCCGACTGGTATACCAAAATTTGGGACAAGCTTGTTTTGCGATCACTTGGCGAATTTGGATTTTTAGGAAACTATAATAACGCACGTGGTAACATTCCATTTGAAAGATTTTTCTTAGGTGGCGATGGACTTCAAAACTTTGCAATGGACGGTCGAGAAGTGATTCAACTTCGTGGGTATCCAAATCAATCTTTGACGCCTCGTGATGTATCAGGAGCGCAAAATGGCGCCACAATTTACAATAAATTTTCATTTGAATTGCGATATCCACTTACTTTAAAACAAGCTGCATCCATTTATGCTTTAACATTTTTTGAAGCTGGAGCTGGTTTTGATGATCCAAAAAAATATAATCCATTTGCACTTAAACGTTCAGCAGGTTTTGGTTTACGTATCTTTATGCCCGCTTTCGGATTGCTCGGAATTGACTTTGGACACGGATTCGACGGTCAAGAAGGCTTTACGCAACCGAACGGATGGGAAACACATTTTATAATCGGACAACAGTTTTAAAATTTTTTGGCACGATATTTTCTTATATCTTTGTATTAATGAAAAAACACGTTTTAATTCTATTTTTAACAATCTTATCGATTGTTACGACAAATGCACAATCTGGCAAAAGCATTAGAATTGGATATATTGATATGGAATATATTTTACAGAATGTTTCTAATTATGCAGAAGCTAACAATCAATTGGAGCTTAAAGCTCAAAAATGGAAACAAGAGTTAGAGGTTAAAAAAAATGAAATTGGAAAGCTCAAGGATGCTTTAAAAACTGAAAAGGTGCTATTGACCAAGGAACTTATTGAAGAAAGAGAGGAGGCTATTACGTTTTTGGAAACAGAAATGGAACAATATCAACAAAAAAGGTTTGGACCTTTGGGAGATTTTATTATACAAAAAGAAGTGCTCGTAAAACCAGTTCAAGATCAGATTTGGTTAGCAGTTCAGGATGTTGCGGAACGCAGAAAATATGATTTTATATTTGATAAGTCTTCTGATTTAACCATACTTTTTGCCAAGAAAAATTTTGACATTAGCGACCAAGTTATCAAAATTATAGGCCGTGCCGAAAAAGTGGATCAACGCACCAAAAAACAAATAAAGGCGGATGATGCGAAAGAATATAAGGAAGATGTTGAAGATGCAAATCCTGGCATTGCTGAAAGAAAAAAAACTTTAGAAGACAGAAAAGCGGCGCTTGTTGCAAAACAAGAAGAGAGAAAAGCATTGCAGGCACAAGCAAAAGCTGAGGCAGATGCAAGACGGTTGCAAATTGTGGCAGATAGAGAAGCAAAGAAAAACGGAACAGTCGCTAAAAAAATAGAAGTGCCAAAAAAACCAGTAACTGTTCCTACAACTGACGTTTTGCAAACAGACGAAGTTCAGGATGCAATTGGAAAAGTGAAAGCTGAAAAGGATGCACAACGAAAAGCTTTTGCCGAAGCAAAGCAGAAAGATTTTGAAGCGCGTAAAAAAGCGATTGAAGATAGAAAAGCAAAAACATTGGTTGACAGAGAAGCCGCTAAAAAAACAAGAGATTCGATAAAGGCAAATACGCCCAAAAAATAATTTTAAACAATAATTTAATAACTAATAATTTAATATTTAAACAACGATGAAAAACCTGAAATCCTTACTAATTGCATCAGTTTTCTTTTTAGGAGCAAACCAAATGGTTAATGCACAAGCAAAAGTAGCACACGTAAATACCAGCGAATTAATGTCGAAATATCCTGCAATGCTTGAAGCACAAAAGCAACTTGAAACTTTGAGCAAAACGTATCAGGCAGAATACAAAACGCTTGGAGATGAATATACTGCCAAAATTAAGAAATATGAAGGCGAGTCTGGTACAGTTGGAGACAAAATAAATGCTGAACGTCAAAAAGAAGTTCAAGATTTTGAAAAAAGAATCCAAGAATACGGACAAACTGCACAAAAAGAAATTCAAACTAAAGAAAGCGATTTGATGAAACCAATTCAAGAAAAAATTAAATTGGCCATTCAAAAAGTTGGAAAAGCTAAAGCATTTCAATATGTGTTAGATTCTTCTGCATTGCTTCTTGCGGACGGTCCAGATTTGACTGCGGACATTAAAAAAGAATTGGGATTCTAATAAAAATTCATTTCAGCACAAAAACTGCACACTCTTTTAGAGATGTGCAGTTTTTTTTTATATTTGCCTTATGCTAAATAACCATCCAATTGGACTTTTCGATTCTGGTATTGGTGGCGTAACCATTTGGAAAGCCATTCATCAACTGCTACCTTTTGAAAATACCATCTATTTGGCAGACAGCATCAATGCGCCATACGGACAAAAATCTAAAAACGAAATCACGGCGTTGTGCTTCAAAAATGTTGAATTTTTGTTGAAACGAAAAGCAAAAATTATAGTTGTAGCTTGCAACACCGCCACAACAAATTCCATTACGGAGCTTCGCCAGCATTTTGAAGTTCCGTTTATTGGTATTGAACCAGCAATAAAACCCGCAGCTACAAATTCTAAAACGCAAACCATTGGCATACTTGCCACAAAAGGAACCATAAATAGCGCGCTTTTTAGCAAATCCATTGCTATTTATAAAGACATAAAAATCATAGAGCAAATTGGACACGGCTTGGTGCAACTTATTGAAAACGGCGATATTGTTTCCACTGAAATGACAGAACTTTTGCAAACTTATTTGCAGCCCATGATTGACCAAAACATTGACTATTTGGTTCTTGGATGCAGTCACTATCCGTTTTTAATCTCGCAAATTAAAGCCATTCTTCCTGCGCATGTCATCATCATTGACTCGGGCGACGCTGTTGCCAAACAAACTCACAAAGTATTGGAAAGTTTAAATATTTTAAACTATAACGAGTTTAAGCCTTCCAATACATTTTATACCAACACCAATCCAACGGTTTTAAAATCTGTTTTAGAGGACGGTTGCCATGTTTATCAAGAAACATTTTAGGTTTATATTTTGTCCATTCATCAAAAATAATTCTTAGATTTGAAAAAAATAACCATGACAAAGTCTCTGTTTATATTGGTGTTGTTTGTATTAAATCTAACCGTTTTTGCCCAAGAAAGGAAGAAAAATGATGTTGAAATTAAAAGTCTTAAACTCGCAAAACATGAACTCAAATTCGGAATTCTCAAGCCCGTTTTAAATGAAGCAGTTGAAGTTACTTATGAATATGTGGCAACGCATAAACTTGGTTTTGGACTTGCAATATTGTTTAACACAGACAAAACCAATAGTTTTCAAGAAGATTTTGCAGTCACTCCATTTGCGCGATTTTATTTTCAAGATCCCACGAAGCAGAGCGGAAACGGACTTTTTCTGGAAGGTTTTGGAAAATATATTGAAGGTCGATACACCGGATTGAATGAGTCAAGCATCCCATACACCTCTACTTCGCTTGGGCTTGGTGCGGGATATAAATGGCTTTTTAAAACGGGACTTATCATTGAACCCGTTGTTGGATTTTCAAAAACTTTGGCTCCAAAAGACAGTGCAGCACCGGGTGGTGGTTTGCGTGGCGATGTTGCATTGGGATATCGATTTTAGGATATTGTTTTATATTCTTTTGTTTTTCGCTTAATTCTAAAATTAACAGCAATTAAAAATCTAAATATTTGGGCGTTCAGCAAGCGGCTGGCTTTTCGTTTTAATCTTTTTTGTAGCAGACCCGAGCTTTTGCGAACAGGCGAAGCAAAAAGCCACAAAAAAGAATTTTCACTGCAACTTGTCCGCCGAAGGTTGATCCCTATCGCAAAATGCTGTATAAGTCAGAATTAAACCTATTATATCTAAACTGTTTTTCGTAAAATAATTAACAAAAAACATTTGTTTAACTTTAACATTTTTTACCCTTTTTGAGTAGTTGATTTGTTTTTGTTTTTTCTAATTATGTTTATAACAAACGAGGCTTTTAAAATTTACTTTTAAAGTATTGTGAAATGCTTTAAATATGCGAAATTGATTCAAGGTTTGCTTCTTTTGGAGTTGGCAGAAAATTTTTAACATATTAATAAATCCTAAAATACATTTATGTTAATAGCCAAAAGAATAAGAGAAATACGCACCGCTTATGGCTTGACCCAAGCTGAAGTTGCGGATAGATGCGAAATGACACCGTCGGCTTATGGAAAAATTGAGCGAGAAGCAAGCAATTGTAAGCTTAAGACTTTGCAAAAAGTTGCGGATGCAATAGGCGTTAGATTATCTTTTTTAGTAGCAGTAGAAAATAGTTCGTACGTTGAAGCAAAAGACATCTTGTAGGTTGTTTTTTATTAAAAGCTACCTTATTATATTTGTTAAATAATTTTGTAATATTATAAGAGTATTAATCTTTAAAACTTTAAACATGGGTTTATTACCAGGCTAACCACCTTGACAGACACTATGGATATTACGCAATTTATAGTTTGTTAGCGCGTAAGTCAATAATTTAAACAAACAAAAAAAGCAGCCCAATCTTTTATAAATGTTTTCGACGACATAAGAGAGGACTGCAAATAATTAATTTACAAATATATGAAAAATTTAAATTTACTGTTTAGTTTGTTTTTTGCAATTTTACTTTTCAGTTGCAATAATGAAAAAATTGATGAAGTTGTCGCACTTGACGCAATTTCTAATAGCAAAATACAAAATGCAAGTATGGATGAAAAGCTCGCTTACAAGACCACACATTTGAAAGTGTTAGCAAATTTTATAAATGACAATTTGTCAAATGCAGAACTTAGAAATAAAATTTTGAATTTTGACAGTAGCTTAGAGGATGATAAAACTTTTTTAATCGAAGATCTTTTAAAAATTGTTAATGTCAGCAACGAAAAACTGGCTTCAATTACAAATTCTCTGAATGCATTTAAAAATTTAGATGGCGTTGATTGGAAACCATGTATTACAGTGTATAAAAAACGCAGTAATTCTAATGCATTGCAAAGAATAGTAGCAGATGTTCCACTGTATTTTTTTGTCGAGCGAGAGTCTGACGTAGAAAAAACAGTTTTTCCTGGTTATGAAAGCACTACCGCAGGAGGACCACTTGTAGAAGTTGGAAACTTCACTGAAGCACAAACTTCTGGCAGATATTTAATTATTTCCGATATTACCAGTACAGATCCAACTGACGATCCCTACAGTGGTCCAACTGGAGGCGGCGGAACTTCGACGCCTAATGGTGTAAATTATAATCCAAGTTTGATTAGAATGCATAAAATGAAAATCAAAGTTGATAAAGAAGATTGGGCATCGGGGGATTCAGAGGTTCATATGGTAGGATTTATAACTTCTGAAACTCCTGCATTTAGTGGTTTTTGTGGTGATTTCCTGCAAGGAGCATCAAATTGTTATAATGCAGACGGGCAAAGAATAGATAAGATTGCCGACAGATGGATTAATAATTTACATGAATATAATTATACTTTTCAAAATTATTCAATTCCAGGAAGTGCTTCTGGCGCTATAATGAATTATGTGATTTTTGAAAATGATACTTGGCCAGCACCGTCAGTTACGACAAAACAATTTGAATTTCCGAATGGTCAATTTAGACAAATTTCCTATCGCTCTTGGCAGTCGCCATTTCACGATATGCAACTTAGTAGATTTCCAAATACACCTTTTCAATTTGCTGGGACTTATGTTGGAGATAATAGTGATATATATTACATAATGCAAGGATTATAAAGTTTTAAGCCCTCAAAGTGGGGGCTTATTTATTATTTACTGATATAAAATCATGAAAAAAATTTTAACTATTGCTACTTTTTTTATAACAGCACAATTTTTAGGACAATCAACAAAGCAGACTGTGGAAGAGCATTTGCAAAATCGGAAAGGAAAACTTTTTTTAAGGTCTGAGATAGAATACCGAATCACACCATATTATGAATTAAAAACTGATAGTGGTCTGCAGACATTTAAAGGGCAACTTGCAAAAGACCTTCAAAATTCTGGTACGGGTCTAAATTATTCACTTAATTTTTTCGTTCTAAAAAATTTAAGTTTAAATTTTGGACAATCATTTCGCTATGAAACTATATTATTTTCCACGGATTATCCAGAAATAAACAGTTCATCGAAAAGTCAAAAATCATTTCTGTTAGATTATCATTTCAGTATTGACTATTTTATTCCACTATCAAAGTCAACTGACATTTATTTGAGAGTTGGATATTCCATGCTCAATACAGGTTCAGAATTCACTGTTACACAAAAGTCTCAAGCTGGAAATTTTTGGGTTTCTCAGCAATATGATACTGAATTTAGCGCAAACAATTTTGCAATTGGTTTCAAACGCAAAAGAATTGATTTATGTTTAGGAACATATCAAACAGAAGAAACCCCATATGAAGATGTTAGAGTACCAACTTTGTTTCCATACATAAAAATCAGCTATGATTTGTTAAAATTGTAATAATAAAATCTTCTACCACAAACGGTTTAGAACAACTGCCGATTTAGGTGAAGATTAAAGTTGGCTTTATGCTATTGCTAATAGCATTTAACTCAATTATTGACTTTGTTTCCCAAACACATTATCAATACATAAACAATGTGTGAAATTGTCGCAAAATAATGTTCCAATTAACCAATATTTTTCCAAAAAAAATATGAATTTATTATATTAAAAATTATCTTTGCACTTTGAAAAAAGACACTTTATTTCAATAAAAATTTTCAATCTTCTCTATAAAAAGAGATAAAATTTACAAGCAATGTCA
>JAYWGW010000066.1:0-65286 GCA_043778045.1 Bacteroidota bacterium | reverse complement strand
GCAAAATCGACGCCCAAATCCAAACTCGAAGTACAAACCACCACTTTTAATTCTTCATTTTTAATCGCATTTTCTACCCAAACTCGGGTTTCTCGGGCGATACTTCCGTGGTGCATTGCCATTTCGCCAGCAAATTCTGGATATTTTTCTAACAACGATTGAAACCACAATTCGCATTGAGATCGTGTATTGGTGAAAATTAATGTTGTTTTACTTTTTCGAATAATTTTTGCCACATCTTTAATCAAATGCAAACCCATGTGACCACGCCACGGAAAGGTTTCCATTTTTTCTGGAATAATCGATTTAACCGTAATTTTTTTATTGATATTCGCTTTAATCAAAACCGAATTTTGAAAAGCTTCGGAATTATTTCCCAACAAAACTTCTTGTGCCAATTCAAGATTTCCAATCGTGGCAGAAATTCCCCAAATTCGCATTTTGGGAGCAATGGTTTTTAGTCTTGATAATGCCAATTCCATTTGAACACCACGTTTTGTGCCTAATAATTCATGCCATTCGTCAATGACAATGGCAGAACAATTAGCAAATGTTTTAGCATATTCTTTGGTTGCCAAAAGCAATTGTAAGCTTTCTGGCGTAGTGATTAGCAAATCGGGCATTTTAGTTTTTTGCTTTGCTCTTTCGCTGGTCGTAGTATCGCCAGAACGAATTCCGACTGTTATTTGTGTGCCTAAATCGTTCGCAACTCTTTCTGCAGCTTGTTTAATTTCGACCGAAAGTGCGCGCAAAGGTGTGATCCAAATGGCTTTTAATCCAGGTTTATGTTTGGTTTTATAATCAGGATTTTCTTTGATGTAATTGAGAACTATGGGAAACCAAAGCGCATAAGTTTTTCCGCTACCAGTTGGTGCGTTGAGTAAACCGTTTTTGCCTTGCAGAAATGCTGTCCAAGTTTGCGTTTGGAACGGAAATGGTTTCCAGTTTTGATTGTGGAACCAGTTTTCGGCAATTTGGTAAAGTTCAATTCTTGTCATTAAATTTAAAATTCCGTTTTTTTAAACCATTAAGATATTAAGTTTCATTAAGATTCAACTTCTTAATTTTTCTTAATATCTTAATGGTTCATTTTTTTTTCTAATAATAGTTAAATAAAGATTTACATTTCCCATATAATAAAACTGCTAAATTATCATATCCTTCAAATCGTCTATCGAATTTGCATCATCAATTTTTTTATCCAATCGCCATCTCAAAATTCTTGGAAAACGAGTTGCCACGCCGCTTTTGTGACGTTTGGAAAGTGCAATACCTTCAAAACCAATTTCAAAAACTAACTCTGGCGTAACACTTCGCACTGGTCCAAATTTATCTACAGTATTTTTTTTGATAAAATCATCTACTTTTCTGAATTCGGCATCGGTCAATCCAGAATACGCTTTTGCAAAAGTTACTAATTCGCGTTCACCTTTTTCGTTATTTTGCCATAAAGCAAATGTATAATCTGTAAATAAATTGCTTCGTCTTCCGCTGCCTCGCATAGCATAAGTCAAAACGGCATCAATGGTTAGAGGTTCGAGTTTCCATTTCCACCAATCGCCTTTTTTTCGACCAACTTGATACGTAGAATTTTTGTGTTTTATCATTAATCCTTCGCTTTTCATTTCTCGAGCTCGCATTCTTTCGGTGGCAACTTCTTCCCAAGAATTTAAAATCTTTCTTTCCGATAAATAAAAAGGAAGGTTTTTATCTTTTAGGCTTTCAAATAATTTATCTAATAAATTTCTTCGTTCTTCAAATGGTAAATTTCGAATATCTTTTCCTTCCCATTCCAATAAATCATACGCTTTTAAGATTACAGGATTGCTTTTTAGCAAAGCTGCCGATATTGTTTTTCGACCAATTCGAGTTTGTAAATCGTTGAAAGTGCCAATTTCATTATTCGGGAAAGCCAAAATTTCAGCATCAATTACGGTTCCATTGGGAATATTTCCAACAAACGAATGAAATTCTGGATATTTATCGGTTACCAATTCTTCGCCACGCGACCAAATAAAAATTTCGTTTTCTCGGATAATGGTTTGCGAACGAATGCCATCCCATTTGTGTTCGACAGACCAATCTTCTGGATTCCCAAGATTAGAAACTTCGCCTTCAATTGGATAAGCCAAATAAAACGGATAAGGTTTCGACAAATAATCGCTGCTTTTTTCGTCTAATATCAATTCTTGAAAAGTTACTTTGTTTGGATCCCAATTTCCCATTAATTTATAAGCCAAAGCATCTTCATCGACATTTTCGGCTTTGGACAAGGCGCGTGTCATCAATTTTTGACTTACACCAATCCTAAAGCTTCCTGTAATTAATTTAGTAAAAACAAAACGTTCATAGTAATTTAAAGCCAACCAATTTTCGTGCAAATAAGCTCGTTTTTCATCATCGGTTTTCTTTTTTAAAGCAATAATTTCTTGAAGATATTCGGTTAAACTCTTATCTGAATGTTCTTTGGTGGTTGGAATAATGAGTGCAATAGTTTCGGCTAGATCGCCCACAATATGATAACTTTCTTCAAATAGCCACATTGGAATATTTGCCAATTCGTTTGCCCAAAGTCGCAACAACGTAGTATTGACAGGTCTTGGCGGACGTCGATGCGACAAAATTGCAATAGTCCAAACCTTGTCTTCTGGCGAAGCATTTCTAAAATATTCAGTTAATTCATCGACTTTTATCGTTGTTTTATTGGAACTGTCTAGTGCTTTTATTAAGTTGGCGAAGTTTTTCATTTGATTTTTTAAGGACACGGATGACGCGGATGACAGGGATTTGCGCGGATTTTTTAATCTTTTAAGAACTAATTCTTCAAATCTTCAATCTTAATCTGCAATTCATAGTTCGTAATTTTTAATTCGTAGTTCGTAATTCATAATTCGTAATTTTTAATTCGTAATTTTTAATTCGTAATTATTTCTTCCACTTCTTTTTCCATTTCGGCAGCTTCACCTTCGTATTGTGTTTTTTCGGTTCGGGCATCATAACCCAATTCGCGTAAATATTTCGAAAAAATATCGGTGTAACCGTGTGTACAAATAATTTTTTCTGCGCCAGTTGCTTTGATGCTATCCAACAAAGAATACCAATCGCAATGGTCACTCAACACAAATCCTTTGTCAATCGCTCGGCGTCGTCTTGCGCCACGAAAAGCCATCCAACCACTTGCCGAACCAGTTACAAAAGGCGTCATTTTACGAATCCACGTGCTTCCGTGAGCACTTGGTGGCGCAAGTACAATGTTACCTAATAAATCTTCTTTTTTGGTTTCGCGAGTGACCAATGTTGTGGGTGGAAAATCAACCAACGGTCGCAATACATTCGTCATATTTTCGATTGCGCCGTGTGTATAAATTGTTCCATTATTGGTGTCTAAATATTTCAGTAATCGTTGAGCCTTTCCCAATGAATATCCAAATAAAATCGACGTTTTGCCTTCTGCCCTATTTTCTGCCCACCAATTATTGATATCTGTCATCACTTCGGCTTGTGGCGTCCATTTGAAAGCGGGCAAACCAAAGGTACATTCGGTTATAAATGTATCGCATTTTACCACTTCATAAGGGACGGAAATTCCGTCATCTTCTGTTTTGTAATCGCCAGTAAAAACCCAAACTTCGCCTAAATGTTCTACTCGAATTTGAGCACTGCCAATAATATGTCCCGCAGGATGAAGCGAAAATTTGACATTATTAATTACAAAAGTCTCGTTCCAATCTTTTCCAGTCACATTTATTTCGCCTAAACGGTGCCGAATTATAGGAACATTTGTGTTGTGCGTAATATAATTTTGGTGCCCCCAACGCGAATGATCGGCGTGACCGTGCGAGATGATGGCATTTTTCACAGGTCGCCACGGATCGAGATACACATCGGCTTGCTGGCAATAAATTCCTTTGTCGTTAAAAGCTAAAAGTGGAATTTTCATAAAAAAAAGAATTTTTATAAATTTACATTATAAAATAATTAAACAAAAATATAATTTCAAAAAAGAAAAGATGCTACATTATTTTCATCGGTGCTTATTAAATTATTTAAAGATTAAAAAATTTTGTAATTAATTGTTTTCTCGCATATCAAGATTCAATATATAACCTAATTATCAATTTTATATTTTAATAAGTAAAAATATTTCTATGAATTATATAACTTTTTAAGTTTATTTTAATACAATTACTACGAAATCTATCATACGTTTGTACGGATATATAATACTTATTTATCAAATCAACTAAAGTAAATCTAAAAATTTAAAAGTATGAAATCTTTAAAAATCGTGACAACGTTATTTTTATTTCTATTATTGTCATTACAAATGCAGTCTCAGGTAAAAATCGACGTAAATCTTGGGGCACCCGCAGTTGTAACTCCGGTTATAGTACCACCGCAAGTAATTGTGAATCCACCAGTCTGGGGACCAAGTGTAACAACACAACAATACTACTTTTTGCCAGACATTGAAACATATTACGACATTCGCAATTCGCAATATATTTACAATAATAATGGGAGGTGGATGAGAGTAAAAAATTTGCCACGCAGATATAGTGGTTATAACTTAAACTCAGGTCAAGTGATTGTGTTAAACGACTATCGTGGTCGTAGTCCGTATGTAAATTTTAAAAATCACAAGGTCAAATTTGCAAAGAACGGTAAGAATTGGAACCATGACAATGGTAACTATGGCGGTCATAAAGGAAATAAAGGAAATCATGGAAATGGAAAAAATAAAAACAAATAGTTTAATCTTCAATTGCAAAATAGATTTGTTGTAATTGTATAAGAAACATTATTTTACATACAACAATAATAGTCTTGATTTTGTGAAATTTGACAATTAATATAAATCATTTTTTATTTAACAATATAAGGGTTTGATTTTTTGGTTAATTTTCAATTCTTTTTAAAAGCATCAATTTTGTTTGATGCTTTTTTTACTTAAAAAAATAAATACTTTATATGAAAACTGAAACAGAACTAAACGCCGATATATTAAAGATTACGACTGTAATTCAAAATCAATTTCCAGAATTATGCCGTTTTTTGAACGAGATGCCAATAACAATTCCAGTTGACAATTCGCCAGAAATCAATGTAAAAATTTTACATCAATATTATAATTCTCTTTTAGAATTGGTCACGAACTATAATAATGCAAACAATAATAAGCTATGAATAATGTATATCTTACTATCGAACGTCGTTTTGAGCTGTTGACCGAAATTGCAACTAAAATATTAGGAAATTCAATTTCATTTATTCTTGCCTTTTGTTTGGTGCTGTTTTGGTGGGCAAACGATTTTTTTTCTGATGCAAGCAGGCATCAAATTATTGGCGATATTATTTTTGGAATTACATTTTTAAGTTTGTTTATTATCCAAAAATCTTTCAATAAATATTCTGCACTAATTCATTTAAAAATGAATGAACTGATCTCATCACACGAAACTGCAAATAACGACGTGATGAATACCAGTGATATGACCGAGCGAGAAATTTTGCAACTTCAACATGATTATATCGAAGTTCAAGAAGAGATTATTGATGAACTTAATGACGAATCAGATAATGCGGCCGATAATAATTCTGAAAACACCAAAAATTGAAAAGTGTGAATTATGCAATTTATGATACTAATTGTATAAAAATTTTAGTACATTTGAAGCGCATCTTTGCACTTAATAATTAAAACCAATATTATGAAAAAAATTATGCTTACAATGGTTGCCGTGATTGGAATGACAATTACCGCACAATCTCAGGTTCCTTCTAAAAATGCATTAGGTCTTCGTTTTGGAAGCAATGATGGTTTCGGAGCTGAACTATCATATCAAAGAAAACTTTCTGCTGATAATAGATTAGAGCTTGATTTGGGAATTAGAAATGGAAAATTCATCGATTCATTTAAAGTGACTGGTCTTTACCAATGGGTTTGGAACATCGAAGGTGGTTTCAACTGGTATGCAGGTGTTGGTGGTGGAGTAGGAAGTTGGAATTACAATGATAACTATAAATTAATTAACGATGACAGAAATAATACTTTCGTATTTGCAGCAGGTGATTTAGGTATTGAATATAATTTTGATGTGCCAATTCAAGTATCTTTAGATATTCGCCCAGAATTCTATTTTTCTGATGGCTATAGAGATAACAACTATGGTTCGGACATTGCATTATCTGTTCGATACAGATTTAACTAAGAAAATTTTTTTTTACAAAATTTAATCTGAGCCTATTAATCATTCTAAAAGTGATGATAATTCATCAATAGCGATACAGATTTGAACATACATTTTAAATGTAATAATTTTTAAATTTAGAACCGTAGACTAAAATCCCTAAACAATTTTTGAATAATTTTAATAACTTTTTTTATGAAAAAATCTTTTATTATTTTGGCAACTGCAATGTTTATTGCTGGAACTTCGCTCACGAGCTGTAAATCTAATAGTGAGAAAGAAGCCGAATCAATGGGGCAAAAGGATTATGTGAATGGTGTTTCTGAACTTCCTGAAGACGAAGCGTCTGCTACAAAAGCGAACGATGCAGAATGGCAGACTTTCAAAAAAAATGCTGGAATGACAATAGATGCTAATCAAACGCAAATTGAAGCATTGACAACAGCCATGAACAAAGCAGGAAATTCTTTCGATGCAAATTACAAAGCAAGTATCAATTCTTTGCAAGAAAAAAATGAATCTTTGAAGTCAAAGATTGCAGATTATGAAAACAATCAAACCGATTGGGATTCTTTCGAAAGAGAATTTAATTCTGATATGACCGAACTTGGTCAAGCATTTAAAGACTTGACTGTAAACAATAAACGATAAGAAGTTTAGGTTTAGTTTATATTTGTATGAAAAGCGAGGGTAGTAGCTCGCTTTTTTTTGTTATATAATGTCTCCCAAAAAGATTGCGATTTATTTCTACAATTTATTTTTATAAATGTATGAATCTTGAAACTTTACAAAAGATTTATGCAACAGATTTCAAGTATTAATAATGGTTCTTTGTGATGTATTTAAACAACATAATTAAGCATTAAAAAAATGACGTATTTCAAAATTTTCTTTACATTAAATTTCTTAATATTTTTAACTTCCGGTTCCTTTGCGCAATCTTCAAGCAACGGCGGTGGAATAAAATTTGGTTTTAAAGGTGGTGTCAATTTCTCAAATCTGTACACAGATGATGTTGACGACAATAATGTTTTAACAGGTTTTCAAGCTGGTGTTTTTGCAAAAGTTCCCGTCACGGCTGACTTTGCTATCCAACCAGAACTGACTTATAACACAAAAGGAGCTGAATTAGTGTACAACAACGCTTTCGTTAATGGAACCGCAAAATTCAAATTAAATTATATTGAACTTCCTGTTTTGGCAGTATTTAATTTATCGAATAATTTCAACATTCATGCAGGACCATATATTGCCTATTTGGTTGACGGAAAGGCAACAAACGATTCACAAGGAACTTTGTTTGATGTGGAAAATAGTTTAAGCAACGAAGATTATAACAAATTTGATGCTGGTCTTGCTATCGGCGTTGGTTTCGACACTGACAATTTGGGTGTCGGGGTTCGATATAATTATGGACTTCAAACCGTTGGAAAGGAACGCACTTTCAATGGAACAAATTATACTTTTCCTGATGGGAAAAATAGCGTTATCAATGTATATCTAACTTTATCAATTTTATAAAATCATTTATTATGAGCAATCTATTGTACACTATCGCAGTAATTTTAATTGTTTTTTGGGCCATCGGATTTTTCGCATACAGTGCAGGATCTATTATTCACATTTTATTAGTAATTGCAGTGGTTGCAGTTATTTTAAGATTAATTCAAGGAAGACGAGTTTAACACATTAATTAAAAATTTTAAAAACTATGGAATCAGGTAAAACAGCATTAGGCTTAATCGTTGGATTGGCCGCAGGAGCATTAATTGGAGTTTTGTTTGCACCAGAACAGGGAACAAAAACACGCAGACGCATCATGGACAAAGGAAATGGCTTGGCAGATGACCTTAAACATAAATTTGATGGTCTTTATCAAGAGGCAAGTGAAAAATATGGAGATTTTTTGGAAGAGGCCAAAACGGCCATAACATCTCCCAAACCATTATCTTAGCGAATCAAAAAAATGGACAATTCTATCACAACAACAATAGAAAAACTGTTCGATAAAACGGAATCATACGCCAAAACTTCAATTGCAATTGGCAAACTGACGCTTATTCAAAAAATAGCTGAAATTGCTTCTAAATTGTCTGCAAAAGGCGCAGTTGTGAGTGTTGTGATTATGTCGCTTTTATTTGGAAACATTGGTTTAGCGCTGTGGGTTGGAGACCTTTTACAAAGTAGCTATTTAGGATTTTTTGCAGTTGCGGGATTGTATCTTTTTTTAGCTATTTTTCTTTATGTATTTAGAAAATCCTGTATTGAAAATCCAGTGAGCGCAAGTGTTATAATTTCACTGAAAAAAGATTTAATATCATGAAAAACAGTAGCGCAATGTCCGAATTGATAGAAGAAATTGACTATCTGAAATTTCGTCAGAATGAAAATTTAACTGATTTGAAAAATCATTTTCATTTAACAACGGATAGTTTAAAACCAATGAACCTGATTAAGAATTCTTTTCAAAATGTTTTGGCATCTCCAAATCTAAAGTCAAATATTTTTAAATCTGCGCTGGGTTATGGGACAACTTATTTGTCCAATAAATTTTATGATGAAAACTCAATAAATCCAGCAAAAAGAATTTTAAGTAGAGCAGTAAAATTTGGAATAGAATATTTGTATAATAAGAGAAAATCAAGTCTATTGAAATAAAAAATATTATTTAGTTATTTCTAAAATAAATATTGAAGTGGTTTGGGGATTATTTCAGTAATTTAAAACCGATACGCAAGTGTCGGTTTTTTTACTTTAGATTATTTATAAGTAACCAATTCTGGTTTTGAAATTCCAAAATCTTGTAATCCAAAGTCATTTGTTGAAATTGAGTTAGATTTGAAAGTTCGGTTGTTGTCAATTATATTGGGATAGTAAGAAAACGAAAATTGAAATGCGTTAAAAACTAAAAAATCATTACTGAGAATCATTCCCAGTGAAATTTGTGAATATAATTTGCTATTTCTAAAATTAGTTCCTTCATTGCCCAGCAATCCGCCCGTATAATTAAAAAAAGGATTAAGGCGAAAACCAAGTAATCGTAGTGGTGCGTATGTTTGTGTTTGCATTGTAAATAATATTTTTTTTGTTCCGAAAAGGGTGCTGTTTTCAAAACCTAAAATGCCTGTTTCGCCGTTAAGTGTCAAGCGGTCTGCGTTCGTTCGTAATCGATTTGTTCCTATAATAAATTGTGGTTTGACAAATTGACGAAGTTTCCATTTGCCAAAATTGCGAATGTTTGTAAAATATATCATCGATAGATTTGCTGTGCTTTGACTGGTTATCCCCTTGTTTACAAAAGTACCATATTCTAAATTGCAACTGAAATATCCAAATTTAAAATAATTTCCAATTGAAAACCTTGCGCCACCATAAAACTGATAGTCGTTAATTTTTTTTTGATATCCGGTCGTCATACTGTAGACAAATCCAGATGCAATATCTTCTGTAATATTAAAATTAAAAACATACTTATCTTGCGTAAATTTTCGAGACGAAATTCCCACACCTATTATATATAGTTTTTCAGATTCAAAGGCACTTATTGAATCGTTGTTGACAAATGGTCTTTCCACATAGTTTTTTGTGAAATATCTTGCGTTTGTTATAAGGTTTGTTGCTCTATTAAATTCTGAATTTCCTTTAAAAATTTGATATGAATGCCCAGCCCAGTAGTCTTGAAAATTATATTTAGCAATTTGGGATTCCAGAATTCCTGTGGCATTTAAAAGAGCGCTTTGGGTCAAATTTTGCCCTAAATTTAGACCAGCACCCCAACGAGCATAAGGAGAAAAAAATGGTCTTTCGATGTTAATTCCCTTTGTATAGTTATTTTCGAAATCTATGTCATAGCTAATTCGCCCACTAATATAAGTGTTGCTAAAGTTTGGAATGCTATAGCTTGTCGCATAACCATGTTGCGCACTTTTTAGGCTTTTTGAATAAGAATTATAAAATTCGTGTCCAAGTCCGAGAAAATTTTTGTCTGTCAACACAAAATCAGATTTCGATGTAGAACTTCTAAAATCAGGAACCAACGACCAACTGTCTAAAACGCGAATAGACAAGTCAACAGAATCCTTTGAAACGGCTGTAACTCGCGTTGAGATGCTCGTTATAAACTGCTGACTTCGTATCAGTCGTTCTGATTCTTTGATTAAAAGTGAGTCCAAACGCTCGTTTTTACGAATTAAAAGCAAATTCCGAATGGTGATATTTTTAGTTTTTAAATGCAGTACATTTCCTGCCCTACGCAAAAATGTTGTTGATGTTGCAGCAGAATCACTATCTGAATTTCCAAATGGATCAAGTGTTACAATATTTATTCTTCGAATTATTTTGCCTTCATGCGGCAGATAATTTGTTTTTTTTATCTTTTGAAATTCATTTTTTATAATTTTTTTCTGTCCAATTGGTTCAAAAATAAGATGATATACAAAACGAGTAAATTTTCTCTTAGTTGCATATTTTTCTATTTTTCTAAATATTTTAGTAGAATCTTTTTGCTCTTTTACTTTTTGTGAAAATGAGCATACACTAAAAAAAGACGGTACTAATACGCACAATATTTTCAGTTTAAAAGTCATGGTATAAATTTAATATATAAATCAATAACATAATACTAATATGTGAATTATATAACTTAATATGAATATTTTATAACTCAAAAATATAAATTGAAAGTAGATTTGTTCGTAATTATTATCTAAATCTATAACTATGAAAAATTTATTTTTATCAGCAGTAATTGTTTTGTTCGCAAGTAACGTACAAGCACAAAACACAAATAGAAAAGTGGAAACAACCACTACGACCGTCACTAAAAAAGACAATGAAGGCGAAAAAGTAACCACCAAAAGTGAAACTTCAAAAGAAGTTCAAAAGGTTGAGCTTGGAGCTCCAACTCCTGGAACCATCAATGTTCCAACAGTTGATTCGCCAACGCAAGTGTTAACAACTACTATTATCACAAACCCCGACGGAAGCACCCGCACCGTGGATGTTGACAGAAGTGCATTCTACGAATCTAAAGGAAACAAATATAAACTTGACCTTGATGCATCTGGATATGTTTTGACTTTAGGTAACGCAAAACCTGCATTGCTTAGAAAAACATCAATCAATAGTTATATTTATAATACTAAAAATAGAAATGCTATTGCTTATTTTGATATAAATGGCAATTTAATTGTTGAAAGCTACGATCCGAAAACGGACAGAATTCTTACTGAGAAATTTATGTTAGCTTCTACAACACAGGTTCAGAAGTAGTTAATTCTAAAATTTAAAATAAAAAAATCTGAAGCTTACCTTCAGATTTTTTTTGCGTTATAATACTCGGTGATAATTTTCGTCTTCTGAAAAAACAATTTTTTAACACATATTACATTTAACGAATAAATAGTTTACAAAAAGTTTTTACTTTCATAATACAACATTTTAATTTTATATAAAATGTTAAAATATCTTTGTTTAAACAAAAAAAGATAGTTATGAAAACAAAATTTTTCACGAAAGTATTAGCATTAGTTGTGCTAACTTCTACATTTATTAGTTGTCAAGACAACGAAGATGACGCACCAACTGGATCAGTTTTAAACACAAACATTGATTTATCTTCAAAATCTGCAACACCAGCGTTTGTTTTTGCAATGCCCGGCTTTGAATCGATGAAGATATCGTCGTTGATATCTTCTGGTGATGTCTTGCCGGAATCTCCAAATTTTATCTACGGCGCACAGCCCGATGGTGCTGGTTTTATGAAAGATCCTAATAGCGATGGATACATATTCTTAAACAACCACGAAATTCTTCGTTCGGTTTCTCGTGTATATTTAGATAAAACTTTAAAACCTATAAAAGGTGAATATATTGTTGACGCAGTTGGTGGAATGACACGCCTTTGCTCTGCAACGCTTGCTGTGCCAAGCATTCATGGTTTTGGACCAATATTCCTTACTGCAGGCGAAAGTGGGGAGGACAGTATGGTACACGGAATAAATCCGTTTGGTGCTGTTGCAGACAGGTCAAGAACAGACAGAGTTTTACCGGCACTTGGAAAAGCTTCAATGGAAAATGCAGTGCCACTTCCAAAGGGTGCATATCCAGGAAAAACCATTATTATAATCGGTGAAGATCAATCTTATGGCACCGCACACCCAAGTGCAGGACAATTAATTTTATACAAAAGTGATGTTGTTGGAGAACTTACAAATGGAAAATTGTATGCGCTTAAAAGAAATGACAACAATCAAGTTGAAAAAACAATGGCAATCGGGTCTTCTTTTGATGTTTCGTTTGTAGAAATTCCAAATGCGAAAAACATGACAGGCGCTCAAATCAGTTCTTCTGTTAATGACCTTAAAGCCATCAGATTTTCAAGAGTTGAAGATGTTGACTACAGAAAAGGAAGCGACAAAAACAACCGTGAGATTTATTTTACTGCCACCGGTCAGGGCACTTCTAATATCGCTACATCAGAATATACAATGTGGGGACGTATCTATAAACTGACTATGGATGATTCCAATCCTTTGGTAGGAAAATTAGAATGCGTTGTTGATGGCGACTTGAATCCTGGTGTTGGAATCATCAATCCAGATAATATTTGCGTAACAGAAAACTTCGTTTATATTCAAGAAGATGGCGATAGCTATTATGCTGGCGCAACACATGATTCTTATATTTGGCAATATGGCATCGCTACAAAAGCCAACAAACCTTGGTTAAATATGAAGCACGACCGAACAAACACCGCTTGGAACAGCATGTACAATCCAGCAAATGAAACTCGTTTCGGAAGCTGGGAATTTGGTGCAATGGAAGACATTTCTGAAACAATTGGTGTTCCTGATACATTTTATGTGAACATTCACCCGCATACATGGAAAAGCGCTGCCTTCGGAAATGCTGATGGAAGTGGCGTGAATACAAATACTGAAGGCGGACAAACCGTAATTATTACCAATGTTCAAAGGTAAATTCTTTTAAATTTACATAAATGCAATTCGATCTTTTGGTCGGATTGCATTTTTTTCTTATTGCAATTTTTTTACAATTACCAATAATCCAATTCTATAAATAATATTTTTATTTTATAAATGAAGAAATTAGTTTTAATAATACCTGTTCTTTTTCTATTTAGTTGTCATAGCGACATTAAAAAAGTCGACATAAGCCAAACACTTCAAAAAGACATTTTTGTCCTTGAAAAAGATTTGGAAAATTTCAAAAAATTAGCGGAAACAAATTCCAGCCAAAAGTTATTGCAAGACGACTTTCTGAAATGCAGAAAAAGCTTTAAAAATATAGAATGGGCAATTGCCTATTTCAATTCGAATGCGCACCGCTTCATAAACGGGCCCGCTTTGGACGAGCTTGAAACTGCCGAAAATAAATTTCTACCGCCAAACGGTTTTCAGGTAATCGAACCACTGATATTTCCAGCGTTTGATGTCAAAAATAAGTTGGAATTGGCGAAAGAAATTTTGGTCTTGCAATCGAACATTAAACTGATGAAAATTCATTTGCAAAACGTCACTTTGTCTAATGATTTGGTTTTTGACGCCTTAAAAAGCGATATTATACGGCTTATTACGCTTGGAATTACAGGTTTTGATTCGCCCGTTGCACAACTCTCGATTCAAGAAGCTGTTTATAGTTTGGAAGGTTTACAAAAATATATCTTATTTTTAGAGGCTAATAAATCGCATAAAACAGAAATTGACGCTTTTATAAAAAAGTGCGAAGAAGCAAAATCATATTGTAAAAACAATAATAATTTCAATGATTTTGATCGCGTTACCTTTATAAAAAATCATTTGAATCTTCTGTTTAAAGATTTAAAATCGATAAAAAAATTATGCAACATTGCGTCTGTCGAAAAAAACAATCCAATATTAGAATCTGCAGAAACCATTTTCGGAGCAAATGTTTTTGATGTAAATGCGTTTATTCCGTCAAAAGAATTTGCATATTCAGCTGATAAAGTTGCCCTTGGCGAAAAGCTTTTCTACGATAAACAATTGTCTTTAAACAACGATAGAAATTGCGCCACTTGCCATAATCCCGAACTTGCTTTCACGGATGGATTGAAAAAAAATGTATCTATTGAAGGTCAAAACCTATACCGAAACACGCCAACTTTAACGTATGCAGGACTTCAAAACGCGCAATTTTGGGACTTGCGCCAGATAGATTTAGAGAAACAATCGTTTGATGTGATTGCAAATAAAGACGAAATGCACGGATCACTCGACATCATCATTCCAAAATTAAAAAAAGACAACGCCTACGTGGTTTTGAATAAAAAAGCATTTCCGAAAGCAACAACTATTGAAAATTGGCATGTTCAAAATGCAATTGCCTCGTATGTTAGGTCTCTAAATAAATTCAATTCTAAATTCGATAACTATTTTTCAGGAAAATCAAATGAATATTCTGACGAAGAAAAATTGGGTTTTAATATTTTTGCAGGCAAAGGAAAATGCGCTTCTTGTCATTTTATTCCCCTTTTTAATGGCACGGTGCCACCTAATTATGCCAAATCCGAGCAGGAAGTCATTGGCACGCCCGAAACCTTGGCAGGCAAGGCTATTAGTGTAGATTTGGGTGTTTACAATATCTATCAAATGCCGCAACTCAAAAATGCGTTCAAAACTCCAACTCTTCGAAATGTTGCCATAACCTCACCATACATGCACAATGGCGTGTTCACAACATTAGAGCAAGTAGTAAATTTTTATAATAAAGGCGGCGACGGTTTTAAATATGAAGTTGATAATCTAACTTTACCGTTCGATAAACTAAATTTAAGCGTCAAAGAAGAAAAAGCATTGGTTGTGTTCATGAAAACTTTGAATGATTTGTAGATAAGTCGAAAGTTTGAAAGTCTTAAAGTCAAAACGTTCGGCAGTACTGTAAATATTTTCAATCAATAGGAGTAGCAGTTTTATATATAATACGCAATACTTAAAACTTAATACTTTATCTAACTATCCCACCATTTGCGCATAAAGTTCTTTTTCCTCATTTAAATAAGTAAACTGAAAACCGTTTTCAACCATTTTAATTTTAATAGGTTCGATGTCTAATTTGTTTTTCAGTTCCAGTCCAACCACAACTGCGCCCGTTTCTCGGCTATTTTTTTTCGTGAATTGAAAGTATGTAATATCATCATCATCGCCTAAAATATTGTTGACAAACTCTTTCAGCGCGCCAGGTCTTTGCGGAAACTGAATCATAAAATAGTGTTTCAAACCTTCATATAACAGCGAACGTTCCTTAATTTCTTCTGTACGTTCAATATCGTTGTTGCTTCCTGATAAGATACAAACCACTATTTTACCTTTGATTTTCTCAGCATAAAAATCAAGTGCGGCAATTGCCAATGCGCCTGCGGGTTCTACCACCATGGCTTCTTCATTGTAGAGTTGCAAAATTGTGGTGCAAACTTTTCCTTCGGGAACCAGAACAATATCATCGAGATTTTCTTTACAAATTGGGAAATTTAATGCGCCAACTTGCTTCACGGCGGCGCCATCTACAAATTTATCGATGACTTCTAAACGCGTAATTTGGTTGTTGTCAATAGATATTTTCATGGCAGGTGCGCCAAGTGGTTCTACGCCAATGATTTTCGTTTTCGGACTTAACATCTTAAAAACTGTCGAAAGTCCTGATGCCAATCCGCCACCGCCAACAGGCACAAAAACATAGTCAATATGATTTTTTTCGACTTCTAAAATTTCTAAACCAACCGTTCCTTGTCCGCCAATAACTTTGATATCGTCGAAAGGTGGTATCAAAATTGTGCCGTTTTCGTTTGCGTCCTTTACTGCCATGGCATATGAATCGTCGAAAGTGTCGCCATGCAAAACAATTTCTACAAAGGATTTTCCGAACAATTGAACCTGCTTAATTTTTTGTTTGGGAGTGGTTTTTGGCATATATATTTTGCCAAAAATTTGCAACAGATTGCAAGAATACGCAACGCCCTGCGCATGATTCCCTGCACTTGCGCATACAATGCCAATGTGTTTTTCGGCATCGGTCAGTGTGCTAATTTTGTTATATGCGCCTCGAATTTTATAGGAACGAACCACGTTCATGTCTTCGCGTTTTAGCAAAATTGTGGCACCAAACTGGTCCGAAAGATTGAAATTTTCAACCAGTGGAGTAGGGGCAACCACGCCAAGAAGTTGCTTTTGTGCTAATAATATTTCGTTAAAAACGTTCATTGTATTTTTTAAAAGTATATTGTGGTGCGCAATCTTGCGTTAGGGAATGAAGCGGAGCTCTCCCGATTTTTCATCGGGAAGCGGGAGCGGAATGCCCGACCCCGCATTGCGAGGCACGAAGCAATCGGGAAACGCCCAAATAATCACTACCACAAAATCTTGTATCTTGCCTCTTTTTTCTTTTCTTTTTCCGCTATTATAAAATCTTCTTCATCGCCGTCATCGCTTCCCGTAATTCCGCGCCAATTTTTTCAATTTCGTGGTTTCTAATTTCGGCGTTGACTTTCACCAATTCAAAATTATCAAAATGTTTGCTTGCTGTTTCATTAAAATTTTTGCCGATAAGATTCGTAGAAACGGTTTTCATGAATTCCGTCAACAGCGGTTTGCAGGCGTGATCGAACAAATAGCAACCATATTCGGCAGTGTCCGAAATCACACGGTTCATTTCAAAAAGTTTTTTTCGAGCTATTGTGTTGGCAATCAATGGTGTTTCGTGCAACGATTCGTAGTAAGCAGATTCGGCTTTGATGCCCGCCGAAACCATCGTTTCATAAGCCAATTCCACACCAGATTTTACAAAGGCAACCATCAATGTTGCGTTGTCAAAATATTCTTGTTCGGAGATTTCTACGTTTCCAGCAGGCGTTTTTTCAAAATCGGTTTCACCAGTTTTGGCGCGCCAATCTAACAAATTTTTATCGCCATTTGCCCAATCTTCCATCATGGTTTGCGAGAAATGTCCCGACAAAATATCGTCCATGTGTTTTACAAAAAGCGGACGCATAATGTTTTTTAAATTTTCTGAAATGTTGAAAGCTTCAATTTTGGCAACGTTTGACAGTCGGTCCATCATGTTTGTGATGCCACCAATTTTCAATGCTTCAGTAATCACTTCCCAGCCATTTTGAACCAATTTCGATGCATATCCAGCATCGATTCCGCTTTCCACCATTTTGTTAAAACTCAAAATTGATCCTGTTTGCAAAAGTCCGCACAAAATGGTTTGCTCGCCCATCAAATCCGACTTCACTTCTGCCACAAAAGACGATAAAAGCACGCCAGCTTTGTCTCCACCCGTGCCCACGCAATAGGCTTTTGCGATGGCAAGACCGTCGCCATTTGGGTCGTTGTCAGCATGAACAGCAATCAAAGTTGGCACGCCAAAACCGCGCAAATACTCGGCTCGAACCTCCGATGCAGGCGATTTTGGGGCAATCATCACCACCGTAATGTCCTTGCGAATTTGCGTTCCCTCTTCCACAATATTAAATCCGTGCGAATACGAAAGGACAGCGCCATGCTTCATCAACGGCACAATTTTTTCGATTACGCCCGTGTGTTGTTTGTCGGGCGCAAGGTTCGAAACCAAATCCGCAGTCGGAATAATTTCCTCAAAAGTGCCGACCTCAAAACCATTTTCAGTTGCATTTACAAACGACGCGCGCTTGCCGTCAATAGCTTCTTTTCTAAGTGCATACGCCACCAAAAGACCACTATCTCGCAAATTTTGACCTTGAGCCAACCCTTGCGCACCACAACCAATAATCACAATTTTTTTGCCCAAAAGCTTATTTACACCATCCGCAAATTCCGAATTTTGCATAAAATCACATTTCCCCAACTCCTGAACCTTCAATCTATGCGGCAACGCATTAAAATAATTTGACATTTTTTTAGTTTTTATACTTTATTTATTTTCCTTACTCTATAATCCTGTCTCTTGTCTATTTTCTCTTTTCTCTTTTTTTGAAGCCATTCCTTCTATCCGTTCCAAGTTTTTTCGTTGAAGTTCTTTTTTGTTGGCTAAAAAAAGAACTCTTTTGCTACCCTCTCTTTTGGAGAGGGGCCGAGGGAGAGGCAGTCGCTTTTTTTTAGCCACAAAAAACAAACTGCAACTTCAAAAAGCTTTCCACTGCTATCAGGGCTAAAAATTATTTCGAATTTTAAATTTTAAATTCTAAATCATCATTATTAAACAAATCTTTCAATTTTTTAAATCTTTCAATCTTTCAATTTTACAAACTTCCAACTTTCCAACTTTCAGACTTTCCAACTAATTTCTACATCTCAAAAATCATACTCTTATGCCCTAAAAACTCATTGTTAATTGGCTTTTTCGTAGGATCATTTGCTTCCATTTTTAGCACTTTTTTGTGAATGCCTTCACTATTTTTTATAATTGCAATACGCGCACTTTTCACAAATTCTATTAGTCCATATTTAGACAATTCTTCCAAGAGTTTATTGATTTCTTCGTCTTGTCCCGTGGTTTCAAAAACCGTGTAATCCTCTCTGATCACAACGGCACGCGCACCAAATTCACGTAACAAACGTTCTACTTTCACGTCCTTCATAATAACGGCCGTTGGCACTTTGTATAATGCCATTTGTTGCCAAACAATTTCGTCGTTTGTGTTAAAATAAACCTTAAACACGTCAACCAGTTTTTCCAATTGCTTTACCAAGTTTGTAACCACAGCGTCAGTTTCAGACACCACAATTGTAAACCTATAAATTCCCGCAATTTCGCTTGGCGACGAATTCATGCTCTCCAAATTTATTTTCCGTCGGGAAAACATAATGGCAATTTTGTTGATCAATCCAACTTGATTCTCGGTGTATATCGTAAGTGTATATTCTTTTTTCATTTTTTCATTTTTAGCAGTTAGCTTTTAGCAGTTAGCGATTAGCTTTTACCAAATAACAACAAAGTATTAATGGTAATCGGACTGCAAACAATTATTCATTTTTGATTAATTTTCAATCTTCTTTCCGGTTGCCTCTTGCATCTTTGCTCTTTCCTCTTTTTTAGCCCCTATATTTCCTCCTTACTCAATACAATCTCCGCAACACCCTTGCCTTGTGGCACCATTGGGAAAACATTGTCTTCGTGAATCACGGCCACTTCCAGCAAAAAGGATGTTGGGCAATCCAGCATTTCTTTTAAACTTGGCCTTAAATGTTCGCGTTGAGAAACTTGTTTGCCCGCAAGGCCATAAGCAGCAGCAACTTTTACAAAATCGGGACTTTTTATGTCTGTGAATGAATAGCGTTTTTCGTGAAATAGTTCTTGCCATTGGCGTACCATTCCTAAAAAGCTATTGTTCAAAATCAAGATTTTCACATTCGGTTGAAACTGCATAATCGTTCCCAATTCTTGAAGGTTCATTTGTGCGCCGCCATCGCCCATAATGGCAATCACTTCTCGCTCTGGCGCACCATATTTGGCACCGATAGCTGCGGGCAATGCAAAACCCATCGTTCCCAAACCACCACTTGTAATGTTGCTTCGGGTTATGTTTTGCTGTGTGTATCGGCATGCAACCATCTGATGTTGACCAACATCGGTTACAATAACGGCATTTCCTTCGGTTAGTTCGTTTAGTAATTTCATCACTTCGCCCATCGTCAAACCTTCGGATGTTGGGTTAAGTTCGGGAGTTATCAATTTTTCGGTTTCAATTGCCATTCGATCATGAAATTCTTGAAACCATGCGGTGTGCGATTTTTTTTCTATCAATGCAGTTAATAAAGGCAATGTTTCCTTACAATCGCCCCAAACTGCAACAGTTGTCGCCACGTTTTTATCAATTTCGGCAGGATCAATATCCAAATGTACAATTTTTGCTTGTTTGGCATATTTGTCTAACCTGCCAGTAACGCGATCGTCAAAACGCATTCCTATAGCAATCAAAACATCGCATTGATTGGTCAAATAGTTTGGTCCAAAATTTCCGTGCATGCCCAACATGCCCACGCTCATCGGATGGTCAGTCGGAATGGCGCTCATTCCCATGATCGTCCATGCGCACGGAATGCCCGCTTTTTCAATAAAGGCAATAAATTCTTTTTCGGCATTTCCAAGGATAACGCCTTGTCCAAAAACAATAAATGGTTTTGTAGCATTATTAATAATTGCGGCTGCTTGTTCAATATATTCATTTCTAACAATTGGTTTCGGACGGTAACTTCTGATGTGAATGCAAGGTCTATATCCTTTATAGTCAAACATTTGCATTTGCGCATTTTTCGTAATATCAATCAAAACAGGACCCGGACGACCAGATTTTGCAATGTAGAATGCTTTTGCCAAAATTTCTGGAATTTCGGTAGCATCTGTGATTTGATAATTCCATTTAGTTATTGGAGAAGTGATGTTTATAATGTCCGTTTCTTGAAAAGCGTCTGTTCCCAGAAGATGCGCAAAAACTTGACCTGTGATGCAAACAACAGGCGTAGAATCGATCATGGCATCTGCAAGACCCGTTACTAAATTTGTCGCACCAGGACCCGACGTGGCGAAAACCATTCCAACTTTTCCAGAAACCCTCGCATATCCTTGCGCCGCATGAATGGCTCCTTGCTCGTGACGCACTAAAATATGTTTTAATCTGTCATTATAATCATACAAAGCATCATATATAGGCATGATCGCACCACCTGGATATCCAAAAACGGTATCAATATTTTCAGAAAGTAGTGCATCTATAACGGCAACAGAACCAGTTGTGGAACATACAATTTCGTTTGCTATTGAACTAATTTTTGGTTTTGTAAGGGTTTCTAAATCATTCATAATTTTGAAGATTTTATAATTATTTTAATCAATTCTAAATTTTCTTATAATTCGTCGGTAACACAACCTTCGCTGGCATCTTTGACCAGTCGTGCATATTTGTATAAAACACCGCTTTTTACTTTTAACTCAGGTGCAATGAAATTTCTTTTTCGATTTAATAGCTCTTCCTCAGAAATCATCAGTTGAATTTTATTTTGAGAAACATCAATTTCAATTGTATCTCCATTATTCACAAGGGCAATTGTTCCGCCATCAAAAGCTTCGGGAGTGACGTGACCCACCACAAAACCATGTGTACCGCCACTGAAGCGCCCGTCAGTAATAAGTGCGACGCTTTTTCCAAGACCAGCGCCTATAATTGCAGAGGTTGGTTTCAACATTTCGGGCATTCCGGGACCACCTTTTGGACCAACATACCGAATCACGACCACGTCGCCTGCAACAATTTTTTTATCGGTTATGCCTTGAATTAATTCCTTTTCACCATCAAAAACTTTAGCAGGACCAACAAATTTTTCACCTTCCTTACCCGTAATTTTTGCCACGGAACCTTTTTCTGCCAGATTACCGTAAAGAATTTGAATGTGACCCGTTGCCTTTATTGGATTCTCAATGGGTTTAATTATTTTTTGAGTGTCAAAATTTATTTCTTTTACGCTTTCTAAATTCTCAGCCAATGTTTTTCCCGTTACGGTCATGCAATTTCCATGTAGCATTCCGACTTTTAATAAATATTTTAAAACCATTGGAACGCCACCTTCATCATGCAGGTTTTGCATTAAATAGTTGCCACCAGGTTTAAAGTCAGCAATAAGCGGCGTTTTGTTGCTAATGCGTTGAAAATCATCTTGAGTGATTTTTACATCTACACTTTTTGCCATTGCAATCATGTGTAAAACCGCGTTGGTACTGCCGCCAAGGGCAATTAATGTGGTAATTGCATTTTCAAAAGCTTCAAAAGTCATGATGTCTTTTGGGCAAATGTCTTTTTCTAAAAGTAGCTTGATGTAATGTGCAGCATCTTTGCATTCTTGAATTTTCTCATCGCTGATTGCAGGATTTGAACTTGAAAAAGGCAAACTCATTCCAAGGGCTTCAATTGCAATCGCCATTGTATTGGCGGTGTACATGCCTCCGCAAGCTCCAGCTCCCGGACAAGAATTTTTTATAACTCCCAAGAAATCTTCATCGGAAATGGTGCCTGCAATTTTTTCGCCCAACGCCTCAAATGCAGATACTATATTAAGGTCTTTGCCTTTATATTTTCCAGGAGCGATTGTTCCGCCATAAACCATGATTGACGGACGATTCAAACGTCCCATCGCCATGATAGAGCCAGGCATATTTTTGTCGCAACCGGGAATGGCAATAACGGCATCATAATAATGTCCATCAACAACACTTTGAATGGAATCGGCAATAATTTCGCGACTCACGAGTGAATATCTCATGCCGTCCGTACCGTTTGTGATTCCATCTGAGATGCCAATCGTATTAAAAATCAGACCAACCATCTCAATTGAATTTACCTCTTTTTTGATATATGTTGCCAAATGGTTGAGGTGCATGTTGCATGTATTTCCGTCATATCCCATGGATGCGATGCCTACAAAAGGTTGCGCAAGCGTGGTTTCGTTTAGTCCAATTCCGTAGAGCATGGCTTGTGCAGCAGGCTGCGTTGGATCTTGGGTTACGGTTTTGCTATATTTGTTTAATTCCATTTTATAAGCTGATATATTGTTGTTCCAAAACTAAATTTTTGTAGCTTGTTTGGATTTTTTTTCCGAAAGTATCTTGCCAATCTTTTGCAAAAGGTTGATGTTCTAACGATTTTATACCAATAATTTCTGCGGCTGTGCCGCACATGAACGCACCGTCTGCTGCTTGTAAATCTTCTACTGTATATTGACCTTGAACTACTTCAATGTTTAGTTCTTGGCATAAATCCAAAACAGTTTGACGCGTTATTCCAGGCAGAATATTGCCTGTTTTTGGTGTGTATAGTTTATTATTTTTTTGAAAAAACAAATTGGCTCCTGGACCTTCGGCAAGAAAACCGTCGGTGTCTAAAAGTAGGGCTTCGTCAAAACCGTTTGCTTTTGCTTCTGTTGATGCCATGATTGAGTTTACGTAATGTCCACAAACTTTTGCTTCTATGATGGTAGATTTTGGATGCGGTCGTGCGAATGATGAAATGGTGATATTCAATAAATTATCACCAAGATACGCGCCCCATTCCCAAGCGCAAATCATTATGGAAACACTCGTTGGCACTGTCAAACTCATGTTTGGCCCACAAAAAACTAAAGGACGCAAATAGGCATTTGTAAAGTTGTTTTTTTCTAAAAGCGTGTAAGATTGTACAATTAAATCGTCAATATCGTATTCAAATGGTATTCTTATATATTCGCAAGATTTTTTTAGTCGTTCAAAGTGTTCTCGGATTTTAAAAATTTTTGTGCTATTTTCAGTTTTGTAAGCGCGGATACCTTCAAAAACACCATAGCCATAATGAAGTGTTTGTCCGTATAAATTAGTTAAAGAATCTTCAGCTTTAACAAATTTGCGGTCTAAGTAAATGATTGTGTCTTGGTTAAAGTACATTTTATTGCGATTTGGTTAAAAAAAATCCTTCTCGTTTTCTTTGAGAAGGATTAGTATAGGATACAAAAATGCCTTTCTTGTCAAAGAATAATAATTATAATGACTACAATGACGATAAAAACATTTTTCATTTTAAACTTTTGACTATTATTACTGCAAATATATAAGGTTTAAATTAAATACAACGCAATTATTTACATAAATTGTTAATTTTTTATACTTTTATTATAAAATTAAATTTTTTAATAAATATCTATTTATTTTGAAGAATATTTAATGATTGTGATTGAAAAAAACAAATAATCTTTTTTTATAGGTGATTATGTTATTGTTTCTCAAACTTTTCTTGATTAAAAATTGAAAAATTTATCAAAATTGTATTAATTAAATATATAGATGATTTTTTCTTTTGATTAATTAATAACAGCTCAGTATCGTTTTTTAACAATTCAGTACGTTTAAGTTTTTTAATTTTTGAAATGATACAATATTTGCTACATCAAAACAACACATATCATGAAAAATTTTATTTTACTTTTTTTATTTATTTCCAGTTCAATTTTCGGACAACAAATTATATCTGGCAAAATTGTCGACGAAAGAGGACTTCCAATTGAAGGCGCAAACATTTATATAGACGGCACTTATGATGGCTCAGCATCGGATGTAAGTGGAAATTTTAGTTTTTCTACAGCTGCAAAAGGCACAAAAAAACTTGTGGTTACTATGTTAAATTTTGAAAGTTTTTCTCAAGATATTGTCGCAGAAAACTATAAAAACAAAACCATTAAATTGCGTGAAAGTGTCAACACTCTTGATGCCGTCGTGATTACCGCAGGATCATTTGAAGCAGGAGGAAAATCAAAAGTTTCCATTCTAAAACCGTTGGACATTGTAACTACTGCTGGTTCAAACGCTGACATTGTAGCTGCTTTGCAAACGCTTGGTGGCACACAAGTGGCAGGAGAAAGTGGAAGACTGTTGGTGCGTGGTGGCGAAGATTCTGAAACACAAACTTTTGTAGATGGCGTTCGAGTGGCACAACCATATGGCACATCGGCAGCAAATACGCCTGGTCGGGGTCGATTTTCACCGTTTTTATTTTCAGGAATGTCTTTTTCAACCGGAGGATATAGTGCAGAATATGGCGAGGCATTGTCAAGCGTTTTGCTGCTAAACACACAAGATGAAGTTGACGCCGAAAAAACTGAAATGAGTTTTATGACGGTTGGTTTAGGTTTGGGTAATACGCAAAAATGGGGCAAGAGTTCTTTGAGCTCAAACGTATCTTACACAAATTTAAAACCATATCAGTTGATTGTTCCACAGGATTTGCCTTTCAAAAAACCTTTTCAATCCGTGGCGGGCGAGTCAGTTTATCGATATGCATTTAAAAATGGATTGCTCAAAGTTTATGGTGCTTTTGATAATCAAAGCTTAAATTTAGACAGATTGAATTTAGATTCTCAAAAAGATCAAAATTTTAATTTGGTAAATAACAATTTCTATTTTAATAGCACATATTCTGGAAGTTTTGGAAATGGTTGGCAAGTTACTTCAGGCATGAGCTATGGTTTTTCTCAAAATAAAACTGAAATTGATGCCTTGCAAATTAGGAATGGAGAGCACGCTACACATTTTAAATTTAAACTAAAAAACTCAATTACGGAACGAATTAAACTGAATATAGGTATGGATTTTTTTACTACAAAATTTGATGAAAATATTTCGCAAACAGCTGTTTTTTCAGTGGATAGTGGATATGATGCTAATATTTTAGGCGCATTTGTTGAAAGTGATATTTTTCTGTCCAAAAAGTTTGCAATAAAAGTGGGTTTTCGCGCAAGCAATAATTTTCAAATCAACCAATTGGATTTGTCTCCGAGGATCTCATTGGCTTACAAAGTTACCAAAAGTGGTCAGTTTGCTTTCGCTTATGGCGATTTTGCGCAAGCACCACGTCAAGAATTTTTGAAATATAACAATGTTTTTGAATCTGAAAAAGCTTCGCATTACATTTTAAACTACTTATATTCTAAAAAAGGACAAACTTTCAGAGCCGAAATTTATGAGAAAGATTACAGAGATTTAGTGAAATTTGATACACCAAATGCACAAAGAAACTCTGTTTTCACTAATAACGGAAACGGATATGCGCGTGGTTTGGATTTACTTTGGAGAGATAATACCAACATTAAAAATTTAGAATACTGGTTTTCTTATTCTTACATCGATTCAAAACGAGATTTCAGAAATTTTACAAAATCGGTAACGCCAAGTTTTGTTGCCAATCACACCGCATCATTTGTTACCAAATATTGGATAAATGATTTAAAATCGCAAGTTGGCTTTACAAATGTTTTTGCAACAGGTCGCCCATACAACGATCCAAATCAGGCAGAGTTTATGAATGCCAAAACGCGTGATTTCAATAATTTGAGTTTCAATTGGGCCTATTTATTGACCACTCAAAAAATTCTATATTTTTCGATTACGAATGTTTTAGGAAGTCAAAATGTATTTGGATATGAGTATGCGAGTCGACCAAATGTAAATGGTGTTTATGCAAGCCGACCGATTGTACCTTTAGCCGACCGATTCTTTTTTGTAGGTTTCTTTTGGACAATCAGTAAGGATAAAAAAGACAATCAGTTAAGGAATTTGTAAGTAAGTTTGAAAGTTAAAAAGTTATGAAGTTTGAAGATTTTGTAAGTAATTCAACATATTACTATCGTAATCAATATTTATGAAGTATAGCATACGATTGGATTACAACCGAACGTTTCGACTTTACGACTTTTAAACTTTCGACTTTCTTAAATAACAACTCAGTATCAAAAATCAACAGTTCGGACGGTTTTAGTTTTACAAGAATCCCTATCGTACTATTTTTACATCAGAATTAAGAATCATACCAGTTTTATTAAAATAAAAAATCTAACAATTTAAAATCAACAAAAATGAAAAATTTAATTTTATCTCTCGCATTAGTTGCAACTGCCGCAGTGTCTGCTCAGGATTTGAAACTCGAAATTGAAATCACAGGTTTCAATAGCGACAATGGATCGGCGATGGTCGGACTTTATAACACCAAAGATACCTTTCTTAAAAAAAGTTTCAAATCCGTTAAAACTGTAGTCAAGGACAAAAAAACGTATGCTGTTTTCAGCAATCTTACAGCAGGAGAATATGCAGTTTCTATGTATCATGATGAAAATTCAAATGGTAAAATGGACTCTAATTTCATGGGAATTCCAAAAGAGAGCTATGGAACCTCAAACGGCGCTAAAGGTTTTATGGGTCCACCAAAACATGATGACGCGAAATTCACCTTATCAACTAACAAAAAAATCGCAATCAAAATTTAATAAAATCTAAGAATTTTAAACTTTAAAACCTAAATACCATGAAAAAATTAATCTTATTTATCGCAATTTTAGTAGTCTCAATCGCAACAGCGCAAACACAGTTTGAACAAGGAATGGGTAAAGCCATGCAACTTTGGGGCGAAGAAAAAAACAGCGAAGCATCGGCAATGTTTGAGCGCGTTGCAGCAGCAGAAAAAGGCAGTTGGTTGCCAAATTATTATGTGGCGGCCGTGAACACTTTTGCAGCTTTTAATACAAAAGACAAAGATAAAATGACGGCAATGCTTGACAAAGCGCAAATTGCAATTGACGTTGAAATGGCAAAAGACGCCAATAATTCTGAAATTTTGGTCATGCAAGCCATGCTTTACACTGCCTGGGTATCATCTGATCCGATGACAAACGGTATGAAGCTTTCAGGTAAAATAATGGAACTTTATGAAAAAGCTGAAGTTATCGACCCAAAAAATCCCCGAGCAGTATTTGGAAAAGCAGATTTCGCAATTGGTGGAGCGCAATGGACAGGCGCAAACGTGAAAGAATTATGCAAAGATATTGACAAAGCTGTAGCACTTTTTGATACCTTTAAACCTGCAACTGCATTTTCACCGAATTGGGGTAAAGATCGTGCATTGAAACAACAAGCAAATTGCAAAAAATAATTTTTAGCATATTAAAAACATGAAAAATAAGTATATAAAAGAGTTGCCTCGAGCCATTGTTATTGCATTTGTGGTTTTTATAATTATCGTTTTTATTGAGTACAGCAACGGTCAAAAAATCAGTTTTGACAATGATTTGATGACAACTTTTTTATATACTTTTCTTTACAGTATTTCATTGCACCTTGCCAATACGTTCCTCTTTATAAAATTAGACACAATTTATAAATACAATCGTTTCGCTAAAAGCAGAATTATTATTGGTTTTTTTGCTTCATTTTTCCTCTCAATTTTTATAATTTTTTTGTTGCGCTTACTTATTATTATTGGGATCGAAGGCGCTACAATAACTTATTTTTTTGAACACGAGGACACTCGGGATTATCTAATGCCAATTGTGTTTACATTCATTGTTGTATTGATTATACATTTAATTCATCTCTATAAATGGTATCAAGAGAGTAGAGTCACTGAGCAAAAAATTATTGCATCAACCGCTTCTGCAAAGTTTGAAAGCCTCAAAAACCAGATAGATCCACATTTTTTGTTTAATAGTTTGAATGTCTTAAGTTCATTAATAGAAGAGAATCCTGAAAATGCGCAAAAATTCACGACATCACTTTCAAAAGTATATCGTTATGTTTTAGAGCAAAAAGACAAAGATTTGGTCACAATTGCCGAAGAATTAAGTTTTGCGAAAACATATATGAACCTACTTAAAATGCGATTTGAAGATAGTTTGACTTATGAATTACCTGAAAGCGAATTAAATTTTGATGCCAAAGTTGTGCCGCTTTCCTTGCAACTTTTATTAGAGAATACGGTGAAACACAACGTGGTTTCAGAGCAAAAGCCGTTGCATATTAAAATTTACGTTGAAAACAACTATTTGTGTGTAGAAAATAACTTACAAAAAAAACAAGTACTTCAAGAACATCAAGGTGTTGGAATACAGAATATTATAAGTCGCTATGGCTTAATTTCAAAAAGAAAAATTGCCATTGAGCAAACAGAAACCTATTTCAAGGTGAAATTACCAATTTTAACAAAACAATCAACAGTTATGGAAACTCAAAACATTTATGTAGAAAATAATGCGTATCAAATCGCAAAAGACAAAGTCGAAGATTTAAAAGATTTTTATGGAAGCCTATTTGCTTTCTGTATCGTAATCCCAATTTTAATTTTTATTAATTTTAAATATAGTGGGGATTATCAATGGTTTTGGTTTCCACTTTTCGGCTGGGGATTTGGACTTACAATGAAAGGATTAAGAGCTTTTGGAGTTTTCTCAAATTGGGAAGAACGCAAGATTCAACAAATTTTGAATAAAGGGAAAAAGTATTAAATACTAAGTTTTGAGTATTAAGTACGAAGTCTAAAGTAAGAAGTGAAATGGGAAGTAATATTTATAAGTGTAATATTTTAACTTTTAAACATTCAAACGTTATAACATTTTAATAAAATAAATCTATGGAAAATTTAAATCAAAATTCAGAAGCATTTGTTAGTGCTCAAAAACGACTAAAAAAATTAAAAGGATTTTATTCGCATCTTTTTTTCTATGTAGTCATCAATATTATTTTAATTGTTATTTCATTTAACAATAGACCTTTTACTTTCGATAATTTTTTTAACTTACGTACGTTCGCAACGCCATTTTTTTGGGGAATTGGTTTGTTTTTTCACGCCATGGGTGTGTTTGGAAGTTCTCTGGTTTTTGGAAAGGAATGGGAAGAGCGCAAGATAAATGAATATTTGAAAGACAAAAAATAGCAATATAATGATGTAAATCATGAACAGTTCGATAATTCTTTTCACATCTCACCTCCAACCTCTAACTTCTAACCTCTACCTTCTAACCTATAACTTCTAACCTCTAACCTCTAACTTCTAACCTCTAACTTCCAACCTCTAACTTCCAACCTCTAACTTCTAACCTCTAACTTCTAACCTCTAACTTCTAACTTCTAACCTCTAACTTCTAACCTCTCATGACTACGATTATCATCGAAGACGAAAAACCTGCCGCGCGACTGTTGCAACGTAAATTACAAAAAATTAATGTGTTAACCGACGTAATGTTGCATTCAGTTGAAGAAGCAATTGCATGGTTTTCCGTAAACAAACATCCAGATTTAATTTTTCTTGACATTCAATTGTCAGATGGACTTTCGTTTGAAATTTTTGAGAAGATCGACATTAAATCAGCTGTAATTTTCACTACCGCATTCGATGAATATGCGCTTAAAGCATTTAAATTGAATGCCGTTGACTATCTGCTAAAGCCCATTGATGAAGATGATTTGTTGGTTGCCGTTACTAAATTTAAAAGTAACCAATCACAATCAACTCCACTGCAATTGGATTTTGAAAGTATCAAAAAAATGCTTCAAAATCCGTTTGAAAAAACCTACAAAACACGGTTTACCGTCAAAATTGGTCAGCATTTAAAAATCATTACGACTGATGAAATTGAATGTTTTTTTTCTGAAAACAAAGGAACTTACATTCACACAATAGACAACAGAAATTATCTGATTGACAGCACTTTAGAAGTTTTAGAAACTGAATTAGATCCAAAAAATAATTTCCGTGTGAGTCGAAAGTTCATTGTTCCGTTGCGGTTTATAAAAGAAATTGTGCTTTATTCCAACTCGCGTTTAAAAGTAATTTTGCCTTCGTACAAAGAAGATGAAGTTATCGTTAGCCGAGAAAAAGTGCAAGAATTCAAACTTTGGTTGGGATAGTTTATATTACAATCTTTGGCGATAATATGACGCAACAATCAAATAAAAAACCTGCTAAATGCAGGTTTTTTATGTTTTATTAGTTTTAAAAACTATAAATTTTTAATTTCTGATGCCTTCACGGTAATCACTTTTCCGTTGTGCATAATGACCATAGATTGGTTTTTTTCAATTTTGGATTGTACCAAATTTTTATAACAAATTTCAAGTCCTTTTAAAACCTTTTTATTAAAAACAGAATTAGAAGATTTAACGCTCATTATTTACTGATTTTATTATTTCCCACTTTATACTATTAAAAACCTCAATAGTTTTTGAAGTTTTACCTTTCGCAATTAACTGAATTTCACTTTTTGATGAATCAAAAACCATCCATTCATGAGCCAAAGGTATGTAATTTTTAAACAAGTTTTCAATTCCTCTTGAATATCTTCGCTCAATAATATATTTTGGAATGTTATGCCCACCATTTTGTACTCTTGTTGCTACTCGTTTTATAGCCATTTGGACATTTGGTAGCCAAAAAAACAATAATTTTATCGTATAACCATTCGCGATGGCATTCGATAATTTATTCTTATAAATTTTGGTTGCTAATGTGGTTTCTATCGCAAAAGTTTCATTATTTTTTTGTAGAAAGTGTATTCTTTCCAACATAATTCTGCCTGCTTCAAATGCCACTTTTTCAGGTTGAAAGGGAGACAAACCCCGCGCAATCTCATCCGCATTTACGAACTCTTTACAATTTAAAATTTCAGGTAAAATCGTAAATGATGCCGTTGTTTTTCCCGCACCATTGCAACCTGAAATGATATAAATTGTTTTTGATTTCATGCTACTTTATAGAGCCAATAATATCATATTTTGTAATAATATGAAATTTTTCGTTTCCTAAATCTATCAAAACGGCTTGATTTTCTTTCGTAAAAAGTTTAGACACTTCTTCAATTGATGTTTGTCGGTGAACAATAGGGTAGGGCTTGCCCATTACTTCGCGGATTGGTTTTTCGGCAACATTTTTGTCCGATACAAAACTTTGAAACAAATCTGTTTCATCCACCGAACCTACAAAACCGGTAATATCAATCACAGGAATTTGTGATATTTTATATTTGCGCATGCGCTCAATAGCATGTGAGACCAGTTCTTCGGTGCGAACCACAATCATTGTTTTATCGATGTGGTCTTTTATTAAATCTTCTGCTTTTTTCACGTCATCATCTAAGAAACCGCGTTCGCGCATCCAATCGTCGTTAAACATTTTACCAACATATCTGCTTCCTGAATCATGAAAAAGCACAACCACAACGTCGTCTTTTGTGAAATGGTGTTTGAGTTGGTGCAATCCTTTTACACAAGATCCAGCAGAATTTCCAACAAAAATCCCTTCTTCGAGTGCAATTTTTCGTGTGTAAACTGCGGCATCTTTATCAGTAACTTTCGTAAATCCGTCGATGAGTGAAAAATCTACATTAAGCGGTAAAATGTCTTCGCCAATTCCTTCAGTGATGTATGAATATATTTCATTTTCGTCAAAAATTCCAGTTTCGTGGTATTTTTTAAAAACGGAACCGTACGTATCGATTCCCCAAATTTTTATATTCGGATTTTTTTCCTTTAAATATTTTGCCACTCCGGAAATGGTGCCACCAGTTCCTACACCAACCACAAAATGCGTTATTTTTCCGTCGGTTTGATCCCAGATTTCTGGTCCTGTTTGTTCATAATGCGCAGTGGCATTGCTCGGATTGTCATACTGATTTACATACCATGAGTTTGGAGTTTCTTCTCCAAGTCGTTTAGAAACAGAATAATAGGATCGTGGGTCGGTTGGTTCAACATCTGTGGGACATACAATTACTTTGGCACCAACGGCTCGCAGAATGTCCATTTTTTCTTTGGATTGTTTGTCGGTTATTACGAATATACATTTGTATCCTTTCACAATTGCTGCCAATGCCAATCCCATTCCGGTGTTGCCAGAAGTGCCTTCGATGATGGTTCCGCCAGGTAGTAGACGTCCGTCGGCTTCTGCATCTTCAACCATTTTTAGCGCCATTCGGTCTTTTGTAGAATTGCCAGGATTGAAGGTTTCTACTTTTGCAAGCACAAGTGCATCAATGCCTTGAATGACTTTGTTGAGTTTAACCATCGGTGTGTTTCCGATGGTTCCGAGAATATTTTCTGCGTATTTCATTACTTTTTTATATGATGCAAAGTTACAAATATGCTTTGTATTTGATAATCGTTGCGTTATTTTTTTGTGAAATAAATATGATGATTATAAATATAGTTTTGCGTAAGTGGTGGAAATGGAGCTCTTGGATTTGCGAGTTATTGTATGCTTTTGTTAAAGATTAACTTTTTTCTCGCAAATCCAAAGCGGGAATGGACGACACGACCCTGTCATTGTGAGGTACGAAGCAATCTCAGGGATACGCCCAAATTAACACATAATTATTGAAAAAAGTTCCACACCAATCCAAAACGAACTATAAAATCTCGATATGGGAAGCTTGGTGCGGAGTAGTAATTGGGTTTTGTGAAGATAGAATTGAAATGTTCTGCTTTTAAAAAAATTCTTGTTTGCCGAACTTTTGCATTTATGAAAAAATCGACCATAGGAAAATTACCAATTTTTTTCTGTTCTTGGATGTAAAACTCTCCTATCAATGGGTTGTAATCATTTGCGTAATAGGCTGTAAAATAATTTAGCGTAAAACCTGTTTGATATTCCATTGCAAATTTAAATGCCGTGTTGGTATAGTAAAGTGAATTTCTGAGCACAATTTCGGGGATATTTAAAATATTTGCTGACTGATTGGTTTTTTGAAAAAGCACGGTGTTGTCTAAAACAAAATTCTTGTAATTAATATTTTTCGCCAATTTTATAGATAAATAATTTATGGTGCCGTCGTACTGAAATGGTTTTACATTTAATACAGAAGATGCTGCAATGGGAATTTGTGCAAAATACAATTTATCATTTTGAATTGAATATTGCACATCAACATCAACCCATTTTGTGACAGCCGACAAGTTAATGTTATTAAATTTCTCGTTTTTAAAATCATTAAACCAATTATAAAGTACGAAGCTACTTTGGTAGAAATTGTAGTTTATGTTTGGAGCTTTATTTACTTTTTGATAATGAAAAGTAACTTCGTTTTCATTATTGATTTGATAGGTTGCACGTAAATTTATGTCGGAAATCCCTTGATTTGAAATGGCATTTGCGATACTTATGTTGGAATTTAATTTATTCTTTTGATATAAATATTGTCCGCCAATTGATGTAAATCTGTCGGAATATGCGCTGGGAATAAGCTGATTATCTACTATTAAGGTAGAATTGTAGTTATATTTGTAATCCGAATCTTCAACAAAGAATTTAAATTGTCCTAAGGTTTTGTTCTCGTAAATAGCTTCTATTTTATTTAAATAATGTTCAAAGTTTGTTTTGTCATCAATTGCTGAGGATCGGTAGGATGCACCGAAACGGCTTATTTCCACAGGTCGATCATGAGTTGGGAATAGAAGAGGGGTTGTAATATTAATTTGTCGGTATTCAAAAAATTTATTTTCGTGCATAAACCGATAATTAATTAGCAAATTATTCTCAGAATCATTTGCATTTATTCTGACCAACTGATCTATAAAATATCGATTGCCTTTCAATAGTGAATTGGCATCACGCAAATATACTTCCAAACGGTTGCGTTCATCGAAGTCAGGATTGTTGCTTTCAAATTTTGCATTAAAAACGATTCCGCCATTTTCAGCATTTAAAATATCTTGCGCGGTAATGTGTGCTTTTAAAAAATATCTTTTATTTTTTGTATTATAATTGGTTGTAAATCTGAAATTTCCAGAACTTGATAGTTGATTCACAAATTTCCCTAAAGACCGCAAACCTTTGTATGCAATTGAAAAATTGAGTCGTTCGTTAGTGTTGATCGTCACAAAAGCATCCAATGACTGACCTTGTTCCATTACGGTTTTAAAGTATAATTCCGTAAGTGGCGTTGGAACGGAGTAGTATTTTATTTGAGAAGCCTCTATATAATTAAAATGTTTTGCTTCAAAGCCAAATTGAGGTAAGTTGCTAATGTTTTGAAAGTTTGGTTTTAATGTATTGTACGTCTGACCTTCGTTTGCAAATGGTAGAAGTCCAAAAATATCTCTTCGCAATAAATTAAAAGAATATTCTTTTTGAATTGTGAGTGTAGTGTCTATATATGTTGTGTCGCGCTCAATTGTAAAGACTTTGTATAAATCAATATTTGCAATCTTCGCCTTATCTTTTGCTTTTTGTTCTTCGGTTTTAATGAAGCTTTTTGGCTTTTGTTCTTTTTCTTTTTCTTGAGATTGCGCTATTAGCGTTAGAAAAAGTGCTAAAAAAGTATAAAATGATTTCATAATTATATTTGGTGTAAAATTATGAAAAGAAATTAGTTTTTTGTGTTTTAAGATTGTTAAATGCGATAAATATTGAATTTCTTTTAACAATAATTCACAGCTATTATATTTAAAATAGTGGGTATAAAAAAACCGACTCGGCTGAGTCGGTTTTTATATAATTATTATGTAATTAGTAACCTGGGTTTTGAGCAATTGTAGGGTTTCCTGCAATTTCGCGCAATGGAATTGGTAATGTAAATCTATAATCTGTAACCGGAAAACCACATAATGAAAGATTAAATGTTGAACAATCAAGCGGATCGCGCTCAATAGACTTATTTGCTAATGCTCCTAATCTTTTTAAGTCAATATATCTGTGACCTTCGAAACAAAGTTCTACTCTTCTTTCTAAAAGAATATCAGCCCACGCCTCTGTTGGACTTGCGTACACTGGCAATGGTCTTGCACCTGTATAACTACGTTTATCTCTTATATTTTTTAAAATAGTAGCAACTGTTAACAAGGCACCAGCTTGAGCACGTGCCTCAGCTTTAATCAAAAACATTTCAGATAATCTGAAGGCTTTTATATCATTTACTAATTGTGCTCCCGTTATTCCTGAATATTTATCAATACATAAATTATCTGAAATCTGATAATTTACCCCTAAAGTGTAAGTTGGATTAATCACAGCAGTAGGATCGATGTTTACCCTTCTTCGGATATCCCACGGTGTACCAGAGTTATCTAAAATATTAAACAAACTTCTGTTCATATCAAACGTTGTGACACCAGCTGTATTAGAAGCATTAACATTAAATACACTGCTTATAGAACTTTTTCCAATTGCTCTACCAATCGACCAAATAACTTCACCACGAATAACATCTTGAAACATTTGTTTATAGGCATTGTTGGAAGTGTTAGCATAAAAAGCTCCAGAAGTAGTATATACTGTACCATCAGTTAAAACAAGATTAGAATTACTAATAACTGCATCAGCAAATTGTTCTGCTTTTACATAATTTCCTCTGTAAGCATACATGCGTGCACGTGTTGCGTTTATCATTGGTAAGGTAACATAAGTCCATGGTCTGGCTGCTACAACTGGCGCAATATTTAGTGCTGCAAAATCTAAATCGGCTTCTATTAATTCAAAAACTTCTTTATTTGAATTCCTTGGAAGTTTTTCTAAAATTGTTGGCACTCTGTCCATTTTTACAACGCCAATTGCTGCATCATCTTTCATGTTTGGTGAAAAATATGTTAAAAGTTGCAAATGCGAAAATGCTCTTAATGCACGTGTTTGAGCTAAAATACTATTGTACAGTACTCGATCTGCTGTAGATGTTGGTGTAACTAATGTTGAACCTCTTAATATTCTATTACAGTAATTTATTACCTGATAGTTATCTATCCATATAAATCGTGAATAATCATTATTAGTAGCAACCGTAAATCGATATAATTCAGTAGCAGAACCGCCGCGGCCAACACCAACTTCGTCGGTCAATATGGCAGAAACTCCGATATTATTGAAAGTGTTGGTTCCAGCATTTATTAAAGTCGCACCACCAGTTGACAACTTATCATAAGTCTCTTCCAGATATAGGTTCATTTGTGCGGTTGATGTAAACGTTTTTTCATCATTTACTTCACCATCTTGAATAATGTCCGTTGCATTTTCGCAAGAACTTAGCAATATTGTTATAATTGCTATTAAAAAAAATATTTTTTTCATAATTTTAAAATTTTAAATCAACACCAAATGAAACACTTTTTGAATTTGGATAATTTCCTTGACTATCTGCTAAGAAATTTTCTGGATCCAATCCTCTCCATTTAGTCCATGTAACTAAATTTTCTGCTTGCAGATAAAATCTAACTCCTGTCATGAAATTGTTTTTGATAAATTCTTTTGGAACATCATAAGAAAAAGTAATTGATTTTAACCGCACAAAAGATGCATCTTTCAAAAATCTATCAGACCTATTGGTTTCGTTTATTTGATCAAATGCAGCTTGTGTACTTGGAATGTCTGTATTTGTATTAGTTGGCGTCCAAGCATTAAATAAGTCGGTACTTACAGGATAGAATCTTGCTTCAAAAGGATCATAAAAATCAGCTAATTCATCATCAAATCTGTAGAAATCCTGCGCGTAGTTAAACAATGCATTAACCGTGAAACCTTTATACGATGTATCTAATCCAAAAGCGCCTTGGTATTTTGGTAAACGATTTCTACCGGTTGCACGTCTATCAGCTTCAACAGGTGTTGTAGTTACATTGTTATTAATATCCAAAAATTGCAGTTGACCAGTTGCTTGATCTACACCTACGTATGGTACAACAAAATATTGTGCTGCAGGTCCGCCAACTTGATGAATTTGTTGAACTGTAACAGGTACAAAGGTCGCGCCTGCTGCCAATGGCAATGCTTTAATTTCGTTGATATTTTTTGCACCATTTGCAAATAGGTCTAACTTTAATTTGGTGCTTTTTAAAACTCTATATCTTAAACTTAATTCTACTCCTCTGTTTTCAAGTTCACCACCATTAGCATTGAAATTATAAACTGTACCAATTGCTGATACTGGCTGTTCTAAATATAAATCTGTCGTATTTTTTTTATATACGTCAAATGACCCAGAAAAACGTCTAAATATGCTGAAATCTACTCCAATATTTGCCTGTGCTGTTGTTTCCCACTTTAACTCTTTGTTTGAAATTGAATTTATACCAAATGAAGGTGAATTTTGATATCCAGTTTGCGCACTATTCAAATCTCGCACAACTTGTGATCCTAAAAATACGGAACTTATAGTTTCATCAATGCCTCTTGCAACAAAATTTTGATTACCAACTGTGCCGTATGAAGCTCTTAATTTTAACTCGTCAATTGCACCACCATCAATAAAACTTAATTTATCTAAATTGAACCGTCCTGAAACTGAGTAAAAAGTCCCCCACTTATTCTCATCTGTAAACTTAAAAGAATTATCTCTTCGCACTGATGCTCCAATTCCAAATAAGCTATTGTAGTCATAATCCGCAACTGCAAAGTATGAGAATATTCCAGCATTTGCAGTAGATGCTCCAACGGTTTTATTATACCTGTCTCCGAAAGCTGGCGCAAAGGGAATCCATCCTGTACCTGCTCCTGCCACCCATGTCAAAGGGTTTAAACCATTATTAGTTAATTGATTCACTCTTCGGTGTCCTTTGAAATACTCCGTGTACAGCGTCATATCAAAAGTATGTTTTTCGGCAAATACATTTTTGTAATTTAATTTACTAATTAAATTAGTCGTTACCTCAGAAACATTAATTTGTGATTCATTACCTCTAAATGGCAATGGAGTTTGAATATTGGCATTTCGAACTATTGAAAGATAAGAATTTGGTCCATTTGCAAAAACTCTTTTATCATCTTGAAAATCTATCCCTAAATTTACACCAGCAGTCAATTTTGATGTAATTTTGTATGATAAATCTGTTGCTGCAAATATTTTTACTTCATTATAAAAATTAGCAAGGTTATCACCACTAAGCAAATCCATTAATGTATATGGTACTGCCTGCGTAACATCTGACCCATAAAAATCATAAATTTGCTGACCACTTTCGTAAAATGCTGGATCTAAATATCCTGGAGATTTCAAATATCCATTAATCGGATTTTGTACAATATTTCCACCAATACCTATTCGTGTTTCTTGTTCAACTTGTCTTCTTTTACTGTATGTAATTGCTAAATTTGTTCCATAAGTAAATTTGTCGTTTAAGGATTTACCTGCGAAATTTGTTCTAAAGGTAAATCTTTGAAAAGCAGTATTTTTTAGCAAACCCTGTTGCTCCATGTAACCAAAAGAAGTGTAATTATTTAGTTTTTCTCCACCAGAAGTAAATGCAATATTTTGCTGATTGCTTGTGGCAGTCCGAAAAAATACCTTACTCCAATCGGTATTAGTTTCCCAAGCATTTACTTGGGCTGGTGTGAAAGCAGCACTAAAGATAGCAGTGGTACCAATAGGTCTTAAATTGTTTACTTGATACTGCAGAAGCTCTTTTCCGTTGGTAAGGTTGTACTTGTTTCCTGGTAAAGTGGCCATTCCGTAGTTTGAATTGTACGATACTGAAAAACTATTATTGAATTTCCCTTTTTTTGTTGTAATAATTATTACCCCGTTAGAGCCTCTGTTACCATAAACAGCTGTTGCAGCTGCATCTTTCAGAATTGAAGTACTTTCAATATCACTTGGGTTAAGATTGCGAAAAAACGCTTGGTTTAATGGAATTCCATCTATTACATATAACGGATCTTTTGAACCATTTAAAGTTGATTCACCTCTTATGATAACATCTACTTTATTTGATCCTGGTGACCCTGAGTTAAATGCAATTGAAGCTCCTGGTACTTGACCCTGTAAAGTTTGTAAGAAGTTAATATTCGGACGTCCTTCGATACTTTTAGCATCTATCGTAACCGACGAACTTGCATTTTTGGCTTTCGAAGTCTTTTTTCCATATGCACCTGTTATAATAACTTCGGCAAGTTTTTCACCAGATGACAATGCTACACTTACGTTCGTAGCGGCACCTACGGTTCGTCTTATTTCTTGCAGTCCTACGAAAGAAAAAATTAAAACATCGCCAGGAGATGCTTTTATAGAAAATTTCCCGTCAAAACCAGTTTGAACCTTTTTGGTAGTTCCCTGTACGGAAACGTTGGAGCCAGCAATCGAATTACCGTTTGAATCCGTAACTGAACCCGTTATAGTTTTCTCCTGCGCAAAAGAAAACTGCATTGTAAACGCTATAAGTAGCGTAAAAATCCATTTGAACTTCGATCTCATATTAATTTTTTATTTGAGTTAGTTATGTGGCAAATCTCTTAATTATTTCTTAATAAAGCAAACTTATTTAAATTATATTTTCTTTAACACTGTTAAAGTTTTAGGTAGTTTTTTATTGATACCATTGTTTTTCCTAAAAAGAACAACTTATAATGCATCAAAAAGTCAAATTCTCTATCTTTAACCAAAATTAAATTAATGTTAAGAGAATTTTTATTAACAAATATTTTAGAAGCGGGAATCGATGAAGCTGGCAGAGGTTGTCTTGCGGGTCCAGTGACCTGCGCGGCTGTTATTTTGCGTACTGCATATCCGAATAATGAAATAGCACATCACTCAGCGTTACATTTATTAGCAGAACAACTGAACGATTCCAAAAAGCTTTCTGTAAACACACGCGAAAAATTGAAACAAATTATAGAAAAAGTAGCCATCTCTTTTGCGGTTGTTCACATAAGCCCGCAAAAAATTGACGAAATTAATATTCTTCAAGCGTCAATTTTTGGTATGCAACAAGCAGTATTAAAATTGAACTGCAAGCCAGACCATGTGATTGTTGATGGTAATAGATTTAACTCAGGAAATTTTTTATCTAAAAATAATCGAAACCTGTTTTTTGATTATAATGGTATTGCTGAAAATGAAAACTTTTGTGTTATAAAAAACAAAATCCAGTACACTACTATAATTAAAGGTGACGAAAAATTTCAGTCTATTGCGGCAGCTTCTATTTTAGCAAAAACTTATCGAGACCTTTATATGGACAAAGTTGACAAAGAATTTCCGATGTATAATTGGAAACAAAACAAAGGCTATCCCACACGGGAACACAAATTGGCAATTCAGAAATATGGTCTTACAAAGTATCACCGAATTACTTTCAGAAGTGAATTGTAGTGCTCTATTTTATATCGAAAAAATTCCCTCGAAAACAAATTCGGCATTCCCACGTAGAAACACATTCTTAAATTGACCGTTTATAGGTGTAAAATAAATTTCAAGATTTCCACCTATCACTTGAATATTAACGTGATTAGCATTTGTTTTTCCAGTTGCCTTCATGGCAATTGCTACGGCGGTTGCTCCTGTACCACATGACAATGTTTCGTTTTCTACACCTCGCTCATAGGTTCGGATGGCAAACGTGTCGGTAGAAATTTGCGACACGAAATTGACATTGCTGCCATTTTCTCCATATAGAGCTGAATAGCGGATGGTCGCACCCGCTGTCTTAACATCCAAATCATCTAAGTTTTTATCAATAACAATGTGGTGTGGGGAACCTGTATCAATAAAAACATAGTCATCGTTGATTTTTACGTTCTCGACGTTTTTCATTTGAAGTGCAACGATTCCTTCGTGATTAATTGTTGCATAATGTAGTCCATCAATTGCCATAAAGTTAGTTTCGGCATCAATTATTTTTAATGATTTTGCAAAATTCACCAAACATCGTCCACCATTGCCACACATTGTGCTTTGTTTTCCATCTGAGTTATAGTAAACCATTTGAAAATCAGCATTTTGGTGATTTTCTAATAATATAAGTCCGTCTGCTCCAATGCCAAAACGTCGGTTGCACATGCGCGCAACAAGGTTATTATTTAGTTTGGGAAATTGAAATTCTCTGTTATCAATAATAACAAAATCGTTTCCTGTACCTTGGTATTTGTGAAAAGTTATGTTCATAATTATGTTTTCTAAATATTGTAAATGTAACTTATTTTCATATTTTAGATTTAATTTTCAAAATTATTATTTTTCAAAACTTCAATTTTTCAATATTTCAATGTTTTTATTTATTTTTTGATAACCCGTTGGATGCAATCAATAAAATTCAAAAATAAACCACATAGGATATGGTATAAATAACTAAATAGACCAATTGCTTCGCCTGTTCGCTATCGCTCGGGTCTTGATAAAACATAGCTATGATTTTCTCTAATTAAAGTGAAACGCCTTTATTCAGTATAAAAATTAGTAACTCTATGTGGTTAAACATTTTAAAAAATAAATTACACCCAACATATTTTTGATAATAGAGTTCTATAATTTTCCATCAAAAATACACAACAATTTTTGTTTAAGTTTTCAGAGGTACTAAAAAGGAAAACTTCATTTTAACTTGGCAATCATATTTAAATTTATCGTGTCTATTATTTGATAAAATGTCTTGAAATTCACTTTAACACAATGTTAAAACTTTGGTATAATATTTGTTTTATATTTGTAGCTGTAAACCAAAAAAATAAAAAATGAATATCGTAAAAACACTATCAATTCTTATTGTCTTATTCTTCGCAAATATTGCTATTGCACAATCAGTATCAGACAAATGGCCAGCTATCAAAACTTTTCACGGTGTTATGTCAGAAACATTTCATCCGGCGGAAGAAGGTAATTTAGAGCCGATGAGAACACGTTCATTGGAAATGTTTGAAAAAGCTGAAGCCCTTTTAAAATCTGAAATTCCTGCGGAATTTCAAACTCCAAAAATTTTGTCAGCTGCGGAAAGAATTCAAATTCAATCCAAAGCATTACACAAGATGGTTTTATCAAAAGCTACGGATGCTGAATTGACGGCAAAACTTACAACACTTCATGATGTTTTTCATGAGATTGTTGGGCTGTGTGGTAGCGAACAGCACTAATAAGGAAGCCTAATCAAATGATTAGGTTTTTTTGTAAAGCATTATTTTAGCATTTGATTTACTAAAAAATAGTAGCTATTGATTATAAGTTCATTTCAAAGTTAAATATAATGTGTAATACATAATTTCAACAAAAAATTAATTGAAACAAAGATCACAATGAAAAATTATCAAATTTTGTATGCTTTAACATTCGTATTATTCACATTTATATACTCGAGTTGTAAATCATCAAACGAAACTAAAACTGAAACAGATGCGATTGAAAATGAAACTGTATCAGAAGCTACGCAATCAGATTATGCGATTTTGAAAAGTAAAACTTTAGATTTAGTAAAAGTAAACGAGGCCGAAATTGAAGCTTTTAAAGCAAAATTGAAAACTGAAACAGCAACTAATAAAGTGAAGTTTCAACGCGAAATAGATTCACTACAAGCTAAAAATGTAGCGCTAACGTCAACATTGAACAGCTATAAAGAACAAGGAAAGGCAAAATTAAATACTTTTAAAGAGCGTCTGCAAAAAAGTATTGACGATATCAATAAAGATATTGAAACGTACAAGGTCGAACATAAATAAATTTTAAATCGAAAGTTTAAAGGTTAAAAGTTTGAAAGTCGTTATGCTTCATATTAGCTGCAAAAGACAAATTATCTATTTGATAATTTGTCTTTTTTTATTTTTTTATTTTTAAAATTTTAATTTCTTTCAGGAATATTTGCCAATATTTCTACTACAAACTTGTAGAATTTCTGCGAAGATTTGATGCTCGCGCGCTCGTCGGGACTATGCGCTCCGTGAATAGTTGGTCCAAACGAAATCATGTCCATTTTTGGATAATTTGTTCCCAAGATTCCGCATTCTAAACCTGCGTGACACGCCACAACTTTTGGCTTTTCGTTGTTTTGTTTTTCATAAATTGATACCAACAAATCTAAAATTTCGGAGTTTACATTTGGTGTCCAACCTGGATAGCTCCCACCAAAAGTTACTTCGCAACCAAACAATTCATAGCAAGAACGAAGCGAATTTGCTAAATCCATTTTTGAAGATTCTACCGATGATCGCGTTAAATTTTGAATGGATATTTCGCCATTTGCAACCACAATTCGCGCAATATTATTTGACGTTTCCACCAAATTTTCCATGTCGGCGGACATTCTATAAACACCGTTTAATGAGGCATATATAGCACGAATCAATCCTTCCTGCACGCCTAAATCCATCACGGAAGTTGGTAAATCGGACTTTACTATTTCAATTTTTAGGTTTGGTTCGGTGGTTTTGTATTCGGTTTTAATATTGTTGATAAGGTCTTGCATTTCAAAAACAAATTGCTCGTTATACATTCCAGCAACAATAATTTTCGCATTGCTTTCTCGTGGAATCGCATTGCGCAGACTTCCGCCGTTTATTTCAGAAATTTGAAGTCCAAAATTTTCAAAACCATTAAACAAAAGGCGGTTCATAATTTTGTTGGCATTGCCCAAACCTTTGTTAATGTCCATGCCCGAATGTCCGCCATTCAAGCCTTTAACGGTAATAATGTATCCTACAGAATCTTCGGGTATGGGTTCAGATTCATAAGTTCGGCTTGCCGTTACGTCAATGCCGCCAGCGCAACCAATATCTATTTCGTCGTCTTCTTCGGTGTCCATATTGAGTAAAATTTCACCCGTCAAAATCCCACCTTTTAAGTTTAACGCGCCCGTCATACCTGTTTCTTCATCTATCGTAAACAAGGCTTCAATGGCTGGATGTGCAATATCTGTAGACTCTAAAATTGCCATAATCATTGCAACTCCAAGTCCATTATCGGCGCCAAGCGTGGTTCCTCGCGCGCGCACCCAATCACCATCTACATACATATCAATGCCTTGCGTGTCAAAATCGAAAACAGTATCGTTGTTTTTTTGGTGTACCATGTCCAAATGTCCTTGCAATACAACGATTTTTCTGTTTTCCATTCCTTTTGTTGCTGGCTTTCTGATGATTACATTTCGAATTTCATCTTCAAAAGTTTCCAACCCAAGATTATTCCCAAAATCTTTCATAAACTGAATCACACGATCTTCCTTTTTTGACGGACGCGGAACAGCGTTTAAATCAGCAAATTTGTTCCAAAGATTTTTGGGTTCAAGGTTTCTAATATCTTGTATCATATAAAAGTAAATTTTTTAAATTTTCTCAAAAATACAAAACTATTTTTTGAGATTCAATTGAATTTGCTACATTTATACTTTAATAAAAAACGCAACCGATGAATAAATATTTTATTTTCATTTTCTCACTTATATCTATGATTTCAATATCGCAAAACCTTCAAACAGATTTAGAAAAAGTAGCGTCCGACAATAAACTTATTGGTTTGACGGTGCATACATTTAAGGGCAATAAAGAGCAAACTTTCAATATTGGATTAAGAAATGAGGCGCAAAAACTGCCAATGACCAACGAAACTGTGTTTAGAATTGCATCTATTTCAAAATCACTCGCCTCTTTGGGGTTATTGAAATTATATGACCAAAAGAAATTTAAATTAGACGACGATGTTTCGAAAACATTAGGTTTTATCTTAAGAAATCCGAATTTTCCCGACGTATCAATTACGTTCAGAATGATTTTGAGCCATACGTCGAGTATTGCTGATGGCAGTGGATATGATAAATTTTTGTCGGCAACATATAAGGAAACGCCCATTACGCCAATAAGTTCTGTATTGGTTTCGAGTGGTTCCAATTTCACAAACGATATGTTTTTAAACAAAAAACCTGGCACTTTTTTTACGTATTGCAACCTAAATTTTGGATTGCTTGGCACTTTGATTGAAAAATTGAGCAACGAAAGATTCGATATTTATGTTAAGAGAGAGATACTTCAACCTTTAAAAATAAATTCTGGATTCAACATTCAAGATGTCCCAAATATTGATAATGTAGCGGTTTTATATCGAAAAGAAAATGACATTTGGACGCCACAAAAAGACGATTTTAAAGGCGTGAAACCAGCGCCCGCAGACCTTTCTACTTATACGGTGGGCACAAATGGCGCTTATTTTGGACCACAGGGCGGACTCAGATGTTCGGCACAAGATTTGGGGAAATTTCTAAAATTTATTAAATCAAATGGAATATCCGCACCAAAAATAATATCTAAAAAAACACTTTTAGAAGCAAAAAAGCAACAGTGGATTTTCGTCAAAGACAATGGCGACAACTACGATGGTTTTTTCAAAAGCTACGGATTGGGACTGCACCAAACGAACATCTCGGAAACTGACCGCATGGGCGACCCAAAAATATTCGGTAAATTTATCGGACACGCAGGAGATGCCTACGGACTGATTAGCGACGCTTATGTTTCCGAAAAACAAAATTTTGGATTTGTACTGATAACCAACGGATGTTTTGGACCATTTGTGAAAGGAAAAACCACATCTTTTTACAAGTTTGAAGAAGAAATTATTGCTTTGTTAGTAGCTGATTTTCAAAAAAATCATTCAAAGAAATAGATTTTGAAAAAATATGGTTTTGTCGTTTTTTTGCTTCTTCAAATATTGTTTTTGCAATTTCTAAAACGCAATCCTGAATTTGTAGAAACTTATTACAGCAACTTTCTTTACAAAAAAATTAGTCTTTTTTCTCGACAAATTTTTGGATTTGCAAAGTTTTCTGTTGGCGATATTGCGTATGCAATTGTTATTATAGCAATTGCCGTGTGGTTGTTTTTTAAAATTAAAACAAAAAAAATATTTATTTTACAGATTGTAAATTTCATTTCCGTATTTTATTTTGCATTTCATTTGCTTTGGGGCTATAATTATTATCGTGCTCCACTTGCTGAAAAAATGGAAATCAACACCAATTATACGGACGATGAATTGTTTTTGTTTACGGAAAAAATGATTCAAAATATCAATAAAACGCATCTTTTAATCACAAAAAAAGCTAACGCAAAAGTAGTTGTCCCATATTCTACCGAACAAATAATTGATTTCAGCATTGTTGGTTATATTAACTTATCAAAGAAATTTGCATATTTTACGCATCAAAATCAGGCACTGAAAGCATCGATCTTCTCAAAACCGCTTTCTTACATGGGTTTTGCTGGATATTTAAATCCGTTTACAAACGAGGCACAAGTCAATTCAGAAATGCCAAAATATGTTTTCGCAATGACATCAACTCACGAAATGGCCCATCAAATTGGATTTGCAAGCGAAAGCGAATGCAATTTTATTGGATACTTAGCGTGCATTGCTAACGATGATTTATACGTTCGATACTCTGCCGAGAGTTTTGCTTTGCGATATTGTTTGCGGTTTATAAAAATTAAAAATCCTTTGAGATATAAGCAATTGTATTCAAAAATAAATTCTGGAATTATTAAAAATTATAATGAAAGTGATGATTTTTGGAAAGCACACGAATCGTTTGTAGAAGTAGGTTTTAAAACATTTTACGATCAATTTCTTAAAGCAAATCAGCAAAAAGACGGGCTTGAAGGATATGGAAAATTTTTGAATTTATTGATTGGGTTTGAACGAAGTGAGAAGTTAGAAATAAGAGGTAAAAAGTTGGAAGTTAGAGGTAAAAAGTGACAGGTAAATTTTGAAAAATTTTTGGATTTGAACTTCAAGAATTATAACTTTTTTACTATCGCCTTTCAAACTTTCGACTAATACTGTAACTTTTTCGTAAAAACGATACTTATAATTTGAATGGATTTAGAACAGAATTTTATATCGCAATTAAAAGCAAATCAGAACATTGTTCACAAGATTTGTCGGCTCTATACCTCTGGAGAAGATGCACATAAAGATTTATTTCAAGAAATTACGATACAACTTTGGAAGGCCTTCCCGAAATTTCGTGGCGATAGCAAATTTTCGACTTGGGCATATCGAGTGGCTTTGAATACGGCAATTACGCTTTACAGAAAAAGTACGCGTTCAATTCAAACAAGTTCTTTTGATGGTGCAAAACATTTTTTGCCACAAGAAGATTATAATTATGAAGAAGAGGAGCAATTAAAACTGATGTATGATGCTGTTTATCAATTAAATGACATTGAAAAAGCATTGGTGTTTATGTATTTAGAAGATAAGGATTATGCTGAAATTTCAGTAACTCTGGGAATTAGCGAGGTAAATGCAAGAGTGAAAATGAATAGAATTAAGGGTAAATTAAAAAAAATATTAAATCCTTAAAAAGATGGAAGAGTTAGATTTATTAAAAAAAGATTGGCAAAAAAACAATCACGAAGATAAGCAATATACTGAAAATCAGATTTATGCTATGTTGAAAACACAATCGTCATCGGTGGTGAAATGGATTTTGATTATTGGTATTATTGAATTTTTATTTGGATTAATGTTAAATATTTTTGCAAATGGTGAGTCCGATTTTACGAAAGCAGGATTAGAGAAATATATGTATTTTATTGACGCTTTTATGTACGTGAACTATGTAGTAATTTTAGTATTTATATTCTTTTTTTATAAAAACTATCAACTAATTTCTACCGTTAGCGATACAAAAACGTTAATGAAAAACATTCTAAAAGTCAGAAAAACTGTTAATGGATATGTGGCTTATAACTTGTCGATACTTGGAATTTTTAGCTGTATTGTATCGATATTGACATTTATGAACTTACCTGAACTCAATGGAATTAGAACAAGAATACTTGATGGTGAACATAAATTGCAAGTGTGCCTAATAATTGGAATTGTATTTTTCCTTGTATTGCTTCTGGTTTCCGTTTTTTGGGTATTCTACAGAATTTTGTACGGCATTTTACTTAAAAAACTAAGCAGAAATTATCAAGAATTGAAAAAAATAGATTTGTAGATAAGTCGAAAGTTGGAAAGTCAAAAAGTCAAAATTGTAAAAAGTATGAAGTGAAATGTGAAAAAGTAAAATACTTATAAGATTATTTTCACACAAAAAATCAAAAATCAAAAATCAGCAATCAAAAATTTTAATATTCCCACTGTCTGAATTTGTTAGCTTCTTCCAACGCTTCAATCTCTTCAACTGGAATAACTTTCAGAAAAGATTCATGTTGTTCGATGGCATATTCAACTTTTTCAACAATCGCATCAATACTATCGTTTTCGTAGTCGATTACTAATGGTTCTTTAATAATGAAAGATTGCAAAATTCCCTTCTTTTTTAAGCGAAGACCTTTTTTATCAAAACTTCTGCGAAAACCGTCAATTACAATCGGAACAACAACGGGTTTATATTTTTTAATGATATGCGCCGTACCTTTTCTAACAGGTTTAAACGATTTTGTAGTGCCTTGTGGAAAAGTAATCAGCCATCCGTCATTGAGTGCAATACCAATATTTTCGGTATCATTTGGATTAATTTCCTTTTTTTCTGTAACGTCTTTTCCTTTGGCTCTCCACGTTCTTTCAACAGAAACAGAACCAATATAGGATAAAATTTTAGGTAATAATCCCGAAGTCATTGTTTCTTTTGCGGCTACGTAATAAATATTTAGCTTCGGTTTCCACAGATATCCGATGTTTTTAATATTGTCTTCGCGTCCACTTAAACTTGCATTAAAAACATGAAACATGGCAACAACATCGGCAAAATAAGTTTGATGATTTGATATAAATAAAACATTTCGGTCGGGCAAATTTCGAATAATTTCAGATCCTTCAATGTGCAATTCGTTAAAACCTCTGTATCTGCGGTGTGTTAAGGCACCAAAAACTCGAATCAACAATTTTTTGATAAAAAGTACGTGACCAAAAGGATTTCGCTTTATGAATCCCATAAAAAAGTAATTTTAATTTATAATCTGCGCTACAAACATACAAAAAAAGCATTTTTATAACACATTTTTTAGCAAATCTTTTAATTCTTGCATAATCATTGCGGTTGCACCCCACACAAAATAATCTTCGATTTGAAATCCATCCACCTCAATATTTTCCATATAAGATGCATTAATTATTTTTTTTATATGAATGTCGTCAATTAAAAAATCAACTAAAGACAATTCTATAATTCCTGCAACCTCTTTTGGATCAGGAATAAATTTTGGTGTTTCCACGTAAATTCCCATATACGGATAAACCATGAAGTTGCTTGGTGGCACGTATAAAGGTGTGAAATCTTTTACAAATTCAATTTTTGAAACAGAAATTCCAATTTCTTCCTCAGTTTCACGAAGTGCAGTTTGCCAAAAATTTTCGTCAAAATCTTCTGCTTTTCCTCCTGGAAATGCCACTTGCGACGAATGTACACCATTGTATGAAGTGCGCAAAATCAGAACGATGTGTGCTAACTTGTTTTTTGGATAAACCAAAAGCATCACCGATGCGTTTTTTGGTGTGACAGTTTCAAAATCAACCGTTTTCATGAAATCCGCACGTGCAGACGGCTCAACTTTTGTGTGCGAATTAAATCCACCAAGTTCCAAATCCTTCATTTTTTGAAGTTGAGATAAAAAATAGTCAAATGTCATCTATAAAAATATAAATTTGTAGCATGCTATTTTTTCAATTAATTAAGAACTAAAATCAATTGAAATTTAATACAAATATACAAAACACAAACCATCAAAAATGTATAGCAAACAACAAAATCAGCAACTTAAACAAGAATTTTGGGTGGCTTTCGCCGAAAAATATCCAAGAAAATGGTTGTTGTACGATACGAAAATTAAAGACTTTTCTTTTAAATTTTTTGTTGATAATAAAAAAGCCCAGATTCTCATCGATATTGAAAATCGTAATTTAGAATTAAGAAAAATCTACTTTGAAAAAATTGTTTCTTTAAAAAATATCCTTGAAAATGAATATGTTTCTAATTTAATATATGAACAGAATTACACTTTAGAATCTGGAAAAACTATCAGTAGAATTTGGGTTGAATTAAACGATGTTTCGGTTAGCAATCGACAATATTGGAACACAATTTTTGATTTTTTTGAACAAAATATGGACAGTCTTGAACGTTTTTTCTATGAATATCAAGATAGCATCAAAGATTTAGAAACTAACATTTAGATTTTTAGATCGTTAGAACTTTATATTAATAGACTTTTAGATTATTAGAATGATGTGTTTTTTAATGATATTTACTTTACAAATCTTTCAATCATTAAATTTTTCAATCTTTCAATCTTTCAATCTTTCAATCTTTCAATCCTATCTCAATAAATACAATTTCGCACACGCCCTCGCGTCAGAAAGTGCTTCGTGATGGTTGAGTTGAATGTTATTCATATCGCTACAATACTTTAAATTCGCAGGTTTGTATCCTTTGGCGCGATAGATTTTGCAGGTGCATTCCCACATGTTTGCGACTTCCAATTCATCGTAATACAATCCGTAATAATTCATGGTTTTTTGCAAAACATTTCTATCAAAACGCTCGTTGTGAGCTACCAATTTTCTGCCGAATAATCGTTTTTGAATTTCTGGAAACAAATCGTCAAACATAGGTTTGCCCAACGTTTCAATTGGTTTTATGCCGTGGCACATAATATTTCTGTACCAATATTCATTGTTTGGTGGTTGAATCAACGTTACATATTCATCAACTATAATTCCGTTTTCAACCGTAACGATGCCTACTGCGCAAGCACTTTCGGGATGGCCTGTTGCTGTTTCAAAGTCGATGGCGGTGAAGGTCATTGGATTTTTGATTTTAGAATTTTGATTTGGGATTTTTGGGATTTTTGATTAACGAATATTGATTAACAATTAACGATTGCAGATTGTTTTGCGGTGCTCAAAATATTTTTGATTGCTAATTAATAAATGCTAATCGCTGAAAGCTAAAATCACAAATCACAAATCCTCACCTTTTCACGCCTTGTGCGCTTATCCAAGCTACATATTTTTGACGATTGACTTCGTGTTGCGCAAGGTTTTCAGCAAATTCATGGTAGCCAAAATTTGTAACACTTGCACAAAAATAAATGTAGTTATGCGTTAGCGGTTTTAGCACAGATTCCAATGCGGAAATATCAGGCATGGCAATTGGTCCGGGTGGTAAACCAAAATATTTATAAGTGTTATATGGCGAATCCGTCGTTAAATCTTTATACAAAACGCGTTTTATTACTTGTGCAAAATCGTTGCTATTTTTCTTAACGGCGAAAATCACGGTTGGATCGGCCTCAAGTTTTATGTTGCGATTCAATCTGTTTAAATACACACCCGCAACTTTTGGTCTTTCGTCTTTTTTGACCGTTTCTTTGTGAACAATTGATGCCAAAATTGAAACTTGAATGGGTGTTAAATTTTGTTTTTTCGCCAAACTAATTCGTTCTTCTGTCCAAAAAGCACGATATTCCTTTGCCATTCTGTCTCTAAATTTTTCGGCAGTCGTATTATAAAAAAACTCATATGAATTTGGAATGGCGACCGACAAAACATTTTCTTTTGTAAAACTGTTTTCTTTTAGAAATTTTTCGTCTAAAAAAGCATTTAAAACCGAAATACTGTCACACTCGAGTTGTGAGGCTATTCTGCCCGCAAAATCTTCGAGGCGTTCTTGGTTGTTAAACGCCAAATTTACGGGGACATTCTGACGCATCGAATTTATAATATCATTGGTATTCATGCCTTTGTTTAACAAAAACCGACCCGCTTTTACGTTTGTTTTATATTGCTTTTTTTCGGCTACCAAATCAAATTTTTCCATGTCTTCTATATAAGGAGTAACAATTTCTTTGACTTTCTCGTAAGTTGCATCGGTTGGAATTTTTACAAACATCTCTTTTTCTGCAAAATTTGTGTTGCTCGAAAAGATTTTTCTGTAAATCATATAACCATAAACAGATGCGATGGTAACAACAACGACTAAAAAAATGCTGATTAATTTTTTGATTTTCATGTAGTAAAATTTGATTTTTATGCTTAATTTTTAAACAATTGGAACATAGATTCATCTTTATAAACGCCGTCAACAAGGTTCCAACCTTTTTTTACGCCAATTTTTTGAAATCCAAATTTAGTAAAAAGTCGCACACTGGCAAAATTTTCAGGATCAATGTTTGCATACATTAGATTGAGATTTAAATTTGCAAAAGCATAATTAATCAATAATTCCAGTGCCTCGCTACCAATTCCCTGCTGTCTGTTTTCTAAACTTTGGATTAATATTCCGACGCCGACTCTATTGTTTTTTGGATCAAAATCAAACAAATCTATAAGTCCAACTGCTTTTTGAGTATTGATATCACAAATGGCCAATCTCAACTGTTTGGCTTCGTATATATCCTGATTAGCGTTTTCAAGATATTGTTCAATCAGAAATTTGCTATATGGCGTTTGAGTTTGCGACACTTCCCAAACCGAAACATCGTTTTCCATTTCGTATATAAATTCCAAATCTTCGGTTTCAAGCGCCCGAAGTTGAATATTTTGTCCTTTTAATGTTTTCAAATTGATGTTGTTGGTTGGTGGATGTTGGTTGATGGTGGTTGGTTGTTGGTTATTGGTTGTCTGTAATAATTTAAATCTAAATAAATTTACATTCGAATAAATCCTTAAAATGTTTGAGAATTTTTTGTTTCACTTGATTTTCATCAACATAATCTACGCCAAGCTCAGCGCGCAATGAAGTTACAGCTTTCCCACGAATTCCACAGGGCACAATATTATCGAAATATCCTAAATCTACGTTTACATTTAATGCAAATCCGTGCATCGTCACCCAACGGCTTGCGCGGACGCCCATGGCACAAATTTTTCTTGCAAATGGTGTCCCGACGCCTAACCAAACGCCTGTTTCGCCCGGACTTCGTTCTGTTTCAAGTCCATATTCTTTTAAGGTCAAAATAATTGCTTCTTCCAAAAATCGCAAATATTTGTGAATATCCGTAAAAAAATTATCTAAGTCCAAAATCGGATAACCCACAATTTGACCTGGCCCATGATAGGTGATGTCGCCACCACGATTGATTTTATAAAACGTTGCGCCTTTTGCTTCTAACTGTTTTTCAGACAATAACATATTTTCCAAATCGCCACTTTTTCCTAACGTATAAACATGCGGATGTTCAACAAAATATAAATAATTTGGCGTTGGCAAATCAGTTTCTTCTCTTCGATTTTTGATTTTTAGATCAACAATTTCTTTAAAAGTTGTTTCTTGCAAATCCCAAACTTCTTTATAATCTTGAAGTCCTAAATCTTTTAAAATTATATTTTTATTCATGTATTTACTCTTCAAAAACTACCTCCAAGTTAGTGATTTCTGGATTTCGTCTGACGTCAATCAATGCAAAAACAATTGAAATTTGTTTTTTATCAGCGCTTATAATTACATTATTGTTCGAAACAGACTTAATTTTTTTTGGAAATTTATATTCTAAGGTATAATTAGCATTGTAGGCAGCATCTTTCAATTTGTCGATAAACAATTTGTCCAAAAGTTTTTGCTGCGAATAATATGTAGTATCTATAATTTTTACAATTCTTTTAAAGACTTTACCATCATAAGAAAACTGTAAACTTCCTGCTTTCTGCTTTGTTGAGATGGCTATATTTCCAATAATATTGCCACGAAAATCTACGGCGTTATATAAATTTGGCAAGGTATTAATATCAGTAAACTTGCTCGAAGTAACTTCCTTTCCTATTTGTTGCGTCGAGTCATTTTGAATTTGAATGCGAATATTTGCATATAATTTGTAAAGGTCTTGTTCCACTTTTGACATTCTTTTAACCAAATCTGCGTTTTTTAGAATCACTTCGGAAAACATTTCGTCAAGAACTACATTACTTTTTTTCAGTGGAAATTTCGGCATTGCATACTTGATTTTTTTGAAATCTTGCAGCTCTGTTATGGTCATTGTACCACTACCACCATTTGTAATTTCGATGGTTTCAGTTACAGAACAGCTCATAAGTGCGTTACTTAATAATGTTAACAATAAAAAATTTTTCATAAATTACTCTTCAAATACTACCTCAAAGTTAGTGATTTCTGGATGTTTTTTTGCTTCAAAAATGGAAAAAATAATTTCCAAGGATTTTCTATCCTCACTTATTTTCGCATTCGCATTCGAAACCGATTTTATGGATTTTGGAAATCGATATTTCAAAACATAATTTGCCACATAAGTCTGTCCTTTCAAATACGTTTCATATTGCGAAAGCTCCGCCATTTCTTTTTTATAAAAGACTTCGCTGATAATACTTGCTTTGCGTTTGAATGTTTTTTCATTATAAAAAAATTGTAAATCCGAGTAATGTTCCTCGGCTGAGAGTGCATAATTATGAACAATATTATCGTAATATTCATACGATTTATGCAAATCTGGCAACAAATTTATATCAGTAAAAGAACTTTGAAAACTTCGATATTTTTCTTTGGTGTCCGAATTTTGAAAAATTCTGATTGATGTATTTTCGAATTTTCTATACAGTAATTTTTCTTTCGTAGACATTTTGGACAGCACCTCAACCTGCGATTTCATTATGTCTCGAAAAACCAAATTTTTATCCTCAAAACGCTGTTCCCGCAAATATTCGTCTGGATTCATTTTCATAAAACTTTGCTCATCTCGCCGTTGCATAATTGATATTTCGCCACTTCCATCGGCTCGAATTTCAATGATTTCAACAACTTGACAACTTTGCAACAACATAATAACAAACAACAAAAAAGCGTATTTCATTCCAAAATTTTTTTCAAAAATAACTTTTTATAGACTTTAAATTCATAATTATTGGTTAAATATTTGGGCGTTTCCGCCGAAAAGGCGTAATGGGCTATCGGCTATATCTTTTTTGAGCTTTGGCGAACGTGCAGAAGCGTTGAACGCCAAAGCTCAAAAAAGGATACCGCCTCTACGTGTCCGCCGCAGGATGATCACTAACGCAAAAAAAGTCAAAAGTCAAAAGTCGAAGGTCGAAAGTTGAAAGTTACATTGCTATAATTCGACACTTTACATTTTTACATTATATATCTACATTTCACTTTTTACATTTTACATTTTACATTTCATTTTTTACATTTTTACATTTTTACATTTTACATTTTATTTGAAAAACGCTATCTTTACCATCAAAAATAAACATTTAAATGGCACTATCCGAACAAGAAATTCTTCGTCGCGAAGCACTAATAGAATTACGATCATTAGGTATTGAACCCTATCCTGCAGCAGAATTTGTAACCACAGCATATAGCTCAGATATTCTCAATAATTTTGAAAAATACGACGGTCAAGAAGTTGTTTTGGCTGGGCGTTTGATGCAAAAACGCATCATGGGAAAAGCCTCTTTCGCAGAACTGAAAGACGCAGAAGGACGCATCCAAATTTATGTTTCTCGTGATGATATTTCTATTGACGAAGAAAAAACAATGTATAACGTAGTTTTCAAAAAACTATTAGACATTGGCGATTTCATTGGCGTTCGTGGCACGGTTTTTAAAACCCAAGTAGGCGAAATTTCCGTTCATGTATATGGTTTAACTGTATTGGCGAAAGCCTTAAAACCTTTGCCTGTTGTGAAAACAGATGCTGACGGAAAAATATACGATGCTTTTGCTGATCCAGAACAACGATACAGAAGACGCTATGTGGATTTGACGGTCAACGACCATGTTAAAGAAACATTTATAAAACGCACAAAATTGTTCAACGCAATGCGTAGCTTTTTCAACGACGCTGGCTATTTAGAAGTTGAAACGCCTGTCCTGCAACCAATCCCTGGCGGTGCAGCAGCGCGTCCGTTTATAACACACCACAATTCGTTGGACATACCGCTTTATATGCGAATTGCCAATGAACTCTATCTTAAACGTTTGATTGTTGGTGGATTTGATGGTGTATATGAATTTTCTAAAAATTTCCGCAATGAAGGCATGGACAGAACCCACAATCCTGAGTTCACTGCAATGGAAATTTATGTAGCATACAAAGATTATAATTGGATGATGACTTTCACCGAAAATTTGCTTGAGCACTGCGCCGTTGTGGTAAATGGGACGTCAGAAGCAACGTTTGGCGAACACAAAATCAGTTTCAAAACGCCGTATGCGCGCATCACAATGACCGATTCTATCAAACAATTTACAGGTTTTGATATTTCTGGCAAATCGGAACAAGAACTTTTTGATGCAGCGCGTGGCATGGGAATTGACGTGGATGCTACAATGGGCAAAGGCAAATTAATTGACGAAATTTTTGGTGCCAAATGCGAAGGAAATTATATTCAACCAACTTTTATTACTGATTATCCAAAAGAAATGTCGCCACTTTGCAAGCAACATCGCACCAATCCAGAACTTACAGAGCGGTTCGAATTGATGGTTTGTGGCAAAGAAGTTGCAAATGCCTATTCAGAACTAAACGACCCAATTGACCAACGCGAACGTTTTGAAGAACAAATTCGATTGGCAGAAAAAGGTGACGACGAAGCAAACGGCATCATTGACGAAGATTTTTTACGAGCCTTGGAATATGGAATGCCGCCAACATCTGGGCTTGGCATTGGAATGGACCGACTGATGATGTATCTGACCAATAATTCATCCATTCAAGAAGTGCTTTTCTTTCCGCAAATGCGTCCTGAGAAAAAACAAGTTGTAGTAGAACTTTCAGACGATGAAAAATTGATTGTAGATTTTTTAAAATCCAATGACAATAAAATGGATTTAGGCGTTTTGAAAATTAAATCTGATTTGAGTGGGAAGAAGTGGGATGCAGCTACAAAAAATCTATCAAAGTTTGCACTAATTAAAGTTAGTTTGGTTGGTGAGGTGAAAGTGGTGGAGTTGGTTAGTAATTAAATAAAATATTAAAGTATTCATTTGATTAGTCAGATAATAACATTGATGACTGGTTGTGATATGAATTTGTACGTAAAATTGAGTTTGGGCATTTTGTACGATTGTGTAATTTGTTATTTTAGTAATTCAATGCTTATGGAAAAAATAAAAAAAGGCGTGTTTAAAACTTTGTCCGCGTGAGCACAATTTTATTACAAATTAAATCTATTGAATGGTTCAAAGTTTAGGGTTCGAATCCCTACTCACGCGCTAAAAATTTGTAATATTAAATTTCCTATATTTGAATTATGGAAAGGTCAAAGCTTATTGTCAAAAATTTTGGACCACTTAAAGACATCGAAAAAGAAGTTCCAAAAATGATTAACGAACTAATGTCAAAACAAAAATAGAACGCATTATTTTAGCAAGTCACAAAGAGGGAATTGTAATAGGTTCCCTTTTTTTATTTCATTACGTTAATATACTTCGATTTCAAATTTTTGTCTATAACATATTGCGACAATTGTTTTCCCGATTCTACAGTTCTATCTGAGGAAAGAAAATTTGCACCGTTTTCAATTAATTTATAGTACAATTCGTCGCCATTAGCTTTTGCGCCTTTATCAATATTGCCCATTGTGCCAAGAATCGACGCAATTTTTCTGCTTTTTAAATATTGATAAACCTCTGATTTTGGTTCAGATGTACCAACAAATGCGATCATTTTATCGGCTTTTACACCAAGTGCTTCCATACGTTCTATATCTTCTTTTCCACGCGCTGAGACGGAAATCATCAAGTCTGGTGCTAATTTTGCGACTTCCGCAGCTTGATTGGCATTGTATGTAATGATTGTTGCATATTTTTCTGATTTATTTCTCCGAATCGCATCGACAATCATGCGCATTGGAACGCCTTTTTTGATATCCAAAGTAAAAATCACCTTGTCTCTGCCCCATAGCAAAACTTGGTCTAAAGTTTCGATTTTGAACAATGTTGGGTTTCCTTCGGTATCTTCTAAATAAAATTCTTGCAATTCTTTGTAGGTATAATCTCCGATTTTTCCAGTGCCTGTTGTGGTTCTGTCCAAAGTATTGTCATGCATCATTACTAAAATAGAATCTTTGCTCAGCGCAATATCAGTTTCTATAATCGAAGGATTGAAAGTGATGGTATGTGCAAAAGTTGGCGTACAATTTTCGGGAAATCCCTTTGTTGGTCCCCCACGATGTGCACTAATCAGCGGATAGATTTTGTTTGATAATTGCAGAAATTTATGAAATTTTTTCGTGTTTGGAAATGAGATTTGGTAGCTTGGCGATTGGGCAAATCCAACGATACAAAACAGCAAAAGTGCAATGGAAGTAAATTTAGAAAACATATTTTTTTTTACAAATCTACAAATTAATAAAATCGCCAATTACCAATTTAATATTAAATGTTTTGATTTTTATTCAAATTAACCTTCAATTTATCTGGGAGTGCCTTTTTGGCGAAAAAAGCGAAAATTTGTATGATCGAAATCGCTTTTTTCTCCAAAAAGTCGGGCTTCAGCCTTCGGCGGACACGTTCTGCTATATCTTTTTTGAGTTTTGTCATCCCGAGCGCAGTCGAGGGACAAAATTAAAAAAAGGATACCGCCTCTATCCCTCACTCAATTATACCGCACCATAAAACAAGCAGTAAAAACCTAAAACCTACCTTTTCAACAAAAAATGACCTTTAAAAACTTTTTCGTTTTCATACCTTAAAACAAACCAATAGTCATCGAAATCGCAACGACTTAAAGTGAAGGACCGCTGTAACGGATTGTTAATGCGGTTTTTTTATGCGCTTCGCGATAGGGATCAGCCTACGGCGGACACGTAGAGGCGATATCCTTTTTTTATTTTTTGTCCCTCGACTGCGCTCGGGATGACAAAAATAAAAAAAGATTTAGCCGAACTTGTCCGCCGCAGGCTGCAGCCCGTCGCTTTTTGCAAAACGGCATATCCAGCATCTGCTTTCCGTTTTGCACAAAGGGAATCGCCCAAAAAATTTTAAGACAAATTTTCATAAATTACCACACGCAAAATCTTGCATCTTGTCTCTTGCCTCTTGTTTCTTCCTCTCACTTTCCAACTTTCCGACTCACAGCATTTTTGCCACTTTCTCAACAGCCTCTATTGTTTTATCTAAATCAGCGTACGTCAAAGCATCGGTCAGAAACCAACTTTCATATGCCGATGGCGCAATATAAATGCCTTCAGCGAGCAATCCGTGGAAAAATTTTTTGAAAGTTTCATTGTCGCCTGCAGCTGCGGTTTTAAAATCAACGACTGGATTTTTATCAAAATGAACTGATATCATGGAGCCAACGCGGTTGATGGTAAAATCGATGTTGTGGTTTGTCAATGCCGTGCGCATTCCGTTTTCGAGATATTGACATTTTTTGTCTAAACTTTCAAAAACTTCGGGTTTATTGTTTAATTCTGTTAGCATTGCCAATCCTGCCGCCATTGCCAACGGATTGCCCGACAATGTTCCTGCTTGATACACTGGCCCGAGTGGCGCAAGGTGATTCATAATTTCCGCGCGACCCGCAAAGGCACCAACGGGAAGTCCGCCACCAATCACTTTTCCGAACGTCACGATGTCTGCCGTGACGCCATAAAGCTCCTGTACGCCACCACGAGCGAGACGAAATCCTGTCATAACTTCATCGAAAATAAGTAATATGTTATTGTCTGTGCAAAGTGTTCTAAGTCCTTGTAGAAAACCTTCGGCTGGCGGAATGCAACCCATGTTTCCTGCAACTGGCTCTACAATAAGCGCCGCAATTTGATTTGGATTGGCATCAATCAGGGTTTGAACAGATTGCAAATCGTTATAATTTGCTAACAATGTGTCTTGCGCAGTGCCTTTGGTTACTCCTGGACTGTTTGGTGAGCCAAAAGTGACAGCGCCACTTCCAGCCTGAATCAGAAACGAATCTGAATGTCCGTGATAGCATCCTGCAAATTTGATGATTTTGTCTTTATTGGAGTAGCCTCGCGCCAATCGAATGGCACTCATACACGCTTCGGTTCCTGAATTTACAAATCGGATTTTTTCTATTCCTGGTACCATCGAAATTGCAAGCTCTGCAATTTGCGTTTCTAACGCTGTTGGCATACCAAACGATGTACCGAGTTTTGCGCGCTCCGTTATTGCTTCAACAACAGGCGGATGCGCATGACCTAAAACCATTGGTCCCCAAGAATTTATGTAGTCTATTAGCGTGTTGCCATCTTCGTCATAGAGATAGGCGCCTTTTGCAGATTTGACAAAAATTGGTGTGCCACCGACGGATTTAAAGGCGCGAACTGGCGAGTTTACGCCACCTGGAATAACTTGTTCTGCTTGAATAAAAAGTTGACTACTGCGTTGATATTTCATTTTTTGAAGTAAAATGTTTTATGTAAAATTTATATTGTATAATGTAAAATGTATAATTTAAAAGTATAATGTATAAAGTAAATATTCTTTACGGAAGTTTTCCGTGTCGATGTTTACTTAATAATTAAAACTTGTCCGACAGACAAGACATTGTTTGCCAACCTGTTTTTTTGTTTTAAATCATCTACAGAAATACTATATTTTTTTGAAATCGAATAATATGTTTCTCCTTTTTGAACTTGATGCATATTATTGTTATCTACAGTTATGGGAAAAACAGCATTGTTTTCAATAGTTTGCACTTGTTGCGTGTCCGTTGCCTCGTCTATGCCCAAAACAATATTATCATATTGATTCAAATTATATTTTTGAATATAGGTGATCAGTTTTTCAGGATATTTTGGGTCGGTGGCATATCCTGCAGATCTCAAACCACGTGCCCACGAGCGATAGTCAGATTTTGAAAGTTTAAACAATGCGCTATATCGACCGCGACTGGACAAAAACGTAGCATGATCTTGAAAAGAATCAGCAGCTTTTGGATATTTTCTAAAACATTCTTGGGCGGAATCATCATCATGGCGCACGCTTTCACCGGTCCAATCTTTGTGGCATTTGATTCCAAAATGGTTATTAGCATCACGAGCCAAATCGCCATTTCCTGCGCCCGATTCCAAAATAGCTTGCGCCAAAATAATGCTTGCTGGAATGCCATTCGATCGCATATTATTCATGGCAATGTCTTTATATTGCAGGATATAGTTATTTAAAGTTTCAAGCGTTACTTTGGTTTTTGAAGTCGAAACGATAACTTCTGTTACAGGTGGCGTGATTGTATCGGAAGAAATTTTCTGCTGCTGCGATGGTTTATTTGATACAACAGGTTTAGATTTTTGAAATGGCTTTTTATAAGTTCTGACAACTTTTTTTACTGGTTTTGGCTTGTTATACGCATAAAGTGGTTTCTTTTCGATTTGAATCACTTGTTGCTGGCTGGTACAACTTACGAGTGTAAAAAAAGTTAAAAACAATATTATATATCTATTCATCTGTATCAATCAAAGTTTTGTTTTGCTTTCGTAAAAGCTGGTTCATGCCTGCAATTCCTTGCAATCCGCCCGTGTGAATCATCAATATTTTGGTGTTAGGCGCAAAATAGTTTTTCTCAATCAAATCTAAAACTCCAAAAACCATCTTACTGGTATAAACGGGATCGAGCGGAATTTGGTATTGCTTTTTAAAATTATTTATAAAAATAATCAATTCATCGGTAACTTTTGCATAACCGCCAAAATGATAATCCGTGTTTAATTCCCAATTGTGTTTCACTGTCCATTTGGCAATTTCATTTTCTAAAAAATTGCCTTTCAAAGCTGAAAACCCCAAAATTTTTGCCGTTTTTGCACTGTTTATTAAACCCGAAATGGTTCCCGCTGTTCCCACGCAAGTGCAAATATAATCAAAATTTTGGTCGTCCAAAGTCAAAATTTCTTCGCATCCTTTGATGGCTAAACTGTTGGTTCCTCCTTCGGGAATTAAAAATGAATTCGGATATTTTGTCGCAATTTTATTGATATAATCTAAACTATTTTTCATTCGATAAACTTCTCTCGAAATAAATTCGAACAGCATGCCGTGCTTTTTTGCGAAAGAAAGCGTTGGATTTTCTTCAATTTTATTCTGCAATTCATCTCCTCGAATAATGCCAATTGTTTTTAATCCATTTTCAAAACCCGCATAAGCCACCGCCGCAATATGATTGGAGAACGCACCACCAAACGTTATTAATGTATCTTTTTTCTGACACTTTGCCTCTAAAATATTATATTTTAATTTCCGAAGTTTATTGCCCGAAACAAATGGATGTAACAAATCTTCTCGCTTTATATACAAGGAAACATTATTTTGAAAAGTAGCTATAAACTGATTGATGGCGGGTTTTATTAAAGTTTTTTCAAAAAAAAAGCAACTTAAAGAAGTTGCTTTAAAGTTATTACAATAGGTATTAATTAGCTTTTGCGACAATCACCTTTTTGCTAATTTTTTGATTTTCAGATGTAGTTATGTTCACAATATAAACTCCTTGGCTTAAGTTCGCTGTTTGAAAAGTAAATTCTGACTGACTTCCTAAATTTGTTTTATTAAAAATCAATTTACCGGTCATATCAAACAATTCACAATTTTTTATATCAATTAATTTTGGATTTCTAATGGTCAAAACGCTGTTTACATTATTTTGAAAAACATCAAACGAGGCAATAGTGTTTTCGGGATTTGAAAGTGCACCTTGCGTAAATGTTATTTCATATTTTGTATTGTTTGCACCTGCTGGCATTGAAAATTCGTGAGAAGCATTTTTTATATCATAATATAAATCGTTAACTTTATCATGCAAATAAATTGCATTTGCACCATTAAAATTTTCAATCTGTTGTACTTTCATTTTATAATTTGCAACCTGCGTGTTTTTGAAACCAACTGCAAATTTTTTATTGATATCGAATGTCGTTCCTGACATTACATATTCAGAGTTGTTAAGGAAAATATACATATCTTGTGGCAAACTACCATTGGCATCGGGCGATTTTGAATCTGAAGCGTCAACATCATCAATTGCTCCTGCTTTAAAAACTAATAAAACTTGTCGCGACGCCTCTCCCGTACCAAATGACGTAGCTATCCTAATATTTGGCGTCGGAGCTTTGCTTATTAAAGTATAATCAATTCCCGCAACATTTGGTATTGAACCATAAAAATCATTATCAACAGTGGCATTTTGAGAAGACATATTAACTCTGTGAAATTCCGAATCGGTCAAGTTTGCTGCCGTTGTTTCTTTCACTACAACTCTAAGATTGTTATCAAAAGTTGCCACCGAATTGGTTAGAATTCCAGCTTTGCCCGTAATCATAAAACCTTGACCAACAGGAGCAAACTTCCTTTTATAAATTCCGCCTGTAGCTGTTGATGGCTCTATTGCGATGCCGTTTTGATCAGTTGAAAAAATAGCTGCTGGAACATATAAATTATTTACTGCATTATATACACCATAACCACCTTTATATGCAGTCAAATAATGCGAAGTGGCTGTGCTGTTTGGTTGTTCCCAATATGAAATTGAAGATTCAATTTTAGTACTATTTAAATTATAAAATAGTTGTAAATCAATAGCGCTTGGATACGGATTGCCGGTTAGCGTTTGTTTTCCTGCTCCGATTGTCACTGTAATGACGCCATCATTTGGTTTACCTCTAAAATCATATCGCTGGGCAAATCCAGGATTGTTTGCTGCACCGCCAAAAGCCTGCACGGCAGTTGCAGTTGTTGCGTCTGTACCAGAAACTCCTTTCATCGTAAATCCATAACCAGGATTTGAATTGCCTATCCCAACATAAAGCCACTGTGCATATGTGGAGCTTGAAATAAAATTATAAATGTATCTCCGAGCTATATTTACAGATCCAGGAGTTGAAAATCCGTCCCAAAAATTATTGTCCAAAGCAGTTGCAACGGTTGTGGTGGTCGAAGATGTTGGCACACCAAGTTGCGTGATCGAAAATGGACTATTTCCTGCTGTAGTTAGCGATTCACCAACGGGCGAACTCCAATAATTATATGCAAAATTGTTTGAAGTACCTTCTTGAAAAACTGATAAACTTCCAGTTCCTTTATTGGTTGAAACTGTTGCGGATGCTCCTTGAAGCAATTGCGCGCCATTTCGCAAATATAAATTACTATTTGCAGTGTTAAGTTCAATTCCATCCTTAACATACAAATAATTATCGGCTACATAAACATAGCTGTCTTTAACGAATATTTGACCAAAAACACAATTCAGTCCAAAAAAAAGATAAATAAATAATACTACTATTTTGACTGTTTTCATATAAAAAAGTGTTAATATTAGAAAAAAAGTAATAGTTTTTAAGATTATTTATACGCAAATTTACAAAATTATGCTTTTAAAAATCAACTTTTTAGAAAGTTTTTAAATGAAAATAATTTTCTATTTTTTAAATAGGTCAAATCACCATCCATTGCGTAAGCTTCTTTTTCAAACACAATATTTAAATAGGCCTGATTTGCATTTTTATATCGCCAATATTTAATAAAAAAATCAACCACATACCAAATATAGAATGGAATAACCAACAATTCCAACTGTTGGCGAATATGAATTTTCTCATGATTCATCAACGTCAAATTCCGCGTATCTTTTTTGTACCGCAAAATTATAAACGGAAAAAGAGTCAAACCGACCGCGCCTTTTGGCAATAAAAAACGGGAAACAATTACAAACATTTGATAATATTATATAAATTTGTGGATATGAAAGAACAAAGAAAGGAAAAAAATCTCATCGAAGGCGAAGATTTTTATTATACACCCGAAGGATATAAATGCTTCACAGAAAAACACCACCTCAACCGCGGTCATTGTTGCAAAAGCGGTTGCCGACACTGCCCCTACGGATTTGATAAAAACACAGGAAATTTAAAAAAATAATTTGGGCGTTGCGGAGATTGCTTTCGCCGCGGCGAACAGGCCGTAACTCGCAATGACCGCCGGGCTATTCATTCTAATCTTTTTTGACTGAAAATGCCAAAAAAACATTTCCATTTATACGTGTCTGCAGTGGCAAATCCCAAACGCAAAATTTGATGCTACATAATAACAATAATTTAAAATTTATAATTCAAAATTTAAAATATTTGGTTATGTTTTAGAATAATGTAGATTTTTATTATATTTGTGATCTAAATCACAAACATATGGATTTTAAAGAATTTGTTAAAAATTTAAATGCAAG